>DHIO01000018.1 GCA_002403855.1 Acidimicrobiia bacterium UBA4744
GTATCAACCGAAAGAACACAACGCCAATCGCCAAATCCGTGAGTTCCAGAGCAATCCGTTCGTGGCCCAAGCCAAGCAACCGACCGACCTAGAGGCGCGCAATCCCCCTGGTGGAAAGGAGTTTCGCCTGGTAGCCCCGACGGGATTCGAACCCGCGTTACCGGCTTGAAAGGCCGGCGTCCTAGGCCGCTGGACGACGGGGCCAGGACCGGACGGCATGGTAGCGCAGCGCCTTCCTTCCCCGAACTTGCGTGAGAAACCAGCGCATGGCGCAGGAAAATCACGCCGGAACCAGGATGGGGCTACAGCCTGGCGCGGGCCGATCGGAGGCGGTCGAGGGTGACTTCACGACCCAGAACCTCGAGGGTCTCGAAAAGGGGTGGGCTGACGGTGGAGCCGGTGGCAGCCACCCGGATGGGCTGCAGACCCTTCCGGGCGCTCAAGCCGAGCTCATCCAACATCGCTCGCAGCTCCCGCTCGATGGCCGCTGCCTTCCAGTCCCCCACGATCGCAAGCCGATCGAGGGCTGCGTCGAGGGTGCCGGGTGTCGTATCGATCTCCATTACTTTGCGCCAGGACCTCTCGTCGTAGGTGAGGGCCGTGGCAAACACGAAGCTCATCATGCCCGGCACCTCGGTCAGCAACTTGACCCGTTCTTGGACCAGCGGGCCCAGCGCCGAGAGCTGCTCCCGCTCTACCCCGGACAGCTCCCGGCCCAACTCGTCCTCGACGAACGGGATGGCGCGATCTATGAACTCGATCGGATCCAGACCTCGGATGTAGACCCCGTTCATCCACTCGAGCTTCTCCGGATCGAACACCGCGGCGTTCTTCGAAACTGCTGCAAGGTCGAAACGTTCGATCGCTTGCTCTTTCGTGAAGACTGTCGTCTCGGCTTCGAAGGACCACCCGAGCAAGCTCATGTAGTTGAACATCGCTTCGGGAAGGTAGCCACCTTCACGATAGGCCTTCAACGACACATCACCGTGCCGTTTGGACAGCTTTCGTCCGTCGGGCCCGAAGAGCAGAGGGAGGTGGGCGTAGGTAGGCACCGATGCGCCCATCGCCCGGGCAATCAGGATGTGCTTGGGGGTGGACGACAGCAAATCCTCACCGCGGGCGACATGAGTGATCTCGTAATCGACATCGTCGACGGTCGACGCCAAGTGATAGGTCGGCGAACCGTCCGACCGGACCAACACGAAGTCGTCGACCGCCTCATGGTCGAAGCTGACCTCATCGCGGACCACATCGACGAACGTAGTCATGCCGGGCCGGGCCACGGCCAGACGGATGACCGCCGGCTCACCTTCCGCAGCTCGCCGACCGGCTTCGACCGGATCAAGGAGACGACAACGTCCGTCGTAACCCGGTGGGCGGCCCTGAGCCTGCGCCTTTTTGCGCCGTTCGTCCAGCTCCTCCGGCGTGCAGAAGCAGAGATACGCCGCCCCCGTCGCCAGCAGGCGCTCGGCCACTTCCCGGTACCGATCGAGACGATCGCTTTGCCGGTAGGTACCGTGCGGCCCGCCGGCTTCAACGCCTTCATCCCAGTCGAGACCCAACCAGCGCAGACCGACCAGCACGTCGTCCTCGTATTCCGGTTCGGAACGGGCCAGGTCGGTGTCATCGATGCGCAGGATGAAGGTCCCGCCGGTGTGCCGGGCGTACAGCCAATTGAACAACGCTGCTCGAGCGTTGCCGACGTGCAGATACCCGGTCGGCGAAGGAGCGATGCGCATACGGACGTTCACAGTCGACCCACCGGATTGACCAAGACGCCGATGCCTTCGATCTCAACCTCCATTCGATCACCGGGCACGACCGGACCGACCCCGGAAGGGGTTCCGGTCAGGACCACGTCGCCGGGCAAGAGGGTCATGACCCGGGTGATGAACTCGATCAGCTCTGCTATGCCGAACACCATATCGGCCGTGGATCCCGACTGACGCAGCTCTCCGTTGACGCGGCACTCGATGCGGAGACCCTCCAACGGGTCGAGTTCGGTTTCGACGGCCGGTCCGAGCGGGCAGAACGTGTCGAATCCCTTGCCCCGAGTCCACTGCCCGTCCATCCGTTGCAGATCGCGGGCGGTTACATCGTTGGCGGCCGTGTAACCGAGAATGACGCTCTGCACGTCTTCCGCGTTGATGTTGCGAGCGACGGCCCCAAGGACCACCGCCAACTCGGCTTCGTGATGAACGTTCTCCGAGTCGGGGGGGTACACGACCGGCATCCCCGGACCGATGACCGCCGTGGCCGGTTTGATGAAAAGGATGGGTCTTTCGGGAAAATCCGACCCCATCTCCTCGGCATGCTCGGCATAGTTTCTGCCGACCGCCACCACCTTGGTGGGGAACACCGGGGCCAGCAGGTGCGCTTGCTCGAAGGGAACCACCACGTCGGTCGGCTCCCAGGCCACCAGCGGCGAACCCTGGTACACCCTGATGCCCTCCGGTTCTGCCCCTCCGTAGGTGATTCCTTCTTCGGTGCGGATGCGAACGATCTTCATGGGTGGTACTCGTGGCTGTCGAACCGAACGACTCTCTTCAGGTGGACGGGATCGACGTGCGGTGACGCCTCGGCGAAATGATCCGCGCCGATCGGGATGAAGAGAGCCCGCGCCTCAACGTACCGCGTTCCCTCATCCCCGAAGCCGACTGCCTCGGCCCACATCTTCCGCCCTTCCCGGGCGGCCAGCCAGGCTTCAGCGCGCAACCTCAAACCAAGAGCGATGGGCCGCAGGTAGTTCATCTCGAGCCTGGCCGTCACCGCCGGACGCTGATGGGCGATCATGACAAATCCCATCAGGTCGTCGAAAAACGCGGCCACCGCCCCCCCGTGGACGACCCCCGGGCCTCCCTGGAAACGCTGGGCGAAGTCCAGCTCCCCGATCACCTTGTCACCGTCGTAACAGGGGGCGACTCCGAGGCCGTGTTCGTTTTCTGCGCCACATCCAAAGCACCAGGGCACGTGTTGAGTCGGCAAACCGGACAGGGCTTCCCGGTTGGGTACCGGGATCACCCGTCCGGTCAGGAACTCGAAGTCGCCCATCAGGTAGCCGCGGTCAAGCCCGCCACGTTGAGAAGATGGCGGACATGGTCGGGGTCGGCGGCCAGCAGGCCCGGCGAGAGCTGGGACAGGAATGATTGCCCCTTGACCCGCTCATGGGCCGCCTTCCGCAACCATTTCGCCCGGGCCGAGACGAGCCGTTGCTCGACGTCCTGGGGTATGCCCGCCGGACGCAGGCCGAGCAGGATGAGGGCTACCTCAACGTCGACGGGAGTCGGACCTCGCCCACTCAGGGAGGCGCGGGCGGCGGCGACGGTTGCGACCACCGCCTCCAGGTCCCCATCAGAACGATCGAATTCCGCTTCTCTGACGAGCCGCAAAACCCATCCGGCGTCGGGCCCAGGGCGCCCAAAAGCGCCCCCCGAAACGGCCTCATCGGGATGCGTGACCTCTCCGGGACGCCTGCTCCCGCTGCGTCGGGCGGCTCCCGGTTCCAGTACCAAACCGGGAAGATCGCTCGCGTCCAGTTCGATGTTTGGCTGCTGACCCATGGTTCTTGGCGGTTCCTTCTATACGTAGTCGAGCCAGTGGCGATAAGCCTCGAGCCGCCCGGTCACGGCTTTGTGGAACAGATCCTGCGCCTTGCGGGTCAGCGGTCCCGGCCGGCCTTCGCCCACCGGACGGTCGTCGACCTCTCGAACCGGTGTGACTTCGGCGGCGGTGCCCGTGAAGAAGACCTCGTCGGCGTAGTAAAGGTCGGATCGCGTGACGTTGGCTTCGCGCACCTCGTGACCGCCGTCCCGCAACAAGGCTATGACGGAGTCGCGGGTAATGCCCTCGAGGATGCCGGCGGTGACGGGAGGAGTGGTCACCACTCCGTTGCTCACTACGAAGACATTCTCTCCACTTCCCTCAGAGACAAATCCCTCGGCGTTGAGGAGAATCGCCTCGTCGTAGTGGTTCTTGACGGCTTCTTGTTTGGCGAGAATCGAGTTGAGGTAACCGCCCGTTCCCTTGGCGTTCGGGTTGAGCATCCCCTGATCTATGCGACGCCACGACGACACGTGCGTTCGGATCCCGTTCTCGAGGCCTTCTTCACCCAGATACGCACCCCACCGCCAGGCGGCAATTACCACGTGAACTTCGGCGCCGGCCGGGTTGAGACCTATCGAGCCGAGCCCGTAGAACGCCAAGGGGCGCAGGTACCCGGACTCGAGTTCGTTCTCTGCGAGCAGTCGGCGGCTCGCCTTCACCAGCTCATCTACGCCGAACCGCAGCGGAATCCCATATGCCTTGGCCGATCTGTGCAGACGCTCCATGTGTTCCGTCAACCGGAATACGGCGGTGCCGGTGGGAGTCTCATAGGCACGAATACCTTCGAACACTCCCGCTCCATAGTGCAGGCCGTGAGCGAGCACGTGCACAGTTGCTTCGTCCCAGGGTACGAATTCGCCGTCCACCCAGATGACACGAGATGCTTCCATGAGCCTCTATCTTGGCAGGTCTGTGGGGTCGCTGGCCAGATGCCGTTGATGCGAATCGGGCACCGCCTCGAATCGTTCCGGCCTATGCCGGTGTCTTTCCGGACCTCGATGACTCGTGCCCCTCCCCGGGAACACGCAGGAACTCCGCCTCTACCTCGGATTTCTTCAGCACCATGAACAGCTGCTGGGCTTGCTCGATCGGACGTCGAACGTCTGAGTGGATGATGCGTCGGGTGGTGATCTGATGGGCCGGAGACAACGGACACGCCTCCCCGCAGCACTAACCTCGCCGGAGTGGATCGTGTCGTCGCATCCTGGTTTGGCACCGGATTGTTGCTGGGTCGGCTGCGCGGGTCCGACGCCGGTTCCGGAACGGTTGCTGCTGCCTTCGCTCTCCTGCCGGCTCTGGCCCTCGGGCTCCTGGGCTGGTGGGCCCAAGCGGCCGGCGCTGTTCTCGCGACAGGAGCCTCCCTGTGGTCGACCCGTCGGTTCGCCGCCGACGGCGCCGATCCCCCTTGGGTGGTCATAGACGAGGCGGCCGGCACCTTCCTGGCCGTCATCGGACTGAGCGGATGGGCGGCGGCGGTGGCGTTCGTCGTCTTTCGAATCGCCGATATCTCCAAGAAGTTTCCGGGGATCTCCGCCGCCGAACGACTGGGCGGAGCGGTGGGTATCACGGCCGACGATCTGGTGGCCGGGTTGTGGGCTCTCGCCGCCGGATGGGGATTCAAAGCGCTGATCTGAAAGGTCGCAGGTTGCAGGTATTGGCTACACGAGCGGGAGCTTCACGAATTGGGCTTCCTCGACACCCTCGAGCTCCCGCACCGCTTCGACCATGTCCGGAGTAAGCGGTTGGTCGATGTCGATCCCCATCATTTGCGCCGCGCCGGTGATGGACGACCTTCCCACCACCATGTTGGCGATGTTGATGTCGTGCGCTCCCAAGAACGATGCAACTCGACCGATCAAACCCGGCACATCGGCGTTGGTGACGATGAGCATGTACTGAGAGAGCGGTAGGTCGACTTCATAGCCGAAGATCTCAACCAGCATCGGCGCCCGACGGCCGATGGTGCCGGCCAGCGAAACCTCCCGGCCACCCACGGTGCCGTCGAGCCGGACGAGCGACACGTACTCGGTGGACTCGGTCGAGGATTCCTCGGTGATGGCAATGCCGTGCCGCTCGGCCAGAGCCGAGGCGTTGACGTAGGACACGGTCGCCGAACTGACCGCCGAGAGGGCCCCCTTCAGCACCGCCAAGCGAAGAGGGCCTATGGGGTACTCGCCGATCCGGCCCTCCGCGCGAACACTCAACCGGTCCGGCAGGCCTCTCGCCACGCCGACGAACACCCTGCCCAGGTGCTCGGCGAGGGGTAGGAAAGGCCGGACCTCGTCCATTACGTCCGATCCGAGGTCGACGTTCACTGCCGATTGCACCAGCTCTCCGCCCAGCGCGGCCGCCACTGCCTCGGCAACGTCGATGCCGGCCTTGTCCTGTGCCTCGCGGGTCGAAGCGCCCAGATGGGGCGTGACCACCACCTCCGACAGGTCGAACAGCGGACTATCCGTGACGGGCTCGGTGGCAAAGACATCGAGAGCCGCGCCCGCCACTCGACCCGACCGAATGGCCTCAACCAGAGCGTCCTCATCGATGATGCCGCCTCGTGATGTGTTGACGATCCGCACTCCCGGCCGCATCTTGTCGAACGTCTCGGCGTTGATCATGCCGGCCGTCTCGGCCGTGAGCGGCAGATGGAGAGTGATGAAATCCGCCTCGGCATAGAGCTCGTCGAGGCCATCCGCCAGTTCGACTTGGAGTCCTCGGGCGCGCTCGACGCCCACATAGGGGTCGTGAGCGATGACCTGCATTCCAAAGGACAGGGCACGCTCGGCGACCAGCGAGCCGATTCGTCCGAGCCCAATGACGCCCAGGGTTCTGCCGTACAGCTCCACTCCCTGAAATGACTTCCGGTCCCACACGCCGGATCTCAACACTCCGTCGGCGCGGGGAAGATTGCGTGCCTGGCCCAACAGCAAGGCCATGGTGTGTTCGGCTGCAGAGATGACGTTCGCTTGTGGTGCGTTGACCACCACGATCCCCGCGCTGGTAGCAGCCGTGATGTCGATGTTGTCGACCCCGATCCCCGCCCGACCGATCACTCTGAGGTGGGGAGCGGTGCCGATCAGGGCCGCATCGACCTCGGTCGCCGACCGGACGATCAAGGCTTGCGCATCGTGCAGCAATTCGGTCAGCGCTGGGCGAGCGAGACCCACCGCGTCCTCGACATAACAATGCGTCTCCAAAGCCTCGATGCCGGCTTGGGCGATTGTTTCGGCGATTACGACTCTGGGTCTCATGGTTGCCTCCTGAGCAGCGGCCATTGTTGCGCTTCGAAGCCACCACGCAAAAAGCCGACACTCACCATCTGCAGGGACACCCGCATAGAGTGGATGTGAGAAACGACCAGGAGGAGCACCATGGAATGGCCGGGATGGTCGCCAGATGTCGTGATCGCCGCTACCGACGGGTCAGATGGGAGTCTGCGAGCCGCCCATGTGGCTGCCAGCATCTCCCAGAAGAACGACTCGAAGCTCTTCATCATCACTGTGGTTCGTCCACCCGAAGGCTGGTGGGGAATCGGCGGAGCGCCCCCTACGGCTACGGCCCTCGCCAAAGCACTCGACGAGGCGCAGCACAGCGTTCTCGACCTCACCGTCAAGGACCTGGACACTGAGGGGATCGACGTGCAGACCGTCGAGGAGCTCGGGGACCCGGCTGCCACCATCATTGGTTTCTGCTCTGAGGTCGATGGAGATCTGCTCGTAATCGGCAGGCGAGGCGCCGGGCTCATCGAGCGGTTCGTCATGGGGTCGGTTGCGGACCGGCTGGCTCACTATGCACCGTGTCCGGTGCTGATGGTCCCGTAGGGGACCCGACGATGGGCACGCCGTTTGAGACCTCCGCCCATCTCGCCTTCGCCGCAAGGGGGTCGTTTGCCGGGGTTCCCGCCCGGTCGCTGTCAGCGATCGGTGAGGCCGGGGTGGTCATCCTGGGGGCTCCCTTCGACTGGGGCACGTCCTATCGGGCCGGCGCCCGCTTCGGCCCCAAAGCCATCCGTGAGGCGGACTACCTCGGGTTCGACGGCTGCCGGCCTCACCTGCCGACCGGGATCGATCCCTTGGGTGAACTGAACGTAGTGGACGCCGGCGACGTCCTCGTGATCCCCGGAGCGGTAGAGAAGAGCCTCGATCGCATCGCCGCGGCGGTCGAAACCGTCGCCGCAGCAGGGTCCGTCCCCATCGTCCTCGGCGGTGATCACACCGTCACCTACGCCGACGCAACCGGCGTCGCCAGAGTGGCGGGATTCGGAAACGTGGCGCTGATTCACTTCGACGCTCACGCCGACACCGGCGCCACCCAGTACGGGCAGCTCTACGGACACGGAACTCCGATGCGGCGTTTGATCGAATCCGGGGCCGTACCCGGACACCGTTTCGTTCAGATCGGCCTGCGGGGATACTGGCCGGATCCGGAAACCGTCGCCTGGATGCGTGAGCAGGGTATGCGGTTCTTCACCATGGGGGACATCACCGAACAAGGACTATCGGCGATCGTCGACGAAGCAGTGGAGCATTCTGCCGTCGACGCGGACGGCGTGTTTCTGTCGATCGACATCGACGTTGTCGATCCGGGATATGCCCCGGGCACCGGCACGCCGGAACCGGGAGGGTTGACATCCCGCCAGATCCTCGACACCGTGCGCCGGCTCGCACGCGACCTGCCGGTAGTCGGCGCCGATGTCGTCGAAGTGGCGCCGCCCTACGACGGTCCCGGCCAGGTGACGGCCTTCTTGGCCAATCGAATCGTCCTGGAGATCCTCAACGGCATGGCCGAGCGGCGGGTGGCCCGGGCTTGAGGAAGTGAATGCCGGGTTACTTCTTCAACGAATTGAAGATGGCCAGGGTAGGCAGTCCGAAGGCGAGCGCCGCCGCGACCAGGCTCACCGCACCGGCTATTGCCTCGGTCTCGGAGTTGAAGGCGAAGATCACGGCCACCCATCCCGTCACGATGCTGCTGAGGATCAGGAACCACAGGACGGTGCTGATCGATTTCACATGAGCTCCTTCTGTCCTACTGGCTGAGACGCTACACGTCGAGCGCACCATTCGGCGGTGAGCGGCGGCATCCCGACGGGGAGCCGGCTCTCCCGGACCGCGGGGCCGGGGTCAACGGATCTGGAAGTACCAGAACCATGCGATCACTCCGATGATGCCTGCATAGAGGGCCAGCTTGAACAGCTTCTTGAAAAGCCACCATCCCACCAGCACTGCAGTGGCGATTCCAATGAAAAGCGGCACTTGTTCCATGCCGAGAGCCTAGTGGTGACGGGTCAGGGCGTTGAGGACCCCAGGAACGGAGCGGGCGTCAGACGCGGAACCACCAGATCCGCCGCACTCAATTCTTCCCGTTGATACTGCCCGCGCTCGACGGCAATCACCGTCATCCCGGCCGCCCGCGCGGCGACAATTCCGGCCGGGGTGTCTTCCACCGCCAGACAAGATTCCGGTTCTACGGCCAGACCGGCGGCCGCCGCCAGGAAGAGATCGGGTGCCGGTTTGCCGAAGGCGACCTCGTCCCCACCGACGACGAACTCGAAATACTCCCCCAGCCCGGTGGCGGCCAGCGATCGGTCCAGTCTCTCTCGGGGACTGGAAGAAGCCACCGCCATAACGGCGCCGCGCATCATGAGCGCATCCAGCGTGTCGGCAGCGTCCTCGAACGCCAGCAAATGCCGGTCGAACGACCGGAAGGTGATGTCCGACAACTCGGCCCAGAAACTGGCGTGGTCCGGCAATTCCGCTCGGCGAGCAAAGTGGTCATGGGCGTCCCGATCGGTGCGCCCGGTCAGAAGGGCAATGTCGTCTGAGGTCAACGTTATGCCGTACCGGGCCAGAATCCGGCGCCACGCATCCCAGGCCAACTGCTCCGAATCCACCAGAACGCCGTCGCAGTCGAACACGATCGGGCGCATCAAGCCTCAGCCTTCTCCTGCAGAAGCCCCGACACAACCTTCGGATCGGCTTTGCCGCCGGTGATCCTCATGACCTGCCCGACCAGGTAACCGATGACCTTGGCATCTCCATCGCGCAGGCGTTGATACTCCTCGGGATGATCCGCGAGCACCTGGTCGATCTGGGCCGACAGAGCACCGGCATCGGAGATCTGAATGAGGTCCCGGGCCTCGGCCACCTCACCCGGATTGCCTTCCCCGGCCAGGACGCCTGCCAGCACCTGTTTGGCGGCCGTGGAGGAGAGGTCGCCGGCGGCGTACAACCGTTCGAGATCTCGAAGGTGTTCGCCGGTCAGGGCGGTCTCGGATAGATCGACTGTTTCACGCCGGAGATAGGCGGTGACCTCCCCCAGCAGCCAATTGGCAATGACCTTGGGATCGGCCCCCGCTGCCACTGCGTCTTCGAACAACCCCGTCAACGCCGAGCCACCCCCGGAGAGCACGGCGATGGAGTCCGGATCGAGGCCCTGAGCTGCGTAGCGGACGCGGCGGGCGGCGGGAAGCTCGGGGATTCGTCTTCTGATGTCTTCCCTCCAGGTCTCGTCGACTTCAACCGGAACGAGATCAGGTTCGGGGAAATACCGGTAGTCGGAGCTTTCTTCCTTGGATCGCATTCCTTCGGTGACGCCGGCTCCCTCGTCCCAATGGCGCGTCTCCTGGATGATGCGATCTCCGGCGGCTAGGACCGCCGTCTGGCGCTCGATCTCGTAGGTCAGGGCGCGCTCGAGCGACCTGAATGAGTTCATGTTCTTCACTTCGACTTTGGTGCCGAGATCCTCGCTGCCGGAAGGACGTAGGGAGACGTTGGCGTCGAACCGCATGCTGCCCTCCTCGAGTTTGGCGTCGGACACGCCCAACGTCAGCACGATGGAATGCAGCTCCTGGGCAAATGCCCGGGCTTGCTGGGGGGTGGATAGGTCGGGTTCGGTGACGATCTCCACCAGGGGTACTCCGGCCCGGTTGAAGTCGACCAGCGAGTGGTCCGCGTCCTTGATCCGGCCGCCACCACCGACGTGGATCATCTTGCCGGTGTCTTCCTCCATGTGAACCCGGTTGATCCGGACCCGGGTGGGCCGGCCGCCGGTCTCGATCTCGAGCGCTCCTCCCGAGCAGACGGGAACGTCGTACTGGGAGATCTGATAGTTCTTCGGTTGATCTGCATAGAAGTAGTTCTTGCGGTGGAACTGAGAACGATGAGCTATGTCGCATTCGAGCGCCAGTCCGATCGCCACGATCCACTCGATTGCTTTTTCGTTCGTGACCGGCAGGGCGCCCGGCAGCCCGAGACAGACCGGACATACGTTGGTGTTGGGATCCGCACCGAAGCGGACCGGGCAACCGCAGAACATTTTGGAGTCGGTGGCCAACTCCACGTGGGTCTCGATACCGATGACGGATTCGTACTTCACGATCGGGCCTCTACCAGCGGCGGGCGGCGGTCGTTCCAAGCGGTCACTCGCTCGACCTCGGCCGCCACCCGGAAGAGAGTCTCCTCTCCTAGTGGCGGCGCCATCACCTGAAACCCGATCGGCAGATTTGAAGTGTCGAGATCGATCGGAACCGAGATGCCGGGGCCACCGGCCAGATTCGAAGGGATCGTGCAGACGTCGACGAGATACATGGACAACGGATCCGCAGTTCGGGAGCCGAATTCAAAAGCCGTCATCGGGCTGGTCGGCGACACCAGCACGTCGACATGCGCGTAGGCCCTTGTGAAATCCTGGATGACCAGGGTCCTGACCTTCTGCGCTTGCCCGTAGAAGGCTTCGTAGTAGCCGGCCGAGAGGGCATAAGTTCCCAGCAGCACACGCCTGGCTACTTCCGGACCGAACCCTTCGGCTCTGGTTCGGGCCGTCATCTCTTCCACGGTGGCTCCATCGACCCTCAACCCGTAACGGACGCCGTCGAAACGGGCCAGATTGGCCGAGCATTCGGCCGGAGCGATCAGGTAGTAGGCCGACAGGGCATACTCCATCGAAGGGAGCGAGACCTCGCTGATGATTGCTCCGGTGTCGGCGAGAGCGTCGACAGCGGAGCGGAACGCCGACAGCACGTCGGGATGGATGCCCTCGCCGGCGAGCTCGGACACAACTCCGATTCGTACTCCGTCGACGCCTCGTCCCAGAGACGACCGGTAGTCGGGATACGCACCACGATACGAGGTGGCGTCCAGAGGATCGTGGCCGGCGATGACCTCCAGCGTGGTAACAGCATCTTCGACGGTTCGAGCGATCGGTCCGATCTGATCGAGACTGGAGGCAAAGGCAATCAGGCCGTAGCGCGATACCAACCCGTAGGTCGGTTTCATGCCGACCAACCCGCACAGCGATGCCGGTTGGCGGATCGAGCCACCGGTGTCGGAACCCAGTGCTACCTGTGCAGAACCGGCCGCCACGGCCGCCGCCGAGCCTCCGGACGAGCCTCCCGGCACCCTCCCTGTGTCCCAGGGGTTTGCCGAGGGTCCGTAACCGGAGTTCTCGGTGGACGATCCCATGGCAAACTCGTCCAGGTTGGACTTGCCGACGATCACGGCTCCAGCGGATCGCAGGGCGGCTACCGCGGTGGCATCGTAGGGCGGCACGTATCCGGCAAGGATCTGGGATCCGGCCGTGGTCTCCAAGCCGGCGGTGACCATGTTGTCCTTGACGGCAACCGGGATACCGTGCAGGGGTCCGGTGTGGTCCCCCCGGGCGATAGCTTCGTCTGCCGCCGCCGCAGCGGCACGAGCGCCCTGGTGATCGATCGTCAAATAGGCATGGAGCTCTGCTTCCGTCAGCACGGCACGGTCCAGCGTCGCCTCGAGCAGTTCCCGGGCGCTGAGTTGTCCGTCGCGGAGAGCCGCGGCCGCCCCGGCCAGCGTGAGATCGACCGGCGAACTCACTCCTCCTCCAATGTCGGCGGTACCCGGAAGTGTCCACCGTCTGCTTGCGGGGCCTGGGACAAAGCCGTCTCCCGGTCCAAAGGGGGAGTCACCTCATCCGGGCGGAACGAGTTGACCATCGGCAGAGGATGGGACGTCGGTTCGACCCCCTGAGTGGGAAGCTGCTGAACGAGGGCGGCATGTTCGAGGATCCCCTCCAACTGCGCGCCGTAGTGCTCGAGTTCTTCATCCGACAGCTCGATTCGGGCGAGACGCGCCACATAGGCGATGTCGATGTCGATAGCCATGCTCCGGATTGTAGGTATGGCCCAAACGAACCAGCGTGCCCTTGCGGTCCCTTTTTGTCGTTCCGGGCGGCATAATCCCTACCGGTGCACCGTCCCACGCTCGGAATCATCTCAATCACCTTGATCGTCGCCGGAGCCATCCTCATGGTGCGGCCGGTCAATGGGGACCCCTACCCGGGCGCGGTCGGTGTCCGGTCCGGGCTGGTGCTCGGCGCCATCTGGATGGCCCTTCCCAACATCCGGCGGGCACCCCGCTGGTTGCTGTATGGACTCGGAGTTCTCGCCCTCGTTCTGGTCGTGCGGCCGCGTTTGCTCCTCTATGCCCTACCGGTGGCAGCAGTGGTCGCCTTCTTCGGAGCGACCTCGGGTAGAAAGAAGGAGGGGTAGGAGCCGTGCCGGTCGGCACACCAAGCTCGACCCACCCAACTGAGCGCAGTCAACCCACTCCCACGTCCACCAGCAACCCGCGGTGGTCCGAACCGGGAATCGCTACCACCCGGGCATCGAGCGGCAGGAGACCTTCGACGAACACGTGGTCGATGCGCAGTACCCGCGGCCCCCGCTGGATCGGGCCCCAGGTTGGAGAAGGACGCTCGCCCCGCTTCCTTGCCGCCAGCACGGCTACATCATCGAGCCGGGCCGCCAGGTGCCGGTACGCCGGCCAGACCGGCGAGGCGTTGAAGTCCCCTGCCACGATCCTCGTTCGGGGTCGGGAAATGTGCCTTTTGAGCGCCTCGAGTTGTCGGCTCCGCATTCGCAAAGACCGCCAAGGGGGCCACATGATCGGGTTGGCCATGTGCACGTTGACGATCTCCAGCGAGGCCGGCCATATCGGAGGGTCGAGTAATGCGATCAACCCGTCTCGATGGGCCATCGGCAGCGTTTCCGTCCGGGCGGGTGCCGTCAGAGCCAGTCCCCTCCCGCTGTAGCCCGCCTCCGGAGCGAGCACACCGTGAGGCAAGAATCCGCCCAGCACCTCCGCCGCCGGGTAACTCAATTCCTGCACCGCGGCCACATCAGGCTGCAGATCCTCCAGCAGATCCCGAAAGGCCCCCAGGTGGAGGCGATCCGCATACAGATTGGCGGTGAGGATGCGAACAAGCCGAGCCGACCGGTGGTTCTTGCTCATCGCCCCGTGACGATAGCGAGAGCGACGCGGCTCCTCTAGCGCAGGCCCATCTCGGCCAGCAATTGCCCGACCCGCCGCCCTATGTCATCCCGAACCGCCCGAACCTCGTCGAGGGAGGCTCCGTGTGGATCGGCCAGTTCCCAATCGAGGTAACGCTTGCCGGGGAAATAGGGGCAGGCGTCCCCGCATCCCATCGTGACGACCACATCCGAAGCCCGGACGATCTCATCGGTGAAAGGAGCCGGATAGGCACCGGCGATGTCGACTCCGATTTCGGCCATCGCTTCCACCGCTCGCTGGTTGATGGTCTCCGCCGGCGCCGATCCTCCCGAAAAGATGAGCAGTCGATCCCCGGCCAGGTGCCGGGCCCACCCCGCCGACATTTGCGAGCGGCCGGCATTGTGAACGCACACGAAAACGACCGAGGGAATCCCGGCAAACAACGTGCCTTCGATCTTGCCCTGAGCACGTAAACGGTTGCGGGTGAACCCTTCGACCTCATCGACGCGCAGCGGACCGGAGCGGATCTCCTCCAGCATGCCGATCGAAGCGGCGACCATCTGTTCGACCTCGAACGCGGCAAAGACCGACCCGAACTCCGCCGAAAGTCTCTCAACCATCTGGTTGATCTCCTCCGGCGTAATGCCCGTCGGCTGTTGTAACTCCATTCTCCCCCGCGGGTCGCGAGCCCCTACGGTAGCTTTACGCCGTGTCTTCTTGGAGATCATCCTGGACCTGATATTCGCAGCCCACTGCCACCAGCCCCTCGGCAACTTCGATGAAGTAGTCCACGAGGCTTGTGATAGGGCCTATCTCCCTTTCTTGAGGGTCCTCGGCGCTCACCCCGGTATCCGTGTCAACTTGCACTACTCGGGTTCGCTCCTGGAGTGGCTCGACGACCGGCGGCCCGACGTTCTCGAAGCCCTGACCGCTCACCGCAACCAGATCGAATGGATGGGAGGCGCGTTCTACGAGCCCATCCTTCCCTCGATCCCGGTGGACGATGCCAAAGCTCACCTCGCCCTTCTCTCGGAGTTCCTGTACGAGCGTTTCGATCACACACCGCGAGGAGCGTGGATTGCCGAACGGGTCTGGGATCCGAGCCTCCCGTCGCTCCTCCGGGAGGCCGGGATGGAGTACACACTGCTCGATGACTATGCCCTCCTACTGGCCGGATATCCGCCGGCCATCGCGACGGAAACCTTCGTCACGGATCACCTGGGGAAGGCGTTGACGATCTTCCCGATCGCCCAAGACCTGCGACACGCGGTCCCGAACGCCGAACCGGGGGAAGTGCTGGAGATGCTGCGCGACCGCAACGACCAAAACCCGGGCACCCTCGCCGTAATCGCCGACGACGGTGAGAAGTTCGGGATGTGGGCGGGGAGCTCGGCCCGCGTCTATGAGCCCGGCAATTGGCTCGACGAGTTCTTCACTCTGGTTGAGGAAACGGACTGGTTGGATACGACCACGTTCGAACAACACCTCGATGATCACCCGGCCCGACGGCGGGTTGCGATTCCGCCCGCGGCATACCGCGAAATGAGCGAGTGGTCCCTCCCGGCCGAGACTGCCCGGACGAACGTCCGGCCCGGATCGGGAAGCGAGCCCACGGATTGGATGGGCATGGAGGCATTCATGCGCGGCGGCTGGTGGCCCAACTTCCTGGTCGAGTTCTCAGAGGCGGCGGTGCTCTACCGAAAGATGCTGAGGCTCTCCACCCACGTCACAGCCAGCAAGACGCCGCCGGAACCACTTGCGGAGTTGTTGAAGGCCCAGGGTAACGACGCGTACTGGCATGGCGCATTTGGAGGGCTGTTCTCCCCGCACCTCCGAGCAGAAACCAACCGTCACCTGATCGCCGCCCAGAAGATGATCGACGCTCAACACCATCGAGGTCGCGCCTGGACCTACGTGCGGCATCTCGATTGGGACGCCGACGGCCGGGAAGAGATCGAGGTAGAGCTCCCCGACCAATCGTGGGTGGTCGACCCGGCCGAAGGAGGCTGCCTTCTCTATTTCGACGACAAACCCTCCCGCTGGTCGATCAGCGACGTCGTAGCCCGGCAGTTCGAGCCCTGCCACCTCGATCTCACCGAGACGCAGGTCTACGACCGCCACCCCCGGCGCTGGCTCATCGATCATCTTCTCCCCTCCACCACGACTGTTGAGTCGTTTGCCTCCGTCTCTTACGAGGAACTCCGGCCCCTTCCGGAAACGGAGTACGTGATCGAAGAGACGAGAGAGGGCAGGGGATCGGTTCGGGCCGACATGGCGGCGCTGGACGGAACCGTCTCGAAGTCGATTGCGGCCCAAGACCGCGAATTACGGGTCGCCTACCAGCTCACGGGAGCCCCGCCGGGACGGTTCGGGCCGGAGGTGCCGGTGTCCGTCTGGGAGGATGCCGGCGAGATCCGGGTAGACGGAGGCCCGTGGCACAGCATCGGACAACCGCTCGCTCTGGCCGGACATCGGTTCCGATTGCGTCACACGGGATTGAAGGTATTCCTGCTCATCGTGCTCCGCCAACCTGGATCGGTGTTCTCCATACCGATCCGCACCACCACCAGAGAAGACACAGGCCATGCCTCCATCTTCCAAGGAGTCGTACTCTGGCC
Source organism: Acidimicrobiia bacterium UBA4744 (assembly GCA_002403855.1). Taxonomy (GTDB): domain Bacteria; phylum Actinomycetota; class Acidimicrobiia; order Spongiisociales; family UBA4744; genus UBA4744. The sequence goes on from DHIO01000018.1 coordinate 16,481, forward strand.
CCATTGGTCGACCGGCGGCGAGGGAAGCTACGAGATGACGATCGAGGTCGGCGAAGCGGCCGAGGAGACCGCATGAGAGTGCTCATGGCGGCAGCCGAGTGCTCTCCACTGGCGCGCACCGGAGGGATGGGAGAAGCAGTGGCCGGGCTCGCCAAGGCGGTGGCCGTCCGGGACATCGAGGTGGTGGTCGCCATTCCGCGCTACCAGCATCTCCGCGGGACCGGAACCGCTGCCACCGATGCACCGGTGCCCGCCTACCGCCATCGGCTCGATGCGACAGAGGTGTTGCTCATCGAAGACGACGCGGCCTTCGACCGTCCCGGCATCTACGGGCCGAAGCCCGGGGACGCCTACGAAGACGAATGGTTTCGCTGGGCACGGTTTTCGGTGGCGGTCGGTCGTCTGGCAACGGGGTTCGACCTCGTTCACCTACACGACGGTCACCCCGGGCCGGTCGCGCTGCTCACCGACGTGCCGAGCGTGCAGACGATTCACAATGCTTCGTATCCGCTTCTCGGACCTCTCGGAGATGCCGCAGACGAACTCGGCGTTTCCTGGCAGGACAGGATGCTGGGCGGAGCACTCGAGTGGTACGGCCGGGCCAACTACCTCAAAGCCGGCATCGTCGGAGCATCCCGGGTAACCACCGTCAGTCCGACCTTCGCGGCCCAAATCGCCACCGACGCCACCGTAACGGGCGGATTGAGCGAGGTCATCAAGTGGCTCGACCATCCGGTGATCGGGATCGTCAACGGCATCGATACCGATGCCTGGGATCCGCGCAGTGATCCCATCGTCGCCGCTCCCTACTCGATCAAAAACCTCAAGGCTCGGCAGGAGTCTCGAGAGGCACTGCTCGGAACGACCGAACTCGACGACGGGTTCCTCGTGGGCAACGTGGGCAGGATGACCGAACAAAAGGGCCTCCACCTGATCGACGCCGACCTTGACCAACTCGTTGAAGATGGGCTCCGGCTGGTATTGATCGGCAACGGCAACCTCGATGAGATGGTCGACGGCTGGGAAACGCGGCATCCGCGGGCCGTGCGGCACTTCGAGTATTCGGAGGAGCTCTCCCGCTTGCTGTACGCCGGGGCGGATGCGTATTTCATGCCGTCCGAATTCGAGCCGTGCGGGATAGGGCAGCTCTACGCCATGCGGTACGGATGCCCTCCCCTTGCCCGCTTCACCGGCGGTCTTGCGGACACCGTGATCGATCTCGACGAGCACCCCGCTGCGGCAACCGGATTCGGGTTCCGCAGCTTTCTCCCCGAGGAAGCAGTGAAGACCTTGCGCCGGGCGATGCGAGTGCACCGCAGGTCGAAGAGAGAATGGAAGACGCTGCAACGCAACGGCATGACTCGGGATTTCTCATGGGACCATGCCGCACTCGACTATCTGGATGTCTACGAATCGGCGATCGGCTGACGGGAAGAGCCTTCACCGCCCTGGCCTTGGATCGACCCTTCAATTGGGCCCGCCGACCTATCAAGAATCGAAGGATCAACGCCGATAAAGGTCGAGAGCATCGAGGGAGGAGTCCCATGCTCCGATTGCTACGCATAGTGCACAAGCTGCAGTCCGGCGCAAGCCTCGTTGAGTACGGGCTTCTCGTCCTTCTGATTGCCTTGGTCGCCATTCTGGCCGTCACCTTCGCCGGAAACCAGACATCGCTGCTCTACAGCGATATCGCCAGCGCCGTCGACCGCTGATCTCCCAAGCCGGCCGGACGGGGTCACCTTTCCTGCCGGGCGCCCACGTGTGACCTTCTGCCCTATACAAGGAGCAGTTACCGGTCCAGCATGGACATCACGCACAGAAGGGAGTCGGATCGTGTCCGAGAGCGTCTACAAAGTCATCGAGCTGGTGGGGACCAGCTCGGATTCCTGGGAGAAGGCGGCTGCCGCCGCGGTCGAAGTCGCATCCAAGTCGCTTCAAGACCTTCGCATCGCCGAGATCGACGATCTGGATCTGCTGATAGGCGAGCAGGGCGAGATCGTTGCCTACCGGGCCAAGGTCAAGGTCTCCTTCAAGTACCACACCGACTGACGTCGGCGAACGTCGCGGGGGTCAGCTCAGGAGCCGGAAGAGCGCCTCATATGCCACGCGCAGGTTGTCGAGGGCGACGCTCTCGGCGACTTGATGGGCCTGTGCGGTTTCACCCGGCCCGTAGTTGACCGCCGCTATCCCGTATTGGGCCAGACGCGCCACGTCGGTCCAGGCTTGTTTCGGCGTGCGGGCGGCGCCGGACAGCGAGGCCAGCCGTTCGAAATGCGGGTTCCCCGCGGGCACGGGACCGGCAGGGGCCCGATCGACGATCTCGATCAGGTCGGCAGAAGCCGCGACTTCCCGCAGCCTGGCTTCTGCCTCGTCCAGCGTCTTGTTCGGTGCGAAGCGGTAATTGAGGTTGATGTCGAAACCGGCCGGGATGATGTTGCGAGCGACACCGCCGGAAGCGGTGGTGACCGAGAAGACTTCCTTGAACTCGAGGCCGTCGATGATGATGCTCTCCGGTCGTCGTGCGTGCAGCTCGGCCAGCCACGATCCGGCTTTGGTGATGGCGTTCTCCCCCAGCCAGGGCCGGGCGCTGTGTGCCGAATGGCCTTCGAATCGCACCGTCGCGTTGATCGTGCCTACGCAACCCACCTGCAACTCGAGGTCCGTCGGTTCGAGAACAACGGCGAATTCGGCGTCAGACAGCCAGGGAGCCCGCTCCAACACCGGCTCGAGCCCGTTCTCGTCGGCCGGCCCTTCCTCCCTGTCGTAGAACACGCCGACGACGTCATAGGGTCCCAGGCGAACGGACGGATCCTCCAGCAAGTGCACCATGACCGCCAGCCCGGATTTCATGTCGGAAGCACCCAATCCGACTACCCGGCCCTCCTGGATCGCGGCTCGCCCCTGACCCTGGCCGGGGACCGTGTCGATGTGCCCGACGAGAAGAACGAGCGGGCGCTGGGAACGTTTCCCGACGATCAGGCTGTTGCCCAAGCGCTCGACACCGTCGATTCCCCATGTCTCCATGAGCCGCTCCGCCAGGGACGTACACAACCTGCCCTCATCACCGACCTCGGAGGGAATGTCGATGAGGTCTACGAGTGTGGAAACGATATCGCTCATACGGTCACCTCGAATGTCCGAAGGGCGTCGTTCAGCGAGGTTCGGTCGTCCGTCGAACCGGAACGCTGCCCGATGATGTAGGCACACTGCAGTTGAACTGTGCCGGCCGCGAATTGTCGCGGCCGGGTGCCGGGAACGACCACGGCACGGGGAGGAACCCGACCCCGGTAATCCACCGATTCCGGCACTGTGACATCAATAATCGGAGTAGTGGCGGTGATCGTAGTGTTGGCGCCCAGAACGGCTCCTTCTGCCACGATGGCGCCCTCGGTGATGATGGAGCGGCTACCGATGAAGGCACCGTCTTCGATGATGACCGGCCGGGCATTGGGCGGTTCGAGCACCCCACCGATGCCCACTCCCCCCGACAGATGCACGTTGCGGCCCACCTGAGCACAGGACCCGACGGTCGCCCACGTGTCGACCATGGTGCCGGCACCGACATAGGCGCCGATGTTGATGTAGCCGGGCATGACGACGACCCCCGGTTCACAGTAGGCCCCGTATCGCACCGTCCCGGGAGGAACCACCCGGATGCCGGACTCGTGGAGTCGGGACTTGGTCGGGATCTTGTCGTGGTACTCGAAGTCACCGGCCGTCATCGTATGGAGTTCCGTCATGCGGAAGTAGAGAAGAATGGCCTCCTTGATCCATTCGTTGACCTCCCAAGAACCATCCCGTTTCTCGGCGACCCGCAACCGGCCTTGGTCGAGCAGGGCGATGGTCCGCTCGACGGCATCGATCGCCTCGCCGAGGAGATCGTGGTCCGAATAGGCGGCCTCGATCAGGTCTCGGTCAGACACGCTTTCAGTACCTCCGTGGCTTGTTGGGTTTCGTCGAGGGTGGGGATGAGAGCCAGCCGCAAGAACCCTTCCCCGCCTGACCCGAAGGCTCTCCCCGGCGAGACGACGATTCCCCGGGTCAAGAGCCGGTCGGCCACCGTGACGTCATCGCCGACTCGTGCCCAGATGTAGATCCCGGCTTTCGATGCGACGACTTCGTGGCCGGTATCTTCGAAGGCAGAGCGCAAGATTGCCCGCTTGGCGGCGAAGATGGCTCTCCGCTCGGCTGCGTGGTCGTCATCGTCCCAAGCCGCGATAGCCGCTCTCTGGACGAACTCGGGGGAGGCCGTGCCGGTCGATGTTCGCAGGTTCTTCAGCACCGCAATTCCTTCTGCGTCGCCGACGATGGCCGCCGTTCGGTAGCCGGTCATCCCGGACCGCTTCGAGAGGCTCAAGTAGGAAAGTGCCCCTTTGAGGCCGGCTCCGGCAAGCTGCAGGATCGACGGCGGCGGCTCATCTTCGTAAACATCGACATAGCACTCGTCGGAGCACACCCAGGCACCGGCCCGACCGGCTCGCCGGTAGAGGTCTTCGAGAACGGAAAGATCGGTCGTCGCTCCTGTGGGATTGTGCGGATAGTTGATCCAGACGATGGCAGCCCGGTCCCACACCGCGTCGGGTACTTGCTCAGACCGGAGAACGAAGTCCCCGTCGAGGCGCACCGGGAATCCTTCTGCCCCGGCCAGCAGCGCTCCCCGCTCGTAGATGGGATAGCCGGGCGTTGCCCAGACCACCGCCGTTCTCGCCGTCCGGTCCACAAACGCGAGAGGGGTCGAGAAGATCGCTTCCTTGGATCCGGCGGTGGGTAAGACCTGCGTTTGCGGGTCGACCCGGACACCGAAACGCCGTTGCACGTAACCCGCGACCGCGCGGCGAAGCTCGGGGAGGCCGGAGGTGGTCGGATATTGGGATACCGTGGGAACCGACCGCCGGAGCTCCTCAGGAACAAATGCGGGGGTCGGTTCGCGCGGATCGCCAACCGAGAAGTCCAGCAGCGGTTCTCCCGCAGCCCGCATGGCTCGCACCCGCTCCTGGAGCGTCGCGATGGGATACGCGCCCAGCTGCGTGAGTACCGGGTTGGTCCGCATGCACGTAACGCTAGTAGGCGCACGGCTAGGCAGACCGTTGGGGAGGTTTCCCCGTACAATCTCCGCGTGGGCAGATATCGCGCCGTCTATCTCGGTCTGGGCCTGGCACTGATCGCCGTTACGGCCTTCGGCATCGTCTTCGGTTCGCCGGACCGGGCCGGGATGGGCCGGCCCGAGCAGATCGAGGAGATCGAGCCCGAACCCGGAGAAACGGTGGTCCGACAGACGCGGATCGAAGTCGACATGCTGAGCGGCTACGCCATCGAGCTGTTCGTGGACGGGTTTCTGATCCCCGCCGAAGAGGTGTTCTTCGTCGAGGGCACCGGGGTCTACTCGTGGCAACCGGGAGCCGACCAGGCGATCACCGAGCTCTCACCAGGTCGCCATGAGGTGCTGATTCGCTGGCGAACTCTCAGCGGCCTTCCCGACGTGGGCGAGTATTCCTGGTCGTTTCGCGTCTACTGATCTTCCTTGCTCTTTCGGCGGCTAGGCCCCCTCATCGACCTCGATGGGGCATTCGCCATCCTCGGGACCATTACCCACGTGCTCCTCGTAGAACGCCGTCAGAAATACCTCATCGACGGCATCGAGCTGCATCATCTTGGTCCAGGCCGTCGCGACCACCCGGGCCTCCATGCCCGGTCGGGGAGCGACGAGGATCCGATCCTCGAACCCGCGCCCTAGCTCTTCGATCCGCTCGACCTCGGCGGCTTCGAGCGCCGGCGAATACTGATAGACCACGACGCCGATGGCGAGGTTGTGGATCTGGTACACGTCGGGGACCGGCTGCCGAAGAATGCCACAGGCGGCGGCCCGATCGGCGTGGGGGCCACTGGTCGGCGGATTGGAGTTGTACTGGGGCGGTTCGATTTCCCCGTTGAGGATCTGCCGCACGGCAGTGTCGGACAGATGTACGCCAACGGACTGCTCCGAGAACGTTTCAACCTCGAGGAGCACCTCCGGGGTCTCGGTCGCTTCGCCTGCGCAGGCCGTGGGGATCAGTAACGCGAGCACGAAGGTCGCAATTCGCGTCCTCATCCGAGTCCCACCGCCGCCGGACCCTCCTCCAGGAGTTGGATGAACTTGGTCTCGTCGATCACCGGAACCCCCATTTCTTCGGCTTTGGTGAGCTTAGACCCGGGCGATTCGCCGGCGACAACCACCGTCGTTTTGCGCGACACCGACGATGTCACTCTGCCACCCCGGACTTCGACCGCAGCTTTGGCCTCATCTCTCCCCAGCGAGGAAAGGGTGCCGGTAATGACCACGGCGAGTCCTTCGAGCGCAGCGGAGCCACCACCCGCCTGTTCGTCGGCGAGCTGCACGCCGCCTTCTCGAAAACGCCCGATCAGCCTCCGGTTCTCTGAGTTGCTCGCCCAGTCCCGCACGGAAGCAGCGATCGTCGGTCCGATGCCGTCGATGGCCGCCAGTTCCTCTTCGCCCGCATCGAGCAACCGGTCGATATCTCCAAACTCCCGGCTGAGGAGCCGGGCGACCGTGCCTCCCACGTGGCGGATACCCAGCGCCACCAGGAATCGATGCAGGGGCCGGTGCCGGGCATCGTCGATCGCCGCCAGCAAGTTGCCGACCGACACCTCACCCCAACCCTCGAACTGGAGCACATCACCCGACTCGAGAAAGAAGATATCGGCGGGGTCGGAGATCAGCTTCTCGCCGAGCAGCAAGTCGATGGTCTTGTACCCCAGCCCTTCGATGTCCATCCCGCCCCGGGAAGCAAAGTGCGCCAACCATTCCCGCAGCCGGCTGGGGCACTCGAGACCACCAGTGCAGCGCGCCACCTTCTCGTCTTCGGGACGAACGATCGGCCGGCCACAGAAGGGGCAGACCGACGGCATGTGCCAGACCTGCTCATCGCCGGTACGGAGGCTGGGCACCGGCCCCACCACTTCGGGGATCACGTCACCCGCCCGCCGAACGATCACCGTATCGCCGATCCTGACATCCTTGCGATGGATCTCGTCCTCGTTGTGCAAAGTCGCCATCCCGACGTTGGCTCCGCCCACGAAGACGGGTTCGAGCACGGCGAACGGCGTGGCGGCCCCGGTTCGACCGATGTTGATCTCGATGCCGCGCAACGTAGTGGTCTGCTCTTCCGGTGGGAACTTGTAGGCAACGGCCCAACGGGGGGCTTTGGCCGTGAACCCCAGCGTCCGCTGACTCGAAAGGTCATCGAGTTTCACCACGACCCCATCGGTTTGATAGTCGTGACGGTGTCGCCCTTCCTGAGCACCCCTCACATAGCGTTCGACGCTTTCCAGGTCGGCCACTGCCCGGGAAGCCGGATTGACCCTCAGTCCCCGGTCGCGGAGATACTCGAGCGTCTCCCAATGACGCCCGAACGACGGACCGTCTTCCACCAAGCCCAGCTGATAGACCCAGATCGAAAGGGATCGCGACGCAGTGATGGCCGGGTCCTTCTGCCGCACCGATCCCGCCGCGGCATTGCGCGGATTGGTGAAGAGGCGGCCACCGTCGACGGCTTGACGCTCGTTGAGCTTCTCGAAGGCCGGGATGGGCATGTAGACCTCCCCGCGCACCTCCATGAGAGCGGGCGAGTCGCCCAGCAGCCGGAGCGGAACAGCGTCGATGGCTCGAAGATTGGCGGTGATGTCCTCACCGGTGACCCCGTCACCGCGGGTTGCGCCTCGAGTGAGGACCCCGCTCTCATAGGTCAGGGAGACCGCCAGCCCGTCGATCTTGAGCTCGCACACATACCCACTGCCGTCCTCCTCGAGCTGTCGTGCCATCCGCTTCTCCCAGGCCTCCAGCTCGGCGATGGACTCCACATTGTCCAGTGAGAACATTCGCTGGCGGTGCCGAACGGGCGCAAACAGTTCAGAAACCGGGGCTCCCACCCGCTGAGTGGGCGAGTCGGCAGTGATGAGGTCGGGATGGTCCCTCTCAATCCCCTGCAACTCCCTGACCAAGCGGTCGTAGTCGGCATCGGAAATCTCGGGTGCATCGAGCACGTGGTAGCGATGGCTGTGGTAGCGGATCTGGGCTCGCAAATCCTCGGCCCGGGCAGCGATCGTCTCAACCATGGGAAGACAACTCCCCTGCCATCAACGACGATGTCACGGGGCCGACCGGCGGCCCATCGTGGTCGACGCGGCAATGGATGTCGGCGGGGACCGGCAACCCGGCCGGAAGAGGCCGAAGGAAGTGCTCGACTTCGTGCCAGGTGCTGGGAAGACCCGCCACGGGCAATCCCGCCGGACCCGGCTCGTCGGAGATCAGGGTCGGGCACGGAAGTGTGGTGGTCCCGAGCACGAAGTCTGCAGCCCCCTCGGGATCGAGGTGAGCAAGGCTCCCAACCCCGGTCACTTGAGTGCCCGACATCAAAGGGCCCTCGCGATGGTGCCCCCGCCGAGGACTCTTCTGCCCCGATAGACGACCCCGGCCTGACCCGGCGCCACCGAGCGCTGGGGACGCTCAAACGTGACCGTGCAGACTGTGCCCTCCGGATCGAGCCGGGCCGGAACCGGCGGGGAGTTGTACCGCACCTGAACATCGACTCGCCCCGCTTCGGGCGGGTCGCCGGCAACCCAGCGAACGCTTTCGATACGGGCTCCGGATGCCAGCAAGTCCTCTCCCCTACCCACCACGACGGTGGCCGTAGATGCATCGATCGAGGTGACATAGCGGGCCTCACCGACGGACACCCCGAGACCCCGTCTCTGGCCGATGGTGAAACCGGCCACTCCGCCGTGATGGCCCAGATGGGTACCGTTGTGGTCGACGATGGGACCGCCCTGCATCGCTCCCGTTGTTTGCGAATCGATGAAAGACAGGTAGTCGCCCGCGCCGACGAAGCAGATGTCCTGGCTCTCGCTCTTGGCCGCAGTTCGTAGTCCGAAACGCGCCGCGACCGAACGGGTCTCCGCCTTGGTCATCTCACCGATGGGCAGACGCACCCTGGCCAGTTCCGGCTGACCGAGCATGTACAGCACGTAAGACTGGTCTTTGGTCGCATCGGCGCCCCGCCACAGTTGCCACTCATCCCGATGGCGGCGGACCCGGGCGTAGTGACCGGTGACCAGAAGGTCGCAATCGAGATCAGCCGCCTGATCCAGCAAGCGGCTGAATTTCACAACCCGGTTGCATTCGACGCACGGATTGGGCGTCCGGCCGGACAGGTAGTCGTTCACGAACGGATCGATGACTCCGGTCCGGAAGTCTTCGGTGTAGTCGAAGACGTAGTAGGGGATATCGAGCTGGCCGGCCACCCGCCGGGCATCCTCTGCATCACCGACGGTACAGCATCCGGCGGTGGGAGCCTCCCCGTTCTCACCCTGCCAGAGTCTCAACGTGGCACCGATCACCTCGTGTCCCGATTCGACCATCAACGCGGCCGCCACCGAGGAATCGACTCCCCCGCTCATGGCTACCAGCGCCCTCATCGAAGACCCTCGAGGGCCCGGACGATGAGCGAAGCCGCTTCGTCTCCATCTCCCGGCCGGGACGGCCAGCCGAACGAGAACCGGAGACACTGACGGGCAACCTCGGCAGACATGCCCATGGCCGTCAGCACGTGCGACACCGTTGCGGCGCCGCTCTGGCAAGCGGAGGCGGCGGAAGCGGCAACGCCGGCCCGGTCGAGTCGGACGAGAGCCGTGTCGTTGCGGATACCCGGAATCCGCACGTGGCTGTGCTGCACGAGGCGCGAATCGACGGGTGCATTGATCTCCAGATCCGGAAAAGCTTGTCCCAGAAGGGTCTCCAACCGGTCCCGGGCGCCGCCCACGGCCCCCCGGAAGCGTTGCCGGTCCGCCACGGTCGCCTCCATCGCGGCCGCCATTCCCACGGCCCCCATCACGTTGTGGGTTCCCGAGCGGCGGCCGAGTTCCTGGCCGCCGCCGTGAAGAACCGGTTCGAGCCGAATACCGTCCCGTACATAGAGCAACCCGACGCCCTTGGGACCACCGAACTTGTGAGCGGCCAAAGAGAGCAGGTCGACCCGGAGCAGATCGACGGTGACTTCCTCGGAGACGAATGCTTGCACGGCATCGGTGTGCACGGAAACGGTCGGATTGGCGGCGCGAGCGGCGTCGGCCAGCTTCGACACCGGCTGCATCACTCCGGTCTCATTGTTGGCGGTCATCACCGAGACCACCGCAGTCCGATCATCGACGGCCTCACCAATGGCGTCGGGGTCGACCAGGCCCCACCTATCGACCGAGACCACGGTCAGAGGACACCCCAGCCGAGCCACAAACCGGGCGCTCTCCAGGACCGCCTCATGCTCGGCGGCCGCGGTCACCACCCCACCCCGCCCATCTCCGGCCAAGGCCGCCCCGGCTATCGCCAGGTTGTCGGCCTCGGTCCCGCCGCTGGTGAACACGATCTCGAGGGGACGGGCACCGAGGAGCTCGGCAGCGTGTTCCCGCGCCTCCTCTAGTGCGTTCTTGGCGCGCCGCGCCGGGCCGTGCGAACCCGAAGAATTTGCGTATGCATCGCGCGCAAACGGCTCCATTGCCTCCCAGACTCCTGGACGCAAGGGGGTGGTCGCCGCGTGATCTAGGTACATTCCCACATTGTGTCACGCAGGAAAAGCTACGAGCTGCGTTGCGGACCACGGCAAACGGCGGCAGCCGTTCCGATATGGTGTCTCCTATGGCGAAGGTCGAAGTCTCGGTGATGATCGAGGCTCCGCTCGTCCAGGTATGGGCGGCGGCAGCCGATCTGGAATCGCACGTCGAGTGGATGGGCGACGCCGAATCGATCACGTTCCTCACCGACCGCCGCCGCGGAATCGGGACCCGGATGGAAGTTGCCACCCGAGTGGGGCCATTCGGGACCACGGACATCATGCACGTGACGGAGTGGAGAGAACAACAACGCATCGGGGTACGCCACACCGGGGTGGTCACCGGCGAGGGAGCCTTTGAACTCGAGCCAGTCGACGCCGGCACGACCCGGTTCACGTGGCGGGAACGACTGGTCTTCCCTTGGTATCTGGGCGGACCGGCGACCGCCGGGTTGGCGGCACCAGTGCTCGCCGCCATCTGGAAGCGAAACCTGCTGCGATTGAAGGATCAGCTCGAGAGTTGACCGGTACGGGAATCAACCGGCCAGGAAAGCCAGGAGAGCATCGATCACCTCAGGTGCGACCGTGCGGCCGATGTCGGCGGGGGTAATGGCCGTGGGATCAGATTCGGACACGCAGTTGAGGGCGTGGGTGACACACGGGAACGTGATCACATCGAATTCCGCATCCACGCCGGCCAGGTACTCCCCCCATGCCCGCGCCTCTGTCGGAGGAACGTTCCAGTCCAGCTCCCCGTTGAGCACGAGGAGCGGTTGAGGCATTCGAGACGCGGCCGACAGCGACTGCTCGTGAAGATCGAACCAGCTACGCCAGAACTCGGCGCTCACTCCCGCCACAGGCTCATTGCCCCCTGATCGGATTTCGGCCAGCCCGTCGACCAGATCGACCAAGGGCGCCACCGCCGGGGAGGCAAGCGCATCCTCTTCACCAATGCCGAGCCGGCCAAGCAGGTCGAGCGTGAACTCGAGCTGTGCTTCGGTGATGTATGGGATGGTAGGGACCGGCGATCATGACCCCCCGGGCCAGGTTCGGGTCGGACTCGAGCATCGACGTGACGAACTGCGCGCCCTGGCTATGTCCGACGATGCTGACGCGATCCGGATCGATTTCGGGTCGCCGCCGCAGGAAATCGACCGTCGCCCGGGCATCATCGATGAACGCCTCGATGGTCAGGTCGTCGCTCGGGAGCGGGTACCCGTTGTCTGCGCACCCATTGAAGGAGCCGCAGCTTCGCTTGTCGTATGTCAGCGCCGCAAACCCGCTTTCTTGTAGGGCATCGGCGAGCTCGGCGAATACCGGGATATCGAAACCAAACACCATGTTCAGCTGACCGGGAATTTCGGAGGCCCGGCTTTGTGGACCACTGCCGTGAATCAGCACCACCGCCGGTGCCGGGCTTTCACCGGCCGGCAATCGAAGCGTGCCGGCCAGGTCCAGCCCTTCGGTGGGGATAGCGACTTCGATCGACCGCATTGTGGGCACGGTCGTCTCTGGAGGCTCGGCAGCCTCGGTCGTGGCATCGACCGTCGTGGAGGGTGCAGGAGGTATGTCAGACGAGGTGGTCGTCGTCGATCCGCTGCAGGCTGTGAGCAACAACACCATGACGAACAACCATTTGCTCATGTCTTCCCCGGAGATTCGACCGTCGGCACGATACAGTCGGGGATGGCCATGCGCGAGAGGTTTCCGGCTCTGCCGATACCGAATTCTCAAGGGAGGGGGTCGGCGCCGGGTGCTTCGGGGATTCGCCCGGCCGGGAGCGTATCGGGTTCTGACCAGCGGCGAGGTTCTCGAATCTTGGCCACCTTGGGGACCTGAGGCCGCACCGAGGAAGCGGGCCGGTTCAGGAAGGGTCCGCAGAAGCACAAGGCGATCCCGGCCAGAATCAGCAGACCGCCCATCACGTCGACCATGCCGGCGATCCGGGCGGCTCCTTCCATATTGCCGAAGGCGGATGGACCGAGCAGATAGGCCCAGTCGTGCGCTCCTCCGATGAGAGGCAGGCGTTCATAGGGGGCATCGGCGACATAGACCGCCACGTCGGCAGCGCTGGCTCCGGCCCAGGCGAGACACAAACCGGCGCCGAGGAAATCGCGACGCCGGATCCCGAAATAGGCAGCCAGGCCGAGCGGCACGACAATCTGGAAGACGCTACCCATGAGGGCGGTGACGACATCTGCAAACACGTAGGTCAGCATGTGTCCGAGTTCATGGAATCCGAGATCGACTCCCCCCAGCAGCGGTACCCGGCGCTGTTGCACGAACGGGAAATATCCGATCACCGCGCAGGCCACCACACCTGCTACGTACCGCCAAAGGTTTCGCCAGGACTCCACATCATTCCATCGGCGCCGCCGGCGTCAATCTGAACGGACACCGATAGAGTTGTGCCGAGATGGACGGACAGGTGATCATCCCAGCCCGATTCCGAGGACCACCGGACTCCGCCAACGGTGGATACGCCTGCGGAGCGATAGCCGGTTTGCTCGACGGGCCGGTCGAGGTGACGCTCCATCGCCCGCCTCCGCTGGACACATCACTGGACGTGCTGCGCACGGCGGACGGGCAGATCGAGGTTCACGACCAACATGGTCTGGTCGCTGAGGCCCGGACTATCGACGACGAACTCGAAGTGCTTCCCCCGGTCGGTCTGGGAGAATCCGAAAGGGCGGCCGAGCACTACCGGGGTTTCGATCCCGGCGCCACGTTTGCCTCGTGTTTTGTGTGCAGCCCTGCGAGAGAGGACGGGCTCCACATCTTTCCGGGTCCGGTTGAAGGAAGCCTGGCCGCTCCTTGGACGCCGGACTCCTCACTGACCGATTCCAATGGAGACGTGAGACCTGAGATCGTCTGGGCTGCCCTGGACTGCCCCACCTTTTTCGCCTCGACCGAGCCCGGGCAGCTGGCCTTGCTCGGTCGGATGGCAGCGGAGCAACGAAGCGTGGTGCGCGGCGATGTTCCCCTGGTGGTGGTCGCCCGCAAGATGGGCTCCAACGGGCGGAAACGATTCGGGTCGTCGGCCCTGTACACCGGCCAGGGAGAACTGTGCGCGGTGGCCCGGACCACCTGGATCACGATCGAGATCTAGT
>DHIO01000038.1:0-6419 GCA_002403855.1 Acidimicrobiia bacterium UBA4744
TCCGAATTCGAGTACGGGCCCATCCCGGCCCGCTTCGTTGACCCGCGATGCCTTGGTGGCGATGAGAGTCTGGTAGTTGAGGTGGTTGAGCAGGGGGGTCTCGAGAAGCTGGGCCATAGCCAACGGTCCACGCACCACCGTCAGGGGGACATTGGGATGGACGACTCTCCCCTCCGGTATGGCCTCGAGGCTGATCGTCTCGAAGGAACCGTTGGAGCCGAGCCACTCCAGGAAGCCGTCGTCGAACAAGCGCCGGCCGGTTCTACCGGAGAGGCTCCTCAAGTAGTCGATGTCCTCATCCCGGAAGCGAGCCGTAGCCATCCAATCGAGCAGCCATTCCAGGCCCGCGTTGATGCAGTACCCGGCCTGGTGTCTCCCGTAGTCGGGATAGCTGCGAAAGAAGTGATCGAACTGAGCCGGTTGCTCGTGGATACCCAGCCGGTAGTAGAGCTGCGACATCGTGAGTTGATAGTGGTCGGTGAAGAGCATGCCGTCGGTTCCCGCTCGTTTTCCGGTCGTCAACCGCAACTCCAGGATGGGGTGCTCCCGATGGTACCGCGGCCGGCCGCGGCCTCAGTCGCGACGCCAGGTCCAACGACTCCGGCGGTCCATCCGGCTTGCTTCCCGGGACCTACGCCACGAGGTGGCTCGTTTGCAGACGCGTTGAGGCCCCCGCCGAGGCGAGGGCCTTCAGTGCGGAAATACTCCTAACCGTGTAGGACGAAGTCCCCGGCTGCCACCATCAACATCGCAAACAGGCCGAAGTAGGCAGCCAGCAACGTGACCTTCATGAGCTTCCTAACCACCACCATGATCCAGTTCCTCCTTGATCCACACACGACGCGCCGTGTCCGACCGACGGGTTGAAGCTCCCTACCAGAGCCGTCCGGGAGGGCCGGTGGCACCGGCGCCCGCNNGGGCCCCTGGACCCTTCTGGGACCGACGGCTTCTTCGTACGATGGAGCGGTGGAACGCCGTGCAATGTCCCAGAGCCGCAGCGTCCCGTCGCCCGGCGCGGCCACGACGCAACGCAGGGCCCGGACCGCACTGATCCTGGGAGCAGTCGCCGCTACCTCCGCCGCCGGACTCGCCTTCGAAATCGCCCTGACCAGGGTATTTGCGATCACCCAGTTCTATCACTTCGCGTTTCTCGCCGTCAGCCTGGCGCTACTCGGATTCGGCGCCAGCGGGTCTGCGTTGTCTGCCTTCCCGAGACTGGGACGTGGTGGTCCGCAGCGCTGGGCCTGGTTGGCGGTCGGTCAGTCGCTCACCATCATCGGCGCCTACGCGCTGACCAACGCCCTCCCCTTCGACTCGTTCGCCATCGCCTGGGACCGCCGCCAGGTCTTCTATCTTCTCGTCTACTACCTCGTCCTGGCGGTGCCGTTCTTCTTCGGGGGGCTGGTGGTGGCAGTCCTGCTGACCGGCGGCGACGCGCCCGACCCCATCCCGTCCAACTGGGTGTACGCGGCCAGTCTCGCCGGTTCCGGAGTCGGAGCGGGCATTGCTCTGGGAGGACTCGCGACGCTGGGCGGCGAAGCGACGATAGCGCTGTCGGCGGCCGTCGCCATGGTCGGAGCGACGGCGTTTGCGTCTGCAGAAGAACGCCGGCCTTGGGCCGGGACGGCGGCCATCACCGTCCTGCTGCTGCTTGCCGTCACGGTACCCGCCCCCCTGGCGATGAAGCTCTCGCCCTACAAGGATCTCAACGCCGCGCTCCGATACCCCGGCGCCGAAATCTCGACCACGAGATGGGACCAGGGCACTCGGATCGACCTGGTGGTGAGCGACGGGATTCGCTCGCTTCCCGCCCTCAGCCTCACCTATTCGGGCCCGCTCCCCCGCCAGGACGGAATCACGTTCAACGGTGACGACCTGAGCCCCGTCCCGCGCCTTGCTCCCGACTCCGACGAGTACGCCCTGCACGTGTTGTCCTCGCTGGCGTTTCGCCTGCGTCCCTCGGCCCGTGCGCTGGTCCTCGAACCGCGCGGCGGACTCGACGTGGCCATCGCGCTGGCCAACGGCGCCGGGTCTGTGCTGGCCGTCGAACCCCACCGGGATGCCGTAGAAATGATCCGATCCAGTGGCCCCAACCCGTACGACGACCCTCGTGTCACCGTCACGTTCGCCGATCCCCGGACCTTTGTGGAGCGTTCCGGTGACCGTTTCGACGTCATCGACCTGGCTCTGACCGCCCCGTACCGCCCGGTTTCGTCCGGCGCCTACAGCCTGGCGGAGAGCTACCTGCTGACCGTAGAGGCTTTCGAGCAGTTCCTGGACCGGTTGGCTCCCGGAGGCATCTTCACGGCGGCGCGCTGGGCGCAGCTCCCCCCAAGTGAAGAAACCCGTCTACTGGCCATCGCCGTCGAGGCGCTCAACAATCGCGGCAACGACGCTCCCCCGGCGGCGATCATGCTGCGCAGCTATGCCGGCGCCGTTCTCCTCGTCCGACCGGATGGATTCTCTCCGAGCGACGTCGAGCAGGTGGATCAGTTCGCTCAGGCCGAGCGGTTCGACATCGTTGCGGCCCCCTTCCTCGATTCGACCAACCGGTTCAATGTTCTCCCCGACGAGCAGTATTCGCATCTGGCCGCGGCATTGCTGACGACCAAAGACGTCGAGACGGTCTACCGAACCCACGAGTTCGACATTGCCGCCCCGACCGACGACAGGCCCTTCTTCGGCCACTTCTTCACGTGGTCGCAGGCCTCGACCGTACTCGACACCTTGGGGCGCACCTGGCAGCCGTTCGGGGGGGCCGGGTACTTCGTCCTGCTTGCCTTGCTGGTGATCTCGACGCTCGCCGCGCTGGTCCTGATCGCAGCCCCGCTGGTCATACGAAAGTCAAACGGTTCACGGACGCCGGGGTCTCTTCGCTGGTGGACGGTGAGCTACTTCGGGATGCTCGGCATCGCGTTCCTGTTTGTTGAGATACCGCTGATCCAGCAGTACATCCTGCTCCTCGGTCGACCTACGGCGGCCTTCGCGATCGTGCTGTTCGCCATCCTGGTGGCTTCCGGCGCCGGCTCCGCGTTGTCGCGCAGGATCCCGTGGCGCCCGGGTGCCGTCGCCCTCACTGCTCTCGCTCTCGCCTATCCGTTCCTCATCCGCGGGCTAACGCCGTGGGTGCTCCCGGCCCCGACGGCGGTCCGCATCGTCGCCGGTGCGGCGATGATCTTCCCTCTGGGCTTCCTGATGGGCATCATGTTCCCCTGGGGACTGGCCCACCTCGAGCGGCGAGCGTCTCACCTGGTGCCGTGGGCTTGGGCCATCAACGGCACCGTCTCCGTGATGAGCGCCGCCGCCGCGGCAATCCTGGCGCTGGCCTTCGGCTTCTCGCTCGTGGTGCAGATCGGCGCCGCCGCCTACGGGCTGGCGGCACTCCTATCACGGCCCATCCGACCGGTCACTCTTCGGCACGAGTGAAGGGAACGAAGGAGACCCACCCGAGACTCTCGGCCAGCAGTTCGCCGTCGGCGCCGGGAGAGAACTTCCACAGCGTCTGCACTGCACCGATAGGCCCGACCGGAATCACCATGACCCCACCGGGAGCCAGCTGATCGACCAGAGGCTTAGGTACGTGGTCGGGAGCGGCGGTGACGATGATCGCGTCGAAGGGAGCCTCTTCCTCCCATCCGAAGTAGCCGTCTGCGGCGCGGGTCATGACCCTGTAGCCGAGGTGGCCGAGGACGGATTCGGCCCGGGTGGCAAGCTCCGGGATGATCTCGATGGTGTACACCGTGAGGCCCATCTCGGCCAGCACCGCCGCCTGGTAGCCGGAGCCGGTCCCGATCTCCAGCACTTTTTCCCCGGGTGCGACGGCAAGGGCCTCGGTCATCAGGGCCACGATGTATGGCTGAGAAATCGTCTGTCCGAAGCCGATCGGGAGGGGATGGTCCTCATACGCGTACTTCTGCAGGTCGTCGGGCACAAACCGATGGCGAGGCACCGCCTTCATTGCTTCCAGCAGGAGAGGATCTTGGATCTGCCGGGCCGAGATCTGGTTCTCCACCATCGACAGCCGCTCTTCGCTCAGTTCGTCGGCGGTCGGCGACGACTGCCCAGTAGTGGCCGTCGTTGTGGATCCGAGGGTGCTGGTCGTAGTGGACTCGAGGGTGGTGGCCGTGGCTTCCGAAGTCACCGGAGCCGTCCCCACTTGAGTGATCGGCGGCGCCACCGGTCTGTCGGTACACGATGCCGCCACGACACCAACAACGAGGACCCAGAGCCAACGTCGCACCTCTCTAGCGTATCCCCACCACCACCCTCTCTGCCAGGGTCGAGTTACGCCGAGAAGAGCTGCCCTGGAACTTCAGGTTGGCGGATTGAGTCCTCCGCCTCTATCGGCCGCTGCTCCACCGGAAGACCATAGAGTGAGGATTCCCTGATGCGATGCTGTGTGATCCTCTTGACAGTGACACTGGTGGCCGGGTGTGCCACCGGCAACGAGAGCGCCGACGGGTCAGATTCGGGAGGTGCGGTTGTGATAGGTCGGATCGATCTTCCGCCGCCGGAAGTCACCGGCGGCGGGTCCCTGGCAGAGGCTCTGGCTGAGCGACGCTCGGTTCGCGACTACCGGCCGGGGCCTCTGGATCCGACTGAGATCTCCCAGCTCGTGTGGGCGGCACAGGGCGTGACCTCCAGTGCAGGTTTGCGCACCGCCCCGTCGGCGGGAGCGCTGTATCCGCTGGAGTTGTACGTGGTGACCGACTCGGGCCGATACCACTACGACCCGCACCGCCACCAACTCGAAGTCCTCGCCAACGAGGACGTGCGGGTAGACCTGGCTCGGGCGGCGCTGTCCCAGAACGCCGTGGAGGATGCCGCGGCGGTCTTCGTCCTGGCCGGGGTGTATGCCCGCACCGAGCAGAAGTACGGTGATCGAGCCGAGCGGTACGTGAAACTCGAGGCCGGACATGCCGCGCAGAACCTGCTGCTGCAAGCAGTCTCTCTGGGACTCGGTGCAGTCCCGATCGGTGCCTNNGCTCTCAGACGGCCGCTTGCCTGGCGACGTAGCCCCGCCGCCCGTAGCGGCCGCCGCCGTACGAGCCGAGATCAACGATCAGGCCCAACGCCAGCCACACCCAGTCGAACCCCGTGATGTCGCCTCCCGGGGCGACGAGGACGAATACGATCGTGGTCCAGGGCAGGAACAGGAACCCCAGCAAGGGCCACAGGAAGTTATCAAAGGCGCTCTCCCAACGCGGCTGATCGATCAACCACCAGACGAGGATTCCGGCGCGCGGACCAACCAGCATCAACACCGCCACCAAACAGCACATCCCGACGAACCTCCGCTCACCTACATCCACCGAAAGCTAGCGGACGGTCACCAGGGCCTGCACGAAGTGCAGCCATCCTCGAGGGTCGTCGACCGGCCGGGCCGACCCGCCCTACTCCAACTCGGCCGGGTCTGGTTCGGCTTCCCCTCCGAGCGGTCCGCCCTTCAACACCATCGCCTCCATCGCCTCGCCGCGGAGATCGACGAGGCCACGCGCCGGCTCCAGGTCCCACTCTTCGCCCAGTTCCGCGGCCGTCTCCGGGTCGAGCAGGATCTGGCCGGGTTCCGCTACCGAACCGAGCGCCAGCGCCGTTCGGGGCGGAGCGCCGAAGACCCCGTAGGTGAGCTGATCGACGGCGAGCAAACTGGCGATGGCCTGCCCTGCGCTCATCCCGGCGTGGTAGGCCAACTCAATGCCGCTTTCCCGTCCGGATTCTTCAATCGCTTCCACGGCCTTGAGAGCGAACTCGGCAGCAGTGGCCACTGCGGTCTCGGGCGTGTCCAGACCGGCCGCAAAGAGGTGCTGATCGGAAGACGACCGCACGCGTTCCACCCCGAGCCCGGCGGCGACCTCTTCCAGTTGATTGGAGAGCCGCGCAGAGAGCTCGACCGCCGATTCCGGGTCGATCCTGGCTTCGTCGAGCATGCCCGTCACCGTGAGTGCAACGACGGTCACGGTGTCGACCAAGTCGCGGAGGGTTCTTTCGCCACTTCGAAGTTGTTTGACGAGGCGAGGTGGTAGGGCAGACAAGAGCAGCCTGGTGATCTCCCGTTCCTCCTCGGCGAGAGCGCGCTCCCCGTCGCGAAGATCGGCGGTGAGCGTGTTGAGCCGGCGCGCCACGTCGCCGAACTCGTTCCGTCCCAAATCTGGAAGAGCAGTCTCGAGCCGGCCACCGGCCACGTTCGCGGCCGCGTCGACCACCGGTTGGACGGGCCGGGTCATCCGGTCGGCCAGGAACAGGGCGATGAGTCCAACGATGGGTACCAGTACGAGGGCTACGACCAGCACCCGGCGGACGTAGGACTGCAAGGGCTCATCTGCCTCTGCGGCCTCCAGCTCGGACACCACGACCCAATCGAGCCGGTTGGAACCTACCGGGCCGGCGGCCGTCAACGAATCCCGGCCCAGGTAGTTCTC
>DHIO01000038.1:6569-20351 GCA_002403855.1 Acidimicrobiia bacterium UBA4744
ACGAAGGCGGCATCGCCGACCGGAACGGCTGCAAGCCCGCTCACCGCTCTGGCCATCCCGGTGGCACGGTACGGACCGTCGAGCGCGTTGGTGCCGAGGTCCAGCCGCTTGTCGGTCGAGTACACCACATTGCCCATCGCGTCGACCAGCAGCAAATCGCCGAACCCTAGTTGGGCGTTCAGCTCGGCCAAGCGGGGATGCGCCCCCGCGTGGACCCGTCCGTATTCCGACGCATCCAGATCGGCTTCTACCATCTGACTCCGTTCCTCTGGCGCAAACGGGTTTCGCACGATGTAGTGGTACTGGAGGAACCGGCCGGCATCCGTGCCCGGCACGAGTTCGCTGGTCGGGGGGGCGTCGAGGCCCGCTGCTGCTATGGCGTCGACTACCGAACCATAGAACTCATCGACGGCCGCCGACTCGTCGATCCCGAGGAGATCGGAGCCGTCGGCGAGGAGGCTCTCGTAGGCGGCAGAGAATTCGAGAAGGTCGTCGACCACGCTCTGGCTACGGGCCGCGAGAATGACGGTTTGCTCCAGTTGTTCGAGACCGCGACGAACGGCGCGTGCATTGGTGGCTTGCTGGGTCACCAATTGCTCGGCGACGCTGTTCGTGAGCAACGCCCTTGCTTGGAAGAAGTTCAGAACGCCCAGCAGCAATATCGACAGCAGCGCCACAACGATGAAGGTGGTGGCCAGGTTCCGGCGCAGGCTTCGAGCGCGGTCACGCTTCCGTCTCCCTTGACGTTCCGGTGTCGGAGTACTGGAGGCCACGTTCACTCCTGTCCCTCTTCGGTACCGACATCGTCTCCTCCTGCTTCGAGGGAAATCTGCTGCGACGCACTTTCCAGAATTCGATCGAGCCGCCGCCGCCGCATTCTCGTGACCTGGTTCAGGACGGATGCCAGGGCCGGATTGTGGCTGGTGACCTGCTGGGCGGCCTCTTGGTCCACGATGACGACTTCACAATCGGTGACCGCCACCGTGTAGGGGGGCTGCGGCCATTTCTCCGACTTGCCCAGTAGGCCGAATACATCGCCCGGTACGAGCTCGGCAACATCGAGGGTGCGCCCGGAGGGTCCCGGGGAAAGGATGCGAGCCGAACCCGCCCAGAGCACAAACAGACCGAGGCCGGCCAGACCGGTCTCGAGGATTGTTTCGCCCGCGGCATACCGCTCCGCACGGGCGGCTGAAGCGAGCCGGTCGAGGTCCTCGTCGCCAAGCTGATCCAGCAGCGGCGACTGTCGCAATCTGCGTCGAATCTCCGCTCGGTCCGGTATCCCGGCAAGTCCGGCTTCCGTACCGTCGTAGAGGTACAGGTCCTGGGCAGGGCTGGGGAGGGGAACGTCGTGGCGGTGTGACTGGTACCAGACCAGCGCGCCGAAATCGCTGGCAATCTTCGGCGCCGATTGATAATCCTCTACCCAAAGGTGGACTTCGTATCCCATGAGCGGATCGTCGATCTGGACGACCCGGGCATCCGGGGCAGGGTCCTCGAGAACACCCGGGGTCGACCGTGCCGCGTCGAGCAACATCGCTTTTGCCAAGGTTGGGGGGTTGACGAAGGCCACCTGGACCGGGACCACCACCCGATGCACGCTGGTAGGTCGATCGAAGTTGATCACGGTGGCCCCCGCCAGTTGAGCGTTGGGAACGACGTGAAGGTCACCGTTCCGGTCCTCGATCCTCGAGCTGCGCCAGTTGATGTCCAACACCCGCCCTTCGAGCTCTCCGGATTGGATCCAATCGCCGGGCTGAAACGGCGCGTCGCTCATGAGCAACAGACCGGAGGCAAGACCACTGAGGGTGTCCTGCAGTGCAAACGATATGACCAGTGAAGTGACGCCCAAGGCCGTGAGCGCCGCCGAGAGATCGACACCCCAGACCCCATCGATGAGAAACCAACCGGTAGCGATGATGACGGCGACGCGCGGAAGGGCAAGGAGTATCTGGGGGACGCCGCGACGGTCGCGGTCTTCTCCTCGTTCCCGCAGGCGGGTGATCACGATCCGCAGAACGGCAAGGGCGGCGAAGGCCCCGGACAACAAGAGACCTGTGCCGAGAAGCTGGATGAGGAGGTTCTCCGAGCTGAGCCCGAACAGGCCTCGAGCAAGCGCCCAGGCTGCGAGTAGGGGCACCGTCCACGTGCGGAGAATGGAAACGACAGGGGTGAGGACCGAATCTCGCTGCCGGAGACGCTCCTCCAGTTCTCCGGCACCAATGATCACCACCGGGAGCACGACGACGAGCACCAATGCCCACGCCGAGCTCGGATCTCTCAACAGGTCGCTCATGACGCTGAATCCTCGGGATCGCGCTGACCGACGATCTCCCATACGGGGGGTGTTTCCGGCCCTGTCTCTTTCTGCGCGGCCGCGATATCCGGCGGGAGCAAGGCTCTCACCGTCTCCGACACCAGTATCTCGCCGGGTCGCGCCAAACGGGCGAGGAAGTGAGCAGCGGCGACTGTTTCTCCCCACAGGTCGTACGCCAATCGGGCACTTCCGGCCAGACCGACCGTCACCGGTCCGCTGTGTATTCCGGCTGCCAACCCGGGACTGGTCTCGTAGACGGCGGCAAGCTCCCGAACGGCGTCCCGAGCGTCGAGGGCGAACGCCACCGACCTCGGAACGTGGTCCAGGTACGGCTGCGTGAGCCCGCAACCCGCGAAAAAGGCATCACCGACGAGCTTGACGCGTTCCACCCCGTGGTGGAGCGCCAGCGAATCGATTTCCTCCACCAAACGATCGAGCAGTTCGCGGGTCGTGGCGACATCCTGGTCGCGAACCATCTCCCCGAGACGGTCGAACACGAGTACCAGGATGCCGGCTTGCGGAACTTGATCGATCACGTTGCGGTCACCGGCCTCTACCCGCTCGGCAATGGCGGACGGAAGCAGGCTGCGCACGGTGTTGAGCCTCTCGACCGAAGCCTGCACCAGGTCGGCTTCCCGTTGACGGAGCGCATCCAGCATGGTGTCGATGCTGTTCGCCAAATCGGTGAACTCCCGGGGTGCGCTCGACACCGGTTCTCCCTCCTCGAGCGCTTCCCCGTCATGGATTCGCCGCATCTTGTCCCCGATAGCGCGCACCGGACGGAACACTCCCCGCGCCCAGGCGACCGTCACAAAGGTGATGGAGATCACAAAGATCGCGACCGTGATGATGAGACCCCTGCGGAAATCAGAGATCGGGCCTTCGATCTCCTCAGCCTCGAACTCGGCCAGGGCGAACCATTCCAGGCTTTCCAACTCGACGGGTGCTACGCCGGTGAGCACCGGCCGTTCGAGATAGTTCGATCGTTCGATCAGCGTCTCCCCCGAGGCGACGGCCTCGGCAAGCTCACGACCATCGCCGACGCTGAGGAAAACCGACGTCGTACCGACTCCGGCGATGGCATTGCGATCTTGGTCGGCAACCGTTTCCGTCGCATCGAGTTCGACCAGGAAGGCTTCCGGGTTTTCGAGGTACGGGCGCGACACGGACCGGGTCCGGCCGTCCGATGCCACCAGGTATACCTCTCCTGTGTCGCCGAACCCCTCGTCGACCCAGTTCCCTTCCGAGGTCATGATCGCATCGATCGGCTCGCCCGGGATCTTCAAGACGAGGATGCCGACCANNCTTTGCCGCCGAGTACACCACGATGCCGCTGTCCGGTTCGACTATGTAGAGATCGGCGGCGCCAAGCCTCTCAATGATCTCGAGGAAGCCCAGTTGCATCTCCCGGTGCACCTCGGACCAGACGCTTCCGTCACCCGCATCGTCGATGAGCGCCGGCTCGCCTTCGTCTTCCGAGCCGACGACGTAGTGGCTCTGGAGATAGGTGGCGGCATCGCCCACCGGCGTCAGCGTTCGCCATGCCACCGTGGTGCCGATCGACGCCTCCAGCGCGGGAGCGAACTCGTCTCGGTAGTACGCCTCCACGACGTCGCGCGATTTCCTGACGATGTTGTCGTCGAGTGTATCGAGTTCGGAATATGCTTCGATGAGGCTGTCCGAGACTTCAATCACGCTCGGACTTGTCGCCAGAGCCGCCGTGCGGCCCTGCATGCCCTCGAGATAGCGTGCAACCTCGTCGGCCTTCAGTGAAGCACGACCCTGAAGCTGGCCATCGATGAGCTCCTCGGCCAGGTTCCGGCCGAAGCCGAGGTTGAGAACCGACGTTACGACGAGCGAGGTGACGGTCACGGCCAGCACCGCCACCGCCAACCAGGTGGCCAGGGAAATGTTGCGTGCCCACCCTCTGCGGAGGCGGGACGACGAGGAGCCGGAATCGGCCGTCATCGGACCCTCAGATTGACGAGGGTGCGGCCGAAGCATCCAGGCAGGCGCGGAGATCGTGTGAAGTCGATGTGCGCGCGCATGCTCATCGGATGGACCTTAGCGAGCGGATCCTCCCGTCGCCGAATGCCGTAACCCCGCCTCCGTGGCATATCCGGCGGGGCTTGGCAACCAGTCTTCCCGGCCCGGGTGAAGGTCCATCGATCATCACCGACGGGTCGAGCCCACAGGTACTCGCTAGGCCGTTGCCGCACGGATATCCGAGATCGTACCGATCGGCGCACTTTCGGGTTGGAGCACCCCGGGCGCACTGGGCGGGGCAACATTCGCGGCAACCCTGAGTGGGCGCGATCACCGCCGCTGCCGTGCCGATACTCGAAACACACCGGTCGCGGATCGACGAGGTGTAACGTTCATGGGCATGGACACTTCCCCTTCGCCCCAACGGGCAACCGCCCCAGCAATGCCCACCCCACCTCCCCAAACTTCCGACGCCGTTGTCGTCGATTTGAGAGATCATCGGCCACCCTGGAACATGGGCCCCGAGATCCATCTCGTCATTCGTCTCGACGAAGGTCCTGGGCCGGCACCGCCGCCGCAACTTCGACAGGTCCCATCTTCTCAGGCGGCCCAGGAGCTCCATCCGGCCCCCAAACCGCCGGCACGTAAACTGAAGGCGCCCTCTATTCGACTCAAGAGAAGGGAGTCCCTGCAAGAGGGCATCCAGCGGCTCAGCCTCGAACATCTCGACTACGCCATCAGCGTTCTGGTCGGTGGCGACTTGTCCCCGGACAANNTCCGAAGCTCGCAGCGCAGCCGTGGCTCTCGATACCCTGACCATGGTCGAGGGCCGGTATGCGAAGTTACTCGCCACCGACGTCTTCTCCGGAGTCCGTAAGTCTCTCGAGGCCCGGCGGTTCAGCGCCGTCGAACATGCCATCGGCCATCCGGAACGACGGCGGCAGATCGTGCGCACCCTGCGTTCGGCCCGGGCCCGGCACGCCGCCCTGCCGCTCGAAGGCGCTCTCGGCAAACCCAGCGCCAAACCCTCGATCAGGAACTCATACAAGGCAATTGCGCCGGGTCTCGCCCGGACGTACGACCTGGGCCGGCTGCGCATGGCGGATGCCTATCGGTCTCCATCGGCGGAGAGCTTCCACCAATGGCGGAAGCGAGCGCGATACCTCCGCTTCCAGTTGGAAACACTCGCCGGTATGTGGCCCGAAGTCATAGGAGGGCTTGCGTCCGCGGTCGACGATCTCGGAGAGACGCTGGGGGACGAACACGACCTCGCCGAGCTGGGAAGGCTCGTTCAAGAGGACCACTCTCTCACTTCCGGCAAACGACAACGAGAGCTTCTCACCGCTCTCATCGAACAGCGCCGGCACGATCTCCAGCGGCAGGCTCGCGCCAAAGGGCTGCGGGTGTATGCCGAACCCCCCGACCGATTCGTCCAACGCCTTGGCGTGTACTGGAGAGCTTGGAGGGATTAGCCAAGGAGGTTTCTCTCCTCGATGGCTGGGCCAACAACGTCGGCTGGTCAATGAACTATGCGCGATGCGTGGCGCGTCCCCACCCGCCGGCACGGGACCACGCCTAGCCACCACCGGGCAGGGCATTGTGGGGGTCGTCCAGGCGCAGCCAACGGTCGACTGCGAACCACCACAGTGCACTGAGCAGCGCCACGAGGCTAAGGGCGATTAGCCACGGCGCCGGCCGCCACCATCCGATCAACAGCGCCCCTGCGGCGGCGAGGAGCATGGCGACGGTCACCGGCCGATAGAGCATGGGAACTCGGTCGTAGTCCTGGAGGGACCGCATCGTCACAATGAAGGCGACCAGCCCGACGGCGATCGATCCCGTGAGGAGCCAGGCGGTAGCTTCCGGGGTCCTGGCATCTGCGGCGTGCTCAATGAGGCCGACCATGGCGGCGCCGGCGGCCGCAATGCTCATCGTCACGGGGAGATGGCTGAAGGCCCACTGGGTCAAAGATCGGCCCGGTCGTTTGGGGAGCCGGCGGCCGGCGAAGTCGAAGTACGTCCACCAGAAAGCGAATCCCACCATCAGCCCGAGGAGACCGGTGGCGACGGATCGNNAGCGGTGCCGAAGTCAAACCCTCTCTCAGCCGACGAGGACTGGGGAGCAGCATGCGCAACGAGTCAGTTTGGTATTGGCCGACCCGACTCCCAGAATCGAACTGCGAGACGAGGAGCATGCAATGACCACCAAAAGGGCCGGATGGGTTGGGGTGATCGCGATGGCTGGCGCTCTCATCTACGGGTTCAGCTCGGGTGATTTCCGTGCAGAAGGTTCGGCCATCCTCGACCTTGCCTGGGGAAGGGTCACCTTGATCGACCTGTATGTCGGACTGTTCTTGATTGGGGCCTGGGTCGTGTGGAGGGAGCGGTCGGTCCTGCGAGCACTGCCATGGCTGATCGGCATGGTCTTTCTGGGCAGCCTGGCGGCAGCGGCATACGTGGTGTACGCCGGTACCGTCCTTCGCGACTCCAATTCGCCACCGGCCAACTGAGGATCCGCCCTGCCCCTCGCAGCGCTTCCGAGCCGGCTCCCGGCGGCGGAGGCTTTCCGATTCGAGACGAGTCACCGTGTTGGGCGCAGATCACCCACAGCCGGTAAGCAGTTGGATCTTCGGAACCGGTCGTCACCTGGCATCTGCTGTTGTCCATGTGGTCGCGGGCGCCTCGCGAAGAGGAGCATCCGTGGGCGAGACTCGCCCACGGGCATCAACCAGGTCCAAGCCAAGCGATGCTGCCACCCGAGTCTCACCTGTTGGGCGCCCGGTGCCGGTTCGAGGACGCCGGCGGCTGCCCGCGATCGCCTGGTCCTAGTGTGCGGTTGCGGTGGAAAGCGCAGTGACCACACGGGCCGAACCGCGTCTGCACCGTACTCGGCTGCGTTGCGGTTCCCCCGGACGAGGCCGTAGGCTCCGGGAGATGACGAACCAGAACCGAAATTCTCTTCTCGGCATAGTTGCGAGCCTGGCGATCGGTGCACTTGTTGTGCTGGCCGGAAGCGACGGCAGCTCAAAGGTCGGCTCGATCGCCGTGTTTGCGGTGTGTGGCATCCTCGCCTACCTCATCAACTGGTTGGTGTTTGTGCCCTCCAGCCTTGCCAAGACCGAGCACTACTTCGATCTCACGGGCAGCGTTACGTACATCACGGTCACCGTCGTTGCTTTGCTGCTCAGTTCCGACCTCGACGCCCGGGCGGTAATCGTCGGAGCCATGGTCGTCGTCTGGGCCGTCCGACTCGGGTCGTTTTTGTTCCGCCGGGTTCGGCGCGACGGTCGTGACGGTCGGTTCGATCAGATCAAGGTCGATCCGTTGCGTTTCTTCATGACCTGGACGTTGCAGGGTTTGTGGGTGTTGCTCACGTTGGCCTGTGCACTGGCGATCATCACGGGCCTCGAACGTGAACCCATCGGCTGGGTGGCCATCCTGGGCATAGTTGTCTGGGTAGCGGGTTTTGCCATAGAGGTAGTCGCCGACCGGCAGAAGTCGACCTTCAAACAGGACCCGGCGAACCAGGGACGCTTCATCGCCTCCGGGCTGTGGGCATGGTCGCGCCATCCCAACTACTTCGGGGAGATCGTGCTGTGGACCGGCATCGCCATCATGGCTCTACCGGTGCTGTCGGGCTGGCGTTGGGTCACGTTGATCTCGCCGGTATTCGTCACTTTGCTGCTCACCCGGGTGAGCGGCATCCCCATGCTCGAGGCACGGGCCGAGAAGCGCTGGGGCGGCGAAGATGAATTCCGACGGTACATACAGAACACGCCGGTGCTGGTTCCTCGTCCTCCCCACACCTAGACGCCCCCCGCTGCCTGTCAGGAACACCCCGTTGCCGGAGACGTAGTGTCTAGGAGAGGGTTACGTCCCTCGGAGGTTGGGAAGACAGA
Source organism: Acidimicrobiia bacterium UBA4744 (assembly GCA_002403855.1). GTDB lineage: Bacteria > Actinomycetota > Acidimicrobiia > Spongiisociales > UBA4744 > UBA4744. The sequence continues at coordinate 14,768 of DHIO01000038.1, forward strand.
TGGCCGCCTCCCGTTTCGACGAACTGTATGCGGAGTACTTCCGTGAGGTGCTCGCCTACTGCATGCGACGCGGCAACCCCGACGATGCCTACGACGCGGCCAACGAAGTCTTTGCCATCGCCTGGCGCAAGATCGACGATGTTCCCGGTGGGGAATCGGCGAGNNATGAGCGACACCGACCAGGCCGATCCGGTCGCGATCGTCGTCCGGCGCGCCGAATACGACGCGGTGATCGAAGCGGCCTCCCGGCTCAGTCCCCAGGACCGGGAGATCCTCAGCCTGGCCGCCTGGGAGGGTCTTCCCCACCGGGCGATCGCCCAGGTGCTCGGATGCTCGATCGCAGCGGTGGACCAACGACTGCACCGCGCCAAGCAGCGGCTCGCCCGGCAGTACCACGCCGTCGACCGGTCTCTGCCCCATGCCGTAGGAGGTGAGGAGTCGTGAACGACGCAGAGCGCATCTATGCACTGTACGTCCAGGCGAATCCGGTGCCCGACCCCGGCCTCCTGGCCGCAACCAGGGACGAACCCGTGCTCCTGGAAAGGAGCGAAGACATGATCACCCACGAACCCGTTGAGTCGCAGCCGGTTTTTCGGCCCAGAAGGAGGAACGTCCTGGTGGCGGCGGGAGCATTCGCAGCGGTAGTGGTGGCCGGCCTGGTCACCGTCCTGCTGGTGACCGGTGACGAACCGGGACCGGTGGCCGCCGCCGACGCGCAACCGGAGATCGTTTTCGACGGCACCACCTGCACCTACGACGGACCGACCCGGATCGAGGAAGGCACGATCGAGTTGACGGCGATCAACTCGTCGGACGAGTACTTCACAATCGCTCTGTGGCGCATGGAGGGAGACGCCCTGGAGGCCGAGCTGCTGAGAACCCCGGTCGGAACTGACATGGCGTTAGCGCCCGGCGATCCAATTCCGGACGGCTCCCTGATCAGCACCTTGCGCCTAGCCCAGGATGCCACTCAGACCACCAGCTTGGGGCCGCTATTGGCCGGTTCATACCTGGTCGACTGCGTGACGCAGGCGCCCAACGGGATAGACGACCACGTGTGGCGGCCGGCCCGGATCGAGGTGGTGGCGCCCTAGCGAAGGCCAACGACTCGGCCGAAGACCACTTCCCCTGAGAAGGCGAGGTCCCGACCGACCGCAGCGACAACTCACCACGGTATCCTGGCGCCCGAGGACCGGGGTACCCGGTCCGCCGCGACGGCCAAAAAGGGTGCTGATGTGACGGATACCTATGCCAACGATCCCCGTGCTGACCCGACCCGCGTCGACACTGTGGAATCTCCCCCGGCGGAACTGACGCAGAGAGAGACCGAACGCGCCTTCTCCGTCTCCATTGTCATTTCGGGGATCCGTTGCACCCTCACCTACGTGGTGCTGCCCTTTGTGACTCCGCTGATCGGGTTGCACCCCGGAGTCGGACCACCCCTCGGCCTGGCTCTCGGTGCGATCGCGATAGCCGCCAACATCGTCAGCATGCGGCGATTCTGGAGGGTCCGGCACCGTTTGCGCTGGCCGGTCTCGGCCATTCATGTTGCAGTGATCGTCCTGCTGCTGGTGATGNNATCACCCGAGAGGTGGGCGTGAGCACAAGCACGCGCCTCTCCGTGAGCGGCCGCTCGGCCTCGGACCTGAAGCCGCCGATTATTGGGAGCGGATACGTTTCGCCGGGATCGCATCGCGGAGGCGAGTCCAGAGGCCACCCGCCCCCAGTGGGCCTGGACTGACGGGGCGGTGAGGCCGGCCGGCTCTGGCACGAAACTCCAGGGGTNNGGGACCCGCCCTGCAATAATCCCCTACCGATGGAAATCGCTTTTCTGGTCGCCGCCTTCGGATTGGGTCTGGCCGCTCGCGCCGGCGGTCTGCCGCCGCTGGTCGGGTATTTGGTGGCCGGTTTCGTGCTTCACGCACTCGGCTACGAGTCAACCGACGGGATCGAAGCCATCTCAGAAATCGGCGTGCTCTTGCTCCTATTCGGGATTGGACTCAAACTCCGCTTGCGGACCCTTGCCCGTCCTGTCGTATGGGGAACGGCCACCGGGTTTGCCGTGCTGGGCACCGCCCTGTTCGGAGGCCTCCTCGTGGGGCTCGGCGTACTGGGTCTGCCCCTAGCGCGCGATCTCGACATAGGTTCTGCCGCCATCGTCGGCTTCGCTCTCTCGTTTTCCAGCACAGTGTTCGCGGTGAAGGCACTGGAGCGAACCGCCGAGTCCGCTTCATTGGCCGGGCGCCTTGCGGTGGGCGTTCTCATCCTCCAAGACGTATTCGCCGTCGCCTTCCTGGTTGCCGCCGGTGGTGGATGGCCTTCTCCGTGGGCGTTGCTGGTGGTACCGGGGATCGTCATCATGCGCCCGGTGTTCGGCTGGTTGCTCGATCGGAGCGATCACGGTGAGATCCTGGTGCTGATGGGGTTCACGTTGGCGGTGGGAATCGGGGCCGGATTATTCGAGTTGGTCGACCTCAAACCCGACCTTGGTGCTCTGGTCGCAGGACTGGTCTTGTCTGGACATCCCCGAGCCGGTGAGATGGCCGATCGGCTGTTGGGGTTCAAGGATCTCTTCCTGGTCGGGTTCTTCCTCTCGATCGGACTGCAGGGAACACCTTCACCCGCTGCCTGGGCTATCGGTCTGGTGGCACTACTGCTGGTGCCGGCAAAGAGCATCAGCTTCATCTGGCTGTTCACCCGATTCCGGCTGCGCTCCCGAACCGCGTTGCACGCGTCGCTGACGCTTTCCACCTACAGCGAATTTGGCTTGATCGTCGGGACAGCGGCCCTCGCGGCCGGTCTGCTCGATCCTGATTGGGTATCGACCGTAGCGGTGGCCGTGGGCACTTCGTTCGTGATCGCCTCCGCGGCCAACACGGCCCGTTACCGGTTCTACGAGAGGTGGGGCTCCCGCCTGGTCAAGCTTGAGCGGCACCCGCCGCTCCCTGAGGACGCAGTCGTCGACTGCGGAGATGCCCGCGTTCTGGTCTTCGGGATGGGCCGGGTGGGCACTGGTGCCTACGACGAGATGATCGCCAGGCGAGGCCCGCTGGTGGGTGGGGTCGATCGAAGCGGCGAGATCGTGGAATCGCACCGTGAAGCGGGCCGCTCGGTGGTGCGCGGAGACGCCCTCGACCGGGACTTCTGGGAACGGGTCCGGTTTCATCCCGACGTCGAATTGGTAATGGCCGCTACGGGCAACCACAGTGCCAACCTCGAGTGCGTGCGGCGAGTCCGGGAATTCCTTCCCCTGGCCCGGATCGCCGCCATCGCCAAATACCCCGATCAGGTAGACGAATTGCGACGCGCCGGGGTCGATATCGCCCGCAACATGTATGAGGAAGCCGGTCAAGCCCTGGCCGACGACGCCGTAGCGGTGGTCTTTGCCGGCGAGGAGTAGTGGAAGGGCAGACTGACTGAGTGAGCAGACTCCGGCGAGTCTTCGTTCCCCAGCCGCACCGATAGCCTCGATCACCAGTCGAACCAAAGTGATGACCTGGGTCAAGAACACGCCCTCGTTGCGAAGGTCGAGGACGCGGAGCGTTTTTCCGTCGGGCAGTGGATGGTTCTTGACGATCCGAACCGTCAACACCGCGGCCCTATCTGCTAAGTCGGGGTAGAACCCGACCTCACCAAACCCGGGCAGCGTCGCTTATCTCGGTGGTTCGGGGACATGCGCATCGCTACGCCGTACTGCCAGGGAGCGCCTGCGGGCGCCCCTAAACAGGCTCTGGCACGGTCTCGAGCTCCCGCTTGACCTCGGCCAGGATTCTCGTCCGGAGTCGTTGAGTTTGTGTCTGCCATTCCCCAACCTGGGTTCAACACGGATGTCGACGACGTCAAGTTCGAGGGCGAAACTCACCCCTCCTGTTTCCAGGCCAGATGGGAAGGCGGCGGACTCAGAATCATCACCGACGAATCCGGTGAGGACCGAGCGGCTACCCGAGGGCCATGATCCGCGACCGGATGTCCTGGGGAATCACGGAATCTGGATCTCGGTGACCTGCCAGCCCCGTATGGGCATCCACCAACGCTGCATAGAGCGGAGGGCAGGTTGGGCAGGCTTCGAGGTGGCTCTCGACCATGAGGGCCGTCTCCCGGTCGAGCACACCGTCGAGGTAGTCGGACACGTGTTTCCTCGCATCCCAGCATCGCATCGGCACCTCCTTCAGCATCATGCGACGCTCACGTCCCTCGGCCAGGGCATCCACGAGCATCATCCGTCCTCGCCGCAACCGTTGCTTAGCGGCAGGAAGTGAGATTCCCTGCAACTCGGCAATCTCACGGACCTTCCAGTCTTCGACATCGTGCAGTACCACCGCCGTCCGGTAGTTGAACGGGACCCGCACCAGAGCGTCCTCCAGCTCCTCCCGGATCTGCGCCCTTTCGGCTACGACGACCGGATCAACTGTGTAGGAGTCGTCGAGCCACTTCTCCTCGACCTCCTCGACTACAACCTCTTTGGAGGACCGACGCACGCGGTCAATCGCCAGGTTGTGCAGTATCCGCCGAAGCCAGGCCCCCAGCGAAGCCTCGTCTCGGAATTGGTCGCGCCGTTCGATCGCCCGCACCACCGTGTCGTGGACGAGGTCGCCTGCTAGATCAGGATCCCGGGATATCGCCAGAGCAAACCGGTAGAGATCGTCGAGATGTTCCGGGAGATCCTCGAACATCAGCGCAGCACCGAAGCGAGCGAGGCGAGCCCGATGAGCGCAGCACCGAGAATCACCAGGGGCCAGGAGAGGCCGGTCAGCAACCCGACCGCGGTCAGCGACGCTCCGGCCGTCGCCCACACCATCCGATCCCTGCGGCTGGTCCTGCTGATCGTGCCGGCATCACCTCCGGCGACCGCCGCGAAGAGCTCTGTCAGCTCCGCTCGGGATCGCCGTCCGGTGAATCGCGCGAGTTCGGCACCGTCTTTCACGGCGATCAGCGTTGGGGTTCCCACCACCTTCAGCGCCGCGACGCCGCTGCTCTCCTTGGTGGCATCCAGCACGACGAGGTCGACGATACCCGAGTGTTGATCTGCGACTGCGTCGAGGTCGGGCTGCATCGCCCGACACTCAACGCAATGTGGGGTCATCACCTCGATCAGGGTGGGGTTGACGTATTCGGTCAACATACGGCCGAATCAGGCTTTCGCAGTCTCTCGATTGGTGCGGAACCGGAAGATGGCGTACAGGGGGCACCAGCCAACCAACCCGGTGATGAACGGGATGAACCCGAACACCCCGAGGAAGGTACCCAGCCCACCTTCAACGGTGCCGGAGAACCCCACGTAGATGAGGAGGGCCCCGATAACAACCCGCGCAATCCGATCCCAGCTCGCTTCGTTCATGAACGACATTGTTGCTCCTTTCAGAGCTGCTCTTCCGTACACGTCAAAGACGAACGAGCCGCCGTCTTGGATACAACCCGGGCCATCCAATGAGCCCGCGCTGTGCAGTCCCCGACCGTAGGCCAAGTCGATGTTTCCGAGTTGCGAGGTCGATCAGGCCTCTGCGGTGTCGAGCACCGTGTGACCGGAAGGACTCTCATCCTCATCGAGGGGCTCCAGTGTGACCCAGAGCCGAGGGAAGTCGGC
>DHIO01000026.1:0-98359 GCA_002403855.1 Acidimicrobiia bacterium UBA4744
GTGACCTCTGCCGTGTGAAGGCAGCGCTCTTCCGCTGAGCTAAGCGCCCGTGTCGGGGCATGTTAGTACCGCCGTCAGAACCCCAACCGATGGTTGAATGGTCTTGCATGAATCGCCAACAGTTTGAAGCGCTGGTCGACGAGGCACTCGAAGATATCCCGGACGAGTTCCTGTCGCAGATCGACAACCTGGTGGTCGTCGTCGAAGAACGACCAACACCCGAACAAGATCCGCACGGTGATGGATTGCTGGGCCTCTACGAAGGTATCTCACTGGCAGAACGCGGACTCGACTACTACGGCGTCATGCCCGACACGATCACCGTCTTTCGTGAGCCACACCTCGAGCTTGGGCTCCAACGGGGCGAACTGGTTGCGGAGATCCGCAGAACCGTGTTGCATGAAATCGCCCACCATCTGGGGATCGACGACGAGAGGCTGCACGAGCTGGGATGGGACTGAAGAAAGCGGTCGGAGCCGCGCTCGTTTTCCCGGTGCTTCTCGCCACCTACCCTGCCGGAGCATTGGTTGAACGCCCATACCCTCCGATAGACCCAACTGTCTACCGAGATGCCCGAACGGTGTTGCTGGTCGGGTTCACAGGACCGGATCTCACCGCCCCGGTGCGACGCCACCTCGAAGACGGGGGCCGGGGCATCATCCTGTTCTCCAACAACATCGTTTCCCCGGCCCAGGTGAGAAACCTGACCGGGGAGATCGCTTGTTCGGCCAACGCTCCCGTGCTGATCGCCACCGACCAGGAGTTCGGCCGCGTCCAGCGGTTGCGCGGTCTCGTGACTGCAACGCCGTCTCCCTCGACTGCGGTGCAACGGACGCCCGACGACACGCGGGCAGCAGCGGCCCGCTTGGGAAAAGAAATGGCCGCCCTCGGCATCAACATGGACCTCGCCCCGCTCTTCGACGTAGTGCGCGGACCAAACCCGGTGCTGGCGGGTCGGACGTTTCCGGGTGATGCCGATACGGTTATCGAGCACGGCAACGCCTTCGCGGCCGGGCTTCTGTCTGCCGGCGTGGTGGCAACGGCCAAGCACTTCCCCGGCCACGGCTTGTCGCGCTCCGACCCGCACACTTCGGTGATCCGAATCAGCGCCAGCGCGGAAACGCTGGCCACCGATCTCGCCCCATTTCGGGCCGCCGCAGATGCCGGCATCAAGGCAGTGATGGTGGGCCACCCCGTGTATGAAGCACTCGACCCGGATCTACCCGCTTCGCTCTCCCCCATCGTTCTCGACCTGCTCAGAGATGATCTCGACTTCGACGGCGTGGCCGTCACCGACGCGCTCTCCATGCGGGCCGTGCGATCAGGCCGTACCCTCCCGGAGGCCGCCGTTCAGGCTCTCCGAGCCGGCCAGGACCTGCTCATCGTCGAAGACGCCGGCGCCGTCAACGAGCTGGTCAACGCCATCGTCCCGGCAATCCGGCGAGGGGACCTCGACCGGGACCGCCTCTCCGAAGCAGCCGGTCGGGTGCGCCGATTAGCCGCCTGGGCGGCACAACCGCTCTGCGCAAGGCCGGGACCCGCGGTGTGGAGAGAATGATCCAGGACGGCAAGGTTCTTTCTGGGCCCGTCCACCGAGGAGCCCATCGAGTAGCGTAGTTCAGAGCGTGAGAGGGGAAAGGAATCTCATGGAAGAACTCCTCAACACAGTCGTCGAAAAGACCGGCCTCCCCGCCGACAAAGCGCAAAGCGCCATCGAAGCGGTGATGGACTTCATGCGGGACAAACTGCCAGCACCGATCGTGAGTCAGATCGAGAAGTTCATGGAAGGCGGTGGCGACACGTCTGAAGGAATTGGCGACGTAGCCGGCGATGTCACCGACAAGCTCGGAGGGATGTTCGGCAAGTAGGACCAGTCCCTCGCTTCAATCGTGCACCCCGGCACTGCCGGGGGTGCTTCGCGCTCGAGCCTACGATTCGAGCCATGCCGGGCGAACCGCGAGGAGAAGCTGCGTGTTGTGGAAGGGTTTGACCCTGCGATGTCCCCGCCCCCGAGCCCTCGACCCATGAGTGAGGGAGGGCAACGGCCCACCGGCTACCCGGCATGAGGGATGGGTGGGATCCGGACCGGTACCTGCGGTACCGCGAGCTGCGCAATCGGCCGGCCTTGGAGTTGTTGAACCGGGTCTCCTCGACCAGCCCTGCCCTGGTCGTGGATCTCGGCTGCGGAACCGGCCGGATCGCCCGAGCGATGAGAGATCGCTGGCCCGACGCCCGGGTGGTCGGGATCGATCGCTCTGCGAAGATGCTCACCGCCGCCGCCGAAACCGGAGGCGATGTGCAATGGCTGAACTCCGACATAGCCGAGTGGACTCCGGACAGTCCGGTCGACGTCCTCTACTCCAACGCCGCGCTGCAATGGTTGCCCGACCACCAGACCCTTCTTCCGAAGTTGGTCTCCTTCCTGGCCCCGGGCGGAGTCCTGGCCGTGCAGATGCCGCTCGGTTGGTCGGAACCGTCCCATGCCCTCATGCGAGATACCCTCGAATCGGGCGGCCCCGGCCGATCGCCCCTCGGCCCGGAAGACCTGCGCAATCGGTTGAGCCGCAGGTGGGTTGCCGAGCCGATCGATTACCACGACCTACTCACCCCGTTGGCTGCTCTCCTGGATATCTGGACGACCCGCTACCTCCAGGTCCTGCAAGGACCCGAACCCGTCTTCGAGTGGGTCAAGGGCACCGGGCTCCGGCCGATTCTCGACACGTTGGAAGAACCAGAACTCGAGACATTTCTGACCGGCTATCGGAAGCGACTGGTCGAGGCCTATCCGCGGCGCTCCGATGGCACGACCATCTACCCGTTCCCGCGCTTGTTCATCGTGGCGACGGCAGGTACGTAGGATCAAGGGAAGAAGGGAAGTCGGTGGACCACAACGACGAGGCTCCGCCCCGGAGACGAACCCCGGAGAGGGCAGCCGTATGGCTGCTGGGTATCGTGCTGCTGGCAGTGGTGGCTTTCGTTGTGGTGCTCACGCTGCTCACGTAATGGGCGCTTCGCAGTCTCAGGCGGCGGTTCTGATGAGTCCACCGGAGCCTTGGGTTCGCTCACCTCGGGGACACTCGGCGATCGTCAAAGGATCTGTGGTGGATTGGCGATACGGTCCCGGCCGATGAGACCTGTTCCGAACCCCCGGGGAAACCGTTGATGGTGCGGTTGGGCAAGTGAGATCAATGCGGCAGGAGGGGACAGCGGCCACCCGTCGGCTGGGAGGCGAACCGCACTCCGTGTGGGGGCACGGGGATTGTGCGATCTGGGAGGGAGCACTCCGAGTGGCCGCCTGCCCACTCCAAGCATACCAGCCTGCGGTGTTTGAAGCTCGGCGCGCCGAAGGACCGTGCGGTGGTCCGATCCGCTCGACCAAGGGAGAGTCCCGAACCCGCCTTGTTCGGACGGCTGGTGAGTCTTGCTCGGTGCCATTCTGGGCTCGGAGGTGCAACATGGTGCTCGGCTGGGTTCTGGTCGTCGTCACCATCTATGGGTTGTTCTTCTACAGCCCAGCCGACCAGGGCGAACGAACCTACCTCAGTAGCCGGAGCCTCCAGAGGCGATACATGCAGGAGAACGGCAGGTCCCCCGGCCTCGAGGGCCAGCACATCGGTCCAGCTGTTGTCTTTCAGTGCCTGGGGGCTGTGGCAGGTCCACCCCGCAGGCCATAGCCGGGGTGGTCAGGGGGCATCGCCCGGTCCCGGTACGTTGCGTTGGAAAGGGACGGCGTACATCGTCCGGCAGCGACAGACACGTCCAGATCACTGCCGACCTTCTACCGTGCGGGTTGGTCAGCGCGGACGCAAGGCCACCAGCGGGATCTTCTCGGCCAGCGCGCCAGGATCGTCGAAGGAGATTCCCATCATCTTCCCAAGGTTTCTTGCAGTTCGGGCATGCGCAACGACGTAACGGGCGAACTCATCTGCTGCGGCATCGGTCGAAATTGTCTCGGCCAGCGCCTCCCGGTGCCGGCCCCTATGGTTGACCATCACCTCCGGGGTCTCGAGAATATTGAGATACCAGTCCGCCTTCTCACCGAAGGCGGCCGGCACGAAGAAGACACCGCTCGCTTGATCGTGACGAACGATTTCGAGGACGGCGTACCTGGGTTGCCCCGACTTCCTGCCGGTGTGGATCAGCATCAACAGCCGTTTGCTCATCAACCGGCCCAGACCGTAGCGGTAGAAGTAGATAGGGGCCCTGAAGAGCAGACGCATCAACTTGCCTGGAGGTTGGTCGATTCGGCTCATTCCGGCAACGGTAACAAGAGCCGGTAGGGCGAGAGGCGTGCAGCCAAGATGTGCTGGTCGGTACCTCTCTGCCGCTGCCCCAATGAACCGTTGCCTTCGGGCGACTCTGCAACGCGACCGTCCCCTCCGAGTACTTCTTCACTCGCTCCCGGGCTCTCTCCGACAGGCCCATCATCTCCAGCAGCTCTTCCGACCTCTTTTCGGTCTCCTGTTTTCCGAGTCCGTGAAGGCCCGCCATCAGGCTCAGGTTCTCCCAGGCGTTGAGACGCTCGGCTATGGCCGTCTCCTGCGGCGAGACATCGATCGCCCTCTTCACCGACAGCGGTTCGTCCTGTGTGTCGTGACCCAAGACGGAGGCCGTGCCGCTCGTCGGTCTGAGCAAACAACACAACATCTTGATCGTGGTGGTCTTGCCGGCGCCATTGGGTCCCAGCAACGCAAACAGCTCTCCTGCCTCAACGGACAGACTTATGCCGTCGACTGCCACCAGGTCACCGAATGTCCTGGATAGGCCAACCGTTTCGATGGCAGGAGGATTGCCCTCGTAGGCTCGGCTCATATCTCCCCTGGGATGAGAGGTCGCTTCCTTTGCACGGATCGGAATGATCCGGCGGGTCGGCACCCAGGCGCTCACGACCTGGGTGATCGTCACTCCCGGGATCAACCCTGGCAGCGGATCGGCCGGGAGGCTAGGGCCGGATGCACGGATTCTCGGAGAAATAGTCCCGCCATGGCGGAAGGCGCCGTGCCAACCCCGACGAACCGGCGCGCTCCCTCGCAGCTGCAGGGAGCCGTCCCCGAAGTCCCCAAGGCTCCGGCCGTCCAGGAACGCTCCGCTCGTCCCGTCACGGTCACGACCGATTCCTCATCCAACACTAGAGCCTCCGGTTTCCTGGGCGTCCTCTGGTGGGCGCCAAGGGAATTGAGACTTTGACCTCTTCCGCGTCGGGGAGGATCGGCCCGATTTCGCTGCCTGGGGAAACGCCCAGAAACTGCCTCTGAGCAGGGGGGTTCTGTTCCCGCCGTTTCTACCCCCGAGTTTTTCTGAGTACTTCTTCACCTATCCCTATTAGCAAAACTCGTCAGACCCGCCGGACACCACCACGCCGGGACGGGGACGGTGGCCGGGTGCTTCACTCGTTTCGGCGGCTGGGCGGCAGAGAGGTGCGAGATGTCCGGACGGTCGGTCAGGGGGCGGTTCCCCGCCACAGCGACGCCCCGTGGTCGAAGGCGCCGACCACCATCACGGCGAAGTCGTCGCCCACGGCTACCAGATCGGGCCAAGCCGTCACCCCGGTTATCTCCAGGATGGCTTGTTCGGACCAGGCTTTCCCATCCGCCGAGTAGGCGACGAACGTGTTCGGGTCGGGATCGGGCGGATCCTGGACGGCCTGGAAGGCGGCTTCCATCTCCCGGTAGGTGACCGTCATGAGGGTCTCGCCGCTGTTGGGGTCGACCACCGTGAATGTCTGCTGTTCGTGGTCGGCCACGATGAAGTCGGGGGGAACCAGATCCCCCAGCCAGTAGAAGTCGTGCTCCGATAGGTCGGCGGTCAGGACGGTATCGCCGTCGGCGTCGCTGATCGCCAAGTGTTCCTGCCCGAGGGTCATGGTGTACCCGCCGGACTCGACCACCGTCGGCCCCCAGGTCGTGGCGTACCACCATTCTGATTCGTGCTCTCCCCAGGCGACCAGCCCCAGCCCCCNNCGGCAGTTCCGTTTCTTGCCAGGTGATCCCGTCGGCGGATGTGAAGAGCCCCTCGGGCGACCAGCCCCAGCCCCAACGGCCGCGCTCGGCGAGGAACCCATCGGGGGTGGCGATCATCGCCCTCACCCGGTCGTCTCCGCCCGGCCGGTCGTCGACCTGCCGCCAGGTCTGGTAGTCGTCGGTCACGAACAGGATCGAGTCAGGGGGGCCACCGCCCATCGACTGCTTGTAGAGATCGAACGGGTCTTGGTCGATGTCGAGGTTCGAGGGCGCCTTGGAGAACACCGTGAAGGGACCCACCGACACGCTGATCTCCCACGGATCGATCGTGATTCGGTACTCGCGCAATCCTTCGGGCAGCGCCGCCCGGATGTTCCGTTCCAGTTCCTCGTCGTCGAAATCGATCCGCTCCCAGACCGAAGCGGCGATAACCGCTCCCGACGGTCCGGCCGCCACCTCCTCAAAGTCGAGTCCCGTCACCTCGAAGGGGCGTTCCGGCTCAGGGATCGTGGACCCGAGCGGCGACACCGTCCAATCCCGCCCATCGACCGACGTCCACGCCACCGCCTCCCGGGTGCCGCCCGAAGGCCGCAACCCGACCGCCACCAACCCCGGGCCGCCCTCCACCAGCATCGCAACCACCGCCCCGTCGCCCAACAGAGCGGCGGTATCGAGTTCCGACCAGACAAGACCATCGGTCGAGTGCCACAGGACACTGGGTTCCTGATCGTCCCCGGCCACCGCCCACCACCCGGACTCGGCAGCCAGGACCGAAGTGAAGTCCTGGTCCTCGTCGAGGTCCATCACCCACTGCCAATCGAGCCGCGGACCGCCCATCACCGCCAGCGGCACTTCGTTTACCATCGGGGGCCGAGCGTGTACGATCTCGCCCGCACCCAACGCTGCCTGGATCTCTCCCAGGTAACGGTACGGGGTCGGGGAGAGGTGGTACTCGATCCCCCAACCATCGCCCATCAGTACCCCGCTTTGCCACTGGTTCACCATCGACAGCGCCCAATCCAAGACAGCGTCCTGATCACCAGCCGGGAACACCCGGATACTCACCCAGTCACCCCGATACTCACAAACCTCCAAAGTCAAATCCCGCCCGTCGTCCTGATCACATCGAATCCCCGCCCGCTCAGCCACATCCCACGCAACCGCCAACGGGGCCTCCCCACCCAACACCGAGACAGTCGAAGAACCCACCGGTGGCGGCCCCACCCGAGGAGCCGGATCCCGCTCACCAAACCCTCCCAACCAGGCCAAACCACCCACCACCAACAGCGCCACCACCCCAACCCACCACAACCCCGACCAACCCGGACCGGACGGCACACCACGCTCGACCTTCTCAGAACCGCTCGGCTCCGAACCCGGGTGACTATTCATACGAACCGCACTAGCTGTGGGCTACCACCACCATCTTCGATGCTCAGCCCCACACGGTCTAGAGACCAACGGCTCCCACAGCTATCTCCCAAGAGGAGCAGCCAACCAACCGGGGCCGAAAGGACCGGGCACTGCCCCGCCAGAGCGGGGATGGTGGCCGGGCAGCTTCGCTCGATTCGGCGGTTGGACGGAAGAAGCGTGCGAGATGGCCGATAGCTCTCCCCCGAACTCTCCCCGTCTACCGATCTTCGAGGGCCACTTCTCCGGCTCCCGCGCCTCCTCGACTCAAGAGAACCGCACAGCCTTTCAGGGCGGCGGACGTGATCAGGCTGAGTAGGAAGCCGGTGAAGATCAGGACCGAGAAGGTCTCAACGTCGATCACGCCCAGGGTGAGGCCCAGCGCGACGAGCACGAACTCCAGTCCTGCGCGTCCACACATACCCACGCCCACGGTGAGCGCCTCGACGCGTCCGAAACCGACCCGCCGGGCCATGCCGCCAGCGCTCAGGATCTGTCCGACCAGGACGGTGCTAGTGAGGGTCAAGAGGAACCCGAGCCCTGGACCGGTCAGGACGTCCAGGGTGATGTGGAAGCCGAGCGAAATGAAGAAGATCGGGCCGAGGAACGAGTACGCGATCGCGTAGACCCGGTCCTCGACCTTCCTGATGAGCTCCGGGCTCGCCACCTCCTCGCGGAAGAAGAGACCCGCGAGATAGGCACCAACGATCAGGTGCAAGCCGATCGCCTCGGCGAGCAATCCGAAACCGAGCCCCAGCACCAGCACAAAGGTAAAGCCTTTCCCCTCGCGGTTGCGGAACGGGTGGCTCAGGAGGGGATACAGCCAGCGTCCGGCGACGATCGTGAGCCCGAGAAACAGCACGGCCTTGGTGGTGACCCAGAGCACTGGAACGAGTTCCAGCGTGCCCTGCTCGACGACCCCGACCACGGCGCTGAAGAGGACCAACGTCAGCAGGTCGTCCAGGATGCTGGACGCCATGATCACGCGGGCGATGGGCGTGGTGTCGAGGCCAAGGTCCTTCAGGACGGCGAGGGTGGTGACAACCGCCGTAGCCGTCATGGCGAGCCCCACGAAGAGGGCCGCCATGGTGCCCAGGCCGAACATGTGGGCGACGCCGATGGCCACGCCGAAGGGCACGATCGCGCCCACCAGGGCCACGCCCAGCGAGATCCGCAATGCCGTGAAGAACTCGCCAGGCTTGGTTTGAATCCCCGTGTGAAGAATCAGGAAGAAGATCCCCAACTCGGCCAACACCTCGATGATCTCGTTGGGTTCGATCCAACCGAGCACGGCGGGGCCCAGGATCACCCCCATCAGGAGCTCACCGATGATGCGTGGGATCCCGATCCGCCCTAGGAACACGGCGGCGGTCCACACCACCACCATCAGGATCAGCAGATCCCAGAAGACGGACTGCACGCCAGAACCCCTCCACGGTCATCGTACCCCGGCGATGTGGCGGGCATAGGGGTCGGGGCCGCCACCCAGCGACCCTACCGCCCCTGCTCCGGTCGCCGCACCCGCCGGGCCGCCGCCCGCCCCGATCTCGCTGCGGCGATCCGGGCTGGCCGCCACAAGTTCTGCTAAAACTCTTCTCCGGTCTGATCTGCGAGGTCTCGGTTGCCCGGCGAGTTCTTCTTCATGGCCCTCGGCGGGTTGGGGGTGTCGCTGGCGGGCTTCGCCGGGCTGATCGCGGCGTTGACCCCGAAGAAGGCGGCCGCCTCGCCGGTGACCAAGTGGCGGATCACCCATATCGTGGTGTGGAGCTTACAGTTGACGTTCATTGGGCTGGGGGTGGTGGCGCTCTATGCGATCATCGAAGACGCAACCACCACCGCTCGGGTTGCCAGCGGGATGGCGGCGCTGATTCATGTCTCCCGGTTCAGGGCCAATCGTCCTGGTCCGGCCTGGCCCCGGGAAAACGAACGGAGAGCAGCGCAGTGGTTCACGGCGGTCATCACGCTGGCGTTGGCCGGGAACATCCTCGTAGGAAGTGTCGGGTACCTCCATGCGATCATGATCGTGCTGCTGCTTGGTCCAGCGTCGATCTTCGCCACCGGAGTCCGGGAAATCTTCGACGACGCCTTCCGGGAAGCCAGGGAAGAACGCACATAGAGCTGCGGAGAGCGGGAATATCAGTGTCCGCCACCGGGCTACCCTCCCGCATCGCCCCTACCGCCATCCGCCGGGCCGCCGCCCACGGCCTCGATCGTGGCGGTTTCTGCTGCTGGTGGGGCGGGTGACGATCACGGTCCTAGGCGGGCCGCTGACTGCGGCGGGGCACCCATGTCTAGCTCTCGCTATCCGGTTGGTCGCAGGTGTACCTCAATTGGCGAGCCNNCCGGTCCATGAGTCGTCGGGAACCGTCACCGTGCAGCTCATCGAGCCGGGGGTCGAGAGATCGGCGAGCGGCTCACCGGTGAGAGTGCAGGCGGCCGAACCTGAGTCGGGTCGCCAACTAGAGCTACCACCCCCGGCATAGTCGCCCTGAAAGGTCCACTGGCTTCCCTCCCCAGTGACCTCACCCTCGAAACCCACCACCGTCACCCCCCACGACCAAGTAAACGACCACACCCCCGACGTGTCGATCGTCACCGCAGGCTGCGTCGTGGCGGTCGTTGTCGAGGAAGCGACGGTAGAGGTCACGGCCGCAGTCGTGGTCGTGGTCGTGGGTGGGGTGGTAGCCGTAGCGCCTGCTTCCCCAATCGTCGTTGCCACGGCTCCGGCAGAAGGGGATGGGTCGGGCTCCTCCTCGTTGCCGCCTCCGAACAGATTGAACAAGACACCGAGCAGGATGAGCACGATGAGAAACAGCACGACCGAACCGATCGCCCATGTCATCATGCGGAGATTGGCCGGGTCGGCACCTCGCTCGACAAGCGCGGTGTATAGCGCCACCCACACGAGCGAGACTTCGGGGCCAACCCACTCCTTTCCGTCGAACCAACGGAAATAGTCGTCCTTTTCGTCTTCACGTACCTTGTAGTAGCCGGGCTTCGAGAAGTCCTCCGGTGGTGGATCGTCCCTCCGCAGTGCCGGTTTAGATCTCGCCATCAGCCTCACCCCACTCCCTAGCCCAGCCCGTTTCTGCCGAGACGGATACCAACATCCTGGGGCGTCGCATACGGCTGGTCTAGAGGCCCAACGACCCCTATCAGGAAGCCCGTAACGGCATCCACCACCCAGCGACCCCAACTAGTTGTCCCGGCCGTCACACCCGCCGGGCCGCCCGCTTGCCGCACGACGGTGGCGAATCTGTGAACCTCGTGGACTTCGTGAACGTTTGACCACACCAGGAGAGATTCCACCACCAGAACGTCAACCCGGTCGGCGACCGGGAGTCGGTCTCAGGTCCACGGGGTCCACGACCCTCACCGGGCCTGTCTTGCGGGGCGCTCGGGAATGCTAGATATGCGTGCGCGGTTGGCGGCTCTCAGGCTTCGTGAACGGGTTCCCCGTCGAGGACCGTGAGTTCGACTTCTGTCTTGTAGAGGTTGTGGATGGGTTGGTCGAAGATGTTTCGGTCGAGGACTATGAAGTCGGCTTGTTTGCCGGTTTGGATGGAGCCGATCCTGTCCGACCAGCCAAATCCGAGGCATGCTGCCCCTCCCATGGTGAATCCTCGGATTGCTTGCTCAAGCGTTATTGCCTGGTCAGGATTCAGCGTTTCCCCGTCCGGTTCGTGCGGGTCTGTTCGGGTGATCCATGACTGCATCTGATGGAATGCATTGGGTTCGGGGATTAGAGCAGCAGGCCAATCGCTCCCGAAACCGACAGAGACTCCTGATTCGATGGCTGATCGGACGTTGAAGAACCGTTGGTATCGGTCTTCGCCTAGCGGAGGAACGAAGCTGCCTCGGATTTCGGGGGCGGGATAGGCGAGGACGGGAGAAAAGTCGGCACACGTGTCGCTGATCTGTGCCAGCCGAGCGAAGTCTTCGGGACGTGTAGTCCATGCATGCGACAGGTGGAGCAGCGCGCCGTTGTCGCCGTTCCGTTTTCGGACTTCAGCGAAGAGGTCAACGACCTCGCTTGCTCCCCGATCACCTATCACGTGGACAATCACTCCGAGCCCAAGCTTGTTGAATCGTAGGAACGCCTCAAGGAAGTCCCCTCTGGGTAGATGCGATCGACCCTGATCGCCAGGACGTCCCACGTAGTCATCGAACATGAGCGCCGTGTAGCTGTCCGGTGCTCCGTCGTAGAACACTTTCACATGACGGGGACTGACAAGGTGAGACTTGAAGTCACGCCAGGCAAGAATGGTCTCTTCCTCTGTTGAGATGTCGGTTGCCGAGTAGTGCGTGTTCCAATGCCACGACGGAAACAGCCGAGCAGTGAGCTCGCCTTGCCGGTCGAGAAGAACAGCACTCTCAACCCATTCACGCTCCCCTTCAGCAGCCTTCAACCCGGTGAAACCGTACGAGTTGAAGTCTGAAAGGACCGAGGCAAGCTCTGGCGCTACCCGGACAGCGGGAGTCGGAGCCAACACCTGGTCCACGGCCCCCATGGCGTATTCACGAACCGTACCCGAAGGCTCACCTGTGACAGGGTCAACGTCGAACAAAAAGCTCTCGGTCTGCGGGGTCTCACTATCAATCCCAGCCATCGCTAGCGCAGTCGAGTTCACCCACGCCGAATGACCCGTCTGGCTGGTCAGATAAACGGGACGATCTGACACCACGTCGTCCAGAAGACTCTTGTGGGGACTGTCGTCGGCGAACACCCCCAGGTTCCAGCATGAGTCCGCCCGGATGACATCCAGATCCGGGTTCGCTTCGGCATAGGCCTTCACCTCGGCGACGATCTTGGAAGCGTCCGTTGGATCACTGATACGCAGATTGGCCCGTCCGCTAGCTGCCGCCATTGGATGGACATGTGCATCGATCAAACCAGGGAGAACAACCCGGCTCCCAAGATCAACTATTTCGGTCGCCCGACCAGCGAAGGAATCGACGTCGGCGTCAGAGCCGACAGCAACGAACTTCCCACCCTCCACCGCAAATGATTCGGCCCACGGCTGAGACTCATCGACCGTAAGGACACGGCCATGCCGATAAACGATCAAAGGTCGATTCGGTTCCGAACCGCTCACTTCAGCCACAACCCGAGGCTAACCAACCAAAGACCAGTCCCAGACACCCCGCACAGATCGGCACCTCCGGCGCTAGCTGGTGAGGTCTTGCCGGTTGGCTTCTTGCCACGGTGCGTGGTGAGCTGGTCTGGTTCGTGCAGGCCGGTTCCTCTGGACAGGTGAGAGGAACGACATGACAATCACACAAGCAGCTCTGGTGCCGGCTGGCGTGGCGCCGGACTTCGACTCGTTCGCCGTCCGGGGTCATCCAGGAACGTCTCGGCCACGCCTCCATCCGAACCACGCTCGATATCTACGGCCACCTTTTTGACCGTCTCGATCAGGCCGCCGCAGACGCCCTGGGCGAGGCACTAGGAAATCGGGCTGTGGGTTGGCGTGGGGTTGACCCTCGTGCAACAGACGCCTCGCACTCCCCCGCCGCAAGTAGAAACCCCCCGCAAATACGGGGGGTTTCCTGGTGGGCGCTAAAGGATTTGAACCTTTGACCTCTTCCGCGTCAGGGAAGCGCTCTCCCCCTGAGCTAAGCGCCCTTGGACTCAGAGTGTATCAAACACTCGGAATCCGAGGCGACGACCGGAATCGAACCGGTGTACCGGGTTTTGCAGACCCGTGCCTAAACCACTCGGCCACGTCGCCAAGAAAGGGGCGACGAGTCGCCCCTCATGGAGCGGAAGACGGGGCTCGAACCCGCGACCTCAACCTTGGCAAGGTTGCGCTCTACCAACTGAGCTACTTCCGCCTGATCGGTCGATAGTGTAACGTCTCGGCGCGACCTGCAACAACGTCGCTCAACGACCGGTCGAACCAAACCCGCCCTCCCCGCGCACCGAATCGGGGAGCTCGTCTACCTCTACAAACACTTGCCGGACCACGGGAACGACCACCAGTTGGGCGATGCGTTCACCCCGCTGCAACTCCAGCGGTTCGAGACCGTGGTTGATCAGAATCACCTTGATCTCCCCGCGATACCCGGCGTCGACCAAACCGGGCCCGTTGACCACGCCCACCCCGAGTCGGGCCGCCAGGCCGCTGCGGGGCACCACCAACCCGGCGAACCCGTCCGGGATCGCCACCGCGATGCCGGTCGGCACCGTCGTCCAGGCTTCCGGTTCGAGCCGCACTCGTTCGCGCGCGTAGAGATCCACCCCGCCGTCGCCGGGATGGGCATGACCCGGAGTAGGTAGTTCACTATCGAGCTTGAGAAAGCTAATCTGCAGCTGCAAGTCGTGGGCTCTCATGGGCGGAGGCACACGACGGAGAAGCCGCGTGCCGCACGCCTACTGTACAACCTGCGAAGCAACCGTCACCGTCGACGACGGCCGTTGCCTGACCGGGCATTCCATTTCCACCCCTATCTTCGAGTCAACGCGGGGACGTCACCGCGCTCCCAGCCGATGGGAGAAGCTCCGTCCGGGACGCATCATGACCGCCGGCCACCATCGGGCCGAGACAAACCGCCTCAAACCTCCCGGCCCGGAACCAGAGCCCCGACCTGACACATCCCGAGAAACCGCGCCACCGCCACCCCCAACGCCCAGCCCGGCCGGAGTGTCATCCCGCAGGGCGCTCCCGGCCCCCCGGCCGACGCCCCTCCGAACAGACCCCAGTCCGGTTCGAAACGCCCATTGGATCCCGCCCGAGTCGTCTCCTCGGCCCGTCTACAGCTCGTCGCTGCTAGAGATGTTCGGTCTCGACGATGACGCCGGTTACGAACCCACCTTCACGACGATGACCAGCCCCCAACCGGTCTGGCAAGCGCCGGCGCCGGTTCCAACCCAAACCAACCGACGGGTGGGCGTCGAGAAGCTTCCCACCCTGTCCGACATGCGAACCGTCGACGACGGCCAAACCGACACCGGAACCCTCATCGAGCGCTTGTGGTTCGCCACCGAACAACACGAGGCGGTCCGACCTGCCGAAGACCTGCGACCGAGCGATTTCCAGCAGATGCCCAAGCGGACCTTCCGTTGGTCCATCATCCTGTCGGCGGTTCTGGTCCTGGCAGTCGCCGTGGCGCTTCTACAGATCGGCGTCCGCCTCCCGATCCGACTCGCCGACGAGGCCACCGCCGGCTACTACACAGTCGTGACCGACGCACAGGATGTTCTGCCCGCTGCCCAAGAGGTGATGCTCGCCATCACCGACCCCGACGTCACCATCGTGAGCCTCTCCGACGCGGCCGTGATCCTGTCCCAACTCGATACGGCGTCGCGCAACCTCTTCACGACCGCCTCAGAGCCACTCCCCGCCACCCCACCCCTGGTCTCGCGTAGTGCTCTCGATGCCCTCACTCCATTGCGATCCGATATGGCCGACGCCTCCCAGGAGGGGCTGACCATCGAACGACGCCTCGGCGACGCGCTTACGTATCGTCTCGTGTTCGACAAGACCTTTGCGATCCCCGAGCTACCCGTCGCCGCAAACGGCGACCAGATCTCGGCGCTGGGGGTCGATCTGGGATTGGACCTGGCAGCAACTCTCAACTCCATCGCCGCCCTTCCCGATGATCCGGCCTTCGAGGCACATCGCAGTCGAACAGAAGGGCTCGCCGACCGATACGCCGAATGGCAAGTCGAATACCTGTCGGCACTCCGAACGGCCGACCCGGACACCGCAACCGCCCTGGTCCAGGAATTGCAGGGCGCCATAGACCAGTTGACGGCCGGAGTCGCGGACCCCCTTCGGGAAGTGGCAGCTTGGGGGACCGATGAACTCGACGGGTTCGCCACGAGCCTCGCGTCCCTCACCGACCGTCTGGGCCCCTAAGCGGGAGCGTCTCCCCGACCTTCCAAAGCCGCCATCTCCCGCTCGAAGTCTTGGGCGCCCTGGAATTCCTTGTACACGCTGGCAAACCGGAGGTAGGCGACCTGATCTACCTCCCGGAGCTGAGCCAGAACGGCACGTCCGATCTCGTCCGAATCCACCCGCGAACCATGGCTGCGGGCAGCCGCTTCAACCTCGGCGATCATTGCTTCCAGCTTCTTGCGGGTGACCGGACGGTCAGCCAGAGCGCTCTCGAAACCGGCCCGGATCTTGTCGACCTGAAACGGCTCAAAACGGCCATCGCGTTTCTGCACCATCAAGGGCACAACACTTCGCTCATACGTCGTGAACCGGTTGTCACACGATTCGCATGCCCGACGACGCCGGATCGCCGCGCCCCCTTCAATCGGCCGGCTGTCCACCACACGAGTGCGCGACGATGCGCAGAATGGGCAGTGCATGTCGCACCGAGAGTACCCCACCCGCCCGGACCGTGGGCCGGCGTTCCGCTCGGCTGTCAAGGTTCGAGTGGCACCACCAGCTGTTGGCCAGCATGGATCGTGCTCCCTTCGAGCCGATTCATCCGCTTGATCTCGAAAACCGTCGTGCGCACATCCTCGCCCGGCGGTGTGCGGTGGGCGGCTATCGACCAAAGCGTGTCGCCGCTCACCACCAAGTGCACTGTGGTGGGCCGCACCTCGTTGCCGGCCCCGGCTCCGGACGTCAGCAGGAGGAAGAAGACCACGGCAACCGCGGTGAGGAGAACTACAGCTCTCGTCAGAGTGCTGATGCGGTTGTTCATGCCTTCTCCTCCTGCTGGACGTTTCCCGGCGGCGCTGTCGCCATCTGCGGTTCACAGTACGAACCGGGTGTGACAGAAACCCTTGATCGAACAGGTGTTCGTGTCATGCACCCATCCTATCGAACATACGTTCGATGTCAAGAGGGAAGATCGCGAGCGCGGGAAGCGAACATATGTTTGATTCCCCGGGGTCGGCACGGTACATTGGGAACACACGTTCGAGGAAAGGCAGAGCCATGGACGAGCTGAGCACACGACAACGCGAGATCCTCGAGCTGATTCGAAAGAAGGTGGCCGAGCGCGGCTACCCACCCTCGGTCCGCGAGATCGGCGAAGTCCTCGGTCTCCGCTCCCCTTCCACGGTCCACAGCCATCTCTCGGCTCTCGTCCGCTCTGGCTATCTGCGGCGCGACCCGTCGAAGCCTCGAGCAATCGAGGTGGTGGAGATGGGCGCAGATCAGATCGAACGGAGCCCTCATCGGGACGTGCCCCTGCTCGGGCGCATTGCCGCCGGTTCTCCGATCCTGGCGGACGAACAGATCGACGAGATCTTCACGCTCCCCACCGAATTCACCGGATCCGGACCGGTGTTCATGCTGGCGGTACGAGGTGATTCCATGGAAGGGGCCGGAATCCTCGACGGCGACTACGTCGTGATCCGCAGCCAACAAGACGCCGTCAACGGGGAGATCGTAGCGGCGCTGGTGGATGAGGAAGAAGCCACCGTCAAACGGTTCGAGCGCCGGGGAGACACCGTCCATCTCGTCTCGGAGAACCCTGCCTACCAACCGATGGTGTTCGAAGACGGCGTTCAGCTCATCGGCAAGGTAGTCGCCGTTCTCCGGGCCGTCCGGTAATCGGCGCGGAATCAGTAGACCGATAGCGGCGCGTCGACCGCGAACTCACTGAGCCGCTCGATGTCGGCCCCGGACAGTCGTGCCCGGAGCCAGATACCATCGGGCCGATAATCCTCGGCCAGAACCTCTCCCGACTCGTGAACCCGGGCAGCGGCCCATCCTGCCGAGAAGGGAATGAGCAGTTCGACCTCGTGGAACCGGCGGGACAGCTCCCGCCACAGCCCTTCGGCCATCAGGTCCAGACCCGTTCCCAGGAAGGCCGACACGATGTACGCCTCTGGATGCGCCGCTCGGAAACGGGCGAGGACGTGCGGCGACGCCACATCGGCCTTATTGCCGGCCAAGACTTGCGGAATGCGATCGGCGCCGATCTCTGCCAACACCTCCTCGACGGCCGATATCTGTGCGTCGGGGTCTTCTTCGGTCAGGTCGACAACGTGCAACAGCAAGTCGGCCTCGGCGGCTTCCTCCAAGGTCGACTTGAAGGCCTCGATCAGCTGATGGGGAAGATGCCGGACGAACCCGACGGTATCGGAAAGCAGCACCACGCGCCCATCATTGAGTTCCAGGCGGCGGGTCGTCGGATCGACGGTCACGAACAACTGGTCTTCGACAAGAGCATCGGCATCCGTGAGCGCGTTGAGGAGGCTCGATTTCCCGGCGTTGGTGTATCCGACGATGGCCGCCAGCGGCGTCTCCTGCCGTCTCCGCCGTGCCCGCTTGATGTGTCGTGCCTGCTCCAGATCCCGCAGCTGGCGCTTCAGGCGGGCAATACGGTTCGAGATGCGCCGGCGGTCCACCTCCAGTTTGGTCTCGCCAGGACCCCTGGTACCGATACCACCACCCAACCGGGAGAGTTCGATGCCCTTTCCACGCAACCGCGGCAGCCGGTATTCGAGCTGAGCCAGTTCAACCTGGATCTTGCCTTCTCGACTGACGGCATGTTGGGCGAATATGTCGAGGATCACCGCGGTCCGGTCCAAGACAGGACGATCGAGGATCTGGGACAGGTTGCGTTCTTGAGCCGGGCTGATCTCGCGGTCGAACACCACCACGTCGATGTCGCCCGCCGCTACCTCGTGCTGCAGTTCGGTCAGTTTTCCACGTCCAAGCAACGTCGCCGAGTCGAGCCGGTCACGGCGTTGCACCACAGCATCGACCGTTTCGGCACCGGCGGTTTCGACCAGCCGGCTGAGCTCCTCGAGCGATGTGGCGGTGTCCCCGGTTGTCACCGCGACCAGAAGGGCGCGTTCACAAAGTTGCGCCATGCCACTCCCCCTCGAACACATAGTTGGCCGGCCCCGTCAACCATGCACCCCGATCGTCGAGGGTGACCACCAAGTCGCCGCCCGGCAGTCGAACAATGGTCTCCGATCCGACCCGACCCAACCGGTGGGCCACCGCCGCGGCTGCCGCAGCCCCACTGCCGCAGGCCTGGGTCTCCCCCACCCCGCGCTCCCACACTCGCAGTTCGATGAGGTTCTGAGCGCGGACCGCGGCGAACTCGACATTCGTACCCTCGGGGAACACCGGGTCGGTTCCCACCCGCGGACCCACCTCGTCGACCGGCATCGTGGACGGATCGTCGACAAACACCACCGCGTGCGGATTCCCGATTCCGATAGGGCGTACGGTGGTCCCCGCGATCTCGAGCTCTTCGCGATCCGCCGGTTCCGGGACGCCCAGCTGGACGGTCACGTCCGGGCCAATCCGGGCCTCCCGCTCTCCGGTCGGGGTGACCACGTTGAACATATCACCGACCACCCACCCGCGGTCGTGTGCCAGACGGGCCACACAGCGCAGTCCGTTGCCGCACATTTCGGCCGGGCTGCCGTCGGCGTTCCAGTACTCCATCCGGACTCGTTCCTCGCCGAGCTGGGTAACTACCAAGACCCCGTCGGCGCCGATCCCCCGCCGGCGATCGCACCACGCCACCACTTCGGCCGCGGAAACATCGCGGGGGCCGTCCAGCACGACAAAATCGTTGCCGAGACCTTCCATCTTCAGAAACTTCACGCTTCCTCCACCAGGCGTTGTTTCACAAGCCCGTAGCGCTCGTCCGGATTGCCAGACCACGGTACCCACTCGATGCGGGGATCGCGGCGGAAATAGGTGCGCTGCCGTTTGGCCAAGCTTCTCGTGGCCCGTATCGCGGAGTCCACTCCTTGTTCCGGAGAGATCTCACCCCTGATCACGGGCAGGAGTTGCTTGTAGCCGACCGCTTCAGCCGCGGTCGGGCCGAGCGAATCGGCCAGCCGCGCCACCTCGGCCAGGAAACCATCCGCCAGCATCGCCTCCATCCGGCGAACGACCCGTTGCGCCAGCTCACCTCCGGGATCGACTCCCACCGCCACAAACCGAGTAAGAGCCTGGTAGGCAGCCACCGCCCGTGCCTCCGGCTGAGCAGCTCGAACGCTGGGGGTCAAACCCGTCAGCTCATACACCTCGAGAGCACGTTCCACCCGGCGCCGGTTGGCTACGTCCAGCACTTCCGCCGCCCTGGGGTCGATTTCCATCAGCCGCTCCCGACAGGCGGCGGCTCCGGCGGCCTCGATACGGGAGCGAACCTGCGGATCGTGAGGCGGGAAGTCGAGAGGATCGACCAACGCCCGAAAGTGAAGACCGGAACCGCCCACGATCAGAGCGGGGGCAGCTTGGGCTCCCAGTTCATGCAGTACCCGCAGCCCTTCGTGCTGGAACTCAGCCACGCTGAACCGTACGTCCGGCTCGACCAGATCGATCATATGGTGAGGAACACGAGCCCGGTCGAGGGCAGAGGGCTTGGCGGTGCCGACATCCATTCCCCGGTACACCTGCATGGAGTCGACCGAGACTATGTGCGCACCGAGATCCTCGGCGAGGCGCAACGCCAGTTCGCTCTTGCCCGCCGCGGTCGGACCCAGGAGTGCCAGTACTGGCGTCAGAGCACGGTCCCCAGCAGGTGATGAGGGGCGGCTGTTTCGATACGGACCGCGAGAAAGCTGCCCGGCCTCTGGGGCCCGGGAACATGGACCACCTTGTTGCCGCGGCTCCGAGCGGTTACCACACCGGGGTTTTTGCGCGAGGGGCCTTCCACCAGGACCTCCATGACCTTGCCGATCTCGGTTTGATTGGCCTCCAGGGAAATCCGATTCTGCAAGGCGACGAGCCGCTCGTAGCGATCCTGGGCCACCTCTGGATCCACAGACTCGTTCGCATACTCGGCTGCGGCGGTACCCGGGCGCGGCGAGAACAGGAAAGTGAAGGCCTGGTCGTAGCGAGCCTCGGCGACGACGTCGAGGGTTTGCCGGAAGTCTTCTTCGGTTTCGCCGGGGAACCCGACGATGATGTCGGTGGATACCGCCAGATCGGGAATGTACGACCGGGCCATCTTCAACCGCTGGAGGTAGCGGGGCACGTTGTAGCCACGGTGCATGCGGGCCAGGACGCGGTTGCTGCCCGACTGGAGCGGCAGATGGAGCTGTTCGCACACCGCCGGGGTCTCGGCCATGGCCCGGGCGACATCTTCCCGGAAATCGGCCGGATGCGGGCTGGTGAAGCGGACCCGGCGTATGCCGTCCACTGCACCGACCCGGCGCAGCAAGTCGGCGAATACCGGGCGCCGCTTCCCGTCGATCGCCAGATCACGGCCGTACGTGTTGACGTTCTGCCCGAGCAGCGTCACCTCGACGACCCCCTGGCGGGCTAGTTCCTCTACTTCCCGAATGATGTCACCGGGGCGCCTGCTCATTTCAACGCCCCGCACAGCGGGGACAATGCAGAAGGTGCAGGTGTTGTTGCAGCCGATCTGGATGGCCACCCAAGCGGCGTGGGCAACCTCTCGACGAACCGGAAGCGAGGAGGGCATCGTCTCGAGTTCATCGGCAATCTCGGTGATCGCCCCCCACTCCTGTGCGTGATCCATGAGATCGAGCACCCGGTCGAGATTATGGGTACCCAGCACCACATCCACCCACGGGGCTCTTTCTCGAACAAGCTCGCGGTCTTTTTGGGCAGCGCATCCTCCGACCACCAGCAACATGTCGGGATTGCGGTCTTTGAGTTGCTTCAGCTGCCCGAGGTTGCCGTAGAGCCGGTTGTCGGCGTTCTCGCGGATGGTGCAGGTGTTGATGAAGACAACGTCGGCGGACTCATAGTCGCTCGCGGGTCGCATGCCGTCCGCCACGAACATCCCGGCAATCCGCTCACTGTCGTGCTCGTTCATCTGGCAACCAAAAGTCCTCACGAAATAGCGACTACCAGTCCGAGTGGGCCGACGACGTTCTTTGCGCCGTACGGCGGGGTTGCCGAGGACCACGGTGCCGGACGTCATCAGCGGGCGTAGTCTGTCACGCGGAGCTCACGGATCACGGTCACCTGAATCTGGCCCGGATACTGCAGATCCTCCTCGAGGCGCTTGGCGATGCGTCGGGCGAGGTCCGAAGCTCCCAGGTCGTCGACCTCACCGGGGTCGACCACTACCCGCACTTCCCGTCCGGCCTGCATCGCGAAGACCTTCTCGACACCTTCAAAATCCTTCGCCAGCTGCTCGAGGCGTTCCAGGCGCCGTACATACGATTCCAGTGCCTCGCGGCGAGCGCCCGGACGGGCGGCGGAAACTGCGTCTGCGGCCTGGATCAGCACCGCGATCAACGTGCGGGGCTCGACTTCGTTGTGATGAGCTTCAATACCGTGGACGATGGCGGGGTCCTCGCCAAACCGCCGGGCGATCTCGGCTCCAATCAGAGCGTGGGATCCTTCGACCTCGTGGGTAACGGCCTTGCCGATGTCGTGCAGCAGGGCTGCACGTTTTGCCTCCCCCGGGTCGATCCCCAGTTCGGAAGCCAGCATCCCGGCGACGTGAGCGGCTTCGACGAGGTGGTTGAGGACATTCTGACCGTACGAGGTCCGATACTTCAGCCGGCCGAGCAACATCACCAGTTCGGGGTGCAGACGGGAGATCCCGACCTCCAGCAGCGCCCACTCACCGGCGTCGCGCACGCTCTGCTCGACTTCCGCTTGCGCCTTCTCGTAGGCCTCCTCGATCGAGGCCGGATGGATCCTTCCATCGGCCACGAGACGCTCGAGAGCGATACGCGCCACCTCCCGCCGTACCGGATCGAACGAGGCGACCGAAACCGCCTCCGGGGTGTCATCGACGACCAGGTTGACACCGGTGATGGCCTCGAAGGCTCGGATGTTGCGCCCCTCCCGGCCGATGATGCGGCCCTTCATGTCATCCGACGGGAGCTCGACCACCGACACCGTGGTCTCCGTCACTACTTCGGAGGCCAACCGTTGAACGGCCGTGGTCAGAATCCTCCGTGCCCGTCGATCGGCTTCTTCCCGAGCCTTGATCTCCATGTCGCGGACCAGAATCATCGCTTCGCGGCGCGCTTCGTCCTTGACCTGTTCCAGCAACTGTTCCTTGGCTGCCTTGCCGTCGAAACCGGCCACCCGCTGCAATTCATCGCGAGCCTCCTCTTTCAGTTGCTCGGCTTCGGTTCGCAGCACAGATGCTTCCTCTTCTCGATGGATGAGCATCTGCTCACGCTGGGCGAGATTGGCGGCTCGCTGTTCGAGCGTCTGTTCGCGCTGGTTGAGCCGGTCCTCGGAGGACTTCATCTCCAATCGGCGGTGCTCCAGAGTGGCTTCTTCGCGCTCGCGGTACGCCTCGGCCTTGGCCCGTCCTTCCTCTTCCGCTCGAGCCAGGAGACGCTTCGCTTCCCCTTGCGCCTCCGAGACAACGGACACCGCCGACGAGTCGGCGCTGGCCTTCGTTCGCCGATGACGGGTGCGGGCAACGAAGAAACCGGAGATCAGGCCGAGTGCCAGAGCGCCGATACCGACAGTGATCGGAATGACGATATCCATCGTCCCTGCTTTCCGGTGATCTAAGAAACAGGAATGCCGAACCCCTGCCGGGGCCCGGCACACACATCATCGATCGAAGCTATGGACTACGCCGTTCGCCTCGTTCGACACACCTCCTGCATCCAGAGATCCCTGTTGTATTTCACGAATTCGATTCCAGTTGGTTGGTTTCGGTACTTGTTGTGTGTGCTGAGAGCATCGTACCGCACGAGAACCGGTTTGTAACGGGCCAGTTTGACCGGCTGGCGCCGATGAAGCATGTCCGGTTCAGATTGCCGTCACTTCTCTTCGGGCGCCGTGTCGCCGGCCTGGGGCTCTTCCATCTCCTCAGCCTCATCGGCTTCGAGCAAACCCACCGCTTCGAGCACCTTGGCCTGCAATTGGACGGCGATTTCGGGGTTCTCGCGCAGGAATCGCTTGGAGTTCTCGCGTCCTTGTCCGAGCTGGTCGTTGTCGTACGTGTACCAGGCGCCACTCTTCCGTACGATCCCTTGATCCACGGCGACGTCGAGCAGACTCCCTTCCCGGGAGATGCCCTCCCCGAACATGATGTCGAACTCGGCCAGACGGAAAGGCGGGGCCAGCTTGTTCTTGACCACCTTGGCGCGGACCCGATTCCCAACGTTGTCTTGCCCGTCCTTGATGGCCTCGATCCGCCGGATATCGATACGAACACTCGAATAGAACTTGAGGGCGCGTCCGCCCGGCGTCGTCTCAGGAGAGCCGAACATGACGCCGATCTTCTCCCGCAACTGATTGATGAAGACGGCCGTCGTCTGGGAACGGTGGATGTTGCCGGTGAGCTTGCGCAAAGCCTGGGACATCAGGCGAGCTTGCAGGCCAACGTGGGAGTCGCCCATCTCTCCCTCGATCTCGGCCCTGGGCACCAGTGCAGCAACCGAGTCGATCACCACCACATCGAGGGCACCGGAGCGAATCAACATGTCGGTGATCTCCAGAGCCTGCTCGCCGGTGTCCGGTTGGGAGATCAGCAATTCGTCGACATCAACGCCCAGTGCCCGGCAATACGTGGGGTCGAGAGCATGTTCGGCGTCTACAAAAGCGGCAATCCCCCCGTTGCGTTGGGCTTCCGCCACTACGTGCAGAGCGAGTGTCGTCTTGCCACTGCTCTCCGGACCGTAGATCTCGACCACTCGACCTCGCGGAACACCGCCGATACCGAGCGCCAGGTCGAGCGACAAAGCCCCTGTCGAAATGGCCGGCATCTTCTGGTGGCTGCTCTCGCCCAGTTTCATGATCGCGCCCGTTCCAAACTGGCGTTCGATCTGTGACATGGCCATCTCGAGTGCTTTGTCTCGTTCCACCTGTTGCTCCCTTCTGCACTTCACAAGGTAGGGATGGGGTGTGACAGAATCACACGCCTGTAATCCTATTCCTTCTTCCGTCGGGAATCTAGTCGAACATATGTTCGTTGCAAAGCACTCNNACCAGCCGGTCTACCCGTTGGGAGAGGGGGAACGCGGCCACCTGTTCGATCAGCGGGCGAACGTCCTGGTGGGGCCGGATCCGGCTGAGAGTGAGGTGGGCATGGAACGGTCGATCCTCGGGAGCGAAGCCCCCCCGACGGGCGGCTTCCTCGCTCGAAGCGGCCAACCGACCCAGGTGATCCGACCCGTCCTCGATCGCCAGCCACAAGACCGTCGCCCGGGAGGCGCGGGGAAAGGCGCCGAGGCCACCGAAAGCCATCGTGAACGCCCGGCCGAGGTCCTCTTCGGCCAGAGCGCCCAGCATCCTCTCGTAGGGGACCTCGTCGGTCTGACCGAGAAACCTCATCGTGATGTGCCAGTTGGCGGGGGGCACCGGTCTCCCCGGCAACGGCCGTTGGCCGGTTGCCGACATCAGGTGGACGGCAAGGGCGGACCGCACCTCGTCGGTGAGCGGTACCGCCACGAAGAGTCGGCCTACCTGCGCCACCAGGATCCTTCCACCGCCAGGCGGACCAGCTGCAAAGCAGCCGTGCCGGCGTAGGTCCTCACCCGCTCGCGATCGCCGGGCAGTCGAAACGTCCGAGCGGCGGTGCCCTCCGGGGTGTGTACCCCGATCACCATGGTTCCGGCGGAATGCTCCTGTTCGTCGGGACCCGCCGACCCGGTCACCGATACCGCCACCTCGGCACCCAGCAGGCGTGCGGCACCCACGGCCATGGCCATCGCCGTCTCCTCGGACACCACGCCCGTCTCGACCAGAATGTCCTCCGGAACCTCCAGCAACCGGCGCTTGAGTTCAGTGGCGTAGGACACGACACTTCCGACGAACTGTCCGGAAGCCCCGGGAACCGCAGTGATCCGGGCTGCGATCAGGCCGCCGGTGGCGGATTCGGCGGTGGCCAAATGCCAGCCCCGCTCATCGAGCAAGCGCAAAACGACCGCTTCGATCGTCTCCCCATCACTGCCGAAGATGCGAACGCCGAGACGGTGCCGCACCTCCGCTTCCACCGGTTCGATCAAAGCGGCGGCGTCGGCCTCATTGTCTGCCTTGGCGGTGATCCGCACCTTTATTTCGCCGCCGGAAGCCAGGAAGGCCACCGACGGGTTGCTCGATGACTGAAAGAGGTCGTCCAACAGCTCGGCCACCTGCGATTCGCTCATACCCCAGCTGCGCAGCAACCGGCTCTTGACGACGGCCGGCCCGCCTGCCGCGCGGCGCAACCTGGGCATCACCTCGTCGTCTAGAAGGGCCATCATCTCCTGCGGTACTCCGGGTAGGGCAAAGACCCAAACGGCCTCGTGTTCGAGGGCTATCCCGGGTGCCGTACCCTTGGCATTGGGCAACTGCTCGCCGCCTTCGGGAAACTCGGCCTGGCGCAGATTGCTCTCCGGCATGACCCTGCCGGTAGCCGCCCACCTGGCCCGCAACGCTTCGGCATACTCCTCCGAGAACAGCTTGGCCCTTCCGGTGGCGCGACAGATCGCCTCCCGGGTGAGATCATCCTGGGTGGGACCGATTCCGCCGGTGAGGATCACCGCGTCCGATCTTCCCATTGCCGTCTCGAGAGCGGCCGCCAGGCGATCCTCGTTGTCGCCCACCACCACCTGGTAGTGCGCATCAAACCCCTCTTCAGCCAACCGACGGCCGATGGCTGCACCGTTGCCGTTGACGATCTGACCGAGCAACAGTTCCGTGCCCACGGCAATGACCTCGACGATCACCTCGTCACCACCTCGGCCGCCAGATCCACACCGTAGGCAGCGGTGATCCTGGCCTGCACCCATTCCCCCGGCCGGCCACCGTCCAGCGTCACCATTCCGTCTATTTCGGGGGCCTCCCGGTAGCTGCGCCCGACGGAGACCCCGTCTTCCACCTGATCGACGAGCACCTCGAGAACCCGGCCGATCTGAGCTGCGCCGGCCCGCCGGGTCAACTCGTCCTGGGTCCTCTGCAGATACCGCAAACGCTCCATGACGGCATCGGAATCGACTCGTCCGGCAAGGGCAAAAGCCGGAGTCCCCTCTTCGGGCGAAAACGGGAAGAAACCAGCCCAGTCCAACCGAGCTTGCTCGAGAAAATCGGCCAGGGTTTCGACATCCTCTTCGGTCTCACCCGGGAAGCCGACGATGAAGCTGGAGCGGAGCGCCGCGTCGGGGACGGCGGTCCGGATGTCACCGATCAGGTCGAGGTAGCGGCTACCGCCGCCGGGACGGCGCATTCCGCGCAAGAGCCGCTCTTCGGCGTGCTGCAAACTCAGGTCGAAGTACGGGGCGATGAGGGGCCCGGCGGCCATCTCCTCGATGAGCGCCGGTCGGATCTCCTGGGGGTAGAGGTACAGCAGCCGAATCCGACGCAATCCGTCCACGTCGGAAACGAACCGGAGCAATCCGACCAGACCGCCGGGAGCATCGATGTCTCGCCCATACGAGGCGAGATCCTGGGCGACGAGCACCACCTCGCTCACTCCGGATTCGGCGAGCGACCTCATCTCGTCCCTGATGTTGGAGGGCCGGCGGGAGCGTTGCTTCCCGCGCATGAGCGGAATGGCACAGAAGGTACACAGTTTGTCGCATCCTTCTGCCACTTTGACGTAGGCGTAGGGAAGCGTCGGGGCGGGGCGGTTGACGGCATGGAGGATGTCCATCGGCAACCGTCGCAACCCGACCGGCTGCCAATCGGTCAGTCGATCCAAGGTGCCGATGAGTTCACCGTAGCGGTCGAGACCCAGGACGGCATCTGCTTCTGGGAGGGCCTCAGAGATCTCTGTTCCGAAACGCTGTGCCATGCAACCGAGAACCACCAGACCGGCGTCGGGGCGCTTGGCTTGGTCGAGATCAAAGATCGTCTGCACCGATTCCGCTCGGGCTGCTTCAACGAATGCGCAGGTGTTGACCATGACGACGTCGGCCGTCGACGGGTCGTTCGCCCGACCGTACCCGGCTTCGAGAAGGACCGCGGTGAGCTTGTCAGAATCGACCTGGTTTTTGGCGCAGCCGAGGGTGGTCAACCAAACGGTGGGAGGAGACATGAGAACGGAGTTTAGGAACCCGGGTCCGGATCAAAACGAGACCCAGGCGGATCGTTGAGCAGACTGCGGTACCGGCCCCGGTAATACACCAGGGGATCTGAGAGGTCTTCGAGGTCGATCTGATCGATGATCCCCGTCGCCACCCGGTGGAATCCCGTTTCCACCGATCTTTCCAACCGGCAATAGGCTCGGGTGCCCAGGGCGGAGATGGCCGGGCCCCAAGGGGTGTCCTCGACCTCCACCGCCGCGAACAGCCCGCCGGGGCTGGGCCGCAGCCCTGCAAAACGATCTGAGAGCTCTTGGTGGCCTGCGCCCAACACGTGCACTACCCACGTGCCGCTCTGCTCGATGGCGAACCACAAGTCGGTTGCCTCCCCGATCAAGGCAACCACCCGCGACGGTTCCCCCTCGGCGATGAGCAGCGACGACACGGTGAGACCCGTTCGGCTGCCCGGCCCACCTGAGGTGAGCACCGTGATCCCGGAAGCCAACCGGCCTCGCAGCTGCCGGGCAGGATCGCGAAGGTCCGGGGGCGTGGCAAAAGGGTGCTCGCCGTGAATCAAACCTCCACTCATGGAGGAGAACGGTACTAGGGAGTGGGTGGTTAGTGGGAGGGAGTGGGTTGCACGCAGCAGCCGCAGGCAACCAGCGGCAAGTCCGGGCAAACCGTTGGCTCGCTCGTAGAACTAGGAACCGCCGTCGAGCGGGACCAGTTCCCCGATCCGCCTGTGGAACCGCAACCTCTCGGCGTAACCGGCTTGGCGAGCGGCGGCGACCACTTCGTTGTGCCCCCACCCGGCCTCGTCCGGGTAGTGGGCATCGGAAGCGAGCGTGATGCGAACACCGGCTTCGCAGAACATGCGCAAGAAGACCGGAGAGGGGTACACCTCGGCCGCCGGCCTGCGGAGCCCCTGGCTGGAGACTTCCACTGCGGTTCCCGTGGCCGCTGCGGCCGCCACCACCGCCTGGTAGTGGTGGAGAGGCTCCTCGGAAAGGCGGTGTCCGTGCTTCTTGACCACGTCGACGTGGGCCAGGACGTCCACCGCGCCCGAGGCGGCCAGTTGAGCCTCCAAGGTGTAATAGTCGTCGTAACCGCTTTCAATACCCCGCTCATCCCAGGCGAAGACGGCCGAGGAACTGTCGACCGCCCAGCCGCCGATCCAGTGCACCGATCCGATCAGGAAGTCCCATGGATAGGGGTCCAGGAGGTCCATGACCGGCTCTACGGTCTCAGGGAAGAAGTCGACCTCCAGTCCCAGCAGAACCGGCAGTCCTCTGTCCTTGGCCGCCTGCACCGTCTCGACGTAGGCCTCGAGTGAGAGGTTCCTGTCCTCGGCCACCAAGCGTCGCGTGTGCTCTGCCAAGCGGGTATCCGGCTCGTGCTCCCACCAGGCGCCCATCGCCTTCTCCGACTCGACGCACCGATAGAGATGTTCCGTGAATCCCAACTCGTGGACACCGCGCTCGGCGGCCGCCTCAACATAGGCTTCGATGAAACCCGGCGGGTATTCACCCGGCGGAGGCCCCTCATCGGCCGGCTGATGCGGGTGGAGATGAAGGTGGTAGTCGCTCATCGAGTGAGAGGGTACCCGGTCAAGTGAAATCGGAGTATCCGCGCCAGGACTCACAGCGCCGGCAACGAAACACGTAGGCCGTGGGCTCGCCGTCTCGCTTCAGTGAACGCAAGTACGCTGGGATCTCGTCATCGCCCCAGCCTTCGCTGCGCAACTCTTCGGACACTGCCGCTACTGCTCGCGGGCCGATCGCTACCAGTTCCCTGAAGCCCACCGGACCGACGAACACCATGGCATCGCCGCAGTGAGCAAACCACCGTTCGTGCTGCCAGCCGGCGAAGCCCGGGGTCCGGCACATGATTTCGTCTCTGATCTGATCCGGAACCGAGTCCCAATCATCACCGTCGGGATCGTTGAAGGTGGCGTGGAATCGGGCGGATGCAGTTCTGTCGGCCAAACACCACGGGCAGATGCACCGTTCTAGTTCCTGCTCGGCGAACGGTGAGCCGTTGTAGACGTAGCCGCGTTCTCGCCCACACACGACACAGAGCGCATCCGATGAGACCACACTGCCCGTGCCAATGGGGTCCGGGTGATAGGCGAAGTGGGGCAAGGGGGTTCTCACCGGCCCAGCCGGGCCACTGCGACCTCCAGGGGGCCCGGACCTACCGCGGCGGTGAGAGCGGCGAGACTGAGCTCCGAGAACGAGCCGTTCTCGACCAGATCATCGGCAGCCTGGTCGACGGCGCGCGGAAACGCTGCGAACGCCCCGATCTGATCCAGTTGGGCAGCTCGGCGCGCGGCCGACCGCGCTGCGTCCACGCGTCCCTCCTCGAGGGCATCCAGGGCGCGTTCGGCGGCCGTCAGCGCCCGGCGTTGTGAACGTCCGTCCATCCGGCAGGAAAGCTAGCAACTCGGGCCAACGACCGGCGCCCCTACCACCCGGCGACTAGTGCTCGAAGAACTGCTCGTCTTCGGTCGAGCCCTTCAAGGCCAGCGTCGAAGCTTCTCCTCCGCTGATGGCCAGCGCCACCTCGTCGAAGTACCCGGCTCCCACTTCCCGTTGGTGTTTGACTCCCGAATAGCCGTCTTTCTCGATTTCGAACTCGTGCTCCTGGACGCGGACGTAGGCCGTCATGCCTTCCTCCCGGTAACCCTTCGCCAGATCGAACATCGAGGCGTTGAGCGAATGGAACCCTGCCAGCGTGATGAACTGATACTTGTAGCCCAGGGCGCCGAGTTCCTTCTGGAAGGTGGCAATGGTTGCGTCGTCGAGATTCGCCTTCCAATTGAAGGAGGGCGAGCAGTTGTACGCCAGCATCTTGCCGGGGAACTCAGCCTGGATACGATCGGCGAACTCCTTGGCCTCGTCGAGGTCCGGATGGGCGGTCTCGCACCAGATCAGATCGGCGTACGGGGCATAAGCCAGGCCGCGAGCCACGGCCGCTTCCATGCCGTTCTCGACGTCATAGAACCCCTCGGGAGTACGAGTTCCCTTCACAAAGGGGCGATCACGCTCGTCGACATCGCTGGTCAACAGCGTGGCGGCCAAGGAGTCGGTGCGGGCCAAGACGACCGTCGGTACGTCCAGCACGTCGGCCGCCAGCCGCGCCGCCTTGAGGGTGCGTACATGCTGGTTGGTCGGCACGAGAACCTTGCCGCCCATGTGCCCGCACTTCTTCTCGGCGGCCAACTGGTCCTCAAAATGGACGCCGGCCGCCCCCGCTTCGATGAACGCCTTGGTCAGCTCGAAAACGTTGAGCGCTCCACCAAACCCGGCTTCCCCGTCCGCCACGATGGGAGCGACGAAGTCGTGGTCGTGGCGGCCCTCCGACCATTCGATTTGGTCGGCGCGCAGCAAGGCGTTGTTGATTCTCCGCACCAGCGCCGGAGCGCTGTTCGAAGGGTAGAGGCTCTGGTCGGGATACGTCTGCATGGCCAGGTTGTTGTCACCGGCGACCTGCCAGCCGCTCAGGTAGATCGCCTGGAGACCAGCTTTGACCATCTGCACGGCCTGGTTTCCGGTCATTGCCCCCAGGGCATTGACGTAGTCCTCCGTCTCGAGAAGCTTCCATAGCTTGTCGGCCCCGTGCTTGGCGAGCGTGAAGTCGATCATCAGAGTCCCGCGGAGTTTCACCACTTGCTCGGCGGTGTAGTCGCGACTGATCCCCCTCCAGCGGGGGTTGCTGTCCCAATCCCGTTCGAGGTCTTCTACTTCTCTACGGAACCGTTCGGCGATCTCCATCCGTTCCTCCTCAATCGATCAGTTCGTAGGCTTTCAGGGTCAAGAATTCGGGGAACTCGTCACTCAGGGCAACGGTCTCGAAGAGGTGTCGGGCATCGTCGAACCGGCCCCGGACGAAAAGGTCCTCCCCGATGGCTTCCTCAATCTTGTCTATCTCTTCGACCACCAGGGCGTGCACCAGTTCCCGGGTCACCGAACGCCCGTCATCCATGAGGGCGTCGTGTCGAATCCACTGCCAGATCTGCGAGCGCGATATCTCGGCAGTCGCCGCGTCCTCCATGAGGTTGAACAGGGCGGCTGCGCCGGTGCCCCGCAACCATGACTCGAGGTACAGGATGGCAACCGATATGTTGGTGCGAAGGCCGGCTTCGGTGATGGTCGCACCCTCGATCAGCGTGTTGAGCAGGTCGGGAGCAGCTACCTTCACATCGTCTCGGAGCACATCGAGTTGATTCGGCTTGTCGCCGAGCACACCATCGAACACCTCGAGCACCGGTGGGACCAGGTCTGGGTGCGCCACCCAGGTGCCGTCGCATCCGTCTGCAGATTCGCGCTGTTTGTCCTCACGCACTTTGCTCAGAGCGACTTCGTTGATCTCGGGATCACGCCGGCTGGGAATGAATGCCGCCATACCCCCGATGGCGAAGGCGCCGCGTTTGTGACAGGTGGCGACCAGTAGTTCCGTATAGGCCCGCATGAAAGGAACCGTCATCGACACTTGGGCGCGATCCGGCAACACCATGTCGGGCCGATTCCGAAACTTCTTGATGACCGAGAAGATGTAGTCCCAACGACCAGCATTGAGGCCGGCCGAATGGTCTCTCAACTCGTAGAGGATCTCGTCCATCTCGAAGGCGGCCAGGATCGTCTCGATGAGGACCGTCGCCTTGATGCTGCCGGGAGCGATACCGAGTTCCTCCTGGGCCGCGACGAAGACTTCGTTCCACAGGCGGGCCTCGAGATGACTCTCCAGCTTGGGCAGGTAGAAGTATGGTCCGGTGCCGCGCTCCAGCGATCGCCGGCCGTTGTGGAACATGTAGAGACCGAAATCGAACAAACTCGCTGAGATGGGATGGCCGTCCACGAACACGTGTTTCTCGACGAGATGCCATCCACGCGGCCGCACCATCAGGGTGGCAGGTTGCTCTCCCAGTTCGTAGCGTTTGCCGTCCTGGCTGGTGAATTCGATCGTGCCCTCGATGGCGTCGATCAGGTTGCGATGCCCATGGATGTTGTTCTCCCAGGTGGGCGAGTTCGAATCCTCGAAGTCCGCCATGAACACCTTCGCGCCCGAGTTGAGCGCGTTGATCATCATCTTGCGGTCCACCGGGCCGGTGATTTCGACTCGTCGATCCATCAGGTCGCCCGGAACGGAAGCAACCCGCCAGTCACCGTCACGGATGTTCTGGGTTTCGGCTGCGAAGTCGGGAAGCTCGCCGCGATCGAGCCGCTCCTGACGGAGCGCACGAGCTCTAAGCCGGGTTTCCCTCTCGGAGTTGAAGCGGCGGTGCAGATCGGCCACGAAGCTGAGAGCTTCCGGGGTGAGGATCTCAGCGAAGTCTCCCTCGACCGGGCCGATGACCTCGATTCCTTCACTCATGAGAAAGATCCTTCCTACGTCTATTTGATTCTGCTTGCACAACGCTAATTATTGCAAGCGGAGGCGAAGGAAGCGATTCGGGCGGGCCGCCACCAGGTTTTGGCGTCTTGTACTCGGACTATTTGCGGTTTCAGGACGCCAAAACCGGTTCATCCGGCCAGAAACAAACCGGGCTCTTCCAGGTTCTCGCCAAGCCGGGCCATGAACCGGCGACCCAACCCCCCGTCGATGACCCGGTGGTCGTAGGAGAGGGAGAGCGGCATCATGCGAGCGATCCCCACCGTTCCCTCGCGTACCACCGCCTGCGGTTGGGCTCTCCCCACGGAAAGGATGGCCGTGGTGCCGTAGGGGATGATGGGCGTGCCGTAACTGCCGCCCACCGCTCCGATATTGGAGATCGTGAACGTGGCGCCGCCGAGTTCGCCGGGTGCAAGTGAGCGCTCTCTTGCCGCGGCCGCCAGGCGCACGATCTCGGCCGCCGTGCCCCGCAGGTCCAGCGCATCGGCGCCCTTCACTACGGGAACGATGAGCCCGTCCGGTGTGTCCGCGGCCACTCCCAGGTCATAGTGACGTTTGACGATGAGTTCCTCTCCGTCGAGAGAGGCGTTGAACTCCGGGAACTCGGCAAGGACCGGAAGCACGGCTTTCGCCACCAGTGCTTCAATCGGCACAGGGGCGTCGTAACGTGCGGAGAGTGCGACGCGCAGGTCGAGAAGACGATCTGCATCGACCGTTTCGAAGGTCGTCACGTGCGGGATCTCACGCCACGAGCGTTCCATATGATCGGCGATGGTTCGCCGGAGCTTGGAGAGGCGAACCCGTTCTTCTCCATGACCCGGTACCGCCACCGGGGTGCCGGCCGTTGCCGAACGGGTTGCGGACGCCTGGACGTCTTCCCGAGTGATCCGGCCGCCGGGACCGGTACCCTCCACCTTGCTCAGGTCGACGCCCAGATCCTTGGCGAGTTTGCGCACCAACGGCAATGCCTGGACCGCGGTCACCGCGGGGACCCCCGACTCTTCGTCTCGGGCGGGGAGCACCTCGGCTTCCTCGACCAGCGTTCCGACGATCGGGGCCGCCTCGGCGGGGTTCCAGACCTCTCCCGGTTGCCCGATGACGGCCAGCACGGCGCCGACTTGGATGGTGTCCCCCGGTTCGGCTCCGTGGTAGAGGACCTCTCCTCCACGCGGGGAGGTGATTTCGACGACGGCTTTGTCCGTTTCGACCTCGACGAGAGGGGCATCCTCGGCTACCTGCCCGCCTACGGCGACGGCCCACCGCACGATTTCGGCTTCGGTCAGACCCTCTCCGATATCCGGCAACAGGAATTGGTATGCCACTACCCCTCCAGTGTTCTACGGGCCGCCTGAACGATACGCTCGCCGTCGGGAAGGTAGTACTCCTCCGTCCGCTTGAGGGGGAAGATCGTGTCCCATCCGGTCACCCGTTCTATGGGAGCCAGCAGAGAGTACAACGCCTCTTCTTGGACTCGAGCCGCCAGCTCGGCCCCAAATCCAGCCGTTCGATGTCCCTCATGGATGACCACCACGCGGCCGGTCTTCCGTGCAGAGCCGATCAGGGTCTCGGCATCGAGAGGCACGAGACTGCGCAGGTCGATCACCTCCACGGAAACCCCCTCCTCCTCCAGCGCATCGGCGGCATGCCGGGCATCCCGGACCATGGAGCCGTACGCGACGAGGGTGACGTCGTCTCCGATCCGTTCGAGTCGGGCTCGACCGATCGGAACGAAGAAGTGACCGTCGGGGATATCCTCCTTGACCGCCCGGTAGAGCCGGATCGGTTCGAGAAACACGACCGGGTCGGGATCCGCAATTGCCGCCAAGAGCAGTCCCTTGGCGTCGTAGGGAGTCGAAGGGACCACGACCTTGACTCCGGGGGTGTGCGCGTACAGCGCCTCGGTTGATTCGCTGTGGTGTTCGGCGGCTCCAATCCCACCTCCGTACGGCATGCGAATGACCATCGGAGCAGTGAACCGGTGCCGGGAACGATTGCGAATTCGCCCTACGTGGCTGACGATCTGGTCGTAGGCGGGATAAGAGAAACCCATGAACTGGATCTCCACCACCGGCCGCATCCCGGCGACGGCCAGGCCAAAGGCGGTCCCAACGATGCCCGACTCGGCAACCGGTGTGTCGACCACACGTTCGGCGCCGTGGACGGGTAGCAACCCGTTGGTCAGTCGAAACACCCCGCCCGTCCGGCCCACGTCTTCACCCATCACCATCACTCGCGGGTCTTCTGCGAGGGCCAGGTCAAGCCCGTTGGTGATCGCCTGGGCCATGTTTCTCAGGGGACTCACGTGACGGGTTCCTTCGAGAAGAGGGCGGAATCCTACATTCTCAGTGCCTGCTAGGTGAGGGTGTCGACCGGGAGCGTCTCGAGACAACCTGCACCGCGTTGGCTGCCCACCTCTCACTCCCAGCGGCACGCGCCGCGGTGAGGTTCGACAGAATGCGGGCTTCCGGTGCCACACACTATCGCCGCCGCCGTGGCTGTCCATCGCTCAGGCACGGGTCCCTGCCGATCCCGCCAGCCGGGACGCGATCGGCCACAAGTGCCGTCGAGACGATGGTGGCAAGCCACCCGATGCGTTCGCGGTGACGTTTCAGCCGGCCTCGCTCGCGACCTCCTAGTGAGCCCGACGGATCAGCCAAATGGAGGCTGCAAAGATCCCAACCGTGAAGGGGAGCACCAAGGCGCTCCAAGGAATGATGTCGTCGGCGCCGACGGAAAGCGCGCTCTTCAGGAACAGCACGGCGACGAGGATGGCGACGGTCTCCAGCAGTTTCACCTTGAGGTCGGTGACGCTGTTGATCTGGAACCAGCTCGGTACGGATGCGTCATCCACGTCCTCGACGATGAAAAGCCGGTAGACGCCGTAAGCGAAGATCAACAGCACGAGCGCGAGAAGGAACTGATCGAGCGAGGACACCATCTCTACCGTGGCCTCGAGCGCGGCTTCGTCACTGAACGCCTCGTGTTTCCCTCCCCCGAAGTAGGCCGACAGGGCGCGAACCGTCGAAGACGCCCCGACTACGAACATCAAGGTCCCCCCGACGATGGTGAACACGACGGCGATGACACTCACCCAACGCAATCGAGAAAACAGAGTCAGCACACTTTCTCCCCGCCACAACCCGTCGGTCGACCGAGCCAGGCTAGTGGGAGCATCTCGCGTTGTCCCCTCGATTGCGGCCTGCGTTTCTCGACCACTGAGTGAGTACCGACGTTCCCTCCTGTGGAGGTGCGCACGGCTGCGACGCCGGAGCTGATCGTCAATTTCGTTACGGTGGCCGGCTCGGCAACCGGCGTGTCGACCACACGTTCGGCGCCGTGGGCGGGAAGCAGCCCGTTGGTCAGTCGAAACACCCCGCCCGTCCGGCCCACGTCTTCACCCATCACCATCACTCGCGGGTCTTCTGCGAGGGCCAGGTCAAGCCCGTTGGTGATCGCCTGGGCCATGTTTCTCAGGGGACTCACGTGACGGGTTCCTTCGAGAAGAGGGCGGAATCCTACATTCTCAGTGCCTGCTAGGTGAGGGTGTCGACCGGGAGCGTCTCGAGACAACCTGCACCGCGTTGGCTGCCCACCTCTCACTCCCAGCGGCACGCGCCGCGGTGAGGTTCGACAGAATGCGGGCTTCCGGTGCCACACACTATCGCCGCCGCCGTGGCTGTCCATCGCTCAGGCACGGGTCCCTGCCGATCCCGCCAGCCGGGACGCGATCGGCCACAAGTGCCGTCGAGACGATGGTGGCAAGCCACCCGATGCGTTCGCGGTGACGTGGCCGCCGGTCTCGCTCGCCACCTCCTAGTGAGCCCGACGGATCAGCCAAATGGAGGCTGCAAAGATCCCAACCGTGAAGGGGAGCACGACGCCGGAGCTGGTCGTCAATTTCGTTTGCGGTGGCCGGCTCGAAACCCAATCTGGCCGGAACACATCGACACGATCATGGCCGTCAGGCGGGGCCGTGCCGGGAGTCGAGCAACCAGCGCTGTTGTTGGGCCAGTTCCGGCGTCATCTCGGCGAACATGGCTTCGAAGATCCCGACCGGCGCCAGGGGCGGAAGGGCTTCGGCTTCCTCGACCGCTTCGTCGACCTCCTCATGGGCTGCTTCGGCGATGGCCGTCTCCCAGCCTTCATCCCAGGCGCCTTCCGTCGCCAGGTAGCGCCTGACCCGCTCGAGAGGGTCTTTGGCCCTCCACTCCTCAACTTCCTCCTCGTCCCGGTAGCGGGATGGATCGTCGCCGGTCGTGTGGGGGCCGAGCCGGTAGGTGAGCGCCTCGATCAGGGTTGCTCCCTGCCCCTCCCGGGCCCGACTCAAGGCCTCCCCGGTAGCCCGGTACATGGCAAAGAGGTCGTTGCCGTCCACCAGCACGCCCGGTACCCCATAGGCATCGGCCTTGCCGGCAATAGTGGCGGAGGCGGTCTGCCGGCGGCGGGAGAGAGAGATGGCGTACTGGTTGTTCTGGCAGACGAAGATCGTCGGAGTGCGGTACACGCCGGCGAAATTCATCGCCTCGTGGAAATCGCCTTCCGATGTAGCCCCATCCCCGAAGTAGGTGACGGCCGCCCGATCCGATCCTTGTAGACGAGCCGCCCAGGCCAGGCCGACGGCGTGCAGCATGTGGGCGCCGACGGTGATCGACGGAGGTAGCACCGGCACGCCTTCGGGAGGGGACCCGCCCCGTTCGTCGCCCATCCTGGTCAACAGCAGGTGGGTCCAGGGGCATCCGTGCATCCACATCGCCGCAGCATCCCGATAGGTGGCCACCATCCAGTCGTCCTGCCGCAGGGCAGCAGCCGACCCTATCTGGGCCGCCTCCTGCCCCTCGAACGGTGCGTAGGTCGCGAGACGGCCCTGCTTCTGGATCGACGCAGCCTTCCGGTCGTACTGGCGGGCGGTCACCATCGCTCGGAACAGCCGCCGGGCCAGATCGACGTCCATTGGAGGGTCGTCGAGGAGCTCGCCCGACGGATTGAGGATCTGCAGCATGGTCGCACCAGGCTAACGGGATCCTGACGAAGCAGGCCTGAGGATCACATCTCGAGACGGCGGGAGCAAGCCCTACTCGCGCCGAGTCGGCCGCCTCATGGGTGTTGCCGTCTACTCAGGCCTCGGTCGCCGAGTCCGCGTACATCTGCTCC
This sequence comes from Acidimicrobiia bacterium UBA4744, assembly GCA_002403855.1. GTDB lineage: Bacteria > Actinomycetota > Acidimicrobiia > Spongiisociales > UBA4744 > UBA4744. The sequence continues at coordinate 37,747 of DHIO01000026.1, forward strand.
AGGTCTTCTTCGGTCATCAAGACGGCCCGGGCCTTTGACCCTTCAGACGGACCTACCACTCCCTTGCGCTCCAGGATGTCCATGACCCTCCCCGCCCGAGCGAAACCGATCCGGAGTTTGCGCTGCAGCATCGAAGTAGACCCGAGTTGGGAGCGGACCACCAGTTCCATGGCCGCCCGGACCAGCTCGGCGTCGTCACCCTCGTCATCGTCGCCGGTCTGCTTGGCCTGTTGGGCGGCAGCCTCGATGACATGATCCTGGTACTTCGCTTCGCGTTGTTTCTTGACCCAATCGACGACTGAGTGGATCTCTTCCTCCGTGACCCAGGCGCCCTGGATTCTCTGCGGCCGGGGCTCGGTTGCGGTTATGACCAGCATGTCGCCCATCCCCACGAGTTTTTCGGCGCCCATCCCGTCGATGATCACCCGACTGTCCGTCTGCGAAGCAACCGAAAAAGCCAGTCGGCTGGGGATATTGGCCTTGATGACGCCGGTGATGACGTCCACCGAGGGGCGCTGGGTGGCGATCACCAGGTGAATGCCGACGGCCCGGGCCATCTGGGCGATGCGGACGATGGCCTCTTCGACCTCCCGACCCGCCACCATCATCAGGTCGTTCAGTTCGTCGACGATCACCACGATGTAGGGGAACCGGTCGAATCCATCGGGATCGAGCATCCCCGCATCATGTTTCTCCCGGTAGCCGATGATGTCTCGAACGTGGGCATCGGCAAGCAGGTCGTAGCGACGGTCCATCTCCGCTACCGCCCACTGCAGGGCTTCGGCCGCTTTCTTGGGGTTGTTGATGACCCTGGTGAGAAGATGCGGTACGCCGTTGTACTGGTTGAGTTCCACCCGCTTGGGGTCGACCATCATCAAACGCACGTCGTCGGGTGTGGTGCGCATCAAGAGCGACGTCACCAGAGAGTTTATCGACGACGACTTCCCGGCCCCGGTGGCCCCGGCGATCAGCACATGCGGCAGATCGGACAGATTCAACAACTTGGGTCGCCCGGAGATGTCCATCCCCAGGCCGACCTCCAGTGCATGATGTGCACTTTCCGCTTCTGGGCTCCGAAGGACATCTCCGAGCGTCACCAACCGGCGGCGGCGGTTGGGGACTTCGACACCGATGGCGCTCTTCCCGGGTATGGGCGCCAGCAAACGGACATCGGGAGTGGCCAGGGCGTAGGCGATGTCGTGGGAGAGTCCCGTGATTCGCGAGACTTTCACGCCCGGCGCAAGTTCGATCTCATACCGGGTCACGGTCGGGCCGGGAACGATTTTGGTGAGCCGGGCATCGACTCCGTGCTGGCGAAGAGTCTCTTCGAGTTCCCGCGCTGTGTCTTCCAGGGCTCGCCGGCTGTGCGATTCGCCCCCGCCCAGCTTGAGCAGTTCGAGCGGCGGACGCACATACCCTTCCCCGGGGCGGGGCTTCGGCATCGGGATCTGGGTTTGGCCGGGCCCGGGACGGGCCTTGCCGGTCGGTTTGGTTTTGGGAGCCTTGGACTTGGGACCTTGCTTGGCAACCGGAGCCTTGTGGACCGGTTCGGGTGAACGGTGCTCCACGACCCGGACTGCGTTCCTGCCCGAAGCCCGGGAGGCCGCTCGCCCGGCCCAGCGGCGCAGACCCCCGAAGATCTCACCAACCGCCATGGCCAGTTGCCGGACGGTGCACTGGGTGAGAATCAAGATGCCCATCCCGGTGATCGCCACCAGGATCACGAAGGCCCCCCAGAAACCCAGCAACCGACGGAGTGGAAACGCCACCAGGGAACCGACGGCACCCCCCCGCTCCTTGACCATCTCGATGCTCTCGGCCAGCGAGACCGTGCCGGTCATGAGGTGGAACATCGCCAGGGTGCCCACGAAGGTGAGGAGAACACCGATCGCCAGGCGTCCGTAGTCACTGCGCGGTTTGCCGATGATGAGAGTCAATCCGATGCCGGCTACTGCCAGGGGCACCATGTACGACCACACTCCGAACAGCAGCAACAACGAGGAAACCGTTCCCCGGCCGACCGGTCCGGCTTGCCTGAAGAAGGCCAGACCGAGCAGGATGGCGATCACGACGAAGACAAGCCCCCAGACGTCGTCCGTCTGACGACCAAGACGCGCTCGGACCCGGCTTCTCCAGCTATTGACGGTCTCTCGCCAGGTCGGGGTTCGCGCCGATCGGCTTGCGCTCGCCTTCCGCCGCGTTCCCCGGGAACGTTGGTTTGTCTTCCGCTTCGACACCCGCTTCCGCCCGTTTGCCCCACGGCGGGTGGGTGTCCGCGTGGCCATGTAGTACAGGACTCTACACTCGCCGGCGGGGACCACCAATCATTTGCGCGCGCCAATGCGCGCGTAGCGCGCGAGCAGGTCGCGGGCCACCCGAAAGCGGGCTCAAACCTCCATGACTACCGGCAGCACCACCGGTTTGCGGGCGATTTCTTCCCGGATGACCCGGCGGGTGGCACTACGCACGGCCTGCTGCACGTCGTTGATGTCGCATTCGCCCTTCTGGAACGCATCGGACAGCGCCAGCTTCACCGCCTCGGAGGCCTTGGCGAGCACCGGCTGCGGTTCGGCCGTGAGGCCGTGGCTGTCCAGCTCAGGGCCGTAGATCAGCTCGGCGGTGTGCAGCTTGACGCCCACCGTGACAATGATCACCCCTTCGTCGGCCAGGTGCCGGCGATCCCGCAACACCGTGCCGCGTACGTCGCCGAACTCGCTCCCGTCGAGGTAGACGTAGCCGGCATCAACGACCTGCCGCTCGACCCGAGCCCCACCGTCTTCCAGCACAATGGCGTCGCCATCGGCCAGCGCAAACACCTCGGGTACCTGCATTTCGATCGCCAGGTCGGCGTGGGCCCGCAAATGGCGAAATTCACCGTGAACCGGCACAAAGGCGCGAGGCCGGACCACATTGAGGAAGGTCTTGAGTTCCTCCTGCGCCGCATGGCCGGACACATGGACTTGAGCGTTTCTCCCGTGGTAGACAGTCGGTCCGGTCTTGAGAAGCCGGCTGATCACCTTGGACACCGCCGCCTCGTTGCCGGGAATCGGAGTCGCACTGATCAAGACGGTGTCGTCCGGATCGATGTCGATGAACTTGTGGCGACCGGACGCGATGAGCGACAGCGCCGCAAAGGGCTCCCCCTGGCTGCCCGTGGAAATCACCATCTGCTCGTGAGGAGGCAGTTCGATCAGGTCTTCTATGTCCAGCAGTCGGTCTTCGGGTACGTCGAGTACTCCCAGCTCTCTGCCTACCTGGCTCACCCGATGCATGGAACGGCCGAGAAAGGCGATGTGTCGACCGTCATCGAGGGCGGCGTTGATGATCTGCTGCACCCGGTGGACGTGGCTGGCGAAACAGGCGGCAAGTACCCGGCCGGGTGCGTGATGGACAATATCCTTGATCGGCTTGCCCAACGACCTCTCGGAGGGGACGAAGCCCGGGTTCTCGGCATTGGTGCTGTCGGCCAGGAGGAGCCGCACGCCTTGCCGACCGAGGTCGGCGAAGCTGGGGAGATCGGTGGGCCGGTCATCGATTGGCGTCGGGTCGAGTTTGAAATCACCGGAGTGGACGACCAGCCCCTGGGGAGTCTCGAAAGCGACCCCCGAACCGTGCGGAACGCTGTGCGAGACCGGTATCAATTTGAACCGAAACCCCCCGTAGGAAACCCATTCATTGTCCGCAATCGACCGGAAATCTGCTTCGACTCCCAACTCTTCAACCCGCCCCCGGGCCATCGCAACTGAGAATTCGGTACCGAACACCGGAACGTTGATGTCCTGGAGGAAATAGGCCAGCGAGCCGACGTGATCCTCGTGGCCGTGAGTGAGCACTACGCAACGAACGTCTCCCGACCGTTCGACGAGCCAGCTCCAATCGGGCAGTACCAGATCTACGCCCAGCATGTCCTCTTCGGGGAACATGATTCCGCAATCGATCAGGGCGATCTTGCCGTCTACCTCGAGTGAGGCACAGTTGCGCCCGATCTCACCAAGACCACCCAAGAAGGTGACTCGAACGGTCACAGCTGCTGCACCGCCCCGAGGGCTTCCTTGACCTTCTGGACGGTCTCATCCGAAGCAGGCACGAGCGGGGAACGGGGGTTGCCGACCGGCTCCCACAAGGCGTTGAGCGCGGCTTTCACCGGCATCGGATTGGGTTCGAGGAAGAGCGTGCCGGCCAACGGCGCCAGCGCCAGATGGAGGCGACGGGCGTTGGTCAGGTCACCCTCCTTCGCCGCCTCGACCATCGTCTTGATCTGTTTTCCGGCCAGGTGGGCGGCTACCGAGACGACCCCCACGGCGCCCACCGCCATCATCGGAAGGGTGTTGATATCGTCGCCCGAATAGATGGCGAATCCCTCGCCGGTCGCCAACCGAGTCTTGGTCGTGAAGGTCAACTCGCCTACTGCGTCTTTCACGGCGACGATGTGCGGGTGCTCGGCGAGTCTGGCGAGTGTGTCGATCTCAATGCGACGCCCCGTGCGCCCGGGGATGTTGTACAACAGCACCGGAAGGTCTGTAGCCTCGGCAACGGCCGTGAAGTGCTCGATCAGACCTTGTTGGGGTGGCCGCGAGTAGTACGGCGTGACCGCCATCACCCCGTCGCAGCCGACGTCGGCCGCTCGACGGGTCAGTTCGACCGACTCGGCCGTGTCGTAGGTACCGGTCCCGGCGACAACATGGGCCTTCTCGCCTACAGCCTCTTTCACCGTTCGATAGAGCGCCACCTTTTCGTCGCTCGAGAGGGTTGGGGATTCGCCGGTGGTCCCGGTCACCACCAAGCCATCTGAGCCGTGGTCGATCAGGAACCGGGCGAGCCTCCAGGCTTGTTCGTAGTTCACTTCGCCGCCGGAGGTGAACGGGGTGATCATCGCCGTGAGTAGGTGTCCGAACGGCGCCATGACGCCCTCCTCCTGTTTGGGTCTCACGAAGAATCCTAGGGCGTATCGAGGCAGGAACCTTGCTCCGCTGGAACTCGCCGTGGAAGGCCGGTAGTCGAAGTATCCTGACCGATCATGACTGCGACCTACGTGAAGGATGTCGACGCCGCCGCCTTTCAGCGTGACGTCGTGGACCGAAGCCGGGAAGTCCCGGTGATCGTCGACTTCTGGGCGGCCTGGTGCGGCCCCTGCAAGGTACTCGGACCCCTCCTCGAGAAGCTGGCCGGCGAGTTCGACGGGGGATTCGAGCTGGCCAAGGTCGACGTCGACAGCAACCAGGCACTGGCCGGTCAGTTCGGAGTTCAGGGCATTCCGACCGTCGTCGGTTTTCGCGAAGGTACGCCGGTCAGCCAGTTCACCGGCGCGCTTCCCGAAGAAGACGTCCGGGAATGGCTGCGCGAGATCGTACCCTCGGAAGCCGATCTGCTGGCTGCGGCGGCGAACGACCTGCTGGACGACGGACAGGCGGCAGCCGCCGAACGCGGATACCGGGAAGCCCTCGCCACCGACCCCGGCCATCAGGAGGCGGCGATCGGACTGGCAGCGTTGCTGATCGATGCCGACCGGTCCGACGAAGCCTTGGCCCTGCTCGAGCCCTTGAATCCAAGCCAGGAGATCGATCGGCTGCAGGCGGCGGCTCGGATGGGTGCAGTGGATACCGGTGTGATCCCTACGCTCGAGGAAGAGCTGGCGACCGATCCGGACAACCTCTCGCTTCGTATCGAACTGGGGATAGCCCTGGCAGCAGACCGGCAGTTCGAAGCCTCCCTGGAAGCCCTGCTCGAGGTGGTCACCCGGGGCGGGGATACCCGCGAAGAGGCACGGAGAGCGATGTTGGATGTGTTCGAGGTGCTGGGGCCCGAACATCCGGCCACCACCGCCTACCGGCGCCGGCTGGCCAGCGCCCTGTTCTAGCCGGCCCTAAGCGGTGATGCCACCCATGCCTCGACGCCGGCGCGGGCTCCCAGGTGTTCGCAAGAACGGGCCGCGACTGCCGCCGCCCGCTCCATCGCGCCAAGATGGTCGAGTTGTTCCTGGTAGGCGAAGTGCATGAACGCTCCGTGGAGCACATCACCCGCCCCCAACGTGTCGACGACGGCTACCCGAGGGACGGTCAGTTCCCCGGCAGCATCGCGCGCTCCCCACACGATAGAGTCACCGCCGCGACTCACAGCGGCGAATCTCAACTGGTACCGCTCCAGGAGAACATCGATAACGTCCTCCGGCGGCGCTCCGGGTTGGTCGGGCAGCTGGAATTGTTCCGAGAGGATCGCTACCGAGGCCAGCGGTAGCAGAACGGAGAACACCTCTCGCCAACTGCCACAGTCGAGGACTACCGGAACGCCATGCTCGGAGGCGACGCGGCCGGCCGCTATCGCCAAGTCGGGATAGAACCCGTCGAGCAACACCGCCGCCGCGTCCCCCAAATCGACCCGGTCGGGACGCGGACCGTCGAAGCTGGCGGCCGTCGACAGGAGTGTCCGATCCCCGGTGGTGGCCGCCACCCAGATGCTCGATACCGGAACGGCCGGATCAGTTCCGTAGCCGATGCGAGTCACAACATGTCGTCCGATCAAGCCGTCGAGCAAGTCACCGAGCGGTCCCTTTCCGAAGGCCGAATGGAGGGAAACCGGGCTTCCAAGGATCGAGGCCGTAATCGCGGCATTGGCGGCCGGGCCGCCGACATCGAGATAGGCCTGCTGTGCCCAGCCTTTCCGGTTCGGCTCGGGGAAGTCGTCTGCTATCTGGACGATGTCGATGGTGGTGATGCCTACGAAGTCAAGATGACGTTTGAGGACAACCATGGTGCCTCCGAGTCTGCCACAGCCGGTATGCCTGCTTCGTCCGGTACCCTGATTCGGTCCCGCTCAAGAAAGGCGCCTGATGGCCAAGCAGTATTCCGCCCCTCCCTCCCTCGATATCGACCTCGCCAATGCCTTTTCGGCGACCCTCGACACCAACCACGGTCGCATCTCCATCAACCTCTTCGCCCAGGATGCACCCCAGGCGGTCAACAACTTCGTGTTCCTGGCCCGGGAAGGTTTCTACGACGGCGTGATCTTCCACCGAGTGGTTCCGGGGTTCGTGATCCAGGGTGGCGACCCGACCGGAACGGGCCGGGGCGGACCCGGTTACCAATTCCGGGACGAACTCGACACACCTCGTCCGTACTCGCGAGGAACCGTGGCTATGGCCAACGCCGGACCGAATACCAACGGCAGCCAGTTCTTCATTTGCCTCGAAGATGTGGGACTTCCCCATGCCTACACGATCTTCGGAGAGGTTACCGACGGCATGGATGCCGCCGACGCTATCGCCGGTCTCCAACTTCGTGGCGAAAAACCCATCGACGACGCAGTGATCCGATCGGTCGACATCAACGAAAGCTGACCTGAGCGGAAGGCGTAGCCGACTCGTTCCCGAGCGTGTGGACGGACGAAGACCGCCAGTCGACGAGGTCTTCCCGGGCGGAAACGGGTTACCCTCCCGACCTCGGGCGTTCCCGCCGAGTTCGCCAATCTCCATTTCGTGGCAGTGGGCGACCCAGGTGACCATCCCGACCATGGAGGAATCGACTGGTTCACCTGGTACGTGTACTTCGTCCGAGGAGAACGGAGTCCCGGTGGTGCTCGGGATGTCGATTGATCAATGGGCCCCGCGAGAAGGAAACGGGGACGCTCGAGCGCTGCCGACCGGTAGCTACCATCCGGCGCCGTGAACAGCGAGCCTGCCTTCGAGGCCGGATCACCCGGGTGCGGCCGGGCCGTGGCAGGAGCAGCGGCCCTTCTGACCCTCGCCGGTCTCGGTTTCTGGATCGGGTTCTTTGTCCTGGATCCGCCCCACTATCCACTCGTTTTCGCCGCACTGCCCGTATCGGCGCTATTCACGGTCCTGGGAGCCACGCTCTCATCGGGGAGTAGCGATTTCCTGCTGGCCTGGCCGGTCGACTTCGGAATCTGGCTGGCGATTGCGTTCGTTGCCTCCCGGTGGGCAACCCGGAAGGGCCTCAATCTGAGGGCGTACGCCGTCTTCTTCGTCGTGATCATCACGGCGGCGTTCGTCTATGGACTGGCCCTCAGCTTGCTGGTGGAACCGGTCGCCTAGCCCCCAACTGCGCGCCGTCACCGTCCCCGGAACAGTCGACTACAACCCGAGCAGTCCTTCGATTCCGACCGTGAGACCCGGCAGATGGGGAATGTGTCGCACTGCCAGCAGCACCCCGGCCAGGAAGGCGGTGCGGTCGGTCGTGTCGTGCCGAATGGTCAACCATTCCCCCTGGTTGCCCAGGAGGACCTCCTGGTGGGCGACCAGGCCGGGGAGGCGAACTGCATGTACCGGCACGCCGCCAACGGAGGCGCCTCGGGCGCCGTCTACGAGCTCGGTCGACACCACGGCTCGCTGTTGCTCGGGCTTGGCCGCTCCGATGCGCTCGGCGGTGCTGGTAGCCGTGCCACTCGGAGCGTCGGCCTTCCGGTCGTGGTGAAGCTCAACCACCTCGGCGGAGGCGAAGTGTGGCGCGGCCATTTCGGCGAACCGCATCATCAGTACCGCCCCGATCGAGAAATTGGGAGCGATCAGACAGTTGGGCGGGCCCTCCCCCCATCGGTCGCCAACCTCGGTCAGGCGCTCACTCGAAAACCCGGACGTACCGACCACCGCGTGACTGTGCTGGGAGCGCCACCGGGCCAGGTTGTCCATCACCACGTCGGGGTTGGTGAACTCAACAACCACCTCGCAGCCTGCCAGCGAGTCGGGATCATCCGAGATCGTCAAACCGGCCAGTGGTTCTGCGTCCGCGGCCGGGTCGAACAGCCCTTGTAGATCGAGGTCGGCAGCCCGATCGACGGCCATTGCCACCATTCTCCCCATCCGACCACTTGCTCCGGATACTCCAACGCTCATCATGTGAGGAACTCCTCGAACTCGGTGCCTTCAAACGGACCTACCGCCCCGATTGCCTTGATCTTGCCCAGGACGGTTGCGGCGACCTCGTGAACTTCCGCGGGAGTCACCGCCTCGATCCGGTCGATCTTCTCGTCAACCGACAGATGCTCCATCCGGGTCAACTCATCCCGCCCCAGACGGACCATCCGACTGTTGGGATCTTCGAGCGCCAGCGCCATGCCGCCCCGCATGTTGCCTTTGGCGCGATCGAGTTCATCGACCGTGACCCCGCCGTCGATCAGATCGTCGATTTCCCCCCGGATCAACTCGAGTACGGTCCGGGCCTGGGACGGGGTGGTCCCGGCGTAGACACCCCAAGCCCCCGCATCAGCGTACGGTGCCCGGAAGCTGTACACGGCGTAGGCGAGACCTCGCTCCTCGCGGATGGAGCGAAATAGCCGCGAGGACAACCCTCCGCCGAGCACATGGTTGAGCACCTCGAAGGCAAACCTGCGTTCGTCGCCGCGCTTCAGACCGCTGCCCCCAATCACCAGATGGGCCTGCTCGGTGGAACGTTTCACGACCCGGACGTGGGGAAGCTGCGGCACGGCGGCAAACTCGTGACCAACTTCGTCGCCGTCCCAGGCTCCAAAATGCCGGGTGGCGAGATCCACGACCTCTGAGTGGTCGACGCTGCCGGCGACGGCCAGCACTGCAGACCGCGCTTGATAGCGGCGTTTCCAGTAACCGACGAGAGCTTCTCGCGTCATGTCGGTGATGGACTCTCGGGTACCGAGCACCGGACGTTCCAGCGGATGTCCGGCAAAGACGGCCTGAAAGAACTCCTCATGAGCGAGATCGCCGGGGTCGTCCTCGTTCATGTTGATCTCTTCGATGACGACTTGCCGCTCGGAGTCGATCTCCTCGGACCGGAGAGCAGGCCGTTGCATCATCTCGGCGAGCAACTCGAACCCTTCTTCCAGGTCGTCATCGAGCAGTCGGGCCCAGAAGCACGTGTAGTCCTTGGAGGTGAAGGCATTCGACTGCGCCCCCATCGCGTCAAACCGTTCGGAGATCTCACGAGCCGAGAGATGCTCGGACCCCTTGAAGAGGAGATGCTCGAGGAAGTGTGAGGCTCCAGCTTCGGAGGCCGCTTCGTCCCGAGTGCCGGTGTCGACCCAGCATCCCACGGCTGCAGATCGGATACCGGCCATGGGCTCGGTGATCACGCGCAGTCCGCTCGGCAGTGTGGTGAGCTCGAAGTGCATGGACGGATGATAGGACCGGTTGCCCCCCACGGACCGCATGAACATCTCGGCGAGATGGATAAGGTGGACACTCATGGAGGAAGCGACCGTCACCACCTGCTACCGCCACCCCGATCGGGCGACGGCCCTCTCTTGCTCGACGTGTGGCAGGCCTATCTGTGTCGAATGCTCCCGCGATACTCCGGTCGGCCAGAAGTGTCCGGAATGTGCGGCGCCGACCGGACGTCACCGGGTGATCACCTCCCGCCAGCTCAACCGCCCCACGCCGGTGACCCGGGCCATTCTCTTCGTCAATATCGGGATCTTCCTGGTGGGATTCCTGGTGGGTAGCAGCGAGTTGACGCTCCGGTTCGGCCAGATCAACGTGCTGGTGCTCGAAGGCGAGTGGTACCGCATGGTCACCGCGGCGTTTCTGCACGCCGACATGTTCCACATCTTTTTCAATATGTATGCGCTCTACTTGTTCGGGCCCCAGATCGAGCGGCAAATGGGCAGCCTCCCGTTCGCCGCCATGTATCTCTCGGCGGCGCTGGCCGGCAGTGCCGCCTACCTGGTGTCCGGCCAGGGAGGAGTTGCGGTCGGTGCCTCCGGGGCCATCTTCGGCCTCTTTGGGGCCTGGATCGGTGCAACCTACCGCCAGCGTCACACTCCGGCCGGCCGGGCCCTATTCCAGCGGCTTGCCATCCTTCTCGCCATCAACCTGGCTCTTCCGCTGTTCGTCGCCCGAATCGCCTGGGAAGCGCACCTGGGGGGATTGCTCGCCGGTTTGCTCATCGTGGCGGTTTGGCAGCGGATTCCCGGTAGCGACGCTCGCTCCACCAATCTCCGAACCGCCGGCGCCCTGGCCGTTGGTGCCGTTGCCGTGTTGATCGCGCTGCTCGTCGTCTGACCATCGAAGCCGGGTTTCTGTGGGACAATGGTTGGTTATGCGCTCGCGAGAAAGATCCGTCCTCGCCGACATACTCCCACCGGAGGAGCGAGCAATCGAAGCCGTCGTGGCTCGGTACCAGCGAGTGGCACCTGCCGTCACCAGATTTGCCCGCTCCCTGGCCGGGAACGACACCCTCCGGGTCAGATTGGGTGCCGAAGCATCTGCCGGCCGGGACGACGTCGTTCTCGACCCGGGAGTCTTTCAGGCTGCTTATGCCCGTAGCGCCCCCGTCACCCCCGAGGAAGTAGCCCTTGCCTCCGCCCTTCACGAAGTGGTCCATTTGATCTCTTCCGACTTCGAAGACCCCCGGCCGATCCCCGCCTCGTGGGTGCCGAACAATCCCGGAGAAGCATCCGAGACGCCCGTGGATCTTCTCGAAGCCATCGCCACTGCCGGTGGGCCGGCGGCCGAAGCTCTGTTCTTCGCTCTCGAGGATGCCCGGCAGGAATTCTCGGGTATGGGCGCCTACCGCGGCGCCCGCTCGGTGCTGGCCGATCTCTACAACGCGGCAACCCCTGCTGCGCTCGGTTCCGCCAAGCCGCTCGGCCAGTTCGCCCTCGCCTGCTTCCTGCTCGCCGGCCGCTATGAGGATCGCGACACCCTGGAACGGCGAACCGCCCCACACGTGGCCGGAGCTCTGGCAGACGCCTCTCCCTTCCTGGAGGAGGCGGTTCGGGCAGAAGACCCCTGGGAGGTCGGTCACCTGGCCCTGCAATTGCTGGCAGTCGCCCGACTTCACGGATTGGTCACCGAGGGCACCCCCGACGAATCGCCAGGCCAAAAGCGCAACCGGCAAGAAGCCGACTCATCGGCGGTAGCCGACGCCGTCGACCGAGTGCGCATGATCAGCCCGGTTCTGCGCGACGCCGACGGATATGACTCCACCAAGCGGGCGGCGGAGGCCCGGGCCGGCGCCCAAGGTCGAAAAGCTCCTGCCGACCTGGCCGGCGACGCCTCCACCGACCAGATTCTCCGGGTCAGCCAGTCCCCTACCGTGTACCTTCCCACCGGACAGACCGGCAAGTTGATCATCTCGGCGATGCCCGACCGGTTCCGTGACTTTGGGCACCTCGGTCGTGAAGCTCTGATGGCAACTGCGCGGGAGTGGGGCGTCGCCCAGCGGCATGTCTCGGGTGAGTTGCATCCCCTGTTCGTCGCCAATCAGCGCCGTGGTCTGCGGTCCGGGTTCGACAACGGTGACTTGTCCCCACACTCGGCTCTGTTGATCGGGGCCGGCCTGTACCAACGTATGTATGAGCGGCGAGATCTGCCCACCCGGCGCGCCTACGCGGTCAGCCTGCTGGTGGATGGATCGGCCAGCATGTTGCAGCCCCGTCGCCTCCACAACGGTTTCCGTACCCCCTGGGGATTGTCGGCCGCAACGTTGGGAGCTTGGACGCTGGCCCACCTCTGTAATGAGCTGCAGGTGGACTTCGAGGTAGCTCTGTTCAACCGGTCGTTTGCGGCCTCGCCCGGGGATACCGAACGTGCCTACACCGAACGCCGGCATCGAGCACTGGCCGGTTTGCGAAAGAGCCAAGGTACTGCGGCCGAACGGCTGACCAGCACCGTCAACCACTACCTCGTGAAAGCTTTCGACGAGTCCTGGCGGCGGGCTGAGGACGTTCTGGCCGGATTGTTCTGGACGACCGCCCGACCCGCTGAAGCCGCCTCTCGAGCACGCAGGGCCCCCGACCAGTCACCACCGGTATCCATGTTTGAGAAGGCGGCCAATGTGGATGAGTTCAACCTGGCCCATGCCGCCGAACGCATGCTGCAACGCCGCTCACAGGTGCGAGTGCTGGTGGTACTGGCCGACGGTATGACGCGCGGCTCGGTGGAGGCACTTGCCGCCACGGCTCACTCCATCGAAAGGGGCGGTACGACCGTGCTGGGCATCGGCATCGGCGATGCCACTGTGCAAGCTGCATATAGTCGCAATCAGGTGGTCGAGCAGCCCGACGCACTCACCCGGGCAATGGTCGAAGGTGTTCGATCGGCGCTGCGTCGAAGTCTTGCCCTGTGGGGAGTCGACACCTGGTGGTCTCTGGCCAGCCGTCAATCACCCCACGAATCCAAGGAGCTGATCAGTGCCTGACAAAGTGACATTCACCGACCCAACCGGGGAGGGGCCCCCTATCGAACTCGAGGCTTTCCGGGTCCCGCCCGACGTGCCAGACCGCGACCAACGAATCGGCAAGATCCCGGCGCCGGACCCTTTCTACGTCGATCTCGGCATGCTGTACCGGTTCGCCGCGTTGGAAGAGGTCCGACGGTCGAGCAGCGAAGCTTTCGTGCCTCTGCACGTCGCCGTCCGGGGACATATGGGCACCGGCAAAGACCATGACATAGAGCAGTTCGCCGCCCTCATGCGCCTCCCCTACTACCGGATCCCGCTCACCGGCGAAGTGCGGGATGTCACCCTGATCGGTTCGACCAAGCTGCACGGTGACGGCAAAGGCGGAACCGAGAGCCGGTGGGAGGACGGAGATATCACCCGCGCTCTGCGCGGCCCGGCCGTCGTCAATCTCTCCGAGTTGAACGCCGCCGGAGCCGAGACACTCTTCGCCCTCCACGGCCTCCTCGACCGGTACCGCGCCCTCGATCTTCCCAACGGCGACACGGTGGGCCTCCGATCCGACGTCCGCTTGTTCGGCACGATGAACCCGACAGACCTCCGTGACTACGCGGGTACCCAGACGCTCAACAAAGCCTTCGCGGATCGATGGCTGATCTGGGAGAAAGACTTCCCCCGGGAGCAACAGCTGACAGCGATGCTCGAACGGCGATATCCGTCCATGAAACCTGCATTCGTCGAGGCCCTCGCCCGGCTGACCGTCGAGGTGAACGAGTCGTTCCGGGCCCGGGATTCCGCCACCAGGGTCGAGACGCCCATGAGTCTGCGATCGATACTCGACCGGGTCCCCGCCGGGCTCCGCATGTTTGCCGAAGCTCCTGATCCTCTGCTGCGCTCCTGGCAGGAATTCGTCCTTCCCCACATCGACCACTACGACCGGGACCACTACGAGACGGTGTGGAGCGCAGTCGTCCGCAAGGGTCCGGCCGGTCCGCCGTTTGCATGATCGGCCGGAGCCCCAAGAGGTAACGGCAAAACCGGCAACGGCCACTACCGTGTTCAGAAACAAACGAAACGATGCGCTCCTACGAATTCGAAGACCAAAACCTCAACCGACTGATCGCCGAGCTGGTTGAAGCGGCCGGCGACGGGTCCAACGGCGACCTGGCGGGCGAAATCATCACCTCGGCGATCAAACTCTTCCGCGACAAGGCCGATCGAGGTGACATGAAGCTCATCAATGCGGCCGTCAAGGAGATGCGCTACTCGATGCTGATCTTCTCGAAGTATCAGCAGATACCCAAGGTGACCATGTTCGGATCGGCCCGAACCAACGCCGGCGACCCCAACTACCAACTGGCGGTGAAGTTCGCCGAAGAGATGGTCAACCGGCGGGGCTGGATGGTCGTCACCGGAGCCGGCCCCGGCATCATGGAAGCGGGTAACCTCGGGGCAGGACCGGAGAATTCCTTCGGCGTCAACATCCGCCTGCCGTTCGAAGACCAAGCCAACCAGTACATCGATGTCAGCCGGACGATCAACTTCAAGTACTTCTTCACCCGGAAACTCGGTTTCGTCAAGGAGTCCCACGGCTTTGCGCTGTTCCCGGGAGGTTTCGGCACGATGGACGAGACCTTCGAGCTGTTGACCCTCGTCCAAACCGGAAAGAGCGACCTGCATCCGATCGTGATGCTCGAAGCCGACGGTACGGGTTACTGGCAAACCTTCAACGAATTCGTCAAGAAGGACCTACTGGGGAACGGGCTGATCTCCGACCCGGATCTCAGCATCTACAAAGTGACCAACAACGTCGAGGAAGCTTCCCACGAGATCTGCCACTTCTACGCCAATTACCAATCGCAACGGTATGTAGACGGCCGGTTGATCCTTCGACTCAACAAGGCTCCCGATGAGGCTCAGCTCGCGGATCTGAATGAGCGTTTCTCGGACATCCTCGCCTCCGGATCCATCGATGCGATTGAACCAACGAACGCCGAAATCGCCGATGGCGATTCTCTCGAGCTCGAGCGAGTTGCTCTGCGTTTCAACCGGCGAAGTTTCGGAAGACTCCGGCAGATGGTGGACGTACTGAACGACCTCGTGGAGACGGATGAGACGGTACATCCGCCCCCACCGTTCAACGTCTAGACAGCGGTCGAGCGGACTTCTGGATCCGTTTTCGGGAGCTTCGTCACATAGCGAAAATGGGTGCTCACGACTAGCCTTTGGCGAGTGCGCGAGATCCTCTCCGACCTGGTAGCCGAGCAGCAGTATCAAGACCAGTTCTTGCAGCGAACCAACATCCGGGACTGGAAGATCAAGACGCCCGCCGGGTGGAGCATCCAGGACACCGTCAGCCATCTGGCCTCATTCGAGGAGTATTCCTTCGACGCCCTGGAGGAGGGAGGCTCTCGTCTGGAAGAAGCTGCCGCGTATGAGACCCACGACGACTTCAAGCTGGCGGCGCTCCTCCCGGGAAGATCGATGCGACCCCAGGACGTCATCGAATGGTGGCGCGAAGCCCGGGCCAAGGTGGTCGACTCGCTCTCCAGAAAGTCTCCCACCGATCGGGTGCCGTGGTTCGCCGGCGACATGAGCGCCAAGACGTTCGCGACGGCGCGGTTGACCGAGACCTGGGCGCACGGCCTGGATATCCACGAGACGCTGGGAGGAGAACCCGAGGACACTCCCCGACTGCGGCACATCGCCTGGCTGGCCTGGAAAACTCTGCCATACGCCTTCGAGGAGGCCGGCCAGCCCTACGAACAGCCGGTTCGGGTCGAAGTCATCGGACCCGCCTACGCCAAGTACGCCTTCGGTCCGGAGCACGGCGACCAGATGATCAAGGGATCCGCCGGCGAGTGGTGCCGGGTGGCCGTCCGACGTCGTTCGGCGGACGACACTTCCCTGAGAGCTCAGGGGACGGTCGCCGAGATGGCCCTCAAAGTCGTTCGTGCCATTCTCTGATGCCGATCCAACTCATCGGCATGGTTCATCTCAAGCCGTTGCCCGGCTCTCCGCAGTTCGAGGGTGATTTCGAACTCGTGGTGGACTCCGCCGTTCGCGATGCGGGCACGCTGACGGAGGCCGGCTTCGACGCGATCATGGTTGAGAACTTCGGAGACTTCCCGTTCTTCGCCGAGGACGTACCCAAGATCACCGTCGCCGCGATGGCCCGGGCGGTAGCGGCCGTCCGGACGCGAACGGACCTTCCGGTCGGAGTCAACATCCTCCGCAACGATGCCCTGGCAGCCATGGCAGTGGCGGCCACATGTCGAGCCTCCTTCATCCGCGTGAACGTGCTCGCCGGCACGATGCACACCGATCAAGGTACCGTTACGGGCCGGGCGGCCGACGTGGCCCGGATGCGGGCGGCGGTAGCGCCCCGGGTCGAGGTACTCGCGGATGTGTTTGTCAAACACGCCACCCCGCCTGCCGGTTTGACCATCGACCGGGCGGCTGCCGACACCCTCCGGCGCGGCGGAGCCGACGCCCTCATTCTCTCCGGGACCGCCACCGGCGCACCACCCGATCTCGAGGATTTTGCCCAGGTCCGGGCCGCC
The DNA here is from genome assembly GCA_002403855.1 of Acidimicrobiia bacterium UBA4744. Lineage (GTDB taxonomy): Bacteria > Actinomycetota > Acidimicrobiia > Spongiisociales > UBA4744 > UBA4744. The sequence goes on from DHIO01000026.1 coordinate 54,413, forward strand.
GTTCCGGAGGCGAGAATCCTGGCCGGATCAGGCGCATCGACCCTGACGATTGCCGGAATCCTGGCCTACGCCGACGGCGCCATCGTGGGGACTTCGATCAAGGTCGACGGCCGGACCACCGCTCCCGTAGATCGGGTGCGGGCCGCGGAATTCGTGGAGGCGGCGCGAGAGTCCGCGGTCTGAGGTTCGAAACGGCCCACTATTCGTCTGCAGGCTTCTTGACTTCAAAACCGGTCTTCACCAACAACTTGAGCAGCGCCGGAGCGGGATCCTTGAACTGAGCAGGACGCAGGACCTCCTCGAGATCGTGGAAATAGCCGACCATCGTCTCGAAGACATGGCTCAGCGAAACGGTATGGAGATCAGTGGTCCGGCTCTTCCCAAAGGCGACCAACCTGGTGCGGACGGTGCCCGTCCCGGCGCAGGCCGGTACTTCCGATAGACCACCGTTCTGCAAATCGTCGACTACTCCCTCAACCGGGACTCCGTAGGCCCACTCCAACCGCTGCAACACGGAATGCAGGACTTCGTGGCGGGTCATACTCGGATTGAACTGAGCATCGCCTTGTTTCACTTCACCGAGCACCACATCGATCATGTCGGGCCGCAGCTCCAGTGCCGGGTCACGTATTTGCAGTAGCCGGCAATCATCGTGGTCGTCCACTGCGTGGATGTCCCCCGGGAAGCGGAACCCGACGATATCCACATCCGTCACCGTTTCGTATGTGCCGTCCGTCCCGCGGCGCTGAATCTCGAACTCGCTCAGAGTCAAGTAGCCGTTGAGCCTCAGATACGTCTCGACGAGGTTCACCGCTATGTCCATGCCACCATTCTGCCGCCTGTGGACAAATGAGTCGGACGGCTCATACCTTTCCCGACTCCATCTATCTACTCTATGTGTTTATGGTGCTACTTTACGTGGCAACAACGGTGTGGNNCTGGATGAGTTCATGCAGATGATGATTGCGACGGACCCCGATCTCTCCAGCCACGGCTCCCGCGTCGCGACGCTCTCCGCCTCCCTCGCCGACTACCTCGGGCTCGATCGGGATGACCGCCGCCGTCTCCACATCGCAGCACATCTCCACGACATCGGAAAGATCCGGATCGACGCCGCGGTCGTACAGAAACCCGGCCCCTTGACCAGCGACGAATGGGAACAGATGCGGAAGCATCCCCTGGAAGGTTTCCGAATTCTCGACGGGTTGGTTCATCCCGGCATCTCCGACACTGTGATCGCTCACCATGAGTGGTTCGACGGCAGCGGGTATCCCTTTGGGCTGCGAGGAGAAAGTATCCCGTTCCCCGCTCGCCTCCTTCTCGTAGCGGACGCCTACGACGCCATGACCAGCGACCGACCCTATCAAGCGGCGCTATCCGCCGACTATGCGTTCGCCGAACTCCGGCGCTGCGCCGGAACCCAGTTCGACCCCGCCGTGGTGGAAGCCATGCTGGCCATCGCACCAGCCATGCCCGAAGCAGCGCTGGCCGGCTGAGAGGCGCAACCAAGTCGGCGATCGTCTGGTGAGGCACAGCCTTTGTCGGTGGCGTCTCCTAGCCTTGTCGTGTGAATTCGCTGGCGACCTTCTCCTCCGCCACCCGGGCCTGGTTCGAATCGTCGTTTGCCGCACCTACCGAAGCGCAGGAGCGCGGATGGCCGGCTATCGCCGGCGGTGTCCACACTCTGATTCATGCTCCGACCGGCTCGGGGAAGACCCTGGCGGCGTTTCTTTGGACGCTGGATCAACTGCTCCACCGCCCGACTCCGATCGCCCGGGAGCGTTGTCGAGTGCTCTACGTATCGCCGTTGAAGGCACTGGCTCACGACGTCGATCGCAACCTCCGATCGCCGCTCATGGGGATCCGCCATTCCGCCGCCAGGCTGGGCCTGAACGAACTCCCGGAGATCACCACCTTCTTGCGTACCGGGGACACCCCGGCGGATGCCCGCAGACGCATGCTCCGTAGTCCACCGGACATCTTGATCACCACCCCGGAGTCTCTGTATCTGATGCTCACGTCCCAGGCTCAGCAGACCCTTGCCACCGTCGAATGGGCGATCATCGATGAAGTCCACGCGGTGGCGGGCTCGAAACGAGGCGCCCATCTGGCACTCTCGCTCGAGCGGCTCGAAGAGATCACCCACCAACCCCCACAACGGATCGGTCTGTCCGCCACCCAGCGCCCGCTAGAGACGATCGCCCGGTTTCTCGGCGGCGGCCAAACCCAACCGGACGGCGCCTGGTCTCCACGCCCCGTGGAAATCGTCGATGTGACCGGTGGCAAGGAAATCGACGTCGAGCTGATCGTCACCGTTGACGACATGGCCGCTCCTCCGCTCTCACCCGTTCCGGAAGGCCCGACGCCCGGAGGTTTGGACCCTCCCGGACGACAGCCGCCGGCGAGAGCAGGGATCTGGCCGTCGATATACCCGAAGTTGCTGGAGCTGATCGAACAGCATCGATCCACCATCGTGTTCGCCAACAGCCGCCGTCTCGCCGAACGCATCTGTGCTGAGATCAACCTCCTCGCCGGGAGCGAGGTGGCTCGTGCCCACCACGGTTCGGTGTCCCGCGATCAGCGAATTGCCATTGAAGAGCAGCTCAAGAGAGGCCGGCTTCCCGCGGTCGTCGCCACGTCGTCATTGGAGTTGGGAATCGACATGGGAGACGTGGATCTCGTACTCCAAGTCGAGTCTCCGGCCACCGTCGCCAACGGCCTGCAGCGAGTGGGAAGGGCCGGCCACCAGGTAGGCGCTCCCAGCCGGGCCAAGGTCTTCCCGAAATACCGCGGCGATCTGATCCAGGCTGCGGTCGTGGTCGACGGCATGTACCGGCGGGCCGTGGAAGCCACCAGAATCCCGCGCAATCCATTGGACGTCTTAGCCCAACAACTCGTGGCTACCGTCGCCGATGCGACCTGGAAGGTCGACGACCTCTACGCCATGGTGAGACGCGCCGCCCCCTATGAGGAACTCGGTCGCGGTCCTTTTGAAGCCGTCTTGGACATGCTGGCCGGCCGGTACCCATCCGACCTCTTCTCGGAACTCCGTCCCCGGATCGTTTGGGACCGGGTCGCTCAGACCGTGACCGGTCGCGCAGGCGCCCGCATGCTGGCGGTCACCAATCCCGGCACGATCCCGGATCGGGGTCTGTACGGAGTCCATCTGCCGGATGGAGGGCGGGTTGGAGAACTCGACGAGGAAATGGTCTACGAGTCGCGCCCGGGCGACTCCTTCATACTCGGATCATCTACCTGGAAGATCGTCGAGATCACCCACGACCGCGTCGAAGTAGTACCGGCGCCCGGTGAACCGGGCGCCACGATGCCGTTCTGGCACGGTGACATGATGGGCCGGCCCCTCGAAACCGGTCGAGCACTCGGAGCCTTCGTGAGGACAATTGGCTCTCTCGAGCCCGACGATGCGATGACGAGATTGCAGGACGACTACCGGCTCGACGAGTTGGCTGCCAAGAACCTGATCGCCTACCTCACCGAAGAACGCGAAGCGACCGGCATTCTCCCCACCGACCGCACTCTCGTCCTCCAACGATTTCGTGACGAGATCGGCGATTGGCGTGTGGTGTTGCTATCCCCATTCGGAGCGCGGGTTCACGCTCCGTGGGCGATGGCGCTCACCCAGATGCTCAGGAACCGGTTCGACGTCGATGTGATCTGGGCCGACGACGGGATTGCCTTCCGTTTCCCCGACGCCGACGCGGCACCGGGCATCGACGACCTCTCCCTGGACCCAGACGAAGTCGAGGATCTCGTGGTGGAGTACCTCGGCAACTCGGCTCTGTTCTCGGCCCGTTTCCGGGAAGCTTCGGCTCGCGCCCTCCTGCTCCCAAGACAGCGACCGGGGGGCCGGACTCCGCTGTGGTTGCAGCGACGCCGAGCTTCCGATCTCCTGGCGGTGGCCAAGGACTTCGGATCTTTCCCGATTCTCCTGGAGACGTACCGCGAAGTCCTGCAAGACGACTTCGACGTGCCCGCCCTGATCGAAGTCCTCAAGGATCTCCGGTCTCGCCGGATCCGGATGGCAGAAGCCGACACCAGCGCGGCAAGTCCCTTTGCGGCGTCACTGCTCTTCGAGTTCGTTGCCGCCTATCTCTATGAGGGCGACACGCCCCTCGCCGAGCGGAGGGCGGCGGCCCTGACGCTCGACCGCGAGCTACTTCGCGAACTCCTCGGCGAAGGGGAGCTGCGGGAACTGCTTTCCGCCGACGTGGTGCAGTCCGTCGAGCTGGAGCTGCAGGCCCTGAGCCCCGACCGCCGCGTGTCGGGCGGGGATGCAACCCATGAGCTGCTGCGGAGTCTCGGCCCCATGTCGACGGAGGAGGTGGCGGCCCGATCTCGCGACGAAGACCCTACGGGAGTCGTTCGGGAACTCGAAGCAAACCGCCGGGTGATAGCCGTCCGGGTGGCCGGCCGGGAGCAATGGGCGGCTGTGGAGGACGCCGGCCGGTTGCGGGACGCGCTCGGCACCGTCATACCGCCGGGGGTGCCGGACGTCTTCCTCGAACCCCTGGCGGATCCGCTGGGCGACGTTGTCGGTCGGTTCGCCCGCACCCACGGCCCCTTCACGGTTTCCGACGCCGCTGCTGCGCTCGGTCTCCCCGTCGCCGTCGTGGCGAATCAACTCGCCGTCCTCGAAGGTGCCGGCCGGATCACCCGGGGAGCGTTTCGCCCGGACGGTCGAGCCCAGGAGTGGGTCGATGCGGACGTGCTTCGCCGGCTCAAACGGCGCTCATTGGCTGCCCTCCGCGAGGAAATCGAGCCGGTAGATCAGTCGGCCCTGGGCCGGTTCCTCCCCACCTGGCACGGCGTGAGAATGAGGGCCGGGCCTCGACACCAGGTCGGCCTGGTCGATGTCCTCGAGCGACTCCAGGGTGCCGTCATCCCAGCCTCGGTGCTCGAGCCGGACCTCCTGCCTTCACGCCTCGACTACCGGCCCGACATGCTCGACCAGCTGACGGTGGCCGGCGAAGTCGTTTGGGTAGGCCGCGGCCCGCTCGGTGCGAGAGATGGCCGGTTGTCGCTCTACTTTCGCGATCACCTTCCCCGCTTGCATCTCTCGCCGGAGCTCGAGCCTCCCGACGGCTTTCTCCACGAGCGCCTTCGGCAACATCTGGCCGACCGCGGAGCGAGCTTCTTCGGTGACCTTTACGCGGCAGCGGGCGGTGGGGACCCCGAAGAGGTCCTCGACGCTCTGTGGGACCTGGTGTGGGCCGGCGAAGTGACCAACGATTCGCTCGCGCCGCTTCGCGCCTTCCTGACCGGCAGACGTCGGCGCCGCCAGCGAAGACCCATCGTCCAATCGAAGTTCTCTCCTGCCGCGGCCGGTCGCTGGTATCTCGTTGCCCAGCTCCTGGAGCCGTCACTCGACCGGACCGTCGCCGCCACCGCGTGGGCCGAGCAGTTGCTGGAAAGACACGGGCTGGTTACTCGCGATCTGGTCGCCGCCGAATCGATTCCCGGAGGTTTTTCGGGTTTGTATCCGGTCCTGGCGCGAATGGAGGAAACCGGCCGAGTACGTCGGGGATATTTCGTGGAAGGCCTGGGGGGTGCCCAGTTTGCGTTGCCGGGAGCCGTCGATCGACTGCGACAGATGGAAGCAACCGGTGAGGTCACCGTCCTAGCGGCGACCGACCCGGGTAATCCATACGGTGCGGCACTCCCGTGGCCCGAGCAGGCCGGCGGAAGAGCCGGGCGCTCGGCCGGCGCCTACGCGCTGCTGGTCGACGGTGTTCTGGCTGCCTTCGTCGAACGCGGGAACAGGCGAGTGCTCGCGTTCGGCGAGGATCCGGATTTGCTCCAAGGCGTAGCGGAGGGACTCGTCGAGGTTGCCCGGCGCCGGAAGCGTATGACGGTTGAGAGAATCGACGGCGTCTCGGCCGGCGAAACCCTGCTGGGCCGAATCCTCCGGCAGAACGGCTTCACCGACTCCTACAAGGGCTTGGCCTACCGGCCGAGGTAGTTGTCGTTCTCGGTCGGTCGGCCCACGGTCGGTTTGACAGTTCCAGATGACAGTGATGACGCTGCCGTGGCTTCTTGTCGCTCCATCACAGGTCGATCCGTGCTCCGAGGAGGAGTTCCTGCGAATCGTCGACCAGCCGGGTGGAATCTCGCGCCGTGTCGTCGCGTCCGCCTCGTGGGAGTATCGACGTCATGAGGCCTGCTGCCACTTGCTTCATCTCCAATGCGTAGAGTCGGTGGACGCGGCCGGGATCTCGGCGCCGGAAGCGGCCTCTGCAGCCTGGCTCGAGGGAGGGCCGACCGTGGCTTCTCGTTCGACACGGTTCCTTCAGTACCGGGCCGGCGTCAACCGAGCCCGGCCCGTGCTCCGGTTACACCTCCGTCAATCGGTATCGTCACCCCGGTGATCCACGACGAGGCGTCTGAGCAAAGGAAGAGGACTGCGCCGGTGACGTCACCCGTTTCCCCCAGCCGTCCTAGCGGATGCAGTCCGGCGGCGCTCTCTTCGTCGGCTTCCCACAGGGCACGGGAGAACCTGGTCTTGACGATGCCGGGAGCGATCGCGTTCACTCGCACCGCCGGAGCCATTTCGTAGGCGAGTTGGCGGGTGAGGAAGATCAGGGCCGCCTTGGAGACGTTGTAGGCACCCAACAGTGGTCCGGGTTGCAGTCCTCCTACCGACGCGACGTTGACGATACAGCCGCCGTGCTCTTGCATCCATTTCCGCCAGGCTTCCCGCGCGAACACCAGTGGTCCTCGCTGGTTGACCGCCCAGATCTTGTCGATGGCCCCCATCTCGATGTCGAGAATGCTCCCCGCCACGGGATTGGTGGCCGCATTGTTGACCAGGATGTCGAGCGCCCCAAACCGCTCGATGGCCGCGCCAACCGCGGTCGCGGCGTGCTCGTCATCGTCCGCCCCACCGACCAGAGCCAGGACCCGGTCCTCGTGGCCGATCTCGCCTACGGCGGTCTCGAGATTGGGCGGCTTCCGGCTGGTGATGACGACTCCCCTCGCCCCGCCGGCGAGCAATTCCGCCGCCACCGCCAGGCCGATCCCGCGGCTGGCACCCGTCACCAGGGCTACCTTGTCATCCACCCTGAACTCCATCCCGACTCCTAGTCCCATTCTTTTGACGGAATGGTAGGTGGGCGCGGCCCGGGATGCCGGGCCTCTAGTGGCCGCCGCGCCTCACACCGCCGTACTTCATACGAGTGTCGCTCATCGCCGCGACGGGTCCCTCGTAGTCCGGATCCAGGCCGCCATCAACGACCTCTCCGACGAAGAAGGTGTGGGTCCCGTAGTCGGTGGCACTGTGTACCGTCAGTTCCATCCACGCAACGGCCTCTTCGAAGATGGGTACCCCCGTCGATGCACCCTCGCGAACCGCCCGGCCGTTGAGAGTGAGACCTTCTTTCCGGGCCGGCTTGGAGAATTTGACGAACGTCCGGGTGTCGGATGCGGACCACATGTTGATTGAGAATGCACCGTGTTCGGAGATCAACCGGTGAGTGATCGAGGAGTTGTCGACGCCGATGCCAACCAGCACCGGCTCCATGGAAACCTGAGTGATCCAGCTAGTCGTCATCGCATTCCATTCATCGCCCGAACGAGAACCCACCAGGGCAAGCGCGTTGGGAATCTTCCACGTCAGCTGGTTGATCAGCTCATCGGACGGCCGCGCCGCGGTCATACCGTTCCTCCTGGTTGCTCGCCTTGCCTCAGAGTCTTCACGATCCGTTTAGCCTATTGGTGTGCACATTCTGATTGCCACCGCGGGCGTGCTGCCGACGAGCCCGGTTGCGGATCTGATCAAGCAGATCCTGCCTGCGGAAGGACAGGTGTCGGTCGTCACCGTTATCGAGGTTCCCCGTTCGTTTCTCGATGAGCTCGAGTCCGAGAGCTGGCATCCCTTCAGTGACGATTCCGAACGAGCCGAGCGAGAATCGGTCCTCGTCGACCGGTATGTCGAGGAGCGGGGACGCAAACTCGTCGAGCCGATCGTGGCGGCGCTTCTTTCGCGGGGCATCGTAGCGAACGGGATCTTCGTAGAGGGTTCGGACCGGGCCGCTGCCATCTGTGAGACGGCCGAACAGGTGGAAGCCGATCTCATCCTGATGGGAGCCACCCGTCGGCTCTTCGACGAAGGTGCCTGGGAAAGCATCTCCGGCCAGGTCATGCAGCGCTCGCACCTGCCGCTGCTGCTCGTATCGGGTGCGCCTCGCCCGGCCGAGGAGAGCGACAGCGAGGATCCGACAATCGGAGCCCACCAGCCCAGCGACGCTTGACGGCCCCAACGTCGTCCGGCGCCGCTCAGAACACATCGGCCTCTTCGCACGGCTCAAGGGATTTCAACATCGAAAGCCTCACCACAGAATCCCGCTGCCGAATCGCGAGCCACAACCTTCACCGAACGCACCCCTTCCGGGACTCCGATCCCGCTCTGGCTGCGGGTGAACGGCTGCTCTTCGACGTGCGGGTGCGCCAGAATTCGTTGACCCAAAACGGTTCCATCCGGCGCGCGCACTTCCCACAGATCGGCATACTTCTCCCAACCGGTATCTGCCGACTGCACGGTCACATCGAAGCGATAGGTGCCGGAGTCATCCGGGGTGACGACAACCTCGATGACGTCTGCACACCCTTGCGGATCGGCGGGTGTTGTCTCCCCGCCTTCAACCGTCGAGTCCGTACCGGTCGTCGACTCACCGCACGCGGCCACCAGGGCGGCCACCAGAACCAGAGCAGTCACCCTGCTCGAAGATCGCCTCGACATACCAACCCCTACTCCCAATGTTCCTCGACATCGAATCCACGTCTACGGATCTCCTCCATGAAACGGGCGGCCGGCACCGCTAATTCCATCCTGTGGACGCCCGGACCGATCGATCCGGCGGCGATGAACCCGGCCATGATGGCAGCGTGCCAACCCGTCAGTCGCTCCATCGCCGAGAACCCCGTCTCCGGGTCATAGCGATCGACCAGTTCCACGAGGACCTGCACTCCGTCGCCGTCGAGAGTTCCCGTCCCCACACTCCTCATCAGACATACGTCGACAACCTGGGCGGTCTCGATCTGTGGGCGCAAGAGGGCGTGGAAGACGTCACGCGGACTGACGGCAATGCCTTCCACCTCGAGCGGCGACTGCTCGAAGAGACCCAAATCTTTGAACGCTCTGAAGGCAGCCAGATGCCCCGGGTATCGCAGCGTCTTGTTCTCGTACACTGCGAGCCGGCCTTCGAGAGTGTACGGCACCGTCGAGGTTCCACCCGACGTGACAAACGCTTCAAGTTCCCCGAACTCGCCGAACTCGATCGTCTCCGGCTCAGTCAGCGCCGGGACGGCGGTCACCTTCCCGTCTCGCAGGAACAGGGCGTCTCCGTCGTACTCGTTGGTGAGCCCGTCGATGTGGAAGGTCGCTTTGTATCCCCACGGCTCGGGAGGATCCTGTGGCAGCCCCCCGTCGTAGAGACGAACGGCCGACGGAGTGGCCCCGGATGCTTCCAGGAGTTCCAGAACGTACATGCCGAACGTGTTGTTGAGACCCGGCCCCATCCCGCAGTCGGGAACGATGGCCACGCCCCTTTCCCTGGCCTCTTCGTGCAGTTCCAATTGCCCAAGGACCGTTTCTGTGTGGCCACCGAGGTCGACCATCGAGGTCTGTGTGTCGATGGCCGCGCGAGTGCAAGCGGGGATGAACACGAAAGGTACGGCACACACGTAAACGTCGAGCGGCTCTAGTGCCGCGCTCAACGCGGACTGGTTGGTGACGTCAACAATCTGCCAGGTTGCCGACTGGTGGCCGGACAGCCGGTTGATTCGCTCCGCCGACCGTTGGGCGGCAGGGCCGTCTGAGTCGATCAGGACCACCGTTTCTGCCTGGCCGCGCAATGCCAGATCGAAAGCGGCTGCCGTACCCTGCCTGCCGGCTCCCAATACGCCGTACCGAATACCACCCATGTGGTGACTCCTTCTCGAACCGGCTCTCCCTCCGGCACCCTACCGGAGACCTCCCGGACGGGAGGTCGAGATCGAGCCGCCCGATGGTGACCGCCTTCCCTCCTTCAGGCGGACAACTCGAGGTTCTCCGTAGGTACCCATCCGAAGCGGCCGTCGAGATCCCGGCACCAAGCCCACCCGGCTACCTCTCGCAGAACTTCGAGCAGGGTTCCGGACGAAACGGTCAACTCTGTCGAGTCGTAGTCGACGGTGAGCTCGGCTACATCTCCCCGGATTTCGAGGAACGTTTCCGGAACCCACGCCCCGGTATTTGAAGCATCCCGGCACCAGACCCACCCGGGAAATTGCGAGGCGCGCGGTTCCACCCTGAGCCTGCTACCGGCCTGTGCTACCAGCGCAGTCCGGTACGCCGACTCATGGCCGGCCACGACGTGCGCTTCTCTGCTCAAAGCTACATACCCGCCATCACGTAGAAGCGGGCGCCTTGGGGGTCCTTCACCAGCGCGAACCGTCCCACGTCCGGTACGTCCTGGGCGGGTACTTCCTCCGTCCCCCCCAGTTCCACGGCAGTAGCCACCGCCTGGTCACAGTCGTCCACCGCCAGGTAGATCCCCCAGTTGGGTGGAACCGGCCCCCAATCGGATTGAATGGTCATCATCCCGGCCACCGGCCGGTCACCGATCATGAACGAGGTGTAGGTGATACCCGACGGCATCTCGGCCGATTCAGCCGCCCAGCCCAGGACGGCTGAGTAGAAAGCGGCCGCTCGATCGGCGTCGTTGGTCTGCAATTCGTTCCAGGTGAACGACCCTGGTTCGTTGGCGAATGCCGACCCGAAGTGGGCACCTGCCTCCCACAGGGCAAACGAAGCTCCGGTGGGATCGACGGCCACCGCCATTCGGCCGAAGTCCATGACATCGAGAGGCTTCTGCGTCACGATTCCGCCTGCAACGGCGATCCGCGCCGCCGCCTGATCGACGTCGTCGACGGTGATATAGGTAACCCAATGGGGAGGGATTCCTCCGACCGCCAGGTCATCGCCCATTCCCTGGGCACCGGCCACCGGCTTGCCCTTCAACAAGAACATCGTGTACCCGCCCCGGTCGGAAGGTACGTCGGTCGCCTCCCAACCGAAAAGACCTGCATAGAACGCCTTGGCGCCGGCCGGATCGGTGGTGACCAGATCAATCCATGAGGGCGTGCCGGGAGCGTACGACGTGAACTCGGTCATGAAGTCCTCCTTTCTGTCGAACCTACTCCCTGCTCAGGGTTTCCTGTCACACCCCTCCGTCATACTGGGAAGATGAGGACGACGACAACCCGATGCCTGCACCGGCCGGTCGCGGTGGCCGGACTCGAAGTCATCGCTTGCGCTGCTTGCGGCACCGTGGAATGGCACGGGGCCGTGCGCGCGCTCGACCCCGTCGAAGGGATGGCGGCGCTGTTCGGCAGATTTCTCTTGGTGGGGCGGTTGCCCGCCGTGCGGGCCCCCGGCTCGGAAGTGCTGATGTACCGGGCGCCGCGCCGGAAAGAACGGGCAAACCTCAACGCCTTCCCGGCGAACGTGTGGTTGCAGGTCGACACCAGTTTGTGGCTCTCTCACGACGGAGAGCATCTGCTACTGGTGCCTACCACGCCGCTGCTGATGGAGAATCTCACCACCTAGAGCCACCCGGTCCCGGCTTCGAGCAGATCCGCGGGAGTGGCATTCCCGGCGCAGACTAGGAGCCGGGCGTCTGGTGGATGGCCTCAGCAACACGCTCGGTGGCCTTCTCGAGCACCTCGACGGCGTCACCGTCGGTCAACCTGCCCCGCTCGACGGCTTGCTCTACTCGGTCGATGAGCGGAGCGAGAATCGCTCGCATCAGGTCATCCTCTCGCACCTCCTCGGCCTCGGCAACCTGGGCCAGGGTGGCGCCCTCTTCGAGCCGGACTCGGACCTCGTCGACCGACAGTCCGAGCAAGTCGGAGGCGGCTTCCAGACCCGCCACGCGGATGGCCCGGTTGCGGCGCTCCTTGATGACCGTACCGAAGGGATGCTCAACGTCGAGAAGATCCCTCAACGTCTGTTCAGTCGAGGCAACGATCTCCTCGGCTCGAGGCTGATCGAGTTTGCCCGCCGTGACCCGGACGGCGAAATGGGCGGCGATGTGTTCGGTGACCTGGGTCACCAGTTCTTCGCCGGTGGAACCTTCGATCTCGGCAATCTCGGCCAGTGTGATGCCCGCCTGGAGTCGCTCACCGAGATCGTCGGGAGTAATGCCCAAGACCTCAGCGATCTCCGCCCCCAACCGGCCGAATTGCCTGGCGAGTTGCCGGGTTTCGTCCTCGAACCGGGCACGAGCGACAACGGGGGCGAGTTCGCGGGCCACTGCGTCGGCCTGTTCCTGAGTCAGCGTTCCATCGTCGAGCAGAGGAGCGAGCGCTTCCAGCACGACCTGTTCCGTCCCGGGTGGCTGTGCGGTTGCGGCGCCCGGTCCGTCGACGGCGTGTGCCGCCGCCAGGCCGCTCATGATCAACCCGACGCAGGCCAGGACGGCCGCTCCGATCTTCAACGACTGCCACATATGTCACTCCTTCTCGCGTTCTTCCAGTAAGTCTCGGAGCCGCGTGTTCGAGATCTGTAAGGCGAACTTCAAACTTCGCGACAGGCCTCTTCTCAATGATCCGGCTCAGCGGGGAGTGTCCGGACCCGGTCGAAAGGGCTCGCCGTGCCCGGGCACGATCAGGCTTGCCAGCTGCAGCACTCGAACCCGACCGGCGTGGAGCGCCTCGGCGTCGGTGGCAAACGGATCCTCGGCCGGGCCGGCCGCATTCCACCACAGATGGGTGCACGCCACTACTCCGGTGTCGGTCTCGATCAGAGTGGTGACGTCCTGGGGGGTGTGTCCCGGAGTCTCGATCAGCTTGACGTGAGGAGACACCTGAAAGCCTTCGGCGGGTCGCGAGTCCCAGATATCCCCTTGGTAGACCGCCCAGTGATCGTGGAACCGGGCGTTGGGAAACAGAGCGGCGTTGAGGGTGTGGTCCGGATGGTGATGCGAGAACACGACGTCGGTAACGTCACTCGGGGCTATTCCCAGGTCGTCAAGCGGATTGAGAATGACCGATGGGTCGGCCACCATTCCGGGATCGATGATCACAACCTGGCTGCCGTCGACGACCACCGACACCGTCGATGCCACCCGTTCGCCAACGTAGCCGCCGGTCAGCAGTCCAAAGGCCGCGCCCATCACACTCCCGCCGGCTCGTTGCGGAATTGCGTCTCGTAGAGGCTGGCGTATAGCCCGCCCCGTGCCAACAAATCCGAATGGCTGCCCGCTTCGATCAACCGACCCTGGTCGAGCACCAGGATGACATCGGCGGCCAGGATGGTGGAGAGCCGGTGGGCGATCACCAGCGAGGTACGGCCCTCCATCAACCGCTCCAGCGCCTCCTGGATGAGAGCTTCNNATCACCCGGGCGATGGCCACCCGTTGCTTCTCTCCCCCCGAGAACCTGTAGCCTCGCTCCCCCACCTTCGTTTCGTAGCCATCCGGCAACGCCGCAATCAGATCGTGGATGTTGGCGGCCCGGCAGGCTGCCTCCAGTTCCAGACGCGTTGCATCGGGCTTGGCGTATCGCAGGTTGGCAGCGATGGTGTCGTGGAAGAGGTAGGACTCCTGGGTCACCACCCCAATTCCCTCCCTCAGGGTCCCCAGCGATAGATCCCGCACATCGTTACCGTCGATCCGCACCGCACCTCGACTCACGTCGTACAGTCGCGGCACCAGATAGCTGATAGTGGTCTTGCCGGCCCCGCTGGGACCGACCAGTGCGGCAAGCTGACCCGATCGGATCGAGAACGTGGCGTCTTCGAGAGCCCAGTCCCGGGTTGAGACCGGCGATATCTCAGGACCGGTCTGATCCACCACCCGCCCCCAGTGCATTCGCTTCACCTCACTGAGGCCGGGGAGAGGCTCGTCGGCCACGTACTTGAACGAAACCCCGTCGAACGCAACCTCTCCGGCGAGGTCCTCCAGGTGTATCGCGTTCTCTCGTTCTTCGATGTCGTGAGATAGGTCCAGAACCTCAAAGACCCGCTCAAACGACACCATCGAAGTAGCGAACTCGACCCGGGCGTTGGATAGCGCGGTGAGCGGCGCGTACAGTTGGCCGAGCAGGGTGGAGAACATAACGATCGTACCGATGGTGAACGAACCGTTGATCACCATCACTCCACCCACCCAGAAGACCGCGGCGGTGCCCAGGGCGCTGACGATGCCCAAACCGGCAAAGAACCAGCGGCCGATGACTGCCCTCCGCACCCCGAGGTCTCGCACCAGAGCTGCTTCGTCCGTGAACCTCTCTGTTTCGTCGTCGGCCCGGTTGAAGAGCTTGACCAGCAGAGCGCCGCTCACATTGAAGGTCTCGGTCAGGATCGACGACATATTGGCGTTGTGTTCCATCTGCTGCTGAGAGACGCGCCGCAGAATCTTGCCGACCCGCCGAGCCGGATAGATGAACAGGGGTAGCGCTGCGACGGCCAGCAGGGTGAGACGCCATTCGGTGCGCATCATGACCACCAGAATGGCAGTGACCGTGACGATGTTGGAAGCGATCGTAATGAATGTCCCGGTGATGGCATTCTGGGCGCCGACAACGTCGTTGTTCAATCGGGACACGAGCTCGCCGGTGCGAGTCGACGTGAAGAATCGCAGGGACATACCCTGCAGATGCCGGTAGAGCTGGCGGCGCAGGTCGAAGATGATCCCTTCCCCGGCCCGGGCGGACATCCAGCGTTGAAGCGTCCCCACCACCGTGTTGAGGATGGGAACCGCCACCATGCCCAGACCCAGCAGCGTCAGAAGCCGGATGTCTTCTTCGGGGATGGCGCGGTCGATCAGCTCGCGCATGAGGATCGGCGGCACCAGGGTGAGAAGGGAAATAACGAGGATCGTGACGAGCACCACGATGAGGTCACGCCGGTAGGGACGGCCGTACGAGAGAACTCGCCTCAAGAGGGCGCGGTCTACGTGAGGACGATCCTGCTCTTCGTCGTAACGCAGGTAAGCGAACCAGTTGCCACCGTGAAAGATACGATCACCTTCCGCAGACGAGCGTTCAGCCTATCGCCGGGGTGTCACAAACTCACGATCCGGCAACTCCCACCGCTTCATCGGCCCCGTCGTTCGTAGGCGTTCCCTGGGCGTCATCGGGCGCAGCCAACGTCGGGGAAGCCGGAGCCAGCCCCTCGAGTGAAGCTGCCATCGAGACCAGGAAGTCGACACCGGCGGCCTTCCGGACGAACAGGTCGTATTCGTAACCACGCTCCGACCAGACCAGCCGCCACCCGTCGGTCGCCTGGAAGGACCAGGCCGGCCGACCGTCGGGCAAGGTCACCGCTTCACAGTCCTCGATCGTGCTCCCCGTCGGCTCGTCGCACCGGGTTTCCCCCGGCGGATTCTCATTCTCGCCGATGGAGTTGCCTCCACCGAGGTCCGGGGTCGGTTGGTCGACGGCTACCGTGAGCACCGCTTGCTGGCCGGTGGAGCGGCTCCTCGAATACGGCTGGACGGACCAGAACCCGAAAGCGGCCTGAGTGTCTGACGACAGCTCCCCGGTGGCCGGATCGAAGACAAATTGACTGGTGATGAAAGCGACGTCCGCCGGAATCAAGGCCGGAAACTCGAGCCCCGGCAGGGCTGCGGCAATCTCTGAGCGACTGGCTTGTACGTACCTATCCCGCCGGTTACTCCGATCCCACGCCGCGTCCACTGCAGGCAGAGTCGTTGCAGAATCCCCCAACTGGTCGTTGACCCACTCCGCTCTGAGATGGCCGTCGGACGCGAACAACCCAATCGGTGACGAAACCATGCCAGTGGTGGTAGGGGCAGACGCGGCGGTGGAGTCGGGAGCCGCCGCGATCCAGCGCTCGGTCAGGTTGCCCATTCTGGCGAGAGGTGCATCCGAACAAGCGGCCAAGAGCAGACCTCCGAGCAATAGCCCGACCATGGTGTTCAGTCCCGCCCTGGCCAAACCCAACCCCTTCCGTTTCGACGCTCCACCGCTGAGACGCCGGAAGCCTCCAGGTGGTTACAATCACCGTCAACAACCCTAGATGATTTTCGCGCTCTCCACCATTGCGGTGGAAGACCGCCGGCTGATCACCCGAATCGGGTGGTTTTCAAGTTCCGCTCGATTACCTTGCGGTCGAGGAATATGCAGTACCGGACGTCATGGCAATCCGACTCCTGACCGAGCAGTACGCCGATCGGCCGGCATTCGACGCCGCCGTCTCACATGCTCTGCTGCGACGCGCTGCCCGAGGCGAAGTCCCCGAAACCCTCCGGCTCCACCAACCGGGTTCGATCGTTGCCTTCGGTCGCCGGGATGTGGTCAGCCCCGGGTATCACCCGGCGGTGGAAGCAGGTCGGGCGGCAGGTTATGAAGCAATTGAGCGACTGGCGGGAGGGCGAGCAGCGGTCTTCCATCCGGGGACCCTTGCCTTCGCGTGGACGGTACCCACTTCGAGGCCGCGAGAGACCATCAAACCGCGGTTCGAGGCGCTGGCATCTACCTTGCTGGCTGCCTTTCGGGCGTTGGGCGCCGATGCCAGGATCGGCGAGGTACCCGGCGAGTACTGCCCGGGCGCCTACAGCATCAACGTGTCGGGACATCACAAAGTGATGGGAGCCGGCCAGCGCCTCATCGGCAGGGCGGCTCACGTCGGTGGGGTCGTCGTCGTGAACGGGGGCGACCGGATAGCCGAGGTGTTGATCCCGGTCTACCGGGAGCTCGATCTGCGATGGGACCCCGCTACCTCCGGAGATCTGGCGCGCTCCGTCCCCGGAGTCACCGCCAGGGACGTGCAGGCCGCCATCGTCGCGGAATTCGAGCGTCGACACGGGTTGGAGGAGGACCGGATCGACGCGGCGACTCTGGCACTTGCAGGAGAACTCGAAGCCGGCCATCTCTCGCCAGAAGACCGGATCACTTCTCGACGAGACTGGTGAACTCGAAGTAGACCTTGTTGCCGAATTCGTCCTTCGCTTTCACTTCGAACGTCTTGCCGGGCGGCGCCTCTGCAAAGAAGGCTTTCACGTACCACTCGCCGCTACCGGCCACGGTGGTCGACCCGGAGCCGTAGGCGGACACGATGTTGACCCTGGTTCCCGGTTTGCCGGTGCCGTAGTACTCGTCGTACGGGGGGCTCTCCGAACATGACCCCCATTTGTTGTGGGCTGTGAAGGCGACCTCCGGAGGTTCTTCCTTGGGGGGTGCCGGAGCGCTATACGTCACCGAAACGGAGGCTTCGGTGACATTCCCGGCCGCATCTGTGGAGGTGAATGAAGCCAGGTTGCCGCCCGGGTTGAGCAGCAGGACGATCGACCAGCGGCCGTCGTCGCTCACCTTTGCAGCATAGGGTCCGGCGGCCACGACGGCTCCGGGTTCTGTGGTTCCTTCGAACCGCAAGGACTCCTCGTTCACCTCGGCGCCGTTCTCAGGGTAGGTAATGGTGAGAGCGGGCGGTACGTCATCTCTTGCCTCGGTAGTCGGCGTGGTCCCCGGCGGTTGAGTGGGCGGCACCGTGACCGTGGTAGCCGGAGCTTCTGTGGTGGATGTCACTGCTTCAGTGGTCACCGTATTGACCGGGAAAGTGTCACTCGTCGTCGGCGTGCCCCGATCGGGTGAGAAGAGATCCACCTGAACAAGGGTCACGCCGACCAGCAGCACGACGGCTGCGAAGGCTCCGGCGAAAGACAGCAGCCGGGACTGCCGGCCCGGAATCCGGCCACCCGGTATGCCTTGCTCCATCAACAAGAGTGGCGCTTCATCGACCGCTTGTCTGAGGTTCTGAGCGGCTCGACGGCCGCGATCGTCGAGGGTCATGTGCCGTCTCCCGGGCGAGTCTTGAGGCGCTCCGCCAGCCGTACGCGGCCTTTGTGCAAGTGAACCTTGGCCGTCGAAGGTGAGCAGTCGAGAATGTCGGCTACTTCGGCGATCGGCCGGTCCTCCAGGTAATGAAGGGCAATAGCTTGAGCTTGGCGTTTTGGCAATGCCCGCACCTCGGCCCAGAACTCGTCGTCCTCCGGGTCGAGTCCGGGAAGAACTTCCTGGCGCTGCATCGCCACCCGGGCCATCGCCCGGGCTTCCGAGACTCGCTTCCGGTAGAGCGACACTGCCATGTTTGCTACCACCCTCCTGACCCACGCACCCGGTGAGTCATATTCGCCGATGCGATCCCATTTCCGATGGGCCGCGATGAACGCCTCTTGGGCGAGATCTTCGGCGGCCCAACGGCTACCTGAGAGGGCATAGGCGAGGCCGACCACGCACCTGAATTCGCGCTGGTAGAACGATTCGAAACGCTCGGGAAGCGTGACGATCCCTCGATCTGCTCGTTGCATCCAGCACTCCAACAAGCCCCACGGGCGTTCCCAGCCATCTCGCCTAGTTACTCGTATCGGCGCGCCTCGAGGTTTACCTGAGTTGGATCAGTTGCCGTTGGGCGGATCAGCGCCCGCCCGATAGCCTGAAGGGATGCAACGACCCTCGCGTGTCCTGGTCATCAACGGACCCAACCTCAACCTGCTCGGTACCCGCCAACCAGAGTTCTACGGGACGACAACCCTCGCCGATCTCGAGTCCGCCTGCCGGAACTGGGGCAGTGAACTCGCCTTGACGGTGGACACTTTCCAGTCGAACCACGAGGGTGCGATCATCGATCGCCTCCATCGCGCCCGGGAGGATGTCGACGCCGTCGTCATCAATCCGGGAGCCTTCACCCACTATTCGTACGCTATCTTCGACGCGCTGGAAGCGGTCGAGCTTCCCGCCGTCGAGGTCCACATCTCCGACATCACCCATCGTGAGGTCTGGCGCCGGCAATCCGTCATCGGCCCGGCGTGCGTCGCCACGATCTACGGCCGGGGAACAGACGGCTACCACGACGCGCTACGTCACCTCGTCTTTCGGGCTGAAGCCCCGCCCGTCACGGTTCCCTACGGGTCGCACCCCGACCAGGTGGGGGACCTTCGCCTTCCCGACGGCCCGGGCCCCCATCCGGTCATCGTCTTGATCCACGGCGGATTCTGGAGGTCACCCTGGCAACGCGATTTGATGGACGGCCCGGCGGTCGACCTTTCCGGCCGCGGCGTGGCAACCTGGAATCTCGAGTATCGGCGCGGTCCGGGTTGCTGGCAGGATTGCCTCGCGGACATCGCGGCCGGAGTCGACCATCTCTCCCGCTTAACAGCCGACCACCAGCTCGATCTGAATCGAGTGGCTCTGGCGGGCCACTCGGCCGGGGGGCATCTCGCCCTGTGGGCGGCGGGCCGTGACCGACTGCCCCACGGTTCACCGTGGGCCGACCCGATGATCACGCCCCGTTGGGCAGTGGCGCTGGCGGGTGTAGTCGACCTGGAAGCCGCGTTCGGCGAACACCTCGGCGACGATGCCGTGGAAGAGTTCTTCGGCGGAGTGCCCGACTACAGGACAGTCTCGCCGAACCATATGCTCCCGCTGGGTGTGCCCCAACTGATCGTTCACGGGACCGCCGATGATCGAGTACCGGTGGAACACAGCCGCGGCTACGTTGCCCGAGCTCGCACGGCCGGAGACACCGTCGACCTGTTGGAGTTGGAGGGGTCCGACCACTCGGTGCTGGTCGACGGGCGATCGAACGAATGGGACGAGACTGCCACCCTGGTCGTCGAACGCTTGACGGAATCCTGAAAGTGGCCTGGGTCTTCTTGGCGATCATTGCCATGGGATTGACCGCAACCTTGATCGCCGACAAACGTGGACTGCCGATCCGATGGCTCACGAAGCCCATCGCCTCTGCCGGCTTCGTAGGTTTGGCCTTGACCATGGGAGCAACCGGAAGCCGCTACGGCCGGTGGGTCCTGATGGCCTTGGTCTTCGGCTGGATCGGCGATGTGGCCCTGCTGAGCACCTCACGGATTTGGTTCCTCGCCGGCCTCGCAGCTTTCCTGATCGGCCACGTTCTCTACGTGGTTGCCTTCAGCGTGGCCGGTTTGGCGGCCGGGGCCACGGTGGTGGCGACCGGGGTGGCTGCTGCGGCTGCCGTCGTCATCTTCCGATGGTTGCGCCCCCACCTTCCTGCCGAGCTGGTCGGCCCGGTGGTCGCCTATGTCGTGGTCATCTCGCTGATGGTCTCTACTGCCTGGGGAGCCGCCATGGCCGGAGCCACCGCGCTGATAGTGATAGGCGCAGTGGCCTTCTATCTGTCCGATGTAGCGGTCGCCCGCGATCGCTTCGTGGCTTCCGGGTTCGCCAACCGGGTCTGGGGACTGCCGTTCTACTACTTCGGACAGGCGCTGTTGGCCTACTCGGTTGCGTGAGAGCCGGCTACTCGCCTCCCGACACCCGGGTCCCCAACTCGCGGTCGAGTAGTAGCAAAGCCGCTCCGTTGTCGCCGGCCATTGCGATCTGCTCAATCAATTCCCCCACCGTCGCCTCCTCCTCGACTTGTTCGTCGATGAACCAATGCAGAAGGGGCAGGCTCTCGTAGTCCTTTGCATCGGTGGCCCTGGAGTAGAGATCATGGATGGAGGCGGTCACCTTCTGCTCGTGGGCAAGTGAAGCTTCGAAAACCGACAGTGGAGATGTGTAGTCGGCTGAGGGGGCAGAGATCGACCGCAGCTCAACCTGGTTGCCGCGATCGAGCACGAAGTCGAAGAACTTCATCGCGTGGGCCCGTTCCTCCTCGGCCTGCTGTCGCATCCAGTTGGCAAAGCCGGGAAGATTGGCGTCTTCGAAGAACGCGGCCATTTGCAGGTACGCATAGGAGGAGGCGAACTCGAGGGTGATCTGGTCGTTGTACGCATCCTGGAGGTCGGCACTCATTGCCATGAAGATTCCTTTCGTCGCAGCGCCATGCTATCGAGGCCGTCCGGGGTCCGGTTCCCAGACCGGTCGGTTCAAGGAGAGGAATACCGTCCGCAGGTGCGGTTGGAGTCGTCCGACCGGGGGGTCACAGCGTGACGAACTCGACGTCGTACTCCGGAGTGATGATGACGTCCGCCCTGGCCCGATGCTGGGAGATGATCTCATGCTCTTTCTTCANNTCCAACGACATCGTCTCCTCGGTGATCAGATTCTCGGCGTAGACCACCAGTGGTTTCACTACCGACGCTGCACCTCGACGCGCCGCCTCGAGGTGTTCATCTAGCAGATCCAGACGCACTTCCGTGCTGCCCACCCAGCAGAAGTTGGCGCGTCGAGCCGCGTCGTTCGACTTGGGTGGAAGGACGTAGTAGTCGTCCTGCTGCAAGACCGCCGCCTCGACACCCCGCTCTGCCAGAGTATCGGCCAGAGCCTGCGCCGTTTCGGACTTGCCGCTCCCCGACTCTCCTGCGACCGTCACGGTGTATCTCCGTTCGGCACGGCGGATCTCTTCGAAGAGCCTGCCGATGATGGCGTCGGCGGCATTCCGGTGTTCCTCCTGGACGAGGATGACGTCACCCCTCATCGTCGGTATCCTACTCCGGCCGGGAAAAGCGCCCATCGGGCCGAATCTGGCCCTACCCAGGCACACGTTCTATGAGCTTCATCGACTGCTATCGCCGCTGGTTCGCCAAAGCGGCCTCGACCGATTTCGCCCGGAACTGGCTGGGCCCGAGAATCATGAGTCGTCTCGATCTTCTCTCGTATCGGCTCACGAGTCGTGGGGTGCTGACGCTCTGGTCGAAGGCCTACCCGATGCTGCTGCTCACCACTGTCGGCCGAAAGACCGGCCGTCGCCGCACGGTCCCCCTGTTCTTCCTGCGTCGAGGAGACACGCTGCTGGTCGTGGCCTCCAACTACGGTCGCCCCCGGCATCCGGGATGGTCGGCCAATCTCTTGGAGCGCCCGCTCGCCCGGGTTCAGGTCTATGAGCGTTCTTGGGCAGTCCGCGCCCGGTTGCTGGCCGCGGAGGAGAAGGCCGCGATCTGGCCGGACTTGCTGGAGCTCTTCGACGGATGGCAGCAGTACGAACACGAAACGTTGCGTTCGATCAGGGTCTTCGCTCTCGAACCCGCCTGAGCGAACGCCCGAGCCCGTTCCTTGTTGCCATGATTTGCCAGAGTCCGGCTTGGGATGCCATCTCGAGACCGTTAGCCTGAGGGGATGCCCCGGGAGCTGGTCCCGGGTGCAATCGAAGGCGGAGTACACGCTCATGCGAAGTGTGCGGTCGGCTCTGGTTGGACTGGGGACGGTCACCATCCTCTTGACGTTTGTCGGGTTTGCCACGTTCTCGCCCGACGGCGCTGACCCGCGCCCGGATGTCACGACGACCACGCCGAGCGCTCTGGCTGCCGATGCCGGTTCGACGACGGGTCGAGTGACGGCCTTTGTGTTCGCCAACCAGCTGCAATCACACCAAGAGGAGAGCCCGGAGATCGTGATGTACGGGGAGCCCACCCTGGATCCTTCCGTCCTGAAGCTTCCAACCCTTCGTTCAATCGGCTCGGCGCAGCCCCAGCCGACCACCACCACCCAACCGCCAACCACCACCACCACGCCACCCGCCGGTGGACCCTTGACCGAGGGCGAGATGCGGCTGCTCGCCGCCCAGTTCTTCCCGGCCGAGCAACTCGACAAGGCCGTGCTGGTTGCGGGGTGCGAGTCGACGTACAACCCCTCGGCCTACAACCCGGCCGGGCCTTTCGCCGGCCTCTTCCAGCATTCGCTGGCCTACTGGAACGACCGAGCGGCCGCGGCAGGCTGGGCAGGAGCGAGCGTCTATGACGCCACTGCGAATACCGCCGTCAGCGCCTGGTTGTGGGCGCGGGACGGTTGGGGGCACTGGCCAACGTGCTCCGCCTGGGCGGACCGGCAGCTCGGCGGATAGCCCTCAACCGGAGCGGCGATACAGCCGTGCGTTTCCCTCCGTGCCGACCAGTTGCACCATTCCGGTAGCCCGCAGGCAGTACACCATTTGCTGAGCGACCCGGCGGGATATGCCCGCCGAGCCGGCGATGTTCGCCGTCGAAAAGGTTGGGGGTAATCGGGCGGGGAGCAACCCGGCCAGGTCGGCGGGAGTGCGAAACTCGCGGTTCTCAACCACGTCGACCAGTGCCCTGCCAATTGCCACCCACCCCTTTCTCCGCCATGCTTCACCGGGCCGGTGCACCCGTGCTTCCTCTTCTACCGTCAGCACGACGTCCATTTCGAACGCTTCGCACTCGATCATCGTCGGAATGCTCACCAATCTGGCGAAGAGGTCCTCGTACCGCCCGTGCTTGGGAGAACGGCGTCTCGACAATCGATCACCTTCGTCGGACATGCGGATGATGTTGCGAGTGTGTGCTATCGGCACCACAAGCCGAACCCGGTGGCGTTGCGTGAGGTCCTCGAGCTTCGCTCGCAGAGGGGCAAAACCCCCGGTTTGCACTTCGATCAGCAGGTCGTCTCGGACCAGATCAACGACGTAACCATCGACCGGATGCTCAACGAGGTCACCCGGCGCGGCATACCACTGTTTCAATGCGGCGTGAAGCGATCCTTCGTTCAAGGTGCCGATCATCCCTTCATCGTTGCAGCTCTGGCTCCCAAATCGGCGCAATGTGCGCGTGAAGCGGCGCTCTTCGACTCGCACTCCGGCGCCAGCCGGATATGCTTTGCTTTCCAAAACGGACTCTGAGAGGGGAACCATGCAGGATTTGGCCGCCCACGGTATCAACCCGGAACGCGAGGTGTACTGGGACTTGTCGACTCCGCGCCTCGTCGAGCACACGGTCAAGAAGGGCGAGGGAGTGATTGCCCATCAGGGCCCGGTCGTTGTCTCGACCGTGCCGTACACGGGTCGGAGCCCCAAGGACAAGTTCGTCGTCCGCGAGGAGAGCACCGAAAAGGAAATCTGGTGGGGTGATGTCAATCATCCCATTGAGACCGAGACCTACGAGACCCTCTACGACCGCGTTACGGAATACCTGGGACAACAGGATCTCTACGTGCAAGACGTATATGCAGCGGCAGACCCGCAGTACCGGCTGGCGGTGCGAGTCATCACAGAGAGCCCCTGGCACGCACACTTCTGCCGCAACATGTTCCGCCTTCCCCGGACCTACGAGCACGACGACGAAATCGAGCCGTTCATGCCCGACTTCACGATCGTGCACGCCCCCAACTTCAAGGCGGTTCCAGAAAGGGACGGAACGCGGAGCGAGGTCTTCATCATGATCAGCTTCGTGCACAAGGTGTTGCTGATCGGCGGAACCAGCTACATGGGAGAAATGAAGAAGTCGGTGTTCTCCGTGATGAACTACCTACTGCCGAAGGCAGGTGTGCTCAGNNAAGACCACCCTGGCCACCGACCCAACGCGAGGCATGATCGGAGACGACGAGATCGGCTGGGGTATCGACGGCATCTTCAACATCGAGGGCGGCTCGTACGCCAAGGTCATCAACCTGAGCCGAGAAGACGAGCCGTTGATCTATGACGCGGCTATTCAGTTCGAGACCATTCTCGAAAACGTGGTGCTGAACCCGGACAGCCGCCGACCCGAATGGGAGGATGCCTCCAACACGGAGAACACCCGCTGCTCGTACCCGTTGATGCATCTGCCGAATGTGATCAAGACCGGAGTCGCCACCCATCCCAACAACATCGTGTTCCTATCGGCAGACGCCTTCGGGGTGCTGCCTCCCATCTCCCGCTTG
This sequence comes from Acidimicrobiia bacterium UBA4744, assembly GCA_002403855.1. Taxonomy (GTDB): domain Bacteria; phylum Actinomycetota; class Acidimicrobiia; order Spongiisociales; family UBA4744; genus UBA4744. Next base: position 79,001 of record DHIO01000026.1, read on the forward strand.
ACCCGGGAGCAAGCGATGTACTACTTCATGTCCGGTTACACGGCCAAGCTGGCCGGAACCGAACGAGGCGTCAACGAGCCGGTGGCCACATTCTCACCGTGCTTCGGAGCTCCGTTTCTGCCTTTGCCGCCTTCGTACTACGCAGACGTTCTGTCCGAGAAGATCGATGAGTTCGAACCGGCTCTGTGGATGATCAACAGCGGTTGGACCGGTGGTCCGTACGGAGTGGGGTACCGGATCCGGATTCCCCATACCCGGGCAATGCTCAACGCCGGACTGGCCGGTGAGCTCGACAAAGTCGAGTACACAGAGGATCCGGTGTTCGGTCTTCAGGTGCCGGCGGAGATTCCGAAAGTCCCCACGGAACTGCTGACCCCCCGCGACACATGGCAAGACAAGGCCGCCTTCGACGCGCAGGCTCGCAAGCTGGCCAAGATGTTCCGTGACAACTTCGCCAAGTACAAGGCGGCGCCGGAGGTGGTGGCGGCCGGCCCCCAGGGCTAGCCCCCGGGATTCAACCCACGAAGTACATACCGATCAGGTCGTCCGGCAGCAGGGTGGGCCCTGCCTCGGACAGCATGCCGGGGACCGTCGGCAGGGCTCCCGGCTCAGTGCTTCGTTCGAGCCGGTAGGGGAAGAACCTGAGCTGGATACCCGCGTCCACACCCGAGGGGCCCCGATTCGGACTGGTTTCCTCGGCTCTCGTAGCCGGTTGTGCGAATTGCATCTCGGCCCCCTCGTCGACGTGGGTCCGCCACGCCCAGCCTTCAAGGTAGCGAGGTCGACACCGCGTCGGGGGTGCCTTTCGCCGACAACAAGGATTTCTTTTCGCGGTTCCGCCACGATGGGTGTGACGCAACCGTCCGGCAGCAACAGCGAGTGATCTCCGGTCGAAGTTGGTCGAATCTCCGGCTTGTGCGCCCGACCCGCCGACGCAGAAGCGCCGGGGATCTGATGCTCACCGGAAGTCGCGGGACTTCACGCCTTCGACCGGCCAAGGTGAGAACCGGCGGGCAACGAAGTTGGTGACCCCGTCCCGGTACTCGACGACGCCCTCGAGGACCAATCCGGGATGACGGCGGGCCACCTCCCTGTTGGACTGCCAGATATCGGGCAACACCACCACGTTGAGGATCCCGGTCTCGTCCTCCAAGTTGAAGAAGATCACCCCGTTGGCGGTGCCGGGCCGTTGCCGGTGAGTGACGATACCGCCCACCGTCGCTCGCACACCGTTGCGACGCAATGCCAGCATCTCTCCGATCCGCAGACAACCCTGCTCGTCGAGGCGAGAGCGGATGAACTGGACGGGGTGAGTCACCGAGATCCCAGTGGCCCACAGGTCGGCGAGATGCTCTTCTTGGGAACTCATTCCCGGTAGAGCCGGGGCTTCGGTGCCCGGCGCCAGGGCCAACCGGTGCGGGTCGATCTCGGCCAGCGCCCCTGCCGCCCACATCCCAGCCCGTCGCGACAACCCGAGGCACTCGAGCGCTCCCGCTCCCGCCAGCGCCTCCAGGGCATCGACGGGCAAGCCCGTACGCTGCGCCAGGTCTTCCGGGGACCGAAAGGGGCCGGCGATCTGTCGGGCCGCCTCGATCCGGGTGATTTCGGCATCACCCAGATTGCGCACGTAGCGCAAACCCATGCGCATCGCTACCGCCGGGCGGATTGGGTCAGCTAGAGCTCCTCGCCCCCGACGCCAGGACTTCCGGTAGTAGGTCACCACGTCGTCGGGATCAGCATCGGAAAGCTCGATCGTGCAATCGTGCCACGACCGGTTGACATCAGGCGGCAGAACCATTACTCCGTGCCGACCGGCATCTTGAACGAGCGAGTTGGGACTGTAGAAACCCATCGGATAGGCGTTGAGCAATCCGGCCAGAAACTCGGTCGGCCAGTGGTACTTCAACCAGGCCGACATGTAGACGATGTAGGCGAAACTCACCGAGTGGCTCTCGGGAAACCCGAATGACGCAAATCCTTGGAGTTTCTCCCATATTTCGTCCGCAGCCGCTCCGGTGATTCCCTTCCCCGCCATCCCTTGGTACACCTCATCTCGCAATTTGCTCATCGCCTCGGCGGAGCGCTTGTGAGTCATTGCTTGGCGGAGCCGGTCCGACTGACCACCGTCGAACCCTGCGCAGATCCGAGCCAGATCCATGAGCTGTTCCTGGAAGATCGGTACGCCCAGCGTCTTGGCCAGCACCGGTTCGGTGGACGGATGAGGGAAACGAACCGGCTCTTCTCCGTTGCGACGCCGCAGATAAGGATGGACCGACTGACCCTGAATGGGGCCCGGTCGAATCAAGGCAACTTCGACGGCCAGGTCGTAGAACGTCTTCGGCTTCATCTTGGGCAACGTGGCCATCTGTGCGCGCGATTCCACCTGGAACACCCCGACCGTGTCCGAAGTAGTGAGCATCTCGTAGATGGCCGGTTCTTGATCGATGGTCGCCAGATCAACTTCAACCCCGTGCGTCTCGCGAATCAGGTCGACCGTGAGGTGGAGGGCATTGAGCATGCCGAGACCGAGGAGGTCGAACTTGACGATGCCGATCGCCGCACAGTCGTCCTTGTCCCACTGCAGCACCGACCGATCCTCCATCCGTCCCCATTCGAGCGGTACCACCTGCCAGAGGGGACGGTCGGCAATCACCATTCCACCGGAATGAATCCCGAGATGACGGGGGAATCCATCGAGGCGATGACAGACGTCGTAGATGAAGTCGGCGGTCATCCCGGCGGGAAGCGGCGCCTCGAGACGGAGCTGGGAAGGGTCGCGGGTATCTACGTACTTGGAGAGCCCGTCGACCTGCGCCTGGGTGAGCCCGAACGTCTTGCCGACATCTCGGAGGACCGAACGGGCCCGGTAGGTGATGACGTTGGCCACCATGGCGGCTCGATCCCGTCCATACCGCTGGTAGCAGTACTGGATGATCTCCTCGCGGCGGTCGGCTTCGAGATCGAGGTCGATATCGGGTGGACGCCCTCGTTCCTCGGAAAGAAACCGTTCGAAGGGAAGATGCAGCCGGATCGGGTCGACCTTGGTCAACCCCAGACACCGGCAGACCGCCGAATCCGCCCCCGACCCACGGATCTGGCAGTAGATGTCGCGAGAGCGAGCGAAATTGACGATATCCCACACCACCAGGAAGTACCCGGGAAACCCCAGCCGGTCGATCACGTCCAGCTCATGCTCCAACCGTCGAACCGCCTGCGAGTCGATTCCCCCGGAACGCCCGGGATACACGTCCCGGGCCCCCTCGAATGTCAAGTGACGCAGGTAGGCCATTTCGTCCTGAAAGTGGCCCGGCATTGGGAAGTCGGGAAGTTGCGGGGCCACCAGTTGCAGGTCGAAGGCCAGGCCCCGGCCGAGATCCCCGGCTCGTTCTACCGCTCCCGGATAGCGGACGAACCTGCGATACATCTCCTCAGGAGACTTGAGGTATCGCTCGTCGGTAGCAGGACGGTATCCGTCGCCCTCCTCCAGACTGCGGCGCCTCCCAATGGCGGCCAGCACCTCGGACAGATCAGCATCCCGGGAGTCGGCGTAGTGGACGTTGTTGGTAGCAACCACCGGTAGATGAAGACGCCTCCCCACCTCCCAGAGCATGTCGTTGCGGGCGTCGTCCTCCGGCATACGATGCTGCCAGAGCTCGATGTGCAAGCGCCGTCCAAAGAGTTCTCGCAACCGGGCGGCAGCGCGCAGTGCCCCATCTAGATCACCCTGCTGCGCGGCGCGAGGTACGGCTCCTTGCCAGCAAGCGGAAAGGGCATACAACTCCCCCTCTTCGACTGCGTCCGCAAGATCCGCCCAGGTGTATCGGGAAGCGTCTTTCTCGCCGCGGAATTGTGCTCGGGAGACCAGCCGGCTGAGAGCGGCGTATCCCCGCGGCGATGGTGCCAGCAGAATGAGGTGGTCGGCAGCCGGACGATCAACAGGTTTGGATCCGTGCATCCGTTTGGATCGGCCCCGGCGAGGACTCCGGGTTCCCGGTTCCAGATTCCGGGTTCCGGGTTCCGGGTTCCGGGTTCCAGGTTTGTCCGCGTTGGAAGCTGCTTCGAGAGGATCCTCATCGCGCCGCTCGAAGCTCGAAGCTCGAAGCTCGTGCTGCTCGCGGGGCAACCCGATCTCCACCCCGTACACCACCGGCAGCTCCGTCTCCCGGGCCGCCTGCCAAAACCTCACGACCCCGTAGAACCCATCATGGTCGGTCACCGCCAGGGCCTCATAACCCAGCCGCACGGCCCTTTCAACCAGGTCTTCGGGATGAGCAGCTCCGTCGAGGAAGCTGTAATTGGTGTGACAGTGCAGCTCGGCGTATCCCATGGGTCACCAACCATACTATCGAACATATGTTCGATACCAGAACAGCTTCCCTACTGCAGCACCTTGCGGAACAGCGGGCGCGTTTCGCTGCGGCGGGCGATCTCGACGAAACCGGCTGCTTCAAACATCGACGCAAGCCCCATCCACGCGTATATGTCGGGCATGCGATCCCGGCGGGGCTCAACCGGATACCCCTCGACGGCTACGGCGCCGCAATCACGCGCATACTCCACAGCGGCTTGCAGCAGGGCAGTGCCGACGCCGCTTCCCCGATGACTCCGGTCGATCACAAAGCACACGATCGACCAAACGGCGACGTCGTCCACCGCCTTGGTGACCGGCGACCGCTGGATCCGACCAAACTCCTCGCGCGGGCCCAGCGAGACCCATCCGACCGGCACTCCCTCCTCGTAGGCGAGCAAACCCGGGACCCGGTCGGCAACGATGGCTCGTAGCATCCCGCGTTTGTCCTCTCCGGAGGCTGCCTCGAACTCGCGGTTGGTGAGCCGATTCCACATGCACCAGCAACCGCCGTAGGCACCGCGCGGGCCGAACAGTTGCTCCAGATCACTCCACCGATCCGGTGTGAGTGGGTGGATTTCCATGGAGTGATGCTACGCACAGCAGCATCACCTCTGGAGGAAAGCGGTGGCGAAACACGCTGCCAGTCCTCCGCCGTCGTATTCGTCTTCAACGCCGAGGGCGTTTGGTGTTGACGCTGCGGCAACGCGGTAGCCTCAGCAGCACACCAAATGAGGGCTCATGGCGCACAAGTTCCGTCTAGGCACGGCGCTGCTGCTCATCGTGATCACTGCCTGCGATGCAGAAACCGTTGCCACGTCCGGACCGTCCGCCACCACAACTGCCCCCGGAGGAACCATGAACATCACCAGCCCCGCGTTTTCGCACAACGGTTTCATCCCGGACCGTTATACCTGTGAGGGCGAGGACATCAGCCCTCCCCTCGAATTCGACGATATCCCCACCGACACGATCAGCCTCGTGCTCATCATCGACGATCCCGACGCCCCCGATCCCGCTGCTCCCAAGGTGGTCTGGGAGCACTGGGTGATGTGGAATATCGCCCCCGGTACCACCTCGGTCCCGGCAGGAAGCGTCCCCGCCGGCGCAGTCCAGGGAACGAACAGCTGGGGCCGCACCGACTATGGAGGCCCTTGTCCACCGGTTGGAACGCACCGCTATTTCATCAAGCTCTACGCGCTGGACACGACCCTGGCGATCGGCACATCCTCGATCAAGGCCGATGTCGAAGTTGCCATGCAGGGCCATGTGCTGGCCCAGGCCGAATTGATCGGTCGCTACGGCGGGTGAACGACAGCCGACCGAGTGCCGATGGCTCGGGATTCGAGTAAACCTTCCGCCCTCCTCGTACGAGTAGCTACTGAAAGTGAGAGATCACCACTTTTAGTGGTCACCTGTAGGAGGCAAAGATGAAACGTCGCCCGATCGTCATCCTGGCCGTGAGCTTCGCCGTGGTCCTGGCCGCCGGAGTTGCCCTGGCTCAGGTGGGCACCTTCGCTCCCAGCTTCTCCGATGTCGCCGAGGAGACCGCCTCTGCGGATTCGGTTCCCCCTGTCAAGGATCCCAAGGTACCGGTCGCCGAGAAGGCCTCCGGCGATGCTGAGAAGACCCCCGAGGAAGAGGAGCCCGCCCGGGAGAAGCCAAAGGATATCGAGCTGGACGAGCCCGCGAAGCCGGCCGAGGAGCCAACCGAGGAATCGGCAGAAGAACCGGCCGACTCCACTCCTCCCAAGCTCGTCATCACCAGCCCCAAGGACGGCGCCCACTTCGGGGAGAACAAGCTGAAGTACTCCGGTGTGACCGAACCGGGCGCAAGAGTGTTTGCAGGCGAATGGGAAGCCGACGTCTTCGACAACGGCGAATGGCAGATCGTCCTCATCCTCAGCCCCGGCAAGAACATCACGACCTTCAGGGCTCAGGATGAGGCCGGCAACGTAGCCAAAGCGACCATCACTGCTCACCTGGATGTCTCCGAAAAGGAGTTCTCGGCCCATCAGAAGTACGGGACCAACTCCGATCCGTGGGAGAAGTTCTCCGGTACCGGCCCTCCCGGAACCGTCATCGAGCTCCTCTCGAAGTACGGCAATGCGAGGATGGTTTCCGAAGGCAGCGAGTGGTATCTGAAGCTCCACTTCGAAGGGCTGCAGGAAGCCACCAGCTTTCCAATCGTGCTCGAGGCCTCGACCGGCCACCGGATGGAGTTCACGTTCACCTACAAGCCGAAAGCTGTTGGGTTCTCGGCTCATCAGAAGTACGGGACCAACTCCGATCCGTGGGAAAAGTTCTACGGCACGGCCATGCCCGGCACGGTCATCGAACTGGGATCCGCGTACGGTAGCGCCCGGCTGGTGACCGAGGGCTATGAGTGGTACCTGAAGCTCCACTTCGAGGGACTGGCCGGTCCGGCCAGCTTCCCAATCGTGCTCCACACATCGACAGGCGAGGTAATGGACTTCTCGTTCACCTACGATCCGAAGCCCCTAGGGTTCAGCGCCCACCAGAAGTACGGCTCGTGTAGCGATCCCGAACCGTACGACGTCTTCTTCGGCACCGCGACTCCCGGTGCCACCATCACCGTGACATCCGACTACGGATCGGGCAGCGTCGTAGCCGGGGAAAAGGGAGGCTGGGACCTCAAGGTCTATTTCACCGGGGCCACCCCGGGCCAGCCTTTCGTCGTGAAGGTGAGCGACTCGGAAGGACACGTCAAGAAATTTGAGTTCGTCAGCTACACGGGCGGCGAAAAATAGGGGAAGCACAAGCGAGGACCGCGGCCATGTACCGCGGTCCTCTCGCGTGGTGATAGGTTCCCAGTGTGAAATACTTCGGTCGGCCCATCGGCGACGGCGCAAAGGGGGTACCGGAGTCATGAGACGATCGACCAGCATCGCCGGGCTACTGGGAGGAGGTGCTGTGCTCGGCCTGACCGCCGAGGTCTTCTACGCGGGATTTCGAGACCTTCCCACGTTCGGGGGAGTCGATGCCTCCGGCACCTTCGGGGATTGCGACCTGCCACCACTCCGTATCTCGGTGCTCGGCGACTCGAGCTGCACGGGACCCGGCCTCGACGATCCGAACGACATCTGGGTGCGGAGGATCGGAGCACATTTCGGCCGGTGGTTTCGCACCACCGTCGACAGCGTCGCGGTGGGGGGGTCACGGGCTCACGATGTGCTTCGCGACCAGGTGCCCATGATTCTCCCGACCAGGCCTCATGCAGCGTTGGTGTCGGTAGGAAGCAACGACATGCTGTACGGCGTCCCGCTTCGCACGTTCGAGCGCAATCTGGAGGCCATCGTCACCGAACTGCTCACCTGCACTCCCGCCGTACTGTTGAGCGGTGTCGGAGATCTCGGAACGATCCCGCGCCTACCGCTCGTCTTGACCCGGATGATGCGGCGTCGGGGAAGGCTGGCCGACGGCGTACATCGTTCGATCGCGGCCAGATTCGCGGGTGTGGTGAAGGTGCCGATCCGCGAGCGATGCGGGGACGCTTTCCTGGACCCGGCTATCTACTCCCCTGATCTGCTTCACGTCAACGCGGAGGGCCACCGGCTGTGGGCCGCGGCCGCCATTCCATCTATCGAGGCGGCCCTCCGAGAGTCCTGGGGAATGCAACCTTGAACATGGCCGGCGCACCCACCGGCCTTTGATACGGCCGACCGTCATCGCCAAACCTCCACCGCAGGCTGTTTGCGGACAGTGCCTGAGCGTCACGGAGCGATGGGATTCCCCCACCAGGCCTGCAGGGCTTTCGAGATCTTCTCGCCCGCGTCGTTGATCCAACTGCCGTCGGGAGCCTGCGGCGCCAGCAGGACGAACACCGCTATGCCGATCAGTACCACCACCGCCACGAGCACCAGCTTGCGGATCATCGAGGCAAGGCTATCGGATCGATCTCAACCGACAATGCGCCCAAGCCCCGATGCCAGATCCTCCGCCAGGTCGCCCTGCCGACGGACCGATACTCCCTCGAGACTCAACCACCCCGCCATCTGGTGCAGCGACTGCGCCAAGGGCTCGACCACCTCCCCCCTGGTGAAGCCGGGTTCGAGAAAGGCTCCCTCCACCCGCAGTACCCCGACCTGACGGTCGGCTTTGAGGTCGACCCGGGCGACCCGGCACTCTACTTCGTCGGCGTCTACGCTGATCGCCATGGTCGCGATGCTCCGTACGCCATTCACCTACCTGACCGGTCTCTTGACGACCGGCTTGGCCGCCGCGGCGGTCATCGTCACCAGTCTCGTCGCACCTACGTCGCCGTTCGTCGATTGGATTGCCCGCGCTTGGGCGCGCGTGATCCTGTGGGCCGGCGGAGTCCGGCTCGAGGTGATCGGAGCGGAAAACGTGGACCCTTCGGCCTCCTACGTGGTCGTTTCAAACCACCAATCCACCTTCGACATCATGGCTCACTTCGTCGCTCTGCCCATCCCGATCCGGTTCTTGGCCAAGAAGGAACTGTTCGACGTACCTTTGCTGGGTGGAGCTCTCCGCAGCCTGCAAATGGTCCCCGTCGACCGCTTCTCGCGAAAAGCCGTCTACGGAGAAGTGGAGAAGAACGCCACAGCGACGATCGCTCAGGGTAACTCGATCATCGTCTACCCCGAGGGAACTCGAACCACCACCGGAGAGCCACTGCCCTTCAAGAACGGGGCCTTCTTCATCGCCGTGCATACCGGTTTGCCGGTGCTGCCGACCACGATCGAAGGATCGTTCGAAGCATGGTTGCCGCGCGCCAAGGTCATCAAAGGCGGCACAATCACCCTGGTGATCGGGACCCCGCTGCCTACCGGCCACTTGACGGTCGATGACGCTCCTCGGTTGCGCGACCGGACCAGGACTGCCATCGTCACCACCCTGGCCGAGCTGAGGTCGCACCAAGTGTCATGATCACGGCCTTCCGCACTCTGGCCACCTACCTGTTCGCCCTTCTTGGTCTGCTGATCGCCGGCCCCGGCATACTGCTGGCCGCTGCTCGCGATCCCAACTCCCCGTGGATCGATCGGCTTGCAGGTTGCTGGGCGCGGATCTGGGTGGTGGGCGCCGGCATTCGTCTGGAGGTCGAGGGACTCCGGCACATCGATCCGGCCGGCTCGTACGTGGTCGTGTCGAACCACCAGTCGAACCTCGACCCCATGTGCCACTACCTGTCGATGCGAATGCCGCTACGTTTCCTCGCCAAGGAAGAGCTCTTCGCTATCCCCATATTCGGATCGGCAATCCGCTCCATGGGAATGGTGGCCGTCGATCGCAGTCGTCCCAGCCGCGAGCAGATCAATCGGCAAGTGCAGCAGGTCATTTCCCAACGCAGATCGTTGATCATCTACCCGGAAGGCACCCGGAGCCACGACGGAGAGGTGGGTCCCTTCAAAAAGGGACCGTTCGCGATTGCCATCCAGGCCGGGTTGCCCGTCGTGCCCGTGGCGATCGACGGCACGTTCGATCTCTGGCGGAGGGAAACCTTCTTCATCCGGTCCGGATCCGTACGCGTCTCCATCGGCTCGCCCGTTGCCACCACCGGCCTGTCCGACGAGGACGTCCCGGCCCTCCGGGATCGAGCTCGGGAGGTTGTGGTAGCGACCTTGGAGCAGATACGAACCTAGGAGCGAGGCTGGGTCGCTCCGAGGGCTTCTACCTGCAGGACGGGCGTTCGTCAGTCGTAGACGCCGATCACATACATTCTTCCGTCCCGCAACTCACACAGCATTGCCCCGACTGAGGTCACCACTTGATAGCGGTCGACGTGAGAATCTCCCTGCCACCAGCGGCCCAGCTTCCGCCAAGGACCAGCCCAGTTCAATACCGGCTCCCAGCGACTCCGCAAACGGACCCTGGCTGGCATACCACCGTCCCATTCCACATCGAGTATTTGAGGTTCTGGAGGCACCAAGGCGGGAGACGGCCCGGGGGTGGATCCCGGCCAGGGAGCGCCGGGTTCCCGTTCGACCTCCGGAGGGTTATCACCCCACCGGTACCAGCACACCTCTTCACCGGGGTCGCGACCTCCTTGTGGCATGCTCTCCAGCACCGCCTCCGGCCCCAGCAGGGCCTGCACTCGGGCAACCGCTCGTTCTGCCTCTATCCGGGCCGAAACATCTTCGAGCAAGGTCAATTGCCGTCCTTCACCAGAGAGGTCGTCCGGAGCGACCGTCAACTGTACGATCCCGCCGGGAATACCCGCTGATTCGATCCACGCACGGAGTTGCCACCAGACACGCTCGGCGAGAGTCTCTTCTGTGAATGGATCGGCACTACGCCAAACCCTGGTCCGCGAAGTGCCGTCGGCAGCTCTGGCGGTCACTTCAATCCGATGGGGAGCGATTCCGCTATCCGCCATTGCTTCCATCAGGCGATGAGAGAGAGCCCGAGCGGCGAACCCGACCTGTTCTAGCAGTACGAGCGGCTCTTCGAACTTCTCAGTCACTGAAGTGTCTTCGGGNNACGAGCTCTTCTTTGCCCAGGACTTCAACATCCAGCGATGCCAGAAACTGACGGTCGTCATCTACGAAGTACGGCTCAACGCCGGCTACTGCTGCCGCCCACCGTGCCGCAAACGGCCCGCCGGCCACGCCGATATGTCCCCCTACTCCGGCCTCATCTCGAACTACCCGTTCCAGGTTTTCAACCAGGGCCCGTTCCCCACCGTAATACCGAATGGCCCCGTCGATGGGAACGAACAGCAGGCCCGGATCGGAAACCTCAACACGCGGAACCAGTCCTTCGATTGCGCTGGTGAGAGGTTCGAAGGCGAGCAACTCGGCCGCATAGTCCTGCTCGAGCGTGGTCCCGCCCGGGCAGAGCACCTCAGCCTCCGTCCGGCGCATGCCGAGTCGCACCCCGGCCTCTCGGGCGTGACGGTTGTGTGCCACCACCCTGGGAGTAGCCGAATCGTCAACGACCAGACAGGCCCTATCCGGCGGCGCGTCGGGCCGGCGCAACGGCCAGTCGGGAAACCACACGCACAACGTCCGTACCATCGTCCTCCACCTCGATCACCCGCTCGATACCGGACATCCCCTTCCCGGATGCATCCAGCATCAGCCGCCGACCCATCAAGCGTCCGTGACCGGCGTCGGGACCCTCCCAGACCACCTCTCTTCCTTGAAGACGTAGGTAGGTCACCCCGGTCGGAAGATCTCCGCCCAGAGGCCGCAACAACAGCGCAGACCGCCGCGATCTAGCCAGCGCCGCCAGTCGTCGGAATACCGGCTCCTGAACCCCTACCGGAACTTCGGCATACACAGCGCGGATCCCCTCCAACAAGGCGGCCGTTGTCTTGGGCCACAGCAAACGGTCGGCGCACCGCACGATGATCAGCCGTTCCGGCGAGATACCCGACTCCCAGGCTGCCAGGGGATTCACCCACCCGCGCACATCCAGATACACCACCGGACCAGCTCGAGCAGGCCCGGCCAGCATCGACCACCCGACCCTGGTGAGTCCGAGGCCGGGTGGTCCGACCAAACCGACCACCTTGCCGGGCTCCAGAGCCAAATGCATGTCGTGGGAGTTTTCCACAGGACTTTCAAATCTATCGAACATATGTTCGATAGGCAAGAGCGCGAAAAAGCAGCCTGTAGTCAGTCAGTAGTCGGCCAACCAATCCTGATGACCTTGAACCTCCGGTGCATTCGCCGGCACCGCTATCAGCAGGCGTGGATGGCCATTGCCACGCCCCGGATACTCACCACGAGGAAGAACCACCCATCTCTTCCAAGTCTTCGATGGTCTTGGGCCAGTCCTCTTTGAGGAGACGGGAAAGAGACCGGTCGGCCAACAATCGGCCGCCGGTCTGACAGATCGCACAATAGTTGGTCTCGTTGCTGGCATAGACGATACGTTGGACCTTCGACCCGCACACCGGGCATGGATTTCCGTACTTGCCGTGCACCGCCATGTCCGGCCGGAAAGCTGTGACCTTCTTCGGGAAGTCCTCGCCTGTTTCTGCGCGCAACCGTTCGGTCCAGTCTGTCAGAGACGTCTTCACGGCATCGTAAAGGCGGCCGATTTCCTCTTCCGTCAACCCACCGGTCCGCTTGACCGGGGAGAGGCGAGCCCGATGCAGGATCTCGTCCGAGTAGGCGTTGCCAATTCCTGAGAAAATGCGCGGATCAGTGAGTGCTCGCTTCATGGTGCGGTTCTCTCTGCGTAAGGCTTCCGAGAATTCACCGAGCGTCACCTCTAACGGCTCAACGCCTCCCCGATCGTGTCCGGCCAGATCTTCCTCACCCCGTACGATCCACAGACCCGCCCGTTTCTTGGTGGCGGCTTCACGAAGAAGGAGCGTCCCGTGTTCGAAGTCGAAGGCCGCCAGTCCGACTTTGCGGGGAACGGCCGCACCGGCAGCCACCCATGCAAGGCGTCCCGCCACCATCAGATGAATCACCACGAAGAGTTCATCTCCCATGTCCCAGACGATGCGTTTCCCCAAACGCCGGAACCCTTCGACGGTACGGCCTTCCACGGCCGACAGCGGTGGATCGTAGGTGCGCAACACCGAAGGCGACACGACCCGAATGCGTTCGAGGGTATGACCCCGGACGAAACGCACGAGCGCTTCGACATACACAACCACATCGGGAAGTTCGGGCATGGGAGAACGCTATCAGCTGATCGGCAATTCCCGGTCGGCCATCCGCCGTCTGTCTCCCGGCGACGGAAAAGCGGACCCCGCAGGGTCCGCTTTCCAGGTCTACCGAGAGTCTCGGTCAGTCGTTGGATTTGAGGGTCTTCTCGAACTCTTCTTCGAAAGAGACCACCCGACGACCGCTCTTCTCGGAATCGGCGGCCCGATCATGATCCCGACCGCGGTCACGGTCGCGGCCTCGGTCGCGGCTCCGGCGATCCCGATCGCGGCCTCCCCGGTCGCGCCCCCGGTCCCGGTCGGGGTCGCCACCACCGGAGGCGGAACGCTGCAACGCCGCTTCCGACGGTTCCACCTTCTCGGCCAGGTCGAGGTTGACCTTGCCCATCCGATCGATCTCCCGCACCACCACCTTGACCTGGTCGCCCAGGTTGAAGTAGTCCTCGACCCGCTCGACCCGTCGTTCAGAGTCGATCTTGGAGATGTGCAGCAAGCCGTCCCGACCCGGCAGGATGTTGATGAAGGCACCGAACTTGGTGATGTTCACCACCTCACCGGCGTACTCCTTGCCGACCTCGGCCTCGGGTGGGAAGGCAAGCTGCATCACCTTCTCTTTGGCAAACGCCAGCGACTCCCCGTCCGGCGATCCGATTCGAACGATACCCTCTGCGCCTTCTTCTTCGATCTCGATCGAAGCGCCGGTCGTTTCCTCCAGTTCGCGGATGTTCTTGCCCTTGGGACCGATGATCTCACCGATTTTGTCCTTGGGGATCCGTATAGCCTCGATCCGGGGTGCCCACTGGTTGAGCTCCACTCGCGGCCCGGGCAGGGTCTCCTTCATCTTCTCGAGGATGTACAACCGCGCCTCCTTGGCTTGATCAAGCGCTCCGGTCAATACTTCGGAAGGCAACCCCTGGATCTTCGTGTCGAGTTGCAGGGCGGTGATGATCTCTGCGGTACCCGCGACTTTGAAGTCCATATCGCCGAGGGCGTCCTCCGCCCCGATGATGTCGGTGAGAGTCACGAACTTGCCGTCCTGAGAGACCAGCCCCATGGCGATCCCGGCGACCGGCTCCATGATCGGCACCCCGGCATCCATCAGCGACAGACTCGAAGCACACACGGAGGCCATCGACGTGGACCCATTGGAGGACAGGACTTCCGATACCAACCGCAACGCGTAGGGGAATTCGTCCTCGCTGGGAACCACAGGCAGCACCGCTTTCTCGGCGAGCGCTCCGTGGCCGATCTCGCGGCGTTTTGGGCCTCGCATGAAGCCCGCCTCGCCCGTCGAGAATGGGGGGAAGTTGTAGTGATGCATGTACCGTTTGGAGTCCTCGAGGGCGAGCGTATCCAGCATCTGCTCCATCTTGAGCATGCCAAGCGTGGAGAGGTTGAGCACCTGGGTTTCGCCCCGCTGGAAGAGGCCGGACCCATGGGTGCGAGGCACGACGCCCACTTCGGCAGAGATTTCCCGTATGTCCTTTGGGCCGCGCCCATCGAGACGAACTCCCTCGTTGACGACCCGTTCCCGCATCATGCCTTTCGATATCTTCTTGAACGCGCGCTGGGCGGAAAGCTGCTCCTCAGGATCGTCGATACCCAGTTCCGCAAGGACCTGCTCGAAAGCGGCATCTTCAGCCGCGCCACGTTCCTGCTTGCCGGGAATCGTGATGACGTCGGTCAGCCTCGGGCGGGCGGCTGCTTCCACACGTTGGTACAACTCGTCGCTGAAGTCCTCAACGGTCGGCCACTCGCGAACCGGAATCTGCACCCGGTCGGCGAGTTCGCGCTGAAGATCGATGATCTGGGCGATGTAGGACTTCGACTCTTCGAGACCTCGGGCAACGGTTTCCTCGTCACTGGACGGCTGGCCGCCGGCGATGAGCCGCAGGCCCTCCGGGGTGGAACCGGCTTCCACCATCATGATGTCGACCTCACCGTGCTCGTTTCGGCGACCGGCGACGACCAACTCGAAGACGGCGCTCTCGAGTTCCTGGAAGGTCGGGTCGACGATCCAGTTGCCGTCGCTCAACGCCAGTCGCACTGCCCCTACAGGACCCTGGAAAGGGATTCCACTGATGGTGAGAGCAGCTGATGCGCCGTTGAGCGAAATGATGTCGTAAGGATTCTCGCCGTCCACCGAGAGCACCGTCGAAACGATCTGCGTTTCGCAGCGGAACCCGTCGGCGAAAGACGGGCGCAGGGGACGGTCGATCAGGCGGCATGCCAAAATGGCCTGCTCGCTGGCCCTCCCCTCCCGGCGGAAGAACGAGCCGGGGATCTTCCCCGCCGCGTACATACGTTCCTCGACGTCGACGGTGAGCGGGAAGAAGTCGATGCCTTCCCGCAGCGATGGGTTGGCGGTGGCGGTGACCAGGACGTCTGTTTCGCCGGTCTGGACCGTCACCGAGCCGCTGGCCATACCGGCCAGCTTGCCTGTGCTGATGGCGACGTCTTTGTCGCCCACGAGGCCGCGTACCGTGATTTCGGTCACGCTTACCTCCCTTTCGGTAAGGAGGGAGGGCGGCCAATTACCAGTGGTCATCCTTCCCGGTTGAGAAGGATGGCAACTGACAACTGGACTCGTCCGTCCCTCGTGTCTGTTGTCTTCGGAGTTGATCGGCGGGTCCCGGGCCCGTCACCCCTGGACTGTTCCAGCAGCGAGAAAGCGGCCCATAGGCCGCTCCCCGAGATCTCTATCGGCGCAGGCCGAGCTTCGCGATCAGCGATCGGTACCTTTCGACGTCTTCACGCCGCAGGTAATTCAAGAGGCGCCGGCGCTTGCCGACCATCATCAGGAGCCCACGACGGCTGTGATGATCGTGTTTGTGCTCACGAAGATGATCCGTGAGGTGATTGATGCGCTCCGTCAGCAGCGCGACCTGGACCTCGGGCGAACCGGTATCGCTGTCGTGCTGGCCGTACTCTTCGATGATGGTTTCTGTGTCCTTCATTCGCACACGCGCGTAACTAGGGGAAGGGGGACGGATGGAAGTGTAGCACCGGTTCAACGTTGCCACGAGTCGCGGGAGGACCTTCCCCTTCCTCCTCGCGGCGGCCACCCAACCGAGCTCCTCACAACCAGGACCCCACACTCACGACCGCGATGCCCACCACCACGCTCGAAATCTGACGCAGCCCGTCGGAGCCGTCCCCGATGCCGAATTACGTCCGCCGGAACGGCGACGGAGGCGAGAGTGGCCCCGGCCGCAGCGAAGACGATTCCCCTATGATCTTGGAGACACCACGGTCTCCTCGAGATCTATCCCGAGGGCACGTCGGTTCTCACCACCGCCTCGACCTCCACCTCGACTCTCCAGTCCGGATCGATGAGCCCGGCTACCACCACCATCGTGGCGGCCGGCGTTGCATCGCCGAAGATCTCTTTGTGAGCGGCCCCGACCTCGTCGGCATCGGCGGGATCGGTGAGGTACATCCGGCTGCGCACGACGTCCGCGGGCGAGGCTCCCGCCTCCTCGAGCACCGACAGAATGATCTGCCCGCAGCGAAGCATCTGTTGATAGGCCGTTTCGGCCACCGCTTCGCCGGGATGGGGAATCGGAGCCGTGCCCGCCACCAACACCCGATCACCAACTCGAACGGCCCGGGAAAACCCGTACGCCGACTCGTAAGGCGAGGCCGAATTGAAGGTCTTCCGCTCACTCAATGCCTTGTCGTTCACTTTCCAAAGCCCACCCCAGCAACCGTCGGGCCTCATCGACGTCCCGTCTGATCTGCGTTACCAGCCCTTCGACACTGTCAAAGTGCATCTCGTCTCGCAACCGATGACTGAAGCGCAAGGCCAGCGTCTCGTCGTAGAGATCGCCTTCGAACGCAAGCAGATGGACCTCTACGGTGAACTTCTCTCCACCGAATGTCGGGCGCACACCGACGTTCACCACCCCGGGTACCGTGCTGTCCCCCACGCCTACCAGGGCCGCATAGACGCCCCGGGCGGGCACGACCATGTCTGCCGGAAAGGACAAGTTCGCCGTGGGGAAACCCATCGAGTGCCCACGGCCTTCACCCGTACCAACGACGCCTCGGAGCTCAAACGGACGACCCAGCGCACTCTTCGCTCCCTCTACGTCACCCTCCCCGACCATCGACCGAATCGCCGACGAGGAAACCGTAGTTCCCTCGCCGCGCAAGAGCTCTACCGCGTCGACCTCGAACCCGTGTCGGGCCCCCTCCCTCTCGAGAGCGACCACATCTCCCGCTCGGTCGAGGCCGAACCGGAAATTGCTGCCGACGACGACGAGTCTGGCCCCCAGCGAACCGAGCAGCACCTGGTGTATGAACTCTGCTGGGTGCATGGCGCGGACATGCTCGAAAGGGAGCACGCCAACGAGGTCCACACCCAGTGAATCGAGGATCTCCAACCGCTGTGCAATGGTTGTCAACAAACGGGGTGCCCGATCGGGTGCCACCAGCACGAGGGGATGCCGATCGAACGTCAATACTGCTCTCTGCTCAACCCCCAACGCTCGAGCGCGCGTTGAAAGGTCGGCAAGCACCGTCTGATGCCCGAGGTGCACGCCGTCGTACACGCCGATGGTGACGGCCGAACCACCCGGTGGGGCCGGACCCCATCGACGTGGATCGCCCCGGAGGACCTTCATGACAACACCACCTCGGCCACCGCCCTGCTGCCCGTAATCCGATAGACGGCCATGAGCCCACCGGACCTGTCGAGCACTCGGAATGGTTGGTCGTCGGCCACCCCGGCGGCAATCAAAGTACTCGGGAACTGTGCGCCGTGCAGGACCGCCTCGGCGGCGGAAGAGTCGACTTGCACGGACGGCAGATCCGCCAGCGCATCTTCCGGAGGAACGACCAGTCCACTCAGCTGGTTCATGCCGGCGGCCTCTTCGAGCACAGCCATCTGATGCCCACTCGATTCGACATCGAGGGAGCCGATGCGGGTCCGACGCAGAGAAGCGAGGTGCGCCCTTCCACCCAGCGCCTGAGCGATGTCGTCGGCAAGGCTCCGCACGTAGGTCCCCTTGCCGCACACGATTCGAAGCACCGCCTCCGGGTAGTCGCACGGAGCGAAGTCCACAATCTCGATCTCATAGACTTCCACCGGACGGGCCGGCCGGTCTACCACCCGGCCTTCCCGGGCCAGTTCGTACAAGCGGCGTCCGTCCACACGCAGGGCCGACACCATCGGTGGGACCTGCATGACCCGCCCGATGAACCGAGGAAGAATCGCTTCGAGGTCGTCTGTGGTCACCGGCATCGGCTCTCTGCTCAGGATCGCTCCGTCCGCATCCAACGTGTCCGTGGCGACCCCAAAAGCGACCCGGGCCACGTACGCCTTGGGCAGCTCCTGTACGAAGCGCAGCAGTCGAGTCGCCCTTCCGAGACCGACGACCACCAGCCCGGTGGCCATCGGATCCAGAGTCCCGGCATGCCCCACCTTCTTCACACCCATCAACCGGCGAAGCCTGGCGACGACATCGTGAGATGTCCAACCACCTTCCTTGTCGACGAGCAGGAAGCCGGGAGACGGCTCAGACATCGTCGGGCTCGCCCTGGGTACCAGCGGGTCGGTCGGCCAGATCGCGGAGCAGGCTCCACATCTGGGTTCCTCGCTCAATGCTCTCGTCGATCCGAAACTCCAGCTTGGGCGTGTACTTGAGGCGTACTTTGTGGCCAATACCGGTCCGAACGTATGAGGCGGCTGATGCCAGAGCCTCGCCGGTCGATGAACACTCCTCTGCCGTTCCCAGCACCGAGTAGTAGACAATCGCACGGCGGAGATCCGGTGACGTGTCGACCGCGGTAATCGTCACAAATCCGATCCGTGGATCCTTGAGACCGGCGACTTCCTCCGCGACTGCTTCCAGCAAGATCGAATTGACCCTCCGCATACGCGGGCTCGTAGAACGGCTCATGGCGGATCCTCCAGGTAAGAGACTGCCATTCTCAGGTAGGCGACGCTGGTCAACTGTTCGAGGTGCCTCTCGAGCGAATGCACGAGCCGTCCAAGTTGACCGGCTTGTGGTGCGACCAGAGCGACTCCCAACGTTGCCCGCTGCCAGAGATCTTGATGGTCGACCTCCGCGACCGAGACGCCAAACTGCCTTCTGAGATCTGCGATCACCGGCTTCAGCTTGCCGCGCTTGTCTTTCAACGAATGCGAGTCCGGTATGCGCAGTTCCACGCGCAGCGCCGCGGCGTGCATGACAGGTGCACCTAACCCCTACTGTCTGGCGACTTCTTTCAGCTCGAACGCCTCGATGACGTCGCCTTCTTTGACGTCGTTGTAGTTCTCGAGACCGATACCGCATTCGAACCCGGCAGCAACGTTGCGCACGTCGTCTTTGAAGCGGCGCAGTGACGAAATGCGGCCCTCGTACACCACCACGCCCTGCCGAACCAGACGGGCACGGGCGTT
>DHIO01000026.1:98389-121647 GCA_002403855.1 Acidimicrobiia bacterium UBA4744
ACCTCGGCGGCACCCAGGACGGCTTCCACCTCTTCGGGCGCCAGACGACCGACGAGCATCTGCTCGATCTCCTCGAGGAGCTCGTAGATGACCCGGTAGGTCCGGATCTCGATGCCTTTACCTTCCGCTTCGCGGCGCGCATTTGCATCGGGACGAACGTTGAAACCGATGATCACGGCCTCGGTCACNNATCTTGCCGATCGCATCGCGGAGGGCTTCCATGGACCCGTTGGCATCCGCCTTGATGATCAGGCGTAGCTCCGCCTCGTCGGCCGAGCGCATCTTCTCCAGAAGCTGGGAAAGCCGTTCCGTGGCGCTCGGCACGACGTGCTCTTCGCTCCGCACACGGTCTTCGGCGTCGGCTGCCCTGGCCCGGGCTTCCTTCTCGCTCTCCATCACATCGAACAGATCGCCGGCAGTCGGGACACCGTCCCAACCCATGATCAGGACGGGCGTGCTGGGGGTGGCTTCTTTCAGTTGTCTACCGTTCTCGTCGAGCATTGCCCTGACCCGGCCGGCCATCGTTCCCGACACCAGAACGTCTCCTCGTCTGAGAGTCCCCCGTCTCACGATGACGGTGGCCACCGGACCACGGCCCTTGTCGAGTTGGCTCTCGACGACCACTCCGGAGGCGCGGGGTTTGGGATTGGCCTTGAACTCTTCTAGCTCGGCAACGAGGTCGATCATCTCGATCAGTTGGTCGATGCCCGCCCCGGTGGCCGCCGAAACATCAACAGTGATCGTCTCGCCCCCCAGATCCTCGGGTACCAGCTCATATTCGGTGAGCTGGGCCTTGACCCGGCTCGAGTCCGCCATAGGCATGTCCATCTTGTTGATGGCCACGATGATGTTCACGTCGGCCGCTTTGGCGTGGCTGATCGCTTCGATCGTCTGCGGCATGACCCCATCATCTGCGGCGACGACCAGAATCACGATGTCGGTTACCTCGGCACCTCTCGCCCGCATCGCTGTGAAGGCTTCGTGTCCGGGGGTATCGATGAAGGTGATCTTCTTCCCTGCCCTGTCGATCTGGTAGGCCCCGATGTGCTGGGTGATTCCTCCGGCCTCGCCGGCAACCACATTGGTCTTTCGGATCTTGTCCAACAGCGTGGTCTTCCCGTGGTCCACATGACCCATGACCGTCACCACCGGGGGACGTGGCTCCAGATCGGCCGGGTCGTCCTCGAACACCCTCTTGGGCTTGGGACCCACCACCACGGTCTCTTCCTCGGGAACCTCCGTTACCTCGACCTCATACCCAAACTGCTCTCCCAGAAGCACGAGGGCCTCATCGGCGATGGGGGCGTTGGCTGCTCCCATCTCCCCCATGAGCAGCAATGCCTTGACGACTTCGCCGACCGATCGACCGATTAGCTCCGCGAAGGCTGCCGAGGTGGCACCGGACTCAATGGTGACCTTGCCGACCGGCAGTCCCTCATCTTCAACCTCTGGTTCGGCCTCAGGTTCCCGTTCCTGTTCCTCCGCTTCCTCTACGGCGCCCGTCCCCGGTTCCTCGAGGGTCGCTTCTCCGGGCTCTGCGTCTTCCGCAGATGCGGGAGCAGTCCCGGAAGCCTCTTGGAAGGACAACGCCACCAGCGCGGCATCATCCTCTTCCAAACCGGATGAAGCAGTCTTCACCCCAAAACCCAGTTCCAGCGCCCGGTCGAGGACTTCCCGCGATTCGAGATCCAGATCCCTGGCGATTTCGTACACCCGCTTCTTTGCCACGCTCCCGCCCTTCTATGCCTGCTCAGAGCCCTCTTCGGAGGCAAGCCCGGCCTCGGCGTCGTCATCAGGAACCTCGACCTGCTCTTCAACCACCGGCGCGGCTGCCTGCTCACGAGAGGTCTCATCATCGGTGTTCTCGATGCCGAGCTCCTCGACGGCGAGCACCGTGGAAGCCTCGATATCCGGCGTCTCCTCTGCAGTCACTTGCTCGGCTGAGGTTTCGGCGGCAGCTTCGAGGTCCGGTTCCTCATCAAGGGCAACCGCCTCGCCCTCGTCTGCCGCGGTTTCCTCGGTTGTCGGTGTGGCAACCGAATCGGCATCGACCGAGATTTCTGCCGCGGGCGTTTCGACGACCTGATCGTCACCAAACCCCGGCTCGCCGTCCTCGACCTGTCCTCGCTCCTGACTCTCCGACCGAATGTCCACGCGGTAGCCGCTCAATCGGGCAGCCAGCCGGGCGTTCTGACCCTCACGCCCGATTGCCAAAGACAGCTGATGATCGCTGACGATGACCACCGCCTCTTCTTCCTCGTCATCGATTCGGACCTCCTGGACCTTGGCGGGCCCCAGCGCCTCGGCGATGAACTGGGCAGTATCCTCACGCCATTGGACCACATCGACCTTCTCGCCACGCAGTTCGTTGACCACTTGCCGCACTCGAGATCCGCGGGCACCGACGCAGGCCCCTTTCGGATCGACGTTGGGATCATTTGAAGACACCGCGATCTTGGTCCGATGTCCGGGTTCCCGGGCGATTGCTTTGATCTCGATGGTTCCATCGAGGAGTTCGGGCACTTCCAGCTCGAGCAGCCTGCGCACGAAATCGGGGTGGCTCCGGCTGACCACGATCTGCGGTCCCTTGGTTTCTCCACGAACCTCCAGAATGAGAGCCTTGACTCGGTTGCCGCGGTCGAGTCGCTCGTAGGGAATCCTCTCCGACCCGGGCATCAAGGCTTCGGCATCACCGAGATCGAGGATCGAATAACGATGGTCTACCTGCTGAACGATGCCCGTGATCAGGTCCCCTTCCCGTCCTTCGTAGACATCGAATACCTGTTCGCGTTTTGCGTCACGCAAGCGCTGGGCAATGACCTGCTTGGCGGTTTGGGCGGCTATTCGACCAAAGTCCTCAGGCGTATCTTCCCACTCCCGGACCACATTTCCGTCTTCGTCCAATTCCTGGGCGTACACGACGATGTCGCCTGCATCCGGATCGATGACGACTCTTGCTTCCTCGGCCGCTCCCGGAGCCCTCTTGTAGGCAGAGACCAGGCCGTTGGCCAGCGCGTCGAGGATCGTGTCGACCGGCACTCCTCTCTCGCGCTCCAGCAGCTCGAGGGCCTCCATCACTTGAAAGTCCAGCTTCATGATCGTCCCTCCTACCGGCCCTTACCGCCAGGTTTGGCTGCCGGCTCCCAACGAAAGACCGTTCGGGCGGACGCAATCACCCCGAAAGGAACTCTCCGATCGCGACCGTCAACGGCAATCACGCACGTCCCGCCGTCGACAGTTTCGAGTTTGCCGCGGTGTGTTCGTTCGCCTTCGACCTCGTGGTGGGTCTTCACCACCACCTCCCTGCCGATCGACTTCATGAAGTGTTCTGGGCGACGAAGCTTCCGTTCCAGGCCTGGAGACGTCACCTCGAGGGTGTAGGACTTCTGCAGCTCGTCGTGTTGGTCGAGCAGTCGCGACACGCCTCGCGATGTTTCCGCCAACCGGTCGACGTCGATGCCGCCGTCCACGTCGACGGAGACGCGCAGAACGGGACCCCGCCCTTGTCCGACCATCTCGAGATCGTCGAGTTCGAGGCCTTCCGCCTGCAGATAGGCGTCGAGCAGTTCCCAGAGGCCTTCCGGACCTCGGCTCATCGTCTTTCCTCCAAAAAGAAAGTGGGCTGGGCGCCCACCTCTTCGCGTAGCGTCCGTAGGTTTTCCGCGACCGGACACGCACACGCGCTCAACGCGCGTACGCGATCAAGCGCACAGCGCCAGTATAACCACGGCCCGTGTAGCGGATGTCTCAGGTATGCGGTGCCGGGTGTCTTGATGGAAGGCAACAAGCAACGTAGCTTGAAGCTCTCTCAGTACGCCTTGGCAAAGACGACCTCGTCGGCAGCCTTTTCGCCGCACGCGATACACACGCCCGGATCGTCGGGCTGGTCGAAAGGTATGACCCTGATCGTGGCTTGAGTGTCGTCCTTCACGGCCTGCTCACAAGCCGCCGAGCCGCACCATCCCGCGTACTGGAACCCGCCGGTATCGGCCAGGATCTCCTTCATCTCCCCGTAGGAGCCGGGCCGGTGACTGTTCTCTTCCTGGAAGGCAAGAGCTCGCCGAAACAACGCGTTCTGCACCTCATCCAGTACTCGGCGGACGGTTTCGCCCAACCCGGCGAGTGGAGCCGCCTGTTTGCCCTCTCGCCCGGGTTGATCCCGACGCGCCAGCACTGCCTGGTCTCCGGCCAAGTCGCGCGGTCCGAGCTCAACCCGCACGGGCACGCCTTTCATCTCCCACTCGTTGAACTTGAAGCCGGGGGTGACTTCGGCGCGATCATCGAGGATCGCCCGGACCCCGGTGTCTACCATTTCGTTCCGTACCCGGTCGGCTGCTGCAACGACCGAGTGCCGCTCATCGGCATCGGACCGGGCGATCGGCACGACGACCACCTCGTGCGGAGCAATGCGGGGCGGAAGAATCAAACCCTGATCGTCTCCGTGAGCCATGACGATCATCCCGACCAGCCGGGTGCTGGCGCCCCACGAGGTCTGGTACGGGTGCCGCAACTCATTGTTCCGGTCCAGGAACTGGATCTCAAACGCCTTGGCGAAGTTCTGCCCCAGGTAGTGGGAGGTTCCCGCCTGCAGGGCCTTGCGGTCCCCCATCAGGGCTTCGATCGCATAGGTATCGACGGCGCCGGCGAACTTCTCCGCTTCGCTCTTGCGGCCTCGGATGACCGGAGTTGCCGCCCACTCTTCGGCCAGCCGGGCGTAGATGTCGAGCATCTGTCGAGTCTCTTGCTGAGCCTCTTCCTCGGTCTCGTGCGCGGTGTGGCCCTCCTGCCAGAGAAACTCCGTAGTGCGGAGAAAGAGCCTGGTCCGCATTTCCCAACGCACCACGTTCGCCCATTGATTGATCAACACCGGCAAATCCCGATAGCTCTTGATCCATTTGGCGTACATCGCATTGATGATCGTCTCGGAGGTGGGGCGGACCACCAGGGGCTCCTCGAGCTCCTTGCCGCCGCCGTGTGTCACCAGGGCGAGTTCAGGTGAGAATCCCTCCACGTGTTCCGCTTCTCGTTGCATGAAGGAGTGCGGAATGAACAGGGGGAAGTAGGCGTTCTGATGGCCGGTGTCCTTGAACATCCCATCCAGCGCCGCTTGGAGGTTCTCCCAGAGCCCGTAGCCATAGGGCCGAATGACCATGCTGCCGCGCACCGGCGAGTAGTCCGCCAGTTCGGCACGCTGGACAACATCCGTGTACCAGCGGCTGAAATCTTCGCTGCGCGGGGTGACTTTTTCCGCCACTGCTTTCCTTTCCGACGGTTGCGGAGCCTAGTGGGAGCTCGAGTGACTCCTACCGCATTTCCTCAGAGGCGCCGGCTCCGGGCATCTCACCGGCCGGCTCTCCGCTCACCGTTCGCAACCTCACTCACCGGAAGCGGCCTCCATCACGGCTCTGCGGCGCTCGGCAACCTGATTGGCGTCGCCCTGGACGCCCAACAGTTCCTCCGCCGTCCGGTCGGCAAGTTGCGCCGCCGCCCCATCGGCGGCCGCTAGGCGCGCCTCCACCCCCTGTTCCACCAGCTTCTCGGCCTCATCTAGTAGTGCGTCGACCATCTCCTCTTCGGGAACCACCCGCACCACCCGGCCCTTGATGAAGAGATGCCCCTTCCCCTTGCCCGCCGCTATCCCGATGTCGGCTTCCCGCGCTTCTCCGGGACCGTTGACGACACAGCCCATGACCGCCACCTGGATGGGGAGATTGGCTTCCTCCAGTTTTTTCTGAGCCTGGCCGGCTACGGCGATGACGTCAACCTCGGCACGACCACAGGATGGGCAGGCAATCAGATCGAGCCCCTTCCGCTCGCGCAGACCGAGGAACTCGAGCAACTGACGGCCGGCTTTCGCCTCCTCGACCGGATCGGCCGTCAGTGAGAACCGGATCGTGTCGCCGATACCTTCGAGCAACAGGGTCGCGATTCCGGCTACCGACTTGATGAGCCCACCGGGCGGCGGCCCGGCCTCGGTGACCCCAAGATGGAGGGGGTAGTCCACCTTCTCCGACAGTAGCCGGTACGACGCCACCATCGTCGGAACATGCGAATGCTTGACGGAGATCTTGATGTCCGTGAAGTCCACTTCCTCCAGGTAGCCGATTTCCTTCTGAGCTGAGGCAACAAGAGCTCCCGGTACGGGACCTCCGTAGCGGTCGAGCAGATCCTTGTCGAGTGACCCGGCGTTCACGCCGACCCTGATGGGTACCCCCCGGTCCTTGGCCTCTCGCGCCACGGTCTTGACGTGCCGCTCATTGCGGATGTTTCCCGGATTGAGGCGCAAACCCTGGACTCCGGCTTCCAGTGCGGCCAATGCCAGCCGGTATTGGAAGTGGATGTCGGCGATGATGGGAACGGGCGATCGCGGAACGATCTCGGCCAATCCCTGGGCGGCGTCCACATCGTTGCAGGTGATACGAACGATATCGGCGCCGGCGCCGTGCAACGCATAGACCTGGCTGAGTGTGCCGTCCACGTCGGCGGTCTTGGTGGTGGTCATCGACTGCACCGTGATCGGAGCGTCTCCTCCCACAACAACTCGCCCCACCTGGATCTTTCGGGTAGTTCTGCGGGGCACAGTGGGCATCGCAGGCGGGTCAGCCATTGAGCGAGATCGGGTTGACGATGTCGAGCAGTAGCGCCACCGAAAACAGGAACAGCACCAATGCCATAACGGCCGCCGCAATCGGGGCCAGTTTTCGAATATCTGCTTCCCGGTGGGTGATCCGCTCGTAGACCGCGACCGCGAAATGCCCACCGTCGAGCGGATAGAGCGGAAGGCCGTTGAAGATCCCCAGCACGATATTGACCATGGCCACCAGGCTGACCATCAGCTCGAAGTCGCTTTCGACACCGAGCCGGACGATGCCCACCGGACTGACCGGTCGGATCTCATTTGGCACATCCGTGTTCCCCAGAAAAGCGCCCCCGAGCTGCGCCAGCGACGACGGTCGAACCAGGTTGCCGAGCGCTTCGAACGTTCGCCCGGTCACGTTGATGAAGGCTCTTCCGGCCAACCCGGCGGCGCGAAAGAAGCCCACCGATTCCCGTTCGTAGGCCGGGCTCACCCCGAGGTAGCCCACTTCGGCGCCCGTGTCGGGGTCGACTACCGACGACAACACGGTGGAGAGGGTGAGCAGCTCGCCTTGCCGATCGACGGTGATCGTGATCGCCGCGTTCGGAAGATCCGCCAGTGCCACACGGATCTCCTCCCACTCGGCGACGGGGACGCCGTCCACGGCCACGATCGTATCGCCGGACTGAATGCCGGCCACGGCCGCCGGGGTGGTGGTCCCGTTCTCCAGAGACTGTTGGACGATGGCAATCTCCGAAAGCGGCGCATCCGGGTTGTCGATGCCAAACCCGATGATGGCGCCGAGGATCACCACGTAGGCGATGATGAAGTGCAGCGCCACGCCGGAGAGAATGACCACGCTCTTCTGCCAGAACTTCTTCTCCCGATAGGTGCGACCGGCGTCGGCCGGATCAACCTCTTCGAGCGGATTCATCCCGGCTATGCGAACATACCCACCAAGCGGAAACGCCTTGACGCCGTACTCGGTTTCGCCGCGAGTGGTCGACCAGAGCTTGGGACCGAATCCGAAGAAGAACTCGGTGGCCTTCATCCCAGTGGCCCGGGCCGTGAAGTAGTGGCCCGCCTCGTGGATCATCACCGACGCGACAACGGCCACCAGCATGAAAATGCCACCGAGCACGCTACGTCTCCTTCAAGATCATCATCTCAAAGGTTATCGACCGGACCGGGCTAGTGACACGATGTGCTCCCGGTTCAACAGGCTCCGCCCAACAGATCGTGCGCTATCGCCCGGGCTTCACGATCGGTTTCCAGCACTTCGGCAAGCGTCGTCACCTCTTCCCACGCGGCTGCGGCCAGCGTCTCTTCGAGAACGACGGCAATGCCTCGAAAACCGAGCCTGCCCTGCAGAAATGCCTGGACGGCCACCTCATCGGCAGCATTGAAGGCGGCCGGAGCCGAGCCTCCCCGCCGACCGGCTTCATAGGCAAGACCCAGAGCCGGGAACGCCTCGTGATCGGGACGACGGAACGTCAGATCCCGGCCGGCCAGGGGAAATGCCTCGAGTGGCCCTGCGGAGCGGTCGGGGTACGTGATGGCGTACTGGATCGGGACTCGCATGTCCGGCTCTCCTACATGCGCCTTCAGCGAACCGTCGACGAACTCCACCAGAGAATGCACGATGCTCTGAGGATGGATCACAACGTCGATACTCCCTAAGGGCATCCCGAACAGGTAGTGAGCCTCAATGACCTCGAGTCCTTTGTTGACCAAGGTGGCCGAGTCGACCGTAATGCGGGGGCCCATCATCCAGGTCGGATGGGCAAGCGCTTCCCGAGGAGTGACGTTCTCCAGTTCTTCAATCCCCCAACCGAAGAAGGGACCCCCCGATGCGGTGAGAATCAACCTTCGGACTGACGGTCGCCGCTCCCCGACGAGACACTGGAACAGGGCGGAATGCTCAGAATCGACCGGAATCAACTCGCCTTCACCTCGGGAGAGTGCATCGAGAACGACCGGACCGGCCGCAACCAGGCTCTCCTTGTTGGCCAGTGCTAGACGATTTCCCGCTTCGAGTGCGCTCAGAGTGGCGGGCAAGCCGGCCAGGCCGACCACCCCGTTGACCACAACGCAACCTTGCAGGGCTGCAAGTTCGACGAGGGATTCGGGCCCGAAGCGCGACCGGGCGCCGAAGGCGGTTCGAAACCGGCGCTCCTCGTCCCCGCTGGGAGAGGTGACGCCGACCAGGCATTCCGGGTGATTTCCAGCGATCTCTGCCAGGCGGTCGGATCCTCGACGGGCCGCCACCGCCGCCACCGGAACTCTCATTCGAGCGGCCACCTCAAGCGCCTGTGAGCCGATCGAGCCGGTTGCTCCAAGGACGACGAGAGGCTCGGTATTGCGATTCACGGACACACTCACATCCCATCCACCCGGCGATACGAAGACCGCAGGTGGCAAGCGCAGCACTCGACGTGGACGGAGGACACGCGACTACGCCAGAAGACCGAGCCAGAGGAAGAGCACGTAACAGGCGGGGACCGAGAATATGAAACTGTCGATGCGGTCGAGAAGGCCTCCGTGACCGGGGAGGATCGCACCCATGTCTTTGGTGTTCAGCGCCCTTTTCACCATGGATTCCGCCAGGTCGCCGAGTGGTGCCGCTACCAGAATCACCGCTCCCAAGAGCAGGCCGTCTCTCAATTCGAATCCGAACCAGTCGACGTAGGTGATGCCGACTGCGACGACCATCGCCGTCACGATGCCGCCGAATAGGCCTTCGAGAGTCTTCTTGGGCGACAAGACCTTGGCCAATTTGGTCTTTCCGAAAGCCCGGCCGGCGAAATAGGATCCGATGTCGAAGGTACCCGTTACCAGCACCACGGCCACGACCAGCTCACGATAACGGGGAGCCAGGATGATGGGGATCGCAAAGGCCATGAGCCCGGCCACCCAGGCCATGCCGAACACCGTCAGAGAAGCATTGGCCAGTGGATTGCGACGGGGCACCACCGCGTACCAGAAAGCGGTCGCCACGAGCGTCATGCCGATGGCAGCGGCGATCGCCAGAGGAGTGTTGCCCTCCGCCAGGTAGGTGGCGACAAAGGCGCCTACTCCCCCGAGGAGCCCGAAGAGGCTCACCGGAGCGAATCCCTGCCGCCGCACCGTGGCATAGAACTCACCCAAGGCGACGATCACCACTCCAAGCACGAACAGCCACAGCCAGAACCCTCCCAGCACCAGAACACCGACCAGTAGAGCAACGAGTACCAGACCGCTGCCGATTCGCAGGGTCAAATCCGAAGGACCCCGCGATTCCGGCACGGCCGACTTCGGCTGTTCCCCGGTTACATCCTCGAACCCCAAGGGACCCGTTTCGATCCCCGGCATCGCCGCCGCCACGGCCTGCATTTCCACTTCCTCGGTGGCTGCGTTGGCGATGGCGTCGGCCAGGCCCTGGTATTCCTGCGTGGTGGCCTTGATGTAGTCCTCGCCTGTGAACTCGTCGAATGAACTGGCTCCACTCGCGAAGTCCTCGTACTCCTCCGCGGGAGCATCAGACACAGGTTCCTCGGTCGGGGGCGATTCGGCGGCATCCTCTCCGTTCAACTCATCGCCGCCCGCATCCTGGTCGACGGGGACACCGGCCCGTCGTTCATCGAGATCGAAGGTCTGTCCGGAAGCACGACCGTCTTCCTCTGGGAGGGGTTCGTAGTCGCCTGCTGCCGGGTCGGATTCTTCGAAGGGGAGTGGTACGTCGTCCGCCGTCTCTTGGTCGGCCGCTTCTTCGCTAGGCCACTGTGAAGGGTGACGACCGCCGGGAAACTGAACTACCTCGGCACCTTCTTCTCCATCCTTGGGAATGTCGTCGTCTTCACCCACATTCACACCTCGAGCAACTCCTGCTCCTTGTGTTCCAAGAGCTCGTCGACACGCGCCGTGTGGCCGTCCGTAATATCCTGTAGTTCCTTCTCGGCGCGCCTGATGTCGTCTTCGGAGATCTCGCCTTCCAGAGCCTCGATGTCATCCTTGACATGACGGCGAATGTTCCGGACGGCCACTCGACCATCCTCTGCCATATTGCGCACGACGCGGATGAGTTCCTTGCGGCGCTCCTCGGTGAGCGGGGGAAACGCCAGGCGGATCACGTTCCCGTCACTCGATGGGTTCAAGCCGAGACCTGCAGCATTGATTGCCTTCTCGATGTTGCCGATCGACGACTTGTCATACGGTGACACGACGAGCAGACGGGGCTCGGGCACGGAGAAGGACGCGAGTTGCTGAAGCGGTGTGGAAGAACCGTAGTAATCCACCGTCACTCGATGCAGGATTCCGGGGTTGGCGCGGCCCGTTCGAATCGTGGCGAACTCGCCCTGAACGTGTTCGACGGCCTGATCCATCCTGATTGTTGCGTCGTCTAGAAACTCTTCGATCATGGTCGTCTCCCGTCAATGCACCAGCGTACCAATGCGTTCGCTCTGAACCGCCTTCACGATGTTGCCGGGGGTCGTGATGTTGAACACGACAATCGGCAACTCGTGGTCTTTGCACATCGTAATTGCGGTGGAATCCATGACCTTGAGCCCCTGCGAGAGGACCTCCATGTAGGTGAGTTCATCGAACATCGCCGCCGCCGGATTGGAGTGAGGGTCGTCGTCGAAGACGCCGTCCACCCGGGTGGCCTTCAGGACTATCTCCGCATTGATCTCAACGGCCCGCAAGGCAGCGGTCGTATCGGTGGTGAAGAACGGGTTGCCCGTTCCCGCTGCGAAGATCACCACCCGACCCTTCTCCAAATGCCGGATGGCCCGGAGGCGAATGTAGGGCTCGGCCAGTTGCTGCATGGTGATGGCGCTCTGCACCCGGCTCGGCACGCCGGCCTTCTCGAGAGCATCGCGGAGCGCCAGCGCGTTGATGACCGTGGCCAACATGCCCATGTAGTCGGCGGTGGCGGCGTCCATCCCGGCCGCAGCCGAAGACACACCTCGGAAGATGTTGCCGCCACCCACGACCACCGCGATCTCGGCGCCACCCGAATGGGCCTCGACAATCTCGGTGGCAACTCGCTTGACGGTGAGAGGATCGATGCCGTACCCGAGATCCGGATCGGCGAACGCTTCACCCGAGAGCTTCAATACGACCCGTCGATACATGCCTCGACTCCCCTCTTCAGGCCGGCGCTGAGTGCTAGCTCTCCTGCTCGCCTACCGCGATCCTGGCGAACCGCTTGACGCCGATGTTCTCTCCCATCTTGGCAGCAAGACGAGCTACCAGCTCGCCGACCGTCCCTTCAAACTTGTCAACGTTGACGAACTTCTGCTCGTAGAGCACGTTGTCCTGATAGAAGGAAGTCATCTTCCCCTCGACGATTCTGGGGATGATGTTGTCGGGCTTGCCTTCGTTGGCGGCCTGACGGGTGATGAGATCGCGCTCCTTGTCGACGGCCTCGGCGGGAACGGCTTCTTTGGTGACCCAGCGGGGCGCCGATGCCCCAACGTGCATTGCCACGTCATCGGCAACCTCTTGAAATTCGGGGCTCTTGGCGACGAAGTCCGTCTCACTCGACAGCTCGACTAAGACTCCCATGACCGGACGCTCCAGCTGGCGGTGAACATATGTACCGATCGTTCCCTGGTTGGCATCCCGGTCGGCTCGCTTCTTCGCGTCGGCCAGACCTTTCTCACGGAGGTAGTCCTTCGCCTTCTCGTAGTCGCCATCTGCTTCGGAGAGCGCTTTCTTGGCATCCATCATCCCGACGTTGGTGTCCTTGCGTAGTCTCTGCACATCCTGTGCGGTGAAATCACTCACGGCTGTCCTCTCCTCCGCCGTCGGAGTCGGGCTCTTTTTCGGTGACGCCCTTGAGGGCAATCTCGCGCCCCTCCTCACAGGCAGCCGCTATCACCGAAGCGACCAGTTGCGCCGAGCGAATGGCGTCGTCGTTGCCGGGAATGACAACATCGATGAGGTCCGGGTCGCAATTGGTGTCGACCAGGGCTACCACCGGGATACGAAGGCGGGCCGCTTCTCGCAAAGCAATCTGCTCGCTGTTGAGATCGATTGTGAAGAGGATGTCCGGAGGTGCGGTCATCGACTCCACTCCCCCCAAAACCCGTTGGAGTTTCTCCAGCTCTCGCCGAAGCCGGAGTCGCTCCTTCTTGGGAAGGGCATCCATCTCGCCGGAGCGTTCCATGGCCTCGAGTTCCTTCATGTAGTAGATGCGCTTCTGGATGGTTGAGAAGTTCGTGAGCATGCCACCCAGCCACCGGAAGTTCACGTACGGCATTTGCGCCTGTTCGGCACTCTCCTGAATGGCCCCGGAAGCCTGTTTCTTGGTCCCCACGAACAGCACGGTCCCCCCGGCCGCCACCGTGTCGCGCACGAAGTCGTAAGCCCGTTGAACCTGTTCGAGCGTTTGCCGGAGGTCGACGATGTGAATCCCGTTACGTTCACCGTAGATATACGGCTCCATCTTCGGGTTCCACCGGCGGGTTTGGTGTCCAAAGTGGACGCCGGCCTCCAGCAGCTGCTTCATAGTGACTGCTGCCACTGCTCTCTCCTTTGTTCGGTTGATCCTCCGCTCACCCTGGCACGATGCTCGTGCGTGGCCCTGAGACCTCTCCCGCAGAACGCGCCGGGCGTTCCGACCGGTGGGATGGTGCAGTGAGCGTGCGAATTGGAGCGGGAGTGTACCAGCGGTACCCCGGGAGATCGAGGCGAGACGGTAGCTATCGGAACGAAGGCTCGGTCATTCGATTCCGAAGACTCATCACGGACTTGGTGTGGATCTGGCACACCCGCGATTCGGTCACGCCGAGCACGCTACCGATCTCGGCGAGGGTGAGACCTTCGTAGTAGTAGAGCGTAACGACCAACCGCTCGCGCTCCGGCAGCCGGTTGATGGCGTCCGCCAACACTCGCTTCATCTCCTCGATCTGGAAAGCAGCTTCGGGATTGGTCCCCCTACGATCGGGCACGAGATCGCCGACGGCTGCCGAATTGCGGTCCGGCGAAAGCAACTCGTCGAGCGCCACCAGCCCGAGCGTGGAAATCTCGGCCAGGGAATCGAGTAACTGGTCGAGAGGGATGTCCATCTTGGCGGCCAGCTCCTCCTCGGTGGGCGTGCGGTGCAGCTTGTGTTCCAGCTCCCCCATCGATCGCTCGATCTCGCGGGCGCGGGCACGCACAGAGCGAGGCACCCAGTCGAGGGCACGCAATTCGTCCAGAATGGCTCCTTTGATGCGACTGATGGCGTAGGTCTCGAATTTGATCCCCCGCTCCAGGTCGAACTTGTCGATGGCGTCGATCAGGCCGAAGATGCCGTAGGAAATGAGATCGGACTGCTCCACATTGCGAGGCAGACCCACGCCGACCCGTCCCGCCACGAACTTGACGAGCGGGGAGTATTGGAGGATCAGACCCTCTCGGGCCTGTTCGTCCCCTGTGGCCTTGAACCTTTCCCACAACTCGCGGACATGCTGTTCCGCGGCGTCTTCAGGCTCGCGGGTGGCTTCGTTCATATGTTGACCTGAGGTGATCGCGAGTTACGGCAGTGTAAATCTGGGTGGTGGCTAGTTCAACGTGTCCGAGCAATTCCTGCACGGCACGCAAGTCGGCCCCACCTTCCAGCAGGTGGGTGGCGAATGAATGGCGAAAGGCGTGCGGAAACGTAGCCGAACGGTCTCGGACGATCTGCCGAATACCGCGTTCCCTCAGCGGGCCGCCCCGAACACCCACCCACAGATGATGGCCGGCACTCGGCCCGGCCAGCGCAGGCCTCCCCGAGGCCAGGTAGCGATCCACGGCTTCTCGAGCCGGCCTTCCCAGCGGGATCGTGCGTTCACGATTCCCTTTGCCTGCTACGCGTAGATACTCTCGACCGCGTACCTCGTCGGTACGCAGACCGGCAAGTTCTGAGACGCGAACCCCCGTTGCGTAGAGAACCTCGAGGATGGCTCTGTCTCGCAACTCCACCGGTTCGGCCCCCTGCAAAGACTCCAGCAGGTCCCTGACCACCCGCTGAGGTAGGGCGTGCGGAAGAGTCTTGGGCCTGCGTGGCCGGGCAATCTGGTCGGCCGGATTCAAGAGGATCTCCCCCCTCCGAGCCTGATCTGCAAAGAACACACGCACCGCCGAGGTCTTCCTGGCGATCGATCGCCTCGCATAGCCCAGGGTGTCGAGATAGGCCACGTATCTTCTGACCAAGCGTCGGTCCACATCGACGACGCCGCCGGCCCCCGCTCGATCGCAGAACGCCATGAACTGTCCCAAATCGCGCCGATAGGCGGCGACCGAATGCGGAGAGAGATTGCGCTGTGAGGTCTGGCGGTCCAAAAAACCTTCGACTGGTTTGCGCGCCCAGATTGGGAGACCGGGAAGTGACCGCATTCTCTCATCCTGGTCGGAAGACCTCTCCCGGTCAACGTTCGTGGAGCTCTCCCGCCAGTCGCATCACCATGCCGCCCGATCTGACGACCCGACCTTCCGCCTCCAGCCTGGAGACTCGTGCCAATACGTCAGACACGGGGAGTACCAAGGCGGTGGCCAGCCAATCAACCGACCTGCCGACCGGTCCGAGTGCTGTGAGCAGTTCGTCGGTTGGCGGCTCATCCCGAACCGCCGGTGGTCCCAAGATCAGCGAAACTGCTTCGACCAGATCCTCGGGGCCCAATACCGGGATTGCCCCGTCCCGGATGAGCAGGTTGCAGCCCTCCGAGGTTGCTCTGTCGATGTCGCCGGGCACGGCCAGCACCTCGCAGCCTTGCTCGAGGGCGCGCCGAGCCGTAATCAGCGCTCCGCCTTGCTTGGTGGCTTCGACTACGACCACGGCTCCCGCAAGACCCGAAATGACCCGATTGCGAGGAGGGAAGCGCCACCCGAGCGGCGGGGCGCCCGGCGGGTACTCGCTCACCAGACCGCCACCTGATTCGAGCAAGCCTTCACCAAGGCCCCGATGCTCGGGTGGGTACCAGATGTCGAGACCGCAACCCATCACGGCCGTTCCTCGCCCGCCGACGTCGAGCACCCCACGGTGGGCGGCACCATCCACTCCACGCGCCAGACCGCTGATCACCGGCCACCCGGCTGAGCTCAATGCGGCTCCGTAGGCGCGGGCCAGCCCCAGCCCGTATGTGGTGGCCCGCCGGGATCCGACCACCGCCACTCCCCGATCCGAAGCCATGGAGCCGCGTACGAAGAGCAGGTCAGGCGCATCGGGCAGTTCTGCCAGATGTCGGGGGAATCCCTGGTCGGCTCGAACTAGAACCTCCATGTCGAGGGCAGCCAACTCGGCCCGCCGGTCGTCGGGACCGACAAAGGCGGCTTGACGAGCCCGCTCCGGGAGGTTCACCTTCCCTTTGCGGACGGCCCGCAACACTCCCGTCGCTCCCCCATAGCAGGCCATCAATTGACGGCGACGGTCCGGGTGCATCCCGAGGAACGCCAGGCAAAGAAGGTCGTCGAAGCTCACCATTCGCCCCGGAAACCAAGTGCCTCGGCGACGTGATCTTCTGCGACCACCGAGGAGCCGTCCAAATCGGCAACCGTTCGTGCCACTCTCCGAACCCGGTCGTACCCGCGGCCGGTGACTGCAAAACGGTCGACTGCCGCATGGAGTAGGAGGACTGCCTTTCCTTCCCACGGAAGCGAGTCCAGTCGGGCCCGGCTCAGTGATCGGTTGAGGCAACCGCGTTCGGCCTGCACCGCCCTCGCCGTTTCCACTCGCTTCCGAACAACGCTGCTCGACTCGCCCCGGGGGCCGACCAGTCCGCCGCGATCCGGGCGTCCGACGATAACTCGCAGATCGAAGCGATCGATCAGCGGGCCTGCGAGTTTCCTCCCGTAGCGATCTATCGCTCCGGGAGAACACCGGCACATCTTCACCGGATCGCCGGAGAACCCACAAGGACAAGGGTTCGTGGCCGCCACCAATTGGATACCAGCCGGGAAAGTAACCGAGATCCCCTTGCGAGCGATGGCGACCTGACCAGACTCGACCGGTTGCCGAAGCGCCTCGAGCACCGGCATTGGGAATTCTCCGAACTCGTCGAGAAACAGCACCCCACAATGAGCGAGGCTGACTTGGCCGGGTACCGGCAACCCGCTTCCTCCACCGACGATGGCGGCGGTAGTAGCCGTGTGGTGGGGAGCGCAGAACGGCGGGGTGGGCGGCGGAACGGTATGCCGACCGGCCGCGGACCAGATCTGAGCAACTTGCAGGCGCTCATCCTCTCCCAGGAGAGGCAGAATGCCCGGTAGCGATCGGGCCAGCATCGTCTTGCCCGAGCCCGGTGGCCCCGCCAGTAGAAGATGGTGCCCGCCGGCGGCGGCTACCTCCAAGGCCCGGCGGGCGAAGCTCTGCCCGCGGACCTCGCCGAGGTCGGATAACGGAGCACCTCCCTCGCTGGGCGGATCCGGCACCGCGCCACCCGGGCTCTCACCGAGCGCCACCGATATCGCCTCAGCCAGCGACCCTATCCTCCGGACCGCCGCACCCTTGACCAGGGAAGCCTGACCCGCAGTCATTCCGGCCAAGACGCAAGGGACGCCCATCTCGCGAGCAACGAAGCCTGCCGCCAGTCCCCCGCGAACCTCTCGCACCGATCCGTCCAGCGCCAGTTCACCGAGAGCCACCACACCGGTGACGCCGTGGGATACGGCTCCGGAGGCTGCCAGCACACCCAGCGCAATTGGAAGGTCGTAGGCCGATCCCGCCTTGGGCAGATCGGCCGGAGCCAGGTTCACGGTTACCCGTCGACTCGGAAACCGGTAACCCGAAGACGCCATCGCCGCCCGAACCCGATCCTTGGCCTCGCGCACCGCCGTGTCGGGCAACCCGACGAGAGCGAACTTGGGGTCCTGGCTGCCGACGTGGACCTCGACCAGCACCGGCCTTGGTTCAACCCCAACCAGTGCCACTGATGTGATTGCTGCGAACATGGCACGAACGTATGCCGCGCGTATGACAAAAAGGCGGGTTGGCGGGACCCCCAACCACCCGGGGACTAGGTGCCTCAGCCGGCCTTGACGAAGATCGGTTGGGACTCGTCGCTCGGGGAATCCCCGGTGAGGATGGCTCTCCGCCCTTGACCGATCTGGATCTGACCACACCGAGCACAGATCTTCCTGGTCAAGCCGGCTCCGATTCCGTGTTCCCGGAAGCGATGGTCGCTTCCGCAGTCTTTTCGTCCTGTGCCCATGTTCATCTCCTGCCTGCAAGAGGAGATCGGCACGACCGAACCCATGATCGAGAGTGGTTCCGCTTCCACACCAGGTGACTAGTCACGTGACCCGGCTCGTCTGGTGATCTTTTGGGGTTTTCGACCTGGAAACTACACTGATGTAACTATCGATCCGGAGTGGACCATGGCGTTGGCGATGCAGACCGAATCGACGGAAGTCGACTCCGTCTTGGCGGCGTGCTGCCGGTTGTACGCGGCGCGAAGGCTCAACGTGGAAAGCCTCGACGCCGTCGAGCTGCGGGACGGACGGGCAGGCGGAATCCGCTTGCGCGGCGTCGTCGTCCATGAGGAAAACCGGATCGAGTGTGTGGCTCCTCGTGGCGCCGATGTCTCTGTCTACGCTGGCACCCTCGACGCCCTCGCCCGGGCGGGTTGGGAAGTGTGGGTGCTCGTGCCGATCGAGACGCTCGGGTCGGCCCATCGACACCTGCGAGGCGTAGCGACCACGTTGCAGCCGTGGTGGGACACGGAGATCGGCATCGTCTTCGGCCGGCCCGAGACCCCTTGAGATGCCGGCTCCGCTCCATACCCAGACGACGATCGCGTTCATTTGGGACTTCGACAAGACCCTGATCCCCGGAAACCAGCAGGACCCGCTCTTCGAGGCCTACGGGGTCGATGCTTCCCGGTTCTGGGCCGAGGTCGACGGGCTGGTGAGCTACTACCGCGACCGCGGAATCACTATCGCTCGGGACTCGGCATACCTCGGACACATCCTGACGTATGTGCAGGAAGGTGAGTTTCCCGATCTGACCCGCCGGCGGTTGCGCGAACTGGGCGGAGAGCTCGAGATGAGCCCCGGGATACCCGAGTTTCTCGAGGCCACCCGAAACCGGGTGGCGGAGGTCCAGGACTACGCCCACGAAGGCATCGGCGTCGAACACTACGTCGTGTCGACCGGTATTCGCCCGATGATCGAAGGAAGCCCGATCGGAGGACTCATAGACGGAATCTGGGCCAACGACTTCATCGAACGGCCGGCCCCGCCCGGTTACCTCGAGACACTCGCCATCGACAACGGAACCCATCCAATCAGTATGCTCGGCTATGCCATCGACAACACCTCCAAGACCCGCGCGGTGTTCGAGATCAACAAGGGCGTCAACCGCAACGTTGGCATCGATGTCAACGCTCTGATGGCCGAAGAGCAACGGAGAGTTCCCATCAGGAACATGATCTACATCGCCGATGGACCAAGCGATGTGCCGGTGTTCTCCATCCTCAACCAACACGGAGGGAAGACGTTCGGGGTCTACACGACTGAACCGAGCAACAACTTCCGCCAGGTGAAACAGCTACAAGCCCAAGGCCGTGTCCAGGGTATGGCCAAGGCCGACTATCGAAAGGGAGAGGCAGCTTACCTCTGGTTGATCGACTCTCTCGAGCAGATTGCCGATGAGATCGTCGCCAACCGGCGGGCCGCTTTCGCCGAGATCCCCCGCGCTCCCGGCCACGTGGACTAGCTTCACCCGGCGTTTTCGGCTTCGGCCTCGGTGTTCGCCGAAAGGGGTGACTTGCTCGGCCCATGGGTCTCCCGAATGACCGCCACAAGGACACAGGACCAATACCATTGCCGGCGATGGGTTTGAACCCTTTTCGAGAACAGCGGAAGACGTTGGTCGATGTCGCATTAGTGGTCGCCGCGATCGCGGCTGCACTGGGGGCGTTGTTGTGGGCAGTGCTTTCGAACTAGATGAGATCGTCACCCCGGTTCAGCCGTACGCGGCTCGAAAACGCTACTCGTGTCCAGGATGCAACGGCCCCATTGAGCGAGGGAAATTTCACCTGGTCGTAGTCCCCGAAACCACCCCGGAACTCCGCAGACACTGGCATCACGGCTGTTGGTTCAAGGAACTGCGCCGTCGCCGTCCTCCGCTGTGAGGTCAAGCGATGTCTGGTACCCAGCGGATATCCACACCCGTCGCACCTATCGACACCGCCACGAGATCGACGCGCCGGATCCCGAGACAGTTGGCAAGACGCCGGACTTGCTGTGCCTTTGAGCGGGTGAATGCGTAGGCCGGGTCGTCGAGCCCCCCCGTTTGCACGGTCTTCACCTCAACAGCGACCCGCCGGTTACCAAAGGCGACTACCAGGTCAATCTCCCCGCGTCCGACTCGCGCGTTGCGCGCCACGATCCGGGCGCTTCGAACGACGAGAAACCGGGCAGCGAGAGATTCGCCGACGACGGCGAGTTGCCGGCGATTCAAAGGCGGATGCCGGGTTCCAATTCTTCGATATTCACGTCCCGAAACGTGAGTACCCGAACCTTCTGAAGGAATCGGGCCGGTCGATACATGTCCCATACCCAGGCATCCTCGAGTTCGACCTCAAAATGCACCGAACCGTCCTCCCCGTGCTTGTTCAGCGTCACCCGGTTGGCCAGGTAGAACCGACGCTCGGTCTCGACGACGTAGCGGAACATCGGTAGCACATCCCGGTACTCCTTGTAGATCTGAAGCTCGACTTCAGATTCGTATCGTTCGAGGTCTTCTTCGTTCATTCCACGCCCTCATACAAGCCGACGGCTCGTCATCGGTATCGGCGATCATAACCCTGCAGCTGAGCTTCTTTGCGTCTCCGAGGTCATCCCCGTTGTAGTGTCCCCCTGTGACAGGTGCCCGGGGAATCTCCTACAGACCACCCCATCGATCAAACGGCCATACACGGACAAAGGCGCGCCCGACTATGGATTCCGTTTCGATCGGTCCGAAACGCCGACTGTCCTGGCTGCGAGGACGATTGTCGCCCATGACAAAGACCGTCCCCTCTGGAACCTGGATGGGACCGAAGTCGGGCATCACGACCGAAACGTCGAGATAGGGCTCATCGAGCACTACCCCGTTGATCAGCACTTGGTTGTCATCGATCTCGAGTTCTTCCCCGCCCCTGGCGATCACCCGCTTGATCAAGTCCTCAACCGCCGGCGTCTGCAAACCCAAGGACTCAGCGACGTTGCGAACGATGGCTTCCAGCAGCGGTTCGGGCTCCTCTTCGACTCCGAACGGCGGATCGAATACCACGATGTCGCCTCTATCGGGCTCTGCGAACAGATAGCTCAGTTTGTTGACCAACACCCGGTCGTTGATCTCCAACGTGTGAATCATCGATCCAGACGGGATCCAGAAGGCCTGCACGAGGAAGGTCTTGATGAGCACTGCCACAACGAGGGCAACCAGCACCAGGATCGGCAACTCGATGAGAAGCGACGTCTTCTTCTTTGGCGTCGTGCTCGACGGCGGCGGCGTAAGAGATTCGGAGGGATCCGGATCTGCCGAGGGTTCCGTCATGGTCGTGTAAAGCTGAGAACCGGCGCGCCGTTAGCGCTGCTCTTTGATGCGGGCAGCCTTGCCGACCCGATCACGCAGGTAGTACAGCTTCGCACGTCGCACGTCCCCCTTCCGGATGACCTCGACCCGCTGGATGATCGGGGCGTGGACTGGGAACACTCGCTCGACGCCGACACCGAAACTCATCTTCCTCACGGTGAATGTGTCGTTGACGCCGCCACCCTTCCGGGCAATCACAACTCCTTCGAAGACCTGAACTCGCTCCCGGCCGCCCTCAACGACTCGCACGTGAACGCGCACGGTATCGCCGGCCTTGAAATCCGGCACGTCGTCGCGCACAAACGCGCTCTCCAGCTGACCAAGTTTGTTCATCGGGAACTCCTTCGCGAACAACCGAACGGCAGAGGCGTCCGGCCGGGCGCGATTGTACCACTCCCTTGTCCGGTTGCTAATCGATCTCTCGTTCTTCGGGCGGCCAGAGGTCGGAACGACGATCCTTCGTCCGGTCCCGGCGCTGCTCTCGTCGCCATGCGTCGACTTTGCCGTGATCCCCCGACAGCAATACGGCGGGAACCTTCCATCCTCGGTATTCGGCAGGACGCGTGTAGTGAGGCTCCTCGAGCAAACCGTCTCGAAAGGACTCCGATCCGACCGACTGAGGGTTGCCGAGCACCCCGGGAATCAACCGGGCGATTCCCTCGACCGCCGCCAAAGCTGCCGTCTCCCCGCCCGCCAGGACGAAATCCCCCAGGGAAACCTGTTCGTGTACCAGGTGTTCCGCTACCCGCTCGTCCACCCCCTCATATCTTCCGCAGACAAACGTGATATGGGACTCTGCCGCCCAGCGATCGAGCATCGGCTGATCCAGGCGGTTGCCGGCCGGAGTGAGCAAAACCCTGTGACCACCCTCCACCGACTCGAGCGCCTCGGCCAGAGGTCCGACCATGAGCACCATGCCCGCACCACCACCAAAGGGCGCGTCATCCACCTGCCGATGTGTACCGGTACCGAAGTTGCGCAAATCGATGAGTTCGATTTCCAGAATGCCGGCTTCCAGCGCACGACCTACCACGCCGACCTCCAGGGGTGAGGCGAAGAAGCCGGGAAACAGAGTGATGATTGAGATTCTCACGGACAGAAAGAACCTGTGTTGCGTGGGTATAGGGTATCCTCGCTCGCGGAGGAAAAGTGGGAAACAACGACTTCGCCGCAGGCGACCCCTGGGGTCTGCCGATAGAGGAATCTGAAGACTTCGAGCTCGGCGGGATCCGCCCCGAGGAGGAACCGCCCTCACTAGAGGGCGAACCCGAAGAAGACCTCCACGCCGAAGAGATCGAACCCACCGAAGCTGCAGAAGAAGACACGGGTTTCGACGAACACCCGGCCGACGCCGAAGCGCATCCTGGAGAAACAACCGATGAGCCCGACGCCGAATCCGCCGATCTGGATTCGAGGCCGTCCGAGACCGAGCCTCTGCCGGCATCTGAACCCGAACCCCACGAAGAAGCTCCAGGGGTCTGGGCCGAGGAAGATGAAGAGGGCGACGCGGGCAGGGCGCGTGCGCCTCTCTCGCAGATGATTGCCGCCGCTCAGAGCATCGTCAGCTCCGTACAGGGAGACGAACCCGGCGAGTCGGGCGACGGGAGACTGGTCGAACCCCATGGTGCCGAACAAACCGCCCAGGAAGAAACAGCCGAAACTGAACAGCCCTCGGCCGTCGAAGGGACCGAGGTGCCACAGGCATCGGGATTCGCCCCTCTCGACATTCCGGCCGGAGACGATGACCTGCCTCAGGAGCCGCCGTCGTGGATGATCGAAGACGGAGGAGACGACCAGGAGCCTCCCACGCCGCACGACACCGAGGGATTCCCTGAGCCGGCAGACACCCACACGACCGACGACGAACGAACCTTCACCCCCGAGGACATTGAGGCTTCTCTGGCCGGACTCGCCACTACCGAGCCTGCCGGGGTCCCTTTTGCTGAGGACCGATTTGAAACACCCGGGGCAGAAGAACCCGAGCGTGACTACGGGTTGGGGGATGTGGACATGGACTCGGCTCCGGGCGTGTATAGCGAATTGCACGACCTGGCAGATCAAGATGAACAAGCGGAGGCGCTGCTTCGAGAGGCTGCAGAGGCCTTCGGTCAAGCCGAGCAAGCGGTCGAATCCCTCGAAGAAGACACCGAACCG
>DHIO01000026.1:121755-308150 GCA_002403855.1 Acidimicrobiia bacterium UBA4744
AGCAAATCGACAGCTTCGCCGATTCGGAAGGGCCGCAATACCTCAGCGACACCGAGTTGAGCGATGCTCTTTCGGCCCTCGACGAGGCCACCGCCGAGGACGTGGCGGCCGTCCCCGAGGAAGAGGCCGCCGAAGAGGAGGCACCGGTTGACGATTGGTGGAGTGAAGCACCCGGTTTGGCCGCCGTGGTCGAATCGGCTCCGGCGGAGGAGGCACCTGAACCCGAAGCCGTGGAACCGCCACCTGATGAGACGCCCCACTTCGACCAGACGTTTGGAGACGAAACGACCGTCCCCGCGGACGAATCCGTTGTCGCTGAAGATGCGGTGGATGAGCAGGCGGAGGATCTCGACGTGGTCGCACTGTCCGCGACGACCGGAGAGGGAACGGCCGTCATCGACTCTCCGGTCGAATGGGGCACGCGCTACCGGGAGGCTCATCAAGGGTGGGTCGAGGACGACGATGGACGCTCCACGTGGCGTCCGATCGTTACGAGCGGCGAATCGGTTGCAGGTTGGGAAATCGACATCTATCTCGGCCTGGTGTCCGGCGACGTGACGATAGGGCCGGTGATGTCCGACGAAGTAGCAGGTGACGTAGCCGCGGCCCGCGACGCCGCGGTGCGGCGCATGCTCGACGAGGCGCTGGCCCGAGGGGCACATGCGGTGGTCGGTGTTACGTTCGCCGTCCAGGATGTTGCCAACACGGTTCTGGTCTCGGCATCGGGTGTTGCCGTGACACTCAGAACCCCCGCTTGATCGGTTATCAGGGCTAGAAAGGCGGTCTTCGGTCGGCTTCCAACGTGGTCAGTCGAGCCTTTCGACAATCATGGCCATGCCCTGACCGCCNNACGGGCAGTACCTGTGCAGCGAACGCCTCATTGACCTCGACGATGTCGATATCCCCTATCTTCATGCCGGCTTGGGCCAGCACCCTCCTCACCGCCTCTATCGGACCAATTCCCATGACTTCCGGCGCAAGTGCCGATACCGATGAGGCAATGATCCGTGCCAGGGGGCGGATTCCGAGTTCGGTGGCCCGCTGGTCCGACATCACGATCACTGCCGCCGCGCCGTCGTTGAGCGGACAAGCATTACCCGCAGTAACCGTGCCATCCGGTTTGAAAGCGGGCGGCAGTGTCGCCAGCTTGTCGAGAGTTGTTCCCGGCCGGGGCCCGTCGTCTCTGACGACCGTGCTTCCATCATCGAGCGGATAGGGGATGATCTCTCGCTCGAAGAAGCCGTCGGTCTGCGCTCGGACCGCTCGATCCTGGGACAACTTGGCAA
The DNA here is from genome assembly GCA_002403855.1 of Acidimicrobiia bacterium UBA4744. GTDB lineage: Bacteria > Actinomycetota > Acidimicrobiia > Spongiisociales > UBA4744 > UBA4744. The sequence goes on from DHIO01000026.1 coordinate 123,042, forward strand.
ACTCGTCCATTCGTGCTCGCCCCACGCCGAACCTGGCCGCTACGTTCTCGGCGGTAATCCCCATGGGTATGTACACGTGGTTGATGAAGTCGTTGAGGCTTTCGTCCATGAAGCGAGGGTTGAAATCATCGGGTTCGAGACCCTTGCCCATTGTGCGGGTCACGCTCTCCACTCCAGCGGCCACAAAGACGTCGCCCTCCCCCGCCTTTATGGCGTGGAACGCCATGCGAATGGTTTGCAGCGAAGACGCGCAGAAGCGGTTGACTGTGGTGCCGGGAACGGTATCCGGCAGGCCCGCCAGGAGGGCCGCGTTGCGGCCGATGTTGTATCCCTGCTCATGGTGGGTGAAGCCGCACCCCACCATGACGTCGTCAACATTGCCCGGATCGATCTCCGGAACTTTGTCGAGCACCGACTTGATGACCAGACCGGCCATATCGTCCGGACGAACGTCGATCAAGGACCCCTTGTACGCCCGCCCGATCGGAGTGCGGCCGGCTGCCACAATCACGGCTTCGGCCACGGTTGCCTCCTCCGCAGACTATGAAGCGAAGGCTACCCGTCGGGAAGCATTCATCCGGAGCACCAACGTCCGGTTTCCCTCAGCGGGTTGGGTTGCCGTTCCGCTGGGCGAGAGTCTCGCGCCGCTGTTGGATCAAAGCGCGAACCACTTGCCGCAGATCGTCGGGTTGGAACGGCTTCGTCATGAAGACGTCGGCCCCGCCATCGGCCGCCTTCATCAGATTCTCGTCTCCAACGTGGGCGGTCAGCACCAGTACCGGAATCGCCATCGTTTGGGGGTCACTGCGGAGTCGGTCGAGTACCTGCCAACCGTCGAGCTTCGGCAGCGCAATGTCAAGAACGATCAACTCGATGACCTCGTCATGGGCTGCCGCCAGCCCCGAGTTGCCATCTGCCCTGATCAAGGTCTCGTAGCCGAGCGGACGAAGCGTCACCTCCATCAAACGAGAGTTGGACGGCTCGTCTTCGATCAGCAGGATCTTCCCAGGATTCATAGATACGGCATCGGCATTTGCAGCGGCGAGCTTGACCCAGATCTCAGTGAACTTCCTCGAGGATGAGGCGAAGCTCGTCGCGGAGCGACTCCCGCCGACCCGGAGCGCGGAGGATCAGTGACGACGAGGCCCGGGGCGCGGTTGGCGTGGACTTCCCAGACCGAATCGGTATCGAGGCGGTCCGAGGTTGAGGCAGACGACCGAATCGGTCCAGCCGAGCCAAGCGGTTACCATTGCGTCTTCAGGGGGCTTGCCCCAACAGGTCACCAGCACCTGAGGAGGTGTCTTCATGAAAGTAGCCATCAATGGCTTCGGTCGCATCGGGCGAGCCGTGTACCGGATCATTGCCGAACAGCCTGATTCGGGTATTGAGATCGTGGCGGTCAACGACTTGACCGACGACGACACTCTCGCCCATCTGCTGAAGTACGACACGGTCTTCGGTAGGTTCCCCGGTGAGGTTCTGCTCGGTGATGGAGTTATGAGTGCCGGCGGACACACAGTCAAGATGTTCGAGGAACGCGACCCGGCCAATCTGCCCTGGTCGGAGTTGGGCGTCGACGTGGTCGTCGAGTCCACTGGTGTGTTTCGGACCCGCGAAGCTCTCAACAAGCACCTCGATGCGGGGGCAAAGCGGGTTGTGTTGACGGTACCGGCCAAGGACCCCGTAGACGCCACGGTGGTGCTGGGGGTCAACGATTCCGACCTCACGGCCGACGCCAAGTTGGTCTCGAACGCCTCCTGCACGACGAACTGCCTGGCTCCGGTCGCCAAAGTGCTCGATGATGCTTTCGGTATAACGAGCGGCATCATGACGACCGTTCACGCCTACACCAACGATCAGCGAGTAGCGGATACTCCGCACAGCGACCTGCGGCGGGCGCGCCACGCAGCAGAGAACATCATTCCGACGAGCACCGGCGCGGCCAAGGCCATCGGTCAAGTGTTGCCGTCGCTGGACGGCAAGCTCGACGGGATGGCCATGAGGGTGCCCGTGCCGGACGGGTCGATCGTCGACCTGGTCGTCGAGGTGTCGCGTGACGTCACTGCCGATGAGGTGAATGCAGCCATGAAGGCTGCCGCCGAAGGCGAGTTGAACGGGATCCTCGAATACACGGATGAACCGATCGTGTCTTCGGATATCGTCGGAAACCCCGCTTCCAGTATCTTCGACTCGGGTCTCACCAAGGTCATCAACGGCAACCTGGTGAAGGTCGTTTCCTGGTACGACAACGAATGGGGGTACTCCCACCGAGTGGTCGATCTCCTCAAGGAAATGGCCGGCCAGATGTAGCCCCCAACAACCTGAAACGGTCGAGCGGCGAATCGAAACAGCGGGTCGTCCCGCTACGCTTCTCCCGATGAAGTTTCGAGGCATTCGACCGGTCTTGGCGGTGTCTATTGCTCTCGCGTCGTGTGCGTCGCCGGGTTCGACCACCTCTTCGATCCCGCCTTCCACAACCAGCACGACTGCCGCTCCCACCACGACGTCGCGGCCGGATCTCCCCCCATGCCTGGCGGGAGGCCAGAGCTTCGTGGCTGATGGTGCACTTGCCAGTGGCCTGCTGGACGGAGAGGACGGGGATGCCGAGTTGGTGTCGGGTTTGCGCTGGAATGCCTACGAGGGATGCGAACGTCTCGTTGTGGAACTGACTACGGCCGGTGGAGCCCCGGCCACCGAACCCGGCGGCGTGCGTGCCGAACTCCTCCGCGAAATGGGCATAGTCCGGTTGCAGCTCGACGATCTCGTCACGTCGACGGCCATCGCGGATCGCGTCGTGGAGCGCCGGTTGGTCGACCGCGTCTACGTCGTGCGGTCACTCGACGGGGGTCTTTTCGTCGATATCCACCTCGGTTCGGCCGTCCTCGCCCGTGCTTCCGTGAACCGATCGCCGGCCGAGGTCATCGTCGATTTGCAGGCGGGCGGACCGGACCTGGAAACCCGGCCGATCATCACCGACAGCACGGTCGTCGTCTCCCCGACCGGAAAGAAGGGCGACTACCCGTTGGTCGTCGAGGGCTACGCCCGCACGTTCGAAGCCACCGTCGTTCTACGCATGCGACAAGGGAACCGGTTGGACGTCGAAACGGTGACCTCGGCAGCCGATTATCTGGTCACCTGGGGTGAGTATCAATTCGAGATCCCACAGGGACCCAACGGAAACGTCGAGGTCTTCGTGGGAGAAGACTCGGCTCAGGACGGGCAGGAAAGCGGCGCGTACTTCAATCTGGTGATGGGTTGAACAGGCCCTCGATGGGATGGATGACGACGAGACCCTCAGCACGTCGGACTTCGGGCACCAGTTCACGAACGAAAGGCACAGACGTCTCCCGCCCATCTGCGGTGCGCACCACGAGCCTGTCTTGAGGGCCACTCGTCTCGACGGCCGACACGGCTCCGATCGGTCGACCATCCGGATCCTGAACCGCCAACCCGACCAGTTCATCGGGCCAGAACTCGTCTTTGTCCAACGGTCTACGCTCGGCTGTCGCGATAGTCAGGTCAACACCGCCCAGGGACTCGGCATCGGTACGGTTGCTGATTCCCACAAAGACCACCATGAGCTTGTCCTGGCGGTATCGACTCGAGCGCACTTCGAGGCGGCGAGGAGGATGCTCATCGGTCAGAAAGACCGCCCCCGGCCGGTAACGCTCGGGAGCGTCACTATCGGAGAGGACGTAGAGCTCGCCATGCAAGCCGTGGGGCCGACCGATTCGGCCGACGGTGACCCGTTCCTCCATGGAGCTAGTCGATGAATTCGACTCCGGCGTGCAGACCTTCCTCATCGGCGGCAGCTTGGGCGACAGTGCGAATGGCTCGCGCAACGCGGCCGCGACGTCCGATGACGCGTCCCATATCAGACTTAGCCGTGCGGACCTCCGCTACAACCTCTTCGGGACCCTCTTCAACCAGGGTCAGCTCAACATCCTCCGGACGGTCGACGATTTCGGTTACAACGTAGCGAACTACACGCTCGACGATTTCTCCTTGGCTCACGCGGACGACTCCTCGTTCTCGACGGCAACTTCGGCCGAAGCCTCTCGCTCCTCGTCGACCGACGCCACGTTGGGCTCCGCCCTCGAAGCAGGAATTGTGTGAATCTCACCTTTGGCGACCTTGAAACGCGACCAGGCGCCCGAAATCTCCAGGAGCTTCTGGACCGGGTCGGTGGGCTGTGCCCCCTTCTGCAACCAGTCAAGGGCCTTGTCGTTGTCGATCTCGACGACCGAAGGCTCCTGACGGGGGTCGTAGCGCCCGATCACTTCGATGAAGCGGCCGTCTCGCGGAGACCGGCCGTCGGCAACCACGACCCGATAGGTCGGCTGCTTCTTCTTTCCCATCCGCATCAGGCGGATTTTGACCGCCATCTCCTCACCTCTTCCTTCGTGGCACCGGAAGCCCGGGGATTCCGCGACCCTGCGCCACCATTTTCATCATTTTCTGAGTCTCGGCGAACTGCTTGAGCAAACCGTTGACCTCTTGTGGACTCGTCCCCGAACCCGTCGCGATCCGACGCTTTCGGCTCCCATCGATGATCTTGGGGTTCCGCCGTTCGGCCGGGGTCATCGATCTGATGATCGCTTCCACACGTCCCATGTCCCGGTCCGAAACCTCCACATTCTTGAGGATCGAACCGGCGCCGGGCAGCATAGCAACCAATTGGTCGAGTGGTCCCATCTTCTTCAGTTGCTGGAACTGGTCGAGGAAATCATCAAAGGTGAACGAGGCAGTGCGCAGCTTGTCTGCCATCTGTTCCGCCTCGGCCTCGTCCCAGGTAGTTTCCGCCTTTTCTATCAGTGTCAGCACGTCGCCCATGCCGAGGATGCGCGAGGCCATTCGTTCTGGATAGAAGACCTCGAGATCATCGATCTTCTCACCAACACCGGCGAATTTGATCGGGCACCCCGTCACCTCGCGAACTGAGATGGCGGCTCCACCCCGGGCATCACCATCGAGCTTGGAGAGCACGATCCCGGTGAGATCCGTGTACTCGAGAAAACCTTTGGCCACGTTGACGGCATCCTGTCCGGTCATAGCATCGACGACCAGCAGTACCTCGTCCGGGTCGGCGATCTTCCGCACATCGGCGAGTTCCGTCATCAAAGCCTTGTCGATTTGCAGGCGCCCGGCCGTGTCGACGATTACCACGTCTACGCCCATCCCTCGCGACTCTTTCATCGCCGTCCGAACCACTTTCGAAGCTTTCGACTTCCGGTCGACATACACCGGCACCCCGAGGCGTTGACCGAGAGTCTCCAACTGATCGATGGCGGCCGGACGTTGAAGATCCGCTGCGACCAACAGGGGGTGCTTTCCCTGATGCTTGAGCCGGCCGGCCAGCTTGGCGGCTGAGGTCGTCTTACCCGACCCCTGCAAACCAACCATGAGGATCGTGAGCGGTGGCGCAGAGGCTGACGCCAGGCGGACTTCGGTCCCACCGAGCGTGCCGATCAATTCCTCATGGACGATCTTGATGACCTGCTGAGCCGGAGTCAGGCTCTTGGTGATCTCCGCGCCGACGGCCCGCTCCTTGATACGACCGAGCAGGTTGCGCGCCACACTGACGTTGACGTCGGCCTCCAGGAGAGCCAGCCGAACCTCACGCAATGTCGCTTCGACGTCGTTCTCGCTCAGCCGTCCTTTGCCTCTGAGGCGGGTGAAGACGTCGTTCAGTCTGCCGGAAAGGGATTCGAACATGCGACTGCAAGTGTAGGGGCGCCGGGAGCAATAGCCGACCCTTGCGGAGCTGCGAGCCGCCACCGAAGGGTAGATCCCCCCGCCGCATTCGAAGGACACCGCACCCCTGCCGCCTGAGATCTCGAAGATATCCACAGCTTCACCAGACGGTAGCCTGGGACGCGATCGCCGTTTCCAAGGAGCAGCCGTGAGTCTCACCGTCGTCGAGCACCCTCTCACGAAGCACTACCTAACCGCTCTACGGGACAAGAACACATCCACCGAACTCTTCCGCGAGACCACTCGTCGCCTTGCCTACACGCTCATCATGGAAGCAACCGGCGATATGGCGCTTCGAGAGATCCAGACCGAGACACCCCTCGAATCGACCACGGGTTACCAACTGCACCACGACTTGGTGGCGGTGGCCGTGTTGCGAGCCGGCCTCGGATTGCTCGACGCGGTCCTGGATCTCCTCCCTCATGTCAAGGTCGGCTATGCGGGCGTTCAGCGTGACGAGGAGACCGCCCAACCCCAGGAGTACTACACGAAGTTCCCCAATCCTCTCACGGACTGCCGGGTGATCATCCTCGAACCGATGCTCGCCACGGGAGGCTCGCTGTCGTGGGCAGCGGATCGAATCAAAGAACATGGAGCAGCCGATATCACCGCTCTGTGTGTGGTCGCCGCTCCGGCCGGGGTCGAGCGAATGGAAAGAGATCACCCAGACGTGAGGATCGTTGCGGCCGCTCTGGACGAAGGTCTCACTCCCGATTTCTTCATCAGACCGGGATTGGGCGACATGGGAGATCGGTTGTTCGGCACCCTCTAGATATGGAATCCAGCCATTGACCCCCTTCCAAAGCTCGATCCGGAAAGCGCTCGAGCAACTTGAACCCGGCGACGTGGTCACCTACGGGGAGATCGCTGCCCAAGCCGGATATCCGGGAACGGCTCGCGCCGTGGGAAACTTCCTTCGCAATTCGTCGGATCTTCCGTGGTGGAGAGTCGTCACCTCCGGTGGCCGCCTGGTACCGGGCTCCGAACGTGAACAGGAGCGCCGGCTGCGGGCGGAAGGTGTGGAAGTGACAGATGGGCGGGTGGCGGACACGCGATGAGACATTCGAGACGGGCATACTTGAGGACTAGGAAGGTGATTCATGAGTGATATCGAACGGGCGGTAGTGATCGTGCTCGACTCCTGCGGCACCGGTGAGGCACCCGACGCGGCCGAATACGGAGATGGTGGAGCCGACACGCTCGGGCATACCGCCGAGGCAGTCGGAGGGCTCGAGCTACCGAATCTCCAGTCTGCGGGGCTTGGCAACCTCCATCCCCACCTGCTCGGCGTGCCTCCAGCCGGCCAACCCTCCATGGCGTTCGGGAAGCTGACCGAGGCATCAGCCGGGAAAGACTCGACCACCGGCCATTGGGAACTGGCCGGGATCATCACCGATACGCCCACCGCCACCTTCACAGATACCGGGTTCCCTGCTGAGCTGGTAGGAACGGTCGAACAGGAGAGCGGACACCGATTCATCGGGAATTACGCTGCCTCGGGAACGGTGATCATCGAAGAGTTGGGGCAGCAGCACCTGGAAACCGGCGACCTGATCCTCTATACGTCGGCCGACTCGGTGTTTCAGATTGCCGCGCACAAGGAGGTGGTGCCGCTCGGCGAGCTCTACAGAGTGTGCGAGATCGCCCGCCGCCACTGCAATGACTACTCGATCGGCCGCGTGATAGCCCGACCTTTCGAAGGTGAGCTCGGTTCCTTTCACCGAACCTACGAGCGCCACGACTACGCGATGCCGCCCCACTCGCCAACAGTGCTCGACCATGCCTCCGACGCCGGTCTGCCGGTATTCGGCATAGGCAAGATCGAGGACTTGTTCGCAGGTCGAGGTCTCACCGAAGCCGTACACACCGAGGGTGACGCTGATGGTCTGGAGAAGACCATCGAGGCCCTCGACGAGTTTCCCCGCGGTATCATCTTCACCAACCTCGTCGATCTCGACATGCGCTACGGTCACCGGGAGAACCCGGAGGGCTATGCATCCGGCTTGGCCTTGATCGACTCGTACCTACCCGGATTGACTGCCAAGACAACAGACCGAGATCTGATGGTTTTCAGCGCCGACCACGGCAACGACCCAACGGACGGAAGCACCGACCACACCCGGGAGTTCGTGCCACTACTGGTCCAGGCCCGAGCGGCAGGAGGTGTCGATCTCGGCGTCCGCAGGCAGTATTGCGACGTGGCCGCCACGATCGCCGAGGCTCTCGAGCTGACCCCACCAACCCGCGGAGTTTCCTTTCTGACGGAGGTCACATGACGGCTGTCGACCTGATTGAAAAGAAGCGCGACGGCGGGACACTGTCAGAAGCCGAGATCGGCTGGTTGATCAAGAACTACACAAGCGGTTCGGTCACGGATTACCAGATGTCGGCCATGTTGATGGCTGCCTTCATCCGCGGGTTTGACGAAGCGGAGCTTTTCGCTTGGACCGAAGCCATGCTCCATTCCGGCGACGTTCTGGATCTCTCGGCGGTCGAGATGCCGAAGATCGACAAGCACTCGACCGGCGGGGTTGGGGACAAGGTTTCGATCCCACTTGCACCAATGGTTGCTGCCTGTGGCATCGCGGTGCCGATGATGAGCGGCCGAGGGCTCGGCCATACCGGAGGGACCCTCGACAAGCTGGAGACGATCCCCGGGTTCACCACCGGTCTGGATCCGGACACGTTTGCGCGGATCCTCTCCGATACCGGTCTGGTGCTCGCAGGGCAATCGAGTACCTTGGTTCCGGCAGACCGCAAGCTCTACGCCCTACGCGATGCCACCGGAACGGTACCGTCGATACCTCTCATCGCTTCTTCGATCATGTCCAAGAAGCTCGCCGAGGATCTCGACGGGTTGGTCCTCGACATCAAAGTCGGCGAGGGTGCCTTCATGGAGAATCAGGACGACGCGCACGAACTCGCCGACACCATGGTCGGAATCGGCCGAACGTACGAACTCGAAGTCGTCGCGCTGTTGACGCTCATGGACACACCGCTCGGCCGTGAAGTCGGCAACGCCAACGAGATCGCCGAGTCGATTGCCGTGCTCGCCGGAGGAGGGCCTGATGACCTCGTCGAGGTCACCTACGCGCTGGGCAGCGAAATGCTGCAATTGGCAAAACTGGCCGGGGATGACGAAACGGCGCGCGGACAACTCAGGGCCGCAATCGATTCGGGTTCCGCCATGCACAAATTCGCCGAGGTCATCGAAGCGCAGGGAGGAGATCCCCGCGTCCTCGACGACCCCGGTCTGCTCCCCAAGGCCCGATATCAAGAGGATCTTCCCGCCCCCAGCAGCGGGTTCGTCACCGTGTGCGATGCCCTGAAGGTGGGGCTTGCGGCCATGCGGTTGGGCGCAGGGCGAGAACGCAAGGAGGATCGGATCGATCCGGCCGTCGGTATCACCATCCTCGCCAAGCCGGGCGATCCGGTCGATGCGGGTCAGCCGCTTGCCCGGCTATCGTTCAACGACGAAGGACGCCTGGCCATGGCCCGACCGTTGCTTGAGCAAGCTTTTCAGGTGGCTGCGGTTCCGGCGGCTCGACCGCCGATGATTCTCGGGGAGGTTCGATCGTGACGTACCACCAGATCGCTACTGCGACTGCGGCTATCACCGCCGCCACCAACCGTGAGCACCACGACCTAGCCCTGGTACTCGGTTCGGGTTTGAGCGACTACGCGACCTCTCTCCCCAATGCGGTTGAGGTTCCGTACGATCGCATTCCCGGGTTTCCGGTGCCCAAGGTCGAGGGACATGCCGGCAGCCTGATCTCCGCGGATATCGGCGGCACCAACGTGATGGTGCTGGCCGGGCGAGTGCACTACTACGAAGGCTGGTCACTCGAAGAAGTGGTATTCGGCGTCAGAACCGCCGTGGCTTCGGGTGCGGCAACCGTGGTGTTGACCAACGCCGCCGGTGGGGTCGGTGAAGGGCTCTCGCCCGGGGATCTCGTTCTGATCAAGGATCACCTGAATCTCACTGGACACAATCCTCTCCTGGGTCCGAACGATGCTCGCCTCGGTCCCAGATTCCCCGACCTGACCGGCCTCTACAACGCCGAGTTGCGTCTCCGGGCCAGTGAGGCTGCGGGACGAATCGGTATCGACTTGAAGGAAGGTGTGTACGCCTGGCTGACCGGTCCTTCCTACGAAACACCATCTGAGATTCAGATGATCAGACGTTTGGGCGGCGACCTCGTAGGCATGTCCACCGTTCCGGAGGCTATAGCCATCCGCCATATGGGCAGCCGGGTCCTGGCTATCTCGTTGGTCACCAACCTCGCAGCCGGCATCTCCGCCACCCCCCTCTCCCACGAAGAGGTACAGGAAACTGCGGCTGCGGCTCGCACGCAATTCGGCAATCTGCTCGACAACCTCTTCCCCGTTCTCCTGGTTTGAGAGACCGGCACGCCGAAGGCCGATTCCAGGATCGGGTCTCCTCTCGGTAGCATCCGATTGTGGCGTCACGGAGGCGCCGATCGTGCTACGAGAGGAGCATCGTTCATGAGAGTCGTGGTCTGCGTCAAGCAGATACCTGACCCTGCATCGCCCTTTGAGCTCGACCCGGATACCCATTTTCTCCAACGGCCGGAGGACCAGGTGCTCGACGACACCGACCGCTACGGCGTGGAGATGGGCCTCACGATCGCCGAGCAAACGGAAGGCAGCGTCGCCCTGGTTTCCATGGGGCCCGCCGGCAGTCTGCAGGGAATCCGCCAGGCTCTGGCTATGGGCGCCGACAGGGCCGTCGTCATCGACGACCCCAACCTGCGCGGAGCCGATTCGCTGGCGACCGCCCGGGTTCTGACCGCGGCTATCAGCCGGGAAGGCTTCGATGTTGTGATTGCCGGCACCGAGTCGACCGACGGTTACAGCGGGGTGGTCCCGCAACAGATCGCCGAGCTACTGAACGTCCCGTTGCTCAGCTTCGCCAAGAAGGTAGACCTGGAAGGGGACCGAATCCGCATCGAGCGTCAGACCGACTACGGCTTCGACCTCGTGGAGGCGGCCCCACCCGCAGTGATCACGGTCACTTCAGGCGTCGTCGAGCCTCGCTACCCGACCTTCAAGGGGATCATGGCCGCCAAGTCGAAACCGATCGATCAGGTGAGTGCCGGTGAGCTGGGTGTCACGACCGCCGCCGGTCAGGAGATCGTAGCGGTTCGGGCGGCGCCGGAACGGGCGGCCGGCGAAGTCATCGAGGATGAAGGCGACGCCCACCTACGCATCGTCCAGCTTCTCGAACAGGCAAAGGTGATCTAGATGGCAGTCGAGACAACATGGGTCTTCGTTGAGGAACAGGACGGCAAGCCGGCCGCCATCAGTCTGGAGTTGCTCACCAAAGCCCGCACGTTCGGCGGTGACCTGGCTGCCGTGCTTCTCGGTGCGGGTAACGAGGACCTGCTCGCACAGCTTGGTCGGTACGGAGCAAAGAAAGTGTTTCACCTGGTTACCGATGACAGACTCCCGGCGGCCGCTGCGACGGCCGCCATCGCCGACCTGGTTGGCACTCATCAGCCGGATCTTCTGCTGTTCGGGTTGACGTCGACCGACCGCGACGTAGCGGGTCGCCTCAGCGCCCGACTCGGCAAGCCGGTCATCTCCAACGCGGTCGACGTAACCGTCGAGGGCGATGACATCGTGGTTACCAACGAGATCTTTGGGGGTACCCGGTTGGTCGATACGGTTTTTCGAGCCGGAGCTCCTCACCTGGTGATCGCCCGACCGAAGTCCTTCGCGGCCGAGCCGGACGAAGGAGTCGCGCCCGAGCTGGTAACGGTCGCGCTTCCCGATGTTGGGCAAGCAGGGTCTGCCGTGGTCACCGGGCGTCACGTAGAGCAAAGGGAAGGCCCTCAACTCGAAGATGCCGCCATCGTCGTATCGGCGGGTCGGGGCCTGGGCTCGGCAGAGAAGCTGACGATCCTCGACGAACTCGCCGGTTTGCTGGGAGCGGCCGTGGGCGCCACCCGCGCCGTCGTTGATGCAGACTGGCTCCCCTACTCGCGCCAGGTGGGTCAGACCGGCAAAACCGTCAAGCCTGATGTGTACATCGCCTGCGGTTTGTCTGGGGCCATGCAGCATCTGGTGGGCATGAAGGACTCAAAGGTGATCATTGCCATCAACAAGGACGAGGAGGCCCCCATATTCGGGGTGTCCGATCTCGGTGTCGTCGGCGATGTACACCAGGTCCTTCCCAAATTGGTTGAAGCACTGAGAAGTCGTTAGAAGCTTCGACGGAGGCGGACCGCACGTCACCGGTCATCCCGGCGTCCGGTCCGGTCGACAACAGAGCGGGCGCGATTGATGGAGCTTGGTCTGGGCTACGTTTCGTAGCCGGTGAGGAACTCCGGGCCGACCCCTAGTCGCCGAGCCGAAACCCAAAAGGCAACAGTTCGTCGAAGGAATGCACTCGCGGACCGCCGTCCCGTCCGGGCACGATCACGGTGCTCACCCGGAATTCGTTGAGACGCTGCCTGCACTGACCACAGGGGTAGGTTTGGTCCTCACGGGTGGCATCGATACAGGCGACGGCCACCGCTTCGATCTTCCTCACCCCGGCCGTCGCGGCAGCCGAAATGGCACTCGCCTCGGCACAGACCCCGGACGGGTACGCGGCGTTCTCAACATTCACCCCTTGATAGAGGTTGCCGTCCTCGCCCACGGCAACTGCTCCGACCCGGAAACGCGAATACGGGGCATACGCGTTCTCGGCTACGGACCGGGCTGCTTCGAGCAATTCCTCTGCCGTGTAGGTCATGCATCCTCCAGGAGTGCGTCCACAAAAGTGACCGGCTCAAAGCGGATCAGATCGTCCATTCCTTCGCCGATACCGATGTACTTGACCGGAACTCCGAGCTCCTGCTCCACGGCTATGGCCACCCCACCACGCGCCGTCCCGTCCAGCTTGGTGAGCACGATGCCCGTGACGCCGACGGCCTCTGTGAACTGCCGAACTTGCGCGATTCCGTTCTGCCCGGTGGTCGCGTCGAGAACGAGGAGCACCTCGTCGATGTTTCCCGCTTCGCGGGCCATCACTCGAACTACCTTGCCAAGCTCATCCATCAGATTGGCCTTGGAGTGAAGTCGACCGGCGGTATCGACGATCACAACGTCCCGACCGCGCGCCCGGGCTGCCTGGTACGCATCAAAGGCCACCGAAGCCGGGTCGGCGCCGGCCTGGCCGCCGACGACTTCGACGCCCACTCGGTCGGCCCACGTGCGCAGCTGTTGGTCGGCGGCGGCACGAAACGTGTCGGCAGATCCCAACAGCGGTTCCATCCCCCGCTTCTTCATTCGGTTCGCCAGCTTGGCGATGCTGGTGGTTTTCCCGGTACCGTTGACACCCACCACGATCACCACTGCCGGATGTCCTTCGAGCATCAGATCTCTATCGTCCCGGTCGAGCACCTGGATCAACTCGTCCCGGAGCGCACCCCGTGCCTCCTCGGCATTTGCAGGATTGCTTCCCCGCACCCGATCAACCACCTCCGTACTGGCCGACACGCCGACATCCGCTGCGATGAGGGCCTCTTCGAGCCCTTCCCAAAAGGCGGCGTCCACCGCCCCCGCGAACAACGATCGAAGCCGCCCGGATAGTGCTTCCCGGGTCTTCGCCAGTCGAACTGCAAGCGAAGGCACCTGGACGGCCGTCGGTGTCGCTCCGCCGGCCGGTGTGCGGCGAGCGCGCGCTACCAGAACGACCGCCAGGACAACCGCCAGCGCAATCAGGATGATGTAGATCGGATCCATCGATACCTCGGACGGAAGTAGAGCGTGATTCTACGGTCAAACGGCGGCCGGTACGTCCGCCATTCGCTTTGCCACGACTTGGGAGGAGCCACCGGGCTCCATCGTGACACCGTAGAGCACGTCGGCGGCTTCCATCGTCTTCTGCTGGTGGGTAACGATAGCCAGCTGGGCAGATCCCCGGAACTGGTCCACGAGTCGGAGGAATCTTCTCAGGTTGGCGTCGTCCAGCGCAGCTTCGACCTCATCCAAGATGTAGAACGGACTCGGATGAGCCTTGAAGACTGCAAACAGGAAGGCCAGGGCGGCCAGGGACTTCTCCCCACCCGAGAGCAACGACAGCCGGTTGACCCTCTTCCCCAGGGGCTGGGCTTCCAGATCGACACCCGACGTGAGCGGCTGATCGGGATCGGTGAGACGCAACCGGCCTTTGCCGCCTGGGAAGAGAATCGTGAATTGATCCGCGAAATGTCCGGAAACCTCCTCGAAGGCCGTAAGGAATGTTTGCACGATTCTCTCATCGAGGGCCACGACGACCTTGCGTAGTTCCGCTCGCGATTGCTCGAGGTCCTCGAGCTGCGAAGCAAGGAAGTCGTGTCGTTCTGCCAGCTCGCGATACTCGTCGGCTGCCAACGGGTTGATGGGGCCCATCCGTCGCAGTTCCGCCTGCAGGGTTTCCAGCAATTCAACAGGCTCCATATTGCCCTCGATTTCCGGCGCCACGGCCGCAAGAGCCTCCGCCTCGGTGGCATCCGCGTCCCGCCGCAGACCTTCGGCTACGGCTTCTCTGCGCATCCGCAACTCGGTCTCCTCGAGTGCCAAGCTCGACAAGCGGTCTTTTCTCCTGTCTATGGAGCTGCGCAGCTCTTCAAAACGGGTCCGGGCTTCCGACAATTCGGCTCCGGCTTCACCGGCTTCCCGTCGCAGGTCGCGTTGACGGTCTCGCAATGTTTCGATATGGCACCGCACGGCCTCGAGTGCTCGACGGGCGGCTTCCTCGACATCGGCCAGACGTCCCACCCGGCCCGGGTCAACGGGCCGCGCCGATTGTTCTTGCAGTTCGCCACGAACTTCTCGCAGACGGCGTTCGAGCAACCGGCGGCGCTCGACGATCGCACCGTAGGCGGTGGCGGCCTCCTGCCGGTTTCTGCCTGCTTCCGCCTTGGCACCTCCGACGACCCGGCGTCTGGCGGCGAGTTCGTCCCAGGCCTGCTGCCGTTCGGCTTCTTCTCCCTCGAGTGCCGTCAGACGCCCCCGCAGCTCTTCGATGTGCGTCTCCCGCTCGGCCTCCGAATCGAGCAGGGTCGTACGACGGTCCTCCAACCTGACGATTTCTGCCTCAGTCGCCGACCGGCCGCGCTCCAAACGGTCGAGTGCCTCGGTGGCACCAGAGATGAGCGCTTCGATCGACTCGAGGGCTTCCAGGGCGCTTCGCTCCTCTCGCCGGGACTCCTCGAACGATCTGGTCCGGGCCGTCAAGATGCTCTCTCCCCTGGCAAGATTCCGTTCGGCCTCCTCGAGGTCGGCGAGGGCCGCCTCGACCATCGCCGGACTGGCGCCGTCGGGTTGAGCAACCCGCACGCCGAAGGAGCCGATGACGTCGCCCTCGGGGGTCACCGCTCGGATTTCGGGGTGTAGCTCGACGAGCTTCCAGGCGGCCGACCATCCGTCGGCGACTATCACGTCACCCACCAGGAGTGCCGCCAGGTCGGGGTCCGAGTTGGGTCCGAGCACATCGGCAAGCGCATCGACCCCCCCTTCGGCAGCGACCGACCGGGCGGGCACATCTCGGCGGCCTGGTCGTCCGGTCACCAAGGGGATGCCGCCCAAACCTTGCGCCTTGAGATCCGAAACCGCCTCCACCATGCGCCCGGCCGACTCGACGGCCAGCGCATCGCTCCACGGCCCGAGTGCAGCATCGACCGCCGCGGCCAGCCGCTCCGGGATGTCGAGCATCGCCGCGAGCGTGCCCAAGACACCGGCTCGTCCGGCGGCACGTGCACGCGCTCGCGGGTCGGCCGGACCGGCAGCGGAGCCCTCCATTGCTTCGGCCCGGGCCCGGGCGGCGGCAACGGCGAGCCTCGCCTCGCTCACGTTCTCTTCCGCTTCCTGCCAGCCCTCCTGTTCAGCGGCGCGAACCTGCGCAGCCGTCTCGTATCGCCTTTGGACGGTTTCCGTTTCCGTGTCCAGGCTTCGGATCTCCCGACGAAGTTCTTCCGTCTCGTCTGCTTCGGTCTCGAGGTGGGCATGGAGGACCTCGAGCCTGCGTCCGATGTCCCGTTCTTCGCGCCCATCACGCACGGCAACGCCCTCGAGAGCGCTGAGATTGCCCCTCACCACGGCGGCAGCTCCCTCCATCGACAAGCCCTCTTGCTCGGCCAGGGACCGCTCCTCATCATCAAGTGCCTGAACCACCCGTTCGGCCCGCTCGGCTTCCTGAGAGGCCCGCCGCTCCTGGTCGGCCGACCGGCCCAGCTCGACCTCCAGTTGGAGCGCTTCGTCTTCGAGGTCTCGCCGTCGCTCACCGGCACCCTGCATCCTGGCCTCGGCGGCCCTTCGCCGCTCATGGGCGACCTGCCCGATGCGGCGCAAACGCTCGGCAGTCGTCTCGAGATGCGCCGCAGCCGCCGTATCGCGATCGAGCGCCCGGCCCGCTTCTCCGGCGGCAGCCGCCAGCGGATCCAGGCGGGCCTCCAACTCTCTGCGCTCACGTTCGGCTTCCGCCAGTTCTGCCCGCAGGGTGTTCTCCTCCGACGCAACCAGTTCGCTGCGGCCGCGGATCTGGCGCAACTCTTCGCCTCCGAGGTGAAGATGGAGGCTTCGCAGGTCGCTCCGGACGGAGTCGTAACGCTCGGCCGCCCGGGCCTGGCGCCGGAGCGGTCGCATCTGTCGCTTCAGTTCCTGGAGGATGTCCCGCAGACGGAGAACATCGGCATCCGTTCGCTCCAGGCGGCGTACCGCCCGTTCCTTCCGCAGCCGATGCTTGAGGATCCCGGCGGCCTCTTCGATGACCGCTCGGTGATCCTCGGGCTTGGCGTTCAATATCGAGTCGAGCTGTCCCTGGCCGACGATGACGTGTTGGTGACGCCCAACACCGCTTTCGGACAACAGTTCCTGCACATCCAGCAGCCGGCAGTCGACCCCGTTGATCTGATAGTCGCTGCTGCCATCACGGTAGAGCCGCCGTGTGACACTGACCTCGTCGAGGTCGAGGGGTAGAGCGCGGGACTCATTGTCGAACACGAGGGTGACCTCGGCGCGGCCCAGGGCGGGACGGGTGGCCGTACCGGCGAAGATCACGTCCTCCATCTTCTGGGTCCGCAGCGTTCTCGGTGACTGGGTGCCCATCACCCAGGCGAGGGCATCAACCAGATTCGATTTGCCCGAGCCATTGGGTCCGACCACTACCGTGACACCCGGCTCGAACTCGAGCCTGGTTCGATCGGCGAATGACTTGAACCCGACCACCTTCAAGGATCTGAGGAACACGAATCACAACCTTGTTATTTCGGCGGTCAGGAGGCTATCACAGCCTCGCGCGGGCGCCTAGAACCGAACTGTGGATAACTACCGTTCTCAGAACCGCACGGAGAAGCCCGCCAGATCCGTTTCGGGTTCAACGGATACGACCTCGACGTTGACCACGGATGCCAAGCGGGGACCATCCGTCAACCAGGCCACAAGACTGTCGACAACCGGTACCGATCCCTGCGCCATTACCTCAACCCGTCCGTCCGCCAGATTGCGAACCCATCCTGCCAAGCCTCGCCGCCGGGCCTCCTCGGCCGTGGCGTACCGAAAACCGACCCCCTGTACGCGTCCGGTGACGGTTGCCCGAACGGCCTTCATTTCTGGCACGCGGGACACCAGAAGGAGCTCCTTCCCCCGATAACAGTCCGCTCAATGGCCGTCCCGTCTCGCCGACAGGGCAGTCCCCGCCTACCGTAGACACGCAGCCGGTCGAGGTACCGTCCCGCCCGACCATCGGGAAGCAGGTAGGCCAGGTCGTCCAGGCTGGTTCCACCCCATCGGAGGCCGGCTTGGAGGATCGGATGCACCGATGCCCGCAGCCGCTTGATTTCGTCGTTGTTCAGCGACCCGACGGGGCGATCGGGACGAATGCCGGCCCGATGTAGCACTTCGTCGGCGTAGATGTTGCCCAGCCCCGCCACGAACGTCTGATCCAGCAGCAGAACCTTCACGGCCACCCTTCTGCCGGCCATGCGCCGGACCCAGACCGGGGAGCGCGGGAGATCGTTGAGAGCATCGCGGCCGAGGTCGGCAATCGTCGATGCATTGAACTCCTCAGGCGTGTAGACCGCGACAAAACCGAACGTGCGGGGATCTACCATCCGCATCTCTCGCCCCCTGTCGGTCCCTACAACCACGTGGGTATGGGGTTGCATCACCCGGCCGGGATCGGTCAGCTCGATCCGTCCCGACATCCCCAGATGAGTAACCCAGGTCAGATTCCCCTCGACATCGGCGAGCAGGTATTTGCCGGTTCGACCAACCCGGCGAATGATGCGTCCCCGCAAGCGGTCGGCGATATCGGCGGGTCGTTCGTTGTGACGAGCCAGTCGAGGATGGTGGACCTCGACAGACACCACGCGCGCCCCCTCCAGGGCCGGAGCCAGAGAACGGCGAACGGTCTCGACCTCGGGCAACTCGGGCATCCATCGGAGGGTAGTTCAAATGAGGCTCAGAACGGCACGATCTTGGACGGCGTTGTGCGCAGCACCCTCAGCGTGAGCTGCCGCCGGAAGTGCCGATACGTCCGATTCGGCTTGTCCGGCAGCTTCGCCGGCAAGGGTTCTCTGCGGACCAAGCCAGCCTGTCGCGCCTCTGGGTTCTGGTCGGCGTCGACCGAGAACAACCCCGAGTCGAAGACCAGCCGGTGACCCGGACCCCTCCTCTCCCCGCACCTCGACGAGCCCCACCGTTCGGAGTCACAGTCAATCCCCTGCCCGGAGCAGGTCCTCCCACAATCGCTCCAGAACAGTCTCAACCGCCTCTCCGCCGAGAACGTCGAGGGTGTTGCCGCCTGCCAGACTTCGGGCGAGGGCTACCAGGTCCGGGTGGTCGGCTTCGTAGGCCCGAGTTGCCGATCCCCCGCCCTGCCGACGGAAGAACCACACCATGGGAAGCAGGGCACTGAAGGTGGCCGGCGGACCGGTCAGCGGACCGATACGTTTGGGCCAGCGTTTGCCGGCCTGGATGTTGATCTCCTGCAGCTGTTCGAGTCCGAGCCACAAAGGATCCGGGGCTGCGAATCGAACGATCCCAATGTGGCTGGTGACGGCTCCTGAAATGCACAGCAGGCAGGGTTCCAGCGTCGTCCAAATAGTGTGATGCTCGTAGTCTCCGACCGGTAGTTGGGCCAGTACATCCAGTTCGGCATGGGCCAGGCTGTTTCCGTGGAGGCGTCCCGGAGGAGCCGTCGTGTCACACACCCGATTGCGCCCTTCGGCGATGATGGTGCCACTTCGATCCGTCAGGACTGCTCCCACGCCGATGTTTCCCAGCACATGGGCCCGCCATGCCTGCGCCAGGGCGCGTTGCCAGGCGGCGTCCAGGTCGTCGAAACCTTCCACACCGGGAATCGTAGAACAGACTCAAGTGGCCATTCGGTCGAGAGCGCTGGCTGCGGCATTCTGTTCCGCTTCCTTTTTGGAACGACCCGTCCCCTGGCCCGCCACCTCACCCTCGACCTCAACGGTGGCGGTGAACACCTTGTTGTGGTCCGGCCCTTCATCGGTGACGCGGTACCGGGGCCGTTTGCCGTCCCGAGCCAGCTCCTCCTGGAGTCGTGTCTTGTAGTCTCGCTTGCCGGGGGCCGCGATCCGAGCCTCGATGCGTTGCGCCCATCGATCCAAGATGAACCGGCCGGCAGCCTCCATACCCTTATCCAGGTATATCGCGGCAATCACCGCTTCCATGGCATCCGCCAGTATCGACTCTTTGTCACGCCCGCCTGAAGCCTCTTCCCCGCGCCCCAGCACCAGATGACTGCCGATCTCCACTTCCCGGGCCACCTCAGCCAGTTCGAGACCGTTGACCAACCCGGCCCGCACCTTGGCCATCTCCCCTTCAGAGAGCTCCGGGTGGTTTTCGTAAAGGTACAACGTGATGACGAGTTGGAGGACCGCGTCGCCGAGGAACTCCATCCTCTCGTTGTGAGTGGCCTCGGAGTGTTCGGCAACATAGGAGCGATGGACAAGGGCGGCCCGCAGAAGATCCAGGTCACCAAAGGTGAGGTTGAGGTTTCCGGCGAGATCGGCAAGTTCTGCCATCACGCCACCCGGGCCGCCAGCCTACCGACCAGATCCCGGTCGGCTCCGTCGGCTGCCAGGGCAATAGCATTGGCAATGGCCACCGACGACGAAGCCCCATGGGCGATGACGACCACCCCCTTCGAACCGACGAGGTGGGCTCCGCCGAACGTCTCGTAATCCAGCCTCGCTCGCAGTCCGCTCAGCACCGGCAGCACCCGCTTCTGATCCTCGAGCGACATGGTGGCCATAGCGTCCAACGCCATCTGGGCAACAAACTGGGCGGTGCCCTCCGTGGTCTTGAGCACCACGTTGCCGGTGAATCCATCAGTGACCAGTACATCAACCGCACCGGTGGAAAGGTCTCGACCCTCCACGTTGCCGACGAAATTCACCGGTGCCGCTTCGAGCAACCCATACGTGATCTTCTCGAGTTCGCGGCCCTTGCCTTTCTCCTCCCCGATGTTGAGCAGCCCTACTCGCGGTTGCTCCAAACCGAAATGCACCTCCGCGACCACAGCGCCCATCAGCGCGAATTGAGGAAAGTACTCGGGTCGGCAATCCAGATTGGCGCCGCTATCGACGAGTACGGTTGGACTGCCGGGTGTGGGCAGCATCGTCGCTACCGCCGGGCGGTCGACACCCTCGAGGCGACCGATCGTGATCGCCGCCGTGGCGAGAGCAGCCCCGGTCGAGCCCGCAGAGACGAACGCGGACACGGTCCCCTCTTTGACCAACCGGGCTGCCACTGAGACTGACGCATTGGGCTTCTCCCTGATCGCCCGCATGGGGTCCTCGTGCATACCGATTATTTGCGAGGCATGCACAATCGGTAAATAGGATTCGTGATCGACCACCATCGGGGCAAGAACAGAGCGATCGCCCACCAGGATCACATCGTGACCGCGCTCGGCCGCTGCAGTCGCACCTAGCACCGTCTCCAGTGGAGCGCGGTCGCCCCCCATTGCATCCAGGGCTACCCGCGCCATCGGCGACCTACTCTTCGACGACTACGACTTCGCGGCCCCGATACGTCCCGCAGTTGGGGCACGCCCGGTGAGAGATCTTGGGGCTATGACACTGGGGACAAGTGGACGTGTGGGGACGGTTCAGCTTCCATTGCGCCTTCCGTCTCCGCGTCCGCGATCGCGACATCTTCTTCTTCGGCACCGCCATGGTGCCCTCCTCTCAAGGTTCCAACAGCTGTCGTAACGCGCCGAACGGAGAGTCACTCTCGTCTGCGTGTCCGGAACAGGGAGCCGTATTCAAGTCGGTTCCGCACGTTGGACAAAGTCCTAGACAGTCTTTCCTGCAGAGCGGTACCAACGGCAGCGCGAGGCTGACCTCGTCCCGGATGGTTGGTTCGAGGTCGATGTGGCCGTCGCGGCTGATGAGTTGGGTATTCTCGTCGGCCTCTCTGCCGAACAACTGTGTGAACGCGGCTTCGCCGCTCTCGACCCACCTCGTGAGACAGCGGTTGCATTGCAGGTCGGCCGAGTAGGCAACGGTCCCGCGGGCCAGTACCTCATCGGCCAGCGCTTCGAGTCGTACCCGGGCGGTGACCGGATGATCCACGCTTCCGAGATCCATCCGGATCTCAATCGGGCCGACGAGCGTTTCGTCCCGATGGGCACCGGGGCGGCCGACCAGATCGGTGACGAGCAGCAGGAAAGGGCCGTTGTTCATGCTTCGGCCGATTGTAGATGGGCAGAACGCAGAGGGTTCTTCTACTGAGGTACGGGCGGTGGTGCGGGCCGAGCCTGATGGAATTCGTGTCGAGCTTCACGTACCTGCTTGAGCAGGTTGGTGAACAGGACTTCTAGTTGCTCGAGGCGATCCTCCGCCAGGTCTTCGGCTTCGAGCCGGATCCGCCTCGCCTCCCCTTCGGCACGGCGGGTCAGCACGTTGGCCTCTTCGACCGCTTCGGCAATGATGCGCGATTCGCTCACCATTTCCTTCGCCCGGGCATTGGTGCGATCCATGATGACTCTCGCCTTCTCATTCGTTCGGGAAATGAATGCCTCGCGTTCGCGTACCATCCAGCGAGCTGCCCGCAACTCCTCGGGCAGAACGGCTTTGAGCTGCTCCAACATGGCGAGAAACTCTTCTCGCTCGATCCGCACCGCCCCGGAGAGCGGCAGAGCCTTGGCCTCCTGTACCGCCACCATCATCTCGTCGATGATGTTGTAGATCTCCCCGACCTGAACCGGCGTTTCGGAGGCTTCTTCCTGCTCGCCGACATGCGCGGGCTCATCTGCTTCATGGGGGAAATCCGTGAGATCAGTCATGCGTACCGTTCCTTCAGTGCGGTGACTACGAGCGGCGGAACCATGGTGTCGGCCGAACCACCCAGACGAACCACCTCCTTGACCAGCGACGACGAGAGATAACCGTATTCAGGGTTGGTGGGCAGGAAGAGCGTGTTGATCCCGGAGAGGCTCTCGTTCATCTGGGCCATCTGTAGCTCGTATTCGAAGTCCGAGACCGCCCGTAGGCCTTTGACGATGACGTCCACCCTTCGATCTCGAGCGAAATCAACCAGCAATCCCGAGAAGGCCTTGATCTCGATCCGATCCGCCTCGTCTTTGAATAGCTCCTCGAGCATCGCCGTACGCTCATTCGAATCGAAGAGGGCCTGCTTGGAGGGATTCGCCACAACGGCCAAGACCACATGGTTGAAGATCGACAAACAACGCCTGATGACGTCGACGTGGCCGTTGGTCGGCGGATCGAAGCTCCCGGGGCACAAGGCCGTCGTCACGTCTCCTCCTTTCGGTACGTCCAGAGCCTGCTGTCACCGTGGGTCCTCGCTCCCACCAGGGTGAGGGTATCCGGAACCGCCGGCATGTCCTCGCCGACACGACGATGGACGACCACTGTGGCGTCTGCGTCGAGCAGCGGCTCGAGTTTGCTCAGTACCTCTTGCACAGACGCTAGCGAGAGCGCGTAGGGAGGGTCAACGAACGCCAAGTTGAAGGTCGAACCACAACGGTCCAGATAGCGGTCGACCCCGGTGCCGATCACGTTGCCTCCCAGATCGATCGTTGCCACATTGCGGCGGAGCGTACCTAGGGCACGGCGGTCCTTTTCCACGAACACGACCGAAAGGGCACCGCGGCTGAGCGCCTCGAGACCGAGCGAGCCCGAACCCGCGTAGAGATCCAGCACCCGGGCGTCTTCCACGCGGTACCCCAACGACGAAAAAAGGGCCTCACGGGCACGGTCGGTCATCGGCCGGGTTCCGGTTCCTCTTGGTCCGGCGATGCGTCGTCCCCTTGCCAACCCGGCGATGATCCTCATGAGATGAACAACCACTCCACCTCGTCGCCCAGCACCGCTCTGATCTCCTTGCGAATCTCAGAATGCCGGTCGAGGTCGGGATCGGCGGCAACCAGCCGGAACGCTTCCTTCCTGGCGGTCACCAGAGTATCCATGTCCTCCAGTATGTTGGCCAGTTTGAGGTCGGATAGACCCGCCTGCCGGGCTCCGAACACGGTTCCCTGGCCACGAATCCTGAGGTCTTCTTCCGCCAGCCGGAAACCGTCATTGGTGGAAATCATGGCGTTGATACGGGCTTCTCCCTCTTCCGTTGCCGGCTCCGCCACGAGGTAGCACCAGTTGGGACCACTGTGACGGCTGAGGCGGCCGCGTAACTGATGGAGTTGGCTCAGGCCGAAGCGGTCGGCATCCTCGATGATCATGACGGTCGAGTGAGGTATGTCGATGCCTACTTCGATCACCGTGGTGCAAACGAGAACGTCGAGGTGGCCGTCGCGAAAGGACTGCATAACCGTCTGCTTGTCGGCGGAGCGCATCTGTCCGTGCAGTAATCCCAACCGGAGTCCCGGGAACACCTGCTGAAGCCTTTCGTACTCAGCCGTTGCCGAAGCAGCTTCGATCTTTGCGCTGTCCTCGACGAGCGGGCACACCACAAAGGTCTGCCGGTTGATCTCGGCTTGCTCACGAACCCGTTCGTACGCTTCGGCCAGGTCGGGCGGACCCTTGGCGACATGAACCGTCGTCACCTCCGGTCGACCCGGCGGCATTTCGTCCAACTCGGATACATCGAGATCGCCGTAGAGGGTCATCGACAACGTTCTGGGGATCGGCGTTGCAGTCATGATCAGCAAGTCGGGGTCCAGGTCGCCCGCCTTCTCTTTCAGGTCGACCCGCTGATGGACTCCGAACCGGTGTTGTTCGTCGACCACCGCCACACCAAGTCGGGCGAAACGGATACCTTCCTGAATCAGCGCATGGGTACCGATCACCAGGTCGATCCGGCCGTCCGCTATCCAACCCAAGACATCGTCACGGCGTGCCGACCCCGGTGGCCGAAAGGACACCTCGGAGCTGGTCCCCGTCAACAGAGCGAGAGTCACCGGACGGTCCGAGCTCTCCTGACCGAACAAGCTCGACATTCCGAGCTCGGCTCCGTCGCCTTCAACGGCCGGCGCCATGACGGCCTGCTCCAGCAGGTCCTTGATACTGAGGTAATGCTGCTCGGCCAATACCTCGGTGGGCGCCATGACGGCTCCCTGGTAACCGCCTTCCACTCCCCCTAGTAGGGAAGCCACCGCAACAACCGTTTTGCCGGATCCAACCTCACCGAGCAGCAACCGGTGCATGGGATGAGGAGCAACCATGTCGTCCCGGATCTCGGATATGACCCGAACTTGGGCGCTGGTCAGTTGGTACGGCAAGTTCGAGACGAACCTCTCAACCAGTTCAGTTGTGGGGGTGTGGGAAATCCCGATCGCCCGGTCGATCATCTTCTGCTTGGAGAGGGCCAGCGCCACTTCCAGCCGGAACAGTTCATCAAAGACGAGCCGGGCCCTGGCCCGGCCCTGGTCTTCCATGCTCTCCGGAAAATGGATATCGGCGATCGCCTGATCTCGGCTGATCAAGCCGAGCCGCTCTCGCATGGCAGTGGGTAGTGGATCACCGATGGGGCGGGCCCGTTGTAGAGCATTGTGGATTGCCCGGCGGAGGTAACCGGGAGAAACCTCCCCGGCGCTCGGATGGACCGGTACGACGCGTCCCGTCACCAGACTCTCTGTGGCTGAGCTGAGCACGTCTACCGCCGGGCTCTTCATCTGCAGCTTGCCACGAAAACGATCGAGCTTGCCGGAGAGCGCCACCTCGGCGCCGACGGTCAATTGCCGTTCACGAAACGTCTGGTTGAACCAGGTGACCGTGAGCACGGACACACCATCTCCGACGACCGCTTCGGTGATGGCGAGGTTGCGGCGGGGTCGGCGAGTGCCCACCCTTCTTACGGTGGCGATCACCGTTACCTCTTCGCCCAGCTCCACCTCGTGGATAGGAACGGTCCGGGAACGATCGATGTAGCGGCGCGGGGTGTGTAGTAGCAGATCGGCGACGGTGCTGATCCCGGCCTTGCGGAGTGCGGCTGCGCGGCGTCCCTTGAGATACTTGACTGCGTCGACCGGGAATCCGGTCAGCTCGGCCAGCGTTCGACCGCTCACTCGACCGAGATCAGGTAGGGGTACAGCGGTTGACCGCCGTCGGCGAACTCGCTGTCCACGTCCTGGGCGGCCAGCCAGTCCCGGGCGGCGGCGGTGGTGT
Source organism: Acidimicrobiia bacterium UBA4744 (assembly GCA_002403855.1). Lineage (GTDB taxonomy): Bacteria > Actinomycetota > Acidimicrobiia > Spongiisociales > UBA4744 > UBA4744. Next base: position 148,403 of record DHIO01000026.1, read on the forward strand.
CCGGGGTGGCCCCCAGTCCGGTGATGAGCGTAACCAGTTCGGCATCATCGCCGACGAGATGGTCCAGCAACCCAATCAATGCCGCTTCTTCGTTCGCGTGGGCACTGTGCAGGTACCCGTCGGCGATGGCCAGCCAATCGCCCTCCGATACTGCGCCAATCGGAGTCGCCGACGATCGGACGGCTCTGGTCAGCTCACCCGTTCTCACGTCTCCGGCCGCGGCTTGCATCGAGGCAACCAGGTCCGTCGGATCGCTGTTCACCGGAAAGTAGGCGACCATCGCCGCCAACCCCTGGGGAACGGTCACCGTAGGCACCACCAGCACCTGCTTGTCCGTCAGAGCGTCGACTTGCTGGGCAACCGGGACGATATTCTTGTTGTTGGGCAACAGTACCACCGTGTCGGCCCGGACCCGGTCGACGGCCGAGAGTAGATCCTGCGTTGACGGGTTCATCGTCTGACCACCGGTGACGACCTGCTGCGCTCCGAGGCTTCTGAACATCTCGACCAGGCCTCTTCCGGCCACAACCGGAATCACCGCCACCGGGGTGTCGGCGAACTCCGCCATGGCCTCCCGGACGGACTCGCCGGGATGGAAAGCCTCGTCGGCAGACTGATCCAGGAGATCGGTGATCTCGAGCCGATGCGGCCGACCTGCCTCGATTCCGGCTTCGATGGCCGGACCGGGGAGATCGGTATGGATATGACAGTTGTACGTGCCCTCCCCGCCGACCACCACGATCGAGTCGCCTAGTTCGAGCCATCGTTTGCGAAAGCGGACGATGTTCTCATCGGTGGCGTCGAGCAGATACATCACTTCGTACCGAAGACCGGCGATCGCGTCATGGTCACTTCCCGAATCCCCGGCCGCCTCGAGGGCGGCGTTGAAGATCCGCTCGGGAACGACCACGTCCAGTCCGGTCACTTCTTCGAGGAAAGCCACGATCAAGAGGAGAAAGCCGGCTGCCCCGGCATCCACCACCCCGGCTTGTTTGAGCACCGGCAACAGTTCGGGGGTGTTCTCGAGTTCTTTCTCGGCGCGCCGGTAGACGCTCGCCAGCAAGGCTCCCAGGTCCTCGCCCGCCGCGGTTCCCGTCTCGGCAGCGGCCTCGGCCGCAGCTCGCAATACGGTGAGGATCGTTCCCTCAACCGGGCGCAGGACTGCTTGATAAGCGGCATGAGACGCCCGATCGAGCGCCATCACGAACTCCACAGTGCCCACCTCCTCGGATCCACGAAACGTGTCGGACAAACCTCTCAGGATCTGCGACAGAATCACCCCGCTGTTGCCACGAGCCCCCATCAGCGAACCGTGAGCGATTGCTCCCGCCACCGCGTCCATCCCTTGGACGTCGCGCACCTCCTCGACCACCGCCTGAACGGTGAGACTCATGTTGGTGCCGGTGTCTCCGTCGGGAACGGGATAGACGTTCAGACGGTTGAGCGCCTCGCGGTGATGCGTGAGCCGCTCGTGGTAGCGGCTGATCACCCGCTTGAGGTGATCAGCGGTGATGGCCATCCGGTTGTTCCTTTGGTGGACGAGAGGAGTATACGAATTCCCTGCAGCGGATCATCGGTGCTATCCTGCCGCTCCGCGACCTCGGGAGGGTCGTCTTTCTCATGTCCTACCGTTGCGAAATCTGTGGCAAGGAGCCGTGGTACGGGAAGCAAGTGAGCTTCTCTCACAAGCGCTCGAGCCGTCGTTGGGTCCCGAACATCCAGCGGGTTCGCGTCAAGCACGGCACCAATACGCGGCGCGCCCGGGTGTGCACCTCCTGTCTCAAGGCCGGCAAGGTCGAAAAGGCATAGCCCCGCCTGGGCAGTCGTTGGTTTCCGGTTCGGAGTTCGTCGGCGCTCATCTCTTCCATCGGGCCGACGAGACATCGTGAGCAGGGGTCGGGTTTCGACTCACTACGTCTGAAGCACGGCCAAAGACGAAGAGCGAGGACCAATCCTCAACTACAATCGTCACCCATGCAAGGCGTCATCAAGACCTACGACCCGGGCACGGGCGCAGGGATCATCGTCCGAGATGACGATCGTAGTGAAGTCTTTCTTCAGCCGGGCTCTCTCGACGGAAGCCTGTTCCGGACCTTGCGCCAGGGCCAGCGGGTGATCTTCGAGACAGAAGAAATCGATGGCCGCCTCTATGCTCATCGTCTCCGGTTCGGAATGGACGGTCGGTAGGCCGGACTGAGGACTATCGCGTGCCCCGACTGCGGGTATAGTCGCACTCAAGACGGACTAAGGAGGTTACGTGGTCCAGGCGTACGTGCTGATCCAGACTGAAGTCGGCAAAGCGGCTCAGGTTGCCGATGAGGCTCGGAAGATCCCCGGTGTCGAATCGGCCGATGATGTGACCGGACCCTACGACGTCATCGTCAAGGCATCAGCCGAGAACGTTGATCAGCTCGGCAAGCTCGTGGTCGCCCGCATCCAGTCGATCGAGGGCATCACCCGGACACTCACCTGCCCCATCGTCCACCTCTAGGAGACCGGTCCGAATCCTGAGCGCCCGCCCGAGGCGAATTCCGGTCCGTTCTAACCGAGCTTCGATGCAATCGATGCCGCCTCGCGCAACGCGGTTCCGTCGGCACCGGTCGTTGTGAAACTGCGGGGCGTACCGCCTTCCGCTTCGGCAATCATGTCGAGCAGGAGTTGTCGTCGCGAGACGGGCGGGTCGATCCACAGATAGGCGGCAAGGCTCCCCGGAATCGTGTTGATCTCGTTGAGCCACACCTCGCCGTCTCGAACCAGGAAGTCAATCCTGGCCACTGATCTGACACCAACCAGCCGGGCGACTTGGACCGCGGCATGACGAATGCTCTTCTCGATTTCCGGCGCCAACTGCGCGGGAAGCTCGCGGGCAGATCCCTCCAATCCTCCACCCGACAGATACTTCTGGGCGTAGTTGTAGATGTGAGCGGTTCCCGCGTCTCTCAGCGGAGCTTCGATAGCGGACAGCTGTAACTCTGGATAGGTCCGCACTGCGACCAGGTAGTCCCTACATCCCTCCAGAAAGGGCTCGACCACTGCCCCGCGGCGCATGTGGGGAGATCTGTTGAGCAGATCGAGGGCGGTGCGACGGTCGGAAACCACCTCGATCCCGATCGACGAACCGCCAAAACGGGGCTTGACGATATACGGGGCGTCGATCCCTACCCAGGTCTCATCGTCGGCAGTGACCAACCGCCGAGGTACCGAATGCAGGCCGTCGGCGGACATGACGGCTCCGAACGCCAGCTTGTCCATCCCCAGATTGGATCCGGCCGCATCGGGACCGGTATACCGGAGTCCGGCCAGATCGAGCGCGGACTGCAGCGAGCCGTCTTCACCCGGAGCCCCGTGACAGCAATTGACGACGACCGAGACATCGAGTGGCCTCTTCCGGAGCAGGAAGCCTTCACCCGGTTCGGCCACCAGGCGCAGCTCTTTGGCTCGGTCCGGGACTCCCCCGGCGAAGGCGACAGCTTCGAGAGTGGGATCGACGGCGTACCAACGCCCCGTTTTCGCCCAGTAGACCGCGGACACCTCCACGCCCGCGTCCACGAGCGTCCTGGCGGCCTGCAAGCCCGTCAAGATGCTTATGTCGTGTTCGGGCGACGGCCCCCCGAATACCACGGCCGGCTTGCTCATCTGACCTCTCCTCGTTCCTTACGGATAGTGATCCGGGAGATCGTTCTCGTACAGAACGACATCGCCGTCAACGAGGTTCTCACGAACCCAGCGAACGGCGTCTTCCCGGGAATCCACCACCATAACGGACGCTCGACCGCCCGCCGTTCCTTCCAGCAGGGCTGCCCGGTTCGTCCTGCCCACAATGACGAAGTCCGTGACGCGGCCGGCGGCCCGAGCCGCGAAGGTCACGTTCTCCTCATGCTGGCGAGGCCCGAGCTCGACCATGCCGGGAGTCACCAGAACTCGGCGACTGCCCGCTCCCACTCGCTCCAACGTGTCCAACGCCGAACGAGCTCCGGCCGGGTTCGAGTTGTAGGTGTCGTCAACGATCGTGAAACCCAGATCACTAACGGACACGGTCTGACGATGCTCTGCCTCCGGCAACTCATTGATGGCGCCGGACAGACCGGCCGCCGGCACTCCCAGCGCCATCGCGGCACCCACGGCGCACGCCAAGTTGCCGGGAAACACGGCCACATCCTCGAGAGTCGCTACCTGTTCGCCGCTCACGAACACTCCCCCCTGCCCGGCTCCATCGACGAAGACGTCCGCGGTGGGATCTCGGGTGGAACACCGGATCACGGCCTCGTCCGTCCGGTCGGCGAGAGTCGCGAGGTGAGGATCATCGACGTAGAGCACGGCCGTACCCGCGTCTTTCAGGATCTCCGCCTTCGCTTCGAGGATCGCCTCGAGCGACCCGAACCGCTCTAGATGAACTGGCCCGATGGCGGTTATCACCCCAACCGTGGGCGTGATCCACGAGCACAGCTCGGCGATTTCCCCTTTCCCGTACGTGCCCATCTCGGCGATGAACACCTCCGTTCCGGCGGCCAAGTGCTCGTTGATTGCCCGGGCGAGTCCCATGCGATTGTTGAAGGAGGCCGGACTGGCCACCGTGGCGTGGCTGTCGCGCAGCAATCTCGCAAGATAGTTCTTCGTCGTCGTCTTGCCGTACGAACCGGTGATGGCCACGACGCGAGGAGCCACCCGGGAAAGCGCCCGGGTAGCCTGATCGACAAACCTCGCCGAAAGCCGACGTTCGATCGGGGCGGTGACGGCCAGGGCTACATCCACCAGCAGCGGCATGAAGATCCCGGCAGACAGCATCACCACCAGCGCTCCGCCGAACACCCCACCGATTGAGGCAAGCACCCCGGTGAGAACCACCACCGCCAGGGTCAGCCTACGCAAACGCCCCGTCCAGCGCAGCGGAGCCGTTCGCCCGGTGATACTCAACCCGAGCGGCCCGGTCACCGTCACCAGAGCGGTCAGAAGACCCGCCGTCGGATACGCAACGGCGACGCCGAGGCCCGACAGAGCAACGAGGAACAACGCCCTGTTGATCAGGCTCGTAACCCACCATCGCTGTGCGAACCGGGTCACGGTCCAAGATAGGTAGTGCTCTCGCTGAGCGACCCGCAACCAGCGAAGGGTGGCGAATCCACAAGCAATTACTGCCGCTACCCACATCACCGCCGTCACGAGGTCACGCCCAGTACGGCTGCCCGAACGGCTTCGGGAGCTTCGAGACAAACGTGGTGGCCGACGCCTTCCAGCACCGTCAGTTGGGCGCTGCCGAGGAGATCGACGGCTTGCTCGGCAACCGCGATCGGAACCTCCCGGTCCTCGCCGCCCCACACCAGGTGCACCGGCTGTCGGATCTCGCGAAGCTGTGGCTCGTAGCTTTCGTTGACGACCGTCACGAGAACATCTCGCATGATGCCGGTCGCCGCCCGATAATCGGACGACCCGTAGCGCTGCCTGACCCGCTCCAAGCGATCGTCATCGACCCACCCAAAGCGATGCAGGGAACGAATCAACCGGTAGGGAAGCGGCGAGGCACGACCGCCCTTCGTGGTCCTGCGGAGTAGTGGAACCCCGAGCAGGACCATCGCCCGGATTCTTTGCGGGTCGAGCACGGCCAGATTCACCGCAACCCGACCCCCGAACGAGTGCCCCACCACCACCGCCGGCTCGTCGAAATCGTCCAACACCGGCGCCACCTGTTCGGCATAGCCGCCTGCCCCTGTAGCTTCGACGGGCTCCGGTGAAGCGCCGAAGCCCGGCAGGTCGATGGCGATCGAGTCCAGCCCTTCGAGAACCTCATCGAAATCGCGCCGATCTCTCCCCCATCCGTGCATTGCCAGCACCTGTGGTGGGCCGTCTCCGACACGTTCTCCGAATACCGCTCCCCCGGCGAATGACTTCAGCATGATTGGAGACCGTAGCGCTTGCAGAGACCCGAACGGCCGCAAGGTCCAAGGGAATGCCTCATGTTGAGCTGCACGAGAACCGAAACACCTTCCAGGGCTCGAGGGAGATTACCGTCGAACCCTCCTCAATCGAGACCATACTGGGTTGATGGCCCGACGAAGAAAAGCGAACAGGGCTCCATTCGTGGCGTTCCGTGCACGGGCCGCGAAGCTGGGGGTGCGGGTTTCGTGGCTCATGCTGGCCGCCATTCTCTTCGCGGCCTACCGCCTGAGCCTTCTCAACGACCCCCGCGTTTGGGTGCCTTCGCTGGTCGCGAGCATGGGACTCGTAGCCCTCTCGTTCGTTCCCTGGGAGAAGTTCCTCGCGGATTGGCGTGGTGACGTCGTCTTGTGGCTGTGGCTGGCGCTGGCATTGGTCGAGTTGACCACCGTGGGGGCAGTACCACAACTCTCGGTGGTGATCTTCGCTTCGTACTTCGGCGTGGTAGTGCTGTCCGCGGCCCTGGCGGGGACCGTCGCCCACGCATTCATCACCGGCATGGTCATCACCTCCCTTGTGCTCACAGACTCCAACTTCGGGCAGTCGGTCGAGATTGAGCGGTTGATCATCCCACTCGTGATCTTGGTGGCGGTCGCTATCACCTCCAGCATGCTCACCAAGGAGTTCCGCCGGGAAACGCTCATCGGCATCGACCGAATGGATCAACTCGCCAAGCGAGAGGCGGATCTGGGTCGCCTCTACGAGGTTTCCAGGACCATGGCAGCCGGCGACAGCTTGGGTCAGGTGCTCCCGGAACTGGTGGGCAGGATCGGGCGGTACCTCGATGCGGAGGTAGGGGCCGTCCTGCTCCACAACGCTCGCGAACAGACCCTGGAAGTCATCAGCCCTATCTGGACCGCCGGGCACTCCCTCGACGTCGACGGATATCGGATGCCATTGAGCCGCCAGGGTGACATCGAACGTGTGTTTCTCTCGGGCAGTCCTGCCCTCTACACCGACTTGGACCATGATCCGGACAGCCACGGGCTTCTCGGCGAACTCGGGACACACTCCGCGCTGGTCGTACCGATGCAGCTCGAGCATCGCACCATGGGAGTCATGGTGCTGGCCGACAAAGCAGACGGCGACTTCACCACCAAGGACCTCGAAGTGCTGACCTCTCTGGCAGCCCCGGCCACCCTCGTCCTGGCACAACTCGAGCGGTTCCATGAAGCGGCGGAGACGTCCCGAAGGATGGAGGAACTCGCCCGGATGAAATCGGACTTCGTGTCCGTCGTGAGCCACGAACTCCGAACTCCATTGACCTCGATCATTGGTTCCCTGGCCACCATTGCCCGACCCGAGCTCGCCCCGGAGCAACCGGCCGCCCTGGAGCTTCTCGAATCGGCCCGTGGTCAAGCGGACCGGTTGCGAAGGCTGATCGAGGACCTGCTGGTGGTGTCGCGGATCGAGGGGCAGGCCTTGCCGCGACATCCCGAGGAGATCGACCTGAGCCGCTTCCTGCCGGAGACCGTAGGTGTCATCTCCGGCGCCGCCGAGGTGGTCGAGGTCCGGGTCGAGCCTGATACGTTCATCAAGACCGACCCCGACCACATCCGCCGGATGGTCATCAACCTGGTGGAGAATGCCATGAAACACGCCGCGGGAAGCCCCATAGAGGTAGCCGTGACGATGCATAAGGAACGCGTGATGATCGACGTCATCGACCACGGCCCGGGCATACCTCCTGCTGAGCGAACCAGGATCTTCGACCAATTCAGTCAACTCGAACCGTCGACGACGCGCTCCCAGGGTGGGACCGGCCTCGGTCTCTCCATTGTGCGAGGGCTGGCTCGGTCAATGGAGGGGGACGTCACCATCCACGACACTCCCGGAGGCGGAGCAACATTCCGGGTCGAGCTGCCCCGCGTCCTCAGTCCACGCCGAAGACGCCGCAATCCTGTCGTAGTGGGCGGCTAGCGAATCGCTCGAGGTCCGCCGATCACTCGCCACCCCCGGCCGCGATGGCGTGGAATCCACCGTCGACATGGATCAACTCCCCGCTGGTAGCCGGTGCCCAGTCTGAGAACAGAACGCACACCATACGCGCGACCGGCTCAGGGTCATTGAGATCCCATCCGAGGGGCGCTCGCCCGCCCCAAGCCTTTTCGAAGAGGTCGACACCCGGAATCGACCTGGCGGCTACCGTAGCCAACGGACCCGCCGACACTGCATTGACCCGAATCCCGTGCGGGCCGAGGTCCCGGGCGAGATACCTCGTTACCGATTCGAGAGCTGCCTTGGCTACCCCCATCCAGTCATAGGCCGGCCAAGCCTGGCGGTTGTCGAAATCCAACGTCACCAAAGAGCCTCCCCCCGCCTCCTCGAACAGGCCGAGAAGCCCGGCGGCCAGGGTCTTGAATGAGAATGCCGACGTCATGAACGCCGTTTGGGCACTCTCCGGCGGAGTGTTGAGGAAGTTTCCCCCGAGCGCATCTTCGGGAGCGAAAGCAATGGCATGGAGCGCGCCGTCGAGTGAGCCCCAGCGCTTCGACAGATCCGCCGTGAGGTCCCTCAGATGGTCGGGATCGTTGATGTCGAGTTCGAGGACGTCCGGCGGTTCGGGCAGCCGCCGTGCCGAGCGTTCGGTCAACCGCATTCCTCGACCAAAGCCGGTCAACACAATCTCGGCGCCCTGTTCCTGAGCCACCCTGGCCGTATGCCAGGCTATCGAATCGTTGGTCAGCACACCGGTGATCAACAATCTTCTACCGTCGAGCAGCACGATCCCTCCCCGGGATTGGGCAACCCATGCTAAGTGCCGGGGATCGAAAATCCATCCTTGGTTTCACCCGTGCCTCATCCCGCGACGAGTCGGCGCCTGCGTGGGCGGGTCACGACCCCTCGAAGGTCATGATCGCCCGCAGACCCAGTCCCGTGACGAACAACATCAGCAAACCCCAGGCAAGGGCGGGCCGCTTGGACAATTGCGACCGGTACATGTAGGCAAAGGCCAACGTGAACAGCACGAGGAATCCGTAGAACATGTGGAAGGCGCCCGGGTCATGATCTTGCAGATAGAGCACCACCCCCGCCACGACCTGGACGACTATGGCAACCATGCCGGCGCCGGCCAGAATCCAGAAGGCCCTGGGGGGAGGTCGTTTGGCCACGGCGAAACCGATGCCGGCCAAGCCGGCCAGGCCGGCGAGCGACACCGCGACCCACCCCCAGGTGGTATGGAATACCTCCACTCCTGACCTCTCGCCGGAATCGGGTTCAAAGACTCTACTCGTCGAGTGGAAGGAACCGTCTTGGACGGTCCTGGAGGCGGCCTCCGGGCGTTACTCCTCGGGTACCTCCACCAGCTCGCCGGAGGTCAGGTCGAGCGCGAACTCTCGGTCGGAGCGGGAGTCTGAGATCCAGTTGGCGAGGCGCGCTCCTTGTTCCCGGACGATCCACCAGGCGTAACCTTCCCGTTCAGCACCCATGTAGCCAGCGCGTGCTGCCCTAGCTCGCGCCACTGCCTCCGCTTCCTCCCCAAAAGTGCCAAGGACGTTCTCGATGGGTATTGGGGCCGGTTGACCCGGCGTCACCTCTTCTTCGATGAACTCGACGGCTTCGAACATGGTTGCCTCGCTGCTCCCGTTCAGCCGGCGGCCTCCCCAAGCCACCGCATTGTGTGATCATTCTACACTGAGCCTGACCACCATTTGTGGTTATTTTCTCACTTAAAGCGCCCAGGCTGTACTGCCGACCCTCAAGCGACTTCTACCAGTCTCCTGGTCATGAGATCGACCGTGAATTCGCGCCGGGTCCTGGAATCGGCAAACCAAGTGGCCATTTGCTCGCCTTCCCGACGAACGATCCACCAGGCGTACTCGGGTCTTTCCGCGTGGACGAATGTGGCCATTGAGGCGCGTGCAGCGGCAACTGCAGCTTGCTCCGTGGAGTACCGGCCGATCTCCATTTCGCGGAACGCGGACACGACCCGACCCGTTTCGTTCTCTTCTTCGACATAGTGGAGAGTCTGGAACATGCGACCTCCTCGCTCGCTCCGAGCACCTGGACAACAACGTACCGAGGATGCTGGGAGTGGTGGGGGATTTGCCNNATCAACGCGCCCCGACCTGGCCCCCAGAGCCGGCCCAGACGCGAAAAACCCCGAGGGAGTGTCTGCCGAAGCTTCCACCCTCTCGGGGTTCTCTCTCCTACTAGAACTCCAGGACCCCGAAGGATCTGGTCTCCCAGTGGGAGCCCGATACCACCTCTCGGTGGTGCCGACCCTGCCGGTGAGTTGCCTCACAAGCAGTCCTGCAAATGTAGACCCACCTCACCCACTCAGCAAGCCACAACCCAACAACATTTTCGCGACCCAAACCCACTTTTCGCGAACCACCCCAACCACACCCCCCCAACCAACCCCACACGCGAGAGACCCCGAGGGAGCGTCTGCCGAAGCTTTCGCCCTCTCGGGGTTCTCTTCCCGCCGGAACTCCCGATCCCCGAAGGGGGGGTCTCCCGGAGGGAAACCGTAGCTGCTTCTCAGCGGCTGCCGGTCCGCTTTTGGAGTTGCCCCCTCAGCGGCAACATCAAACGTACTCCTGACGAATTGCCACTTCAACCGAATTGGCTATCGAGATTTCGCGAGCAAGTAGGAAGATTTCGCGATCCACCGGACCCTCTCCTCCCGGCGAATCCCACGCGTGTCATTCCTGTGTCCTATAGTCGGGCCATGAGCCTTGCAACGTTGTCTCCCAGCCGCGCTTCCGACTTCAAAGTGTGTCCGCAGCTCTTCAAGTTTCGAGCCATCGACCGTCTCCCCGAGCCCACCACCGTGTACCAGGCCCGGGGCACGACAGCCCATTTGGCTCTCGAACGTCTCTACGACCTCCCCGCCCGGGAGCGCACCCCCGAAGCGCTCTCTGAGCTCTTCCGGGAGGCTTGGACCGAGCTGCGCGGCTCGGAAGAGTTTGCTCACCTATTCGATTCGATCGAAGAGGAGCGCCGCTGGGGAGTCGAGAGCCTGACCCTGCTGCTCAACTACTTCGCGCTCGAAGATCCGAAGAAGGTCGCCCCTCTCGATCGTGAACTGGACATGATGGAGGATCTCGACGGCATCACCATTCGCGGCATCCTGGATCGAATCGACGAGCTCCCGGATGGGAGCCTCGTCATCACGGACTACAAATCTGGCAAAGCTCCGCCCGAACGCTATGCCCTCCCGGCTTTCTTCGCTCTCAAGATCTACGCTCTCCTCATCAAGAAGCAACTGGGTCGGACTCCCATCGAGGTGCGGCTCCTGTACTTGAACGGCCCGACGATGTACCGACTACCGATCGACGACCGGCAGCTGGCGGCGATGGACCGGCAACTACGCGCTCTCTGGGAGGCCATCAATCGTGCCATTGAACGCAGCCATTTCCCTCCCCGCCGCAACACATTGTGTGATTGGTGCTCGTTCAAGGCTTTGTGTCCGGCCTGGCTCGAGGAAGGATCCCAAGACTTGGTGGCCTCCGGAGCGTGAACCTCCAGTAGCTTGAGATCCGCGAATCGGCCGGTGCCCCCCATGAACAGTGAACACAAGCCCAGGATCTTCACCGTCGGCCATGGCAATGCCCCATTTCACGAAATCGAGCGAGTCCTCCAACTCCATGGCGTTGCCACGGTGGTCGACGTCCGTTCGACTCCCTATTCCCGGCACGCCCCAGACTTCCGAAAGAGTGCACTGGCGGTGCTGACCGCCGCCGCCGGTCTCGGCTACCGGTGGATGGGCGATCGGCTCGGCGGCCTCTCGGCCGATCGTGATGACCCGAGGAATCGGCCGAGTGGGATCGACTCGCCATCCTTTCGGGCAGCGTTGGCGGAGGTACTGGCGCTCAATGAAGCCGGGCCGGTTGCCTTACTCTGTGCTGAACGGGATCCCGAACATTGTCACCGGCGCCTCGTCTTGGCACCGCAACTGGAAGCTCTCGGTGCCGAAGTGTTCCACATCCTCGCCGATGGAAGTGCACACCGACACCAACCTTCCCTCGGGATCTGATCGCCGCATCCATGTCACACCCGGCCGTAGCGTGGAAGACATGAGGGGATGTACCTCTGCTACACGGTAGTTCTGCCGAGAGGGTTGGTCGGTCCCGGCCGTTGGAAGGCCGGGGTGTAGCCGGGAGTATTCGGGAGTACGAGGAGAGGTATCTCCGCCTTGTTGTCTGACGGTCGACGGTCAACGGCCGGGTACGACACCGTCGCCGTGCTCATGTGCGTCCCGGGGGCTCCGGTCCTCACCGAGAAGGCAACCTGAATCTCTGCTCCCGGTGGCAAGGCGCCCAGATTGCAGGTGACCGTCCAGGGCTCGGCGCGGGTCGATCCGGCCGCGTCGAGGTGTTTCGACCCGACCGCCGTGCAGGCCAGTGAGTCTGCATCGGCGGTGACCGCCTCCGCCGGTATCTCGAATACTCCCTCCACCTCTTCGGCGACGACTCTCCCCCGATTGCGGACAACGCCCTCATAGATGACGACCGAGCCGACCGGAGCCGGATTGGGATGTGCAGAAACTTCGATCGAGAGATCGACGGAACCGTTGAGTTGCCCGGTCACGCCGGCGGCACCGGAGGGTACGACTACCAAGGCCACCACCAGCATCAAGCCCAAAGCAGCATTCGTGACTGCCCGGGTCATTGGTCGTCTCATGAGCATGAGCCTATTGGCCACCCAGCGTGGTGGGAACCGTCTTCGAGGACCTTTCCAACAAGGTCTGGACGCACTAGTCACGTACGGTGCCGTTGTGCCCGGGCTGAATGTGCCAAGGAAGATCGTCACCGTTCTGAGGCGCATATCCATACAACCGCTCGGGTGGCAGCACATGGACGGTGCGAGTCCTGCCAACGGCAGGGATCATTGAACGCCGGATCGACCCACCACTCATGGTGGCAATGGATGTTCAAGGGAAGTGAAGGATCGACAGGCTATCGAGGTTTTCTGTCATACCTCGCCGATAGCGTAGCGAGCATGGAAGTACGAGAAATGACGTTGCTTTTCGCAGCCGCCGGGCTCACCATCAACATTGTGTATGAGGGATCTGCGGATGGTTGTCCCCACTGTGACGATCGGACATCCGCCGGTTTGGCCGAGGCAGCCTAGGAAGCGCCTACGCTCTTGGGGGTGACTGCGGAACTTCGGATCGACCCGGAAGACTGGAGCCGCGCGGTGGCCCGCGCCCGAGGGCCGCAGCTGGTCGTCGGCGGTCCCGGCACGGGAAAGACCGAGTTCCTGGCGCGCCGAGCCCTGTGGTTGCTGCAAGACGCAGAGGTAGCTCCGGAGGAGTTGCTCCTACTCGGCTTCTCGCGGAGAGGTGTCGCAGATCTCAAGACAAGGGTCCAGCGCGGCTTGACCCGCTCCTACACGGCCGTGCCGGCCTCGACGTTCCACTCCCTCGCCTCGCGGCTGTTGGAGAGTTATGGGCAGAGGGCGCTGGGTTGGACCGTCATGCCTTCACTGCTGACCGGACCGGAGCAGGTGGCTCTGGTTCACGATCTGCTGACGACGGAAGACTCCCGACGCTGGCCGCTCCCGTTCCGAAGCCTGTTGACCACGAACAGCTTCGCCCGGGAGGTGACCGATTTCCTCCTCCGATGCCAGGAACAGTTGATCGACGGCTCTCATCTCGCCGAATTGGCATCCGACCGGTCCGATTGGCAGGGTTTGCCGGAATTCCTACTTCGATACGAACAAGCGCTCCTCGAACAGGGCCGCATCGATTACGGGACCCTGCTGGCGAAGGCTGTGCGGGTTCTCGCAGAACCAGAAGTGGCGCAAGCCGCGAGCGCCCAATATCGCTATCTGCTCGTCGACGAGTACCAGGACACCACCAGGGCTCAGGTTCGCCTCTTGCAGAAGATGTACACCGCTCGTCGCAACCTGACCGTGGCGGCCGATCCCTATCAATCCATCTACAGCTTTCGCGGGGCCGACCTCTCGAACGTCTCCCGCTTTCCCTCCGACTTCCCGCACGAGGACGGCCGGTTAGCGGGACGGATGGTGCTCACGACCTCCTTCCGGGTACCGGCGGCGATCCTCGAGTCGGCAGAACGAGTGACCGCCGGTTCTCTTCCAGGGTCTGCCGGTCCCGTCACACCTGCCCCGGGAGAGGGCCGGGTCGAGACCTACAGCTTCGACCAACAGACCCAGGAAGCCGAGTGGATAGCAGAGGAAATCGACCGCCTCCATCTCGGGCAACAGATCCCCTATTCGAAGATTGCAGTCTTCGTGCGTAGCAAGAGAAGGTTTCTGCCCGAACTCTCGCGCGTGCTCGAAAGAAGACGAATACCCCACGAGCTTCCCGACTCGCGCCTGGCCGACCATCCGGCCGTCAGGGTGGTTCTCGATTGCGTCATAGCCGCCACCGAGAACGAACCGGAAGCCGGACGCGCTCTGCGCCGGATTCTGCTCGGTCCCCTGTTCTCGGTTCCCCTGGGACGCCTACGCGAAATCGAGCGCGACCGAATCCGTCTCGGTACAAGATGGATCGAGGCGCTCGCCGGCCGTCTCGAGGATGGACAAGGTCTTTCGCACCTGTTCGAGGAAACCTCGTGGGCGACCTCCAGTCCTGCCGTGGAGGGGTTCTGGCACGTCTGGGAAACGCTTCCGCAGTTCGCATCGGTCGTCGAACAGCCTCTCCGGCGCAATGAGCGGGCAGCTTGGAGCTCACTGGCCCAGGTTCTGGGACGTCTCAACGAACGCGACCCGAAAGCCACACTGGTCGACTATGTCCGCTTGACCGAAGACGAGGAGTTCGAAGCGCAGCCTCTTCTCAGCTACCGGGCGCCCCGCGGGGACCGTCTCACCCTCACCACCCTCCATCAGTCCAAGGGCCTCGAATTCGACACGGTCTTCATCGCCGACGCCGTCGAAGGCGTTTTCCCCGATCTCCGCAGTCGCGAATCGTTGCTTGGATCGCGGCATCTGTCACCCTCCCTGCCGACCGACCCTATCGACTACCGCGCGTTCCGCCTCCAAGAGGAAATGCGTCTCGCCTACACGGCCACCACTCGCGGGTACCGGCGGGTCATCTGGACCGCTACCTCCTCCGGATTAGAGGAAGGACACGGAATGCCGAGCCGCTTCCTCCCGCTCATCGCCGGCGTCCGTTCGATTTCCGACGCTTCCGACCGACCGCCCGAACGGACTAATCCGGTAACACCACTCGAAGCCGAAGCATGGCTGCGTCGCATCGCCCGCGACCCCACCTTGAGTGAGGCTCGCCGGCTGGCCGCCCTATCGCTGCTCGAGACCGGCAGCAAGTGGGGACTCCGCCCGCCTGAGGTCTACGCGGGAGTGCGCGAGCGGGGTCCAGACCGCGGAGTCATGGCCGAGGGCTTCACCCTTTCTCCGAGCCAGGCGGAAAGCTATGCCGCGTGCCCCCGCCGCTACGTTTTCGAACGAAGATTGCAGGTAGGAGACGAGCCGACGCCATTCCTGACCTTTGGATCACTGATCCACGGGGCGCTCGAACGGGCCGAAGCGACCGCCGTGGAGACCGGAACACCCCACGCCGAGCTCTCCTGCGCCCTGAAGGAACTCGATTCAATCTGGGATCCATCGGATTTCGGTGGTGACCCCTGGGCAACGGCCTGGTATCGACGGGCGGTGCTCATCATCACCCATCTCTATGAGCACTGGCCGAGCCTCGGAGTCCCGGTGGCGCTCGAGCGCCCACTCTCGCTCGAGGTCGACGGAGTGTTGTGGAGGGGAACAGCGGATCGGATTGAACTCGACGGCGGAGTCGTCCGGGTCGTCGACTACAAGACGGGAACGCGCCTGCCGACGACGTCCGAAGCGGCGCTGTCGATGCAACTGGGTTTCTACGTGCTGGCGCTGAGGACCGATGAACACATCACTGAATCCGGCCCGGTCGACGAGGCCGAGCTGTGGTTCCCGGCCCGCACCGAGGCGAAGTCGGTGACCGTTCGCCGTCTCGACACCAGTCGACTCGACCGTGTGCAGGAAGCCATGAGGGAAGCCGCCAGAGGAATCGGTGCCGAGGAGTGGCCCGCAACCCCGAACGTACATTGCCGTAATTGCCGGGTGCGTATGGTGTGTCCCGAGTGGCCAGAAGGCAAGGAGGCCTTCTCCGCATGACCCTACTGGTGCCCACCGAGGAACAGCGTGAGGTAATCGCATATCCCTTGCTGCCGCTCAGAGTCTCGGCCGGAGCAGGGACGGGCAAAACGACGACCATGGCGATGCGACTAGCAGCTCTGGTCGAGCGGGAACAGATCGAACCGGAAGCGGCCCTGGGCATCACGTTCACCAACAAAGCCGCCGAAGAGCTGACGGATCGCCTCCGTCTCTATCTGGCGGACTTCGCCAAGGCGGGGCGCGAGGTCGAGGTGACCACCTACCACGGGTTCGCCCACAACATCCTGGCCGAATTCGGGCCCCTCGTCGGATTCGAGCGAGATGCGCAGTTGATCACTCCCGGTTACCAGCGCCAGCTACTCACTGATGCGCTGGCCGGGGGCACCTATGAGCACCTGGACGTGCGGCTTCCCCGGCGCCGAGTCGATGAACTGGCCTCGCTCGCAGGTCGGCTGGGCGACCATCTGCAAACGGCATCCGTGTTGCTCGAGAATCTGCCGGAGCAACTCGATGAAGTGTGGGCGCAGAGAGCAGAAATGGCCGAGGTCTTGGAGCGGTATGGAGAGATCAAACGACGCTACAACGCGGTCGATTTCTCAGACCTGATCTCCCTCGCCTTCGAGGTGACCGGCGAGGCCGGAGTGGCGAATCGCATCCGGGAACGCTACCGGGTAGTCCTGCTGGACGAATACCAGGACACCAACCCCGCTCAGCGGGAACTCTTGCTCAGGATCTTCGGGGCGGGCTTTCCAGTAACGGCCGTCGGCGACCCGGACCAGACCATCTACGAATGGCGCGGTGCCTCCTTGTGGAATTTCGCAAGATTCCCCTATCACTTCGTCGACGGCGAAGGCTCCCCGTCGGCAACCCTGAGTCTCAGCGTCAACCGCCGNNCGGGAAGGCTCGGTCGAGGTGTCGTGGTTTCACGATGCGGTCGCCGAAGCCCGCTGGCTGGCCGGCGAGATTCGACGTCTCCACGACGAAGAGGCCGTCGCGTGGCGGGACATCGGAGTCCTGTTCCGGAAGAACCGGCAGATTCATCTCGTCCGGGAAGCGGTCCAAGATGAGGGGATCCCGGTCGAGGTGGCAGCGCTGGGCGGCTTGTTGCAGGTACCCGAAGTGGCCGACCTCCACGCCTGGTTGCGCCTCATCGGAAGGCCCGACGACGCTCCCTCACTGGTGCGGATCCTGCTCGGGGCCCGTTTCCGCCTCGGCATCGCCGACCTCGCTCCCCTGGGCGACTGGGTAAGAGGCCAGAAACGCGATCGAAGAACCGATGATGGGGCCGCTCCCGGTTGGGCCATGCTGGAGGCAATTGACCAGCTCGAACAGATCGAGGGCCTTTCCGAAGAAGCACGTCACCGGCTGGCCGACTTCCGGAGTCTCTACCGCCGCCTCCTGTCGGAAGGACAAGCGGTCACCCTCGTCGAACTCTGCCGCCGGATACTCGAGGACACAGGATCGTGGGCGGAAGTGGAAGCGCTCGGTGGGGCCGCTCGCCTGACCGCGCGGCTGAACCTGTATCGATTCCTCGACCTCGCTGAGCAGTGGAGTCCCCTGGAGGGCCGTCCGTCGCTCAGCGCGTTTCTCGACTACCTCGACCTCCTCGACGAAGACGGCGCCTCTGAGGAACTCGACACCGCCCGACTCAGCAACGAGGACGCGGTCTCGATTCTGACGGTTCACCGCGCCAAGGGACTCGAGTGGGATACCGTGTTCCTGCCGGCCGTCGTGTCCGGGACCTTTCCCAGCATTGCACACGGAGGCCTCGAGAATCCTTCTCGGTACCCGAAGGTGCTTCCCTTCGAATTGCGGTTGGACGGTGAGGCGGAAGACTTCGGATCGAAGATGGCTTTGGAAGCCCGGCACCGTTCCCAGGAATGGCGCACCGCCTACGTTGCGGTCACCAGAGCCAAGCACCGCCTCTACCTCACCGGCGCGTTCTGGTACTCCACCGGTCAGGCCAAGCGGCGCAGCCCTCTCTACGAGAAGGCGAGGAATGCACCCGGCGTCTCAATACGTCGGGAGGAAGCGGAGCAAGGTTCGCCTCCGGCCTTTCTTCGGGTCGAGGACCCGACCGGTGCTCCCGACCCGCACTTCCCCGGCGGATGGCATGAAGCGCTACGCGCCACGATGGACGACCCCGACTGGCCGAAACAGGCCGGACGGGACGGGTCGCGCGCCTTTGAGCATCAGCGCCGCCAGCTCGAGTTGGTGCTCGAAGGCTTGCCGAGCCCGCCGGAAACCCCCGACGACTCGACGCTGGCAACTTCGGTCACTGGGCTCGTTACCTACTCGACTTGTCCTCGTAAGTACTTCTGGACTTCCGTTGATCGCCTGCCCCGTCGGCCTTCCGCCGCGGCTCGGCGAGGCGTCGAGGTTCATCGCCGCATCGAATTGCACAACCTCGGTGTTGTGCCCCTCGAAGGGGTCGAGCCCGACACCTACGATCTATCGCCGGACGAGGAGTCCGCCGCTGGAAGAGGGAAAGACCCTTTTGCGACCTACCGGACTTCGAGGTTCGCAGCTACGCCGGCTCGGTTCGTCGAAGTCCCGTTCGACTTGTGGATCGACGAAGCGAGGGTCCGCGGTCGAATAGACGCCATCTACGAGCCGCACCCGGCCGTTTGGGAGGTCGTCGACTTCAAATCGGGCCGTCCGTCCAGCGAGCCGGCAGCGCGAGTGCAACTCGAGGCATACGCGGTGGCGGTCGACGAGGTGCGGTTCGGCCCCATCCGACCCGATCGTCTGCGGGTCACATTCGCCTATCTGGGAGACGGACTGACCGAGATCAGCGAGGAGGTCGACACGGTCTGGATGGCCGCCGCCCGGAACCACCTGGCCGATCTCATCGGCTCTATTCGCCGGGAGGTGTGGGATCCTTCCCCCTCCAGGGCATGCACGTCGTGCGACTTCCTCCACTTCTGTCCCGCCGGACGGGAGTGGATTTCCGCCACTGGGTAGCCATCCAACGCTCCGGCGTGGACGAATTGCACTAGCTTGGAGGGAGGGCCCCAGCGATGGAGGTAGCGCGGCGATGATCACGATCTGGAGCGACATCCATTGCCCGTGGGCCTACGTAGCCCTCCTCCGGCTCCACAGGATGCGGGACCATCTTGGAGCCGACCGGCTGATCTTCGACCTCCGGTCGTATCCGAGAGAGCTCGTCGACCTGGAGCTGAGCAGATTCGAAGCTGCTCAACACGAGGTCGTCGCACTTGCTCAATTGGAGCCGACCGCCTTCAGCGCTCTGCGCAGTGAAGCCTGGCCGACTTCCAATCTCCCTGCGTTCGAAGCCCAGAAATGGGGATTCTCGCTGGGTCAGGATATCGGCGAGTCGTTCGACCTCGCCCTCAGACGAGCAGTGTTTCTCCACGGCCACAATCTCAGTGTGAGGGCCGAACTGGTGGCGGTGGCCGAGACCGAGGGCCTCGGAGCCGAGCAACTGGCCGCCGCCCTCGACGACGGCCGCTTCCGCAAGACGGTGATGGCCGACCTCGGCGACGCGTTGGCCCAGGGGATCGAGGGCTCACCCCAGGTCGCGCTTCCCGACGGAACCACGCACCACAACCCGGGCATCGCCTATCGCCGAGAACGCGGCATACCGATCATCCTCGCCGATCATCCTTCGGTCTACGAGGAGTTGATTCAGGTCGCCACCATCGAGGAGTAGCAATGACGCCGGACGCCTAGGCGATCTTCCCTTCGTCCGTGTCGATCACGATCGTCACCGGGCCGTCGTTTATCAAGGCAACCTGCATCAAGGCCCCGAACCTACCGGTACAGATGGCGACTCCTTGGTCGCGGAGGCCGTCCGCCAGTTCTCCGAAGAGGGTTTCGGCGAACTGCGGAGCTGCGGCACCCACAAAGGAAGGCCTCCGTCCTTTCCTCACGTCGGCGAGCAACGTGAACTGACTGACAACGAGAACCTCACCCGCAATGTCGACTACCGACCTGTTCATCTTCCCCTGGTCATCTCGAAAGATCCGAAGGGTGGCCAGCTTGGCGGACAGTACCGCAACGTCGGCAACGGTATCGGCCGGAGCCACGCCGACCAGTACGACCAACCCGGGGCCGATCCGGCATACTTCCTCGCCCTCAACCGTGACCGAAGCCTCGGCGACCCGCTGCACAACCGCTCGCATGGCGCCGAAATGTAGCTGTTGGTCAAGGGCCCCGCGTTCGGCGCCGATGCTTTCATGACCATGCAAACCAGATTCTGGCGTCTCTCGGCACCCGCCGGCGATCACGCGGCGCGGGACACCGAGATGGTGAAAGTGGCAATGTTGATTGCTGCGGCGGTAGCCGCCGTCTACACCACGGTCGGCGTGCTCGGCGACGACCGGCCTCTGCTGGTGAGAGCGGTCCTCCCGGCTGTGATCGCCATCATCGGCTTCCATCAACTGCGAAGGCGACGGCCGCGGCCGGCGCGGCTCTTGATCCTCGGCGCGGTACTGGTCGTCATTCAGGTAGCTGCCGTTGACGCCCCCGGCGTCGAGGAGGCTTCGTTGCTGGGGCTGGTCACGATCGGCGCCGCTCTTTCGGTTGTGACCCGCTGGTCACGAAGTGCCTTCTTGATCTCGTTTTCGATGCTGATCATCGCCGCCCAGGCGTGGTGGGCCAGCGGCGACGAGACCCTGGGCCTTGCGGTGGCGAAGGGTGTAACCCACGCAGTCGCCTTCCTCTTCATCTCCTGGTTGATCACGTGGGCACGTCAAAACCAGGAAACCGAAGAGGCTCGCTACGAGCTTCTCTTCGCCAGAGCGCCGGTGTCGATCTGGGAGGAGGACTACCGGGCCATCGGCGAGTGGCTCGACGGTCTTCGCCATCGCGGCGTTGAGGACCTTCGCAGCTACCTGGCCGACCATCCCGACGAGACGATCAATGCCGCCACCAAGATCGTCGTCAAGGACGTGAATGAGGCCACTCTCGATCTCATGGAGGTTGCGGAGAAGGAGCAGCTGCTCGGTTCCCTGGCTGCAGCCACGATCAACGAGCCCTCCTTGGCTTCGTTTGAAGAGCAGTTCGTGGCCATCTGGGAGGATCGCGACCATCTCGACACCCCCCTCAGCGGAAAGACCGCTCAGGGAAACGACATCGACGGCGTATTGCGTTGGGCGGTTGCCCGGGAAAAGGGTCGGCTCGATCTTGGGCACGTGGTGATCGCCATGGTTGATATCACTGACCTGCGCCGTGCCGAACACCGGCTGCAGGAACTCGTCACTTCCAAGGATCAGTTCATCGCTTCGGTTAGCCACGAGCTCCGGACCCCGCTGACCGCCGTGGTCGGTTTGACCCACGAGTTGCGGCATCATCACGCCAGCTTCTCCCCGTCCGAGAAGCAAGAGTTCATGGAACTGATCGCCGACCAGGCGGCCGATGTTGCCAACATCGTCGAAGACCTTCTCGTGGCGGCGCGCGCCGACATCGGCACCGTTACGGTCTCACCGGTGGAAATCGACGTCGCAGAGACGGTCCGTTCGGTAGCCGAGTTCCTCGGCAAGGGGTATCACCCCGAGTTCGTGCTACCGCCGGATCGTTCGCTCCGAGTTGTGGCCGACGAGGTGCGCGTGCGGCAGATTCTCCGCAACCTGTTGAGCAATGCCCAGCGGTATGGCGGGGACGATGTCGTCGTCCGTGCCGGGCAGGACGTCGGTCGGGTCTGGATCGAAGTAGCCGACAATGGTGCCGGTGTCCCAGAAGAAGAGCGGGAACGAATCTTCGAGCCTTACGCGACCGCCCATCGGGTGAGCGGGGTAACTGCCGCCGTCGGGTTGGGTCTGACTGTTTCGCGTCAACTGGCTCGCTTGATGTCGGGCGAACTCTCGTATCGTTACGAGAGCGGGGAGAGCTCGTTTCGCCTCAGTCTGCCGTCGGCCGGATGATCTCCTTCACGCGCCTCACAACCTGGTCAACGGCTGCCTCTACCTCGGGCGACAGCCCTGCGCCGAACGAGTAGTCGGCACCTTCGATCCCCAACAACCGGATTCTCGGGGGCAGCTTCCCGAGGGCTCGAGCGAGTTCAGCCGCCTCTGCCGGTCCGAGCGCGTGCGTGGAGTGACACAAGCCGGCCGGGAGTTCTGACTCCCCGATGTCGACCTCGACAACCGTGCCGGGCCGTTCGCCGGACGAGATTGCATCGACCAGCACGACCTCTTGGCGCCCCTCCCACAATGCGATCAGCGAGGCCGGTTCTCCGTCGTGTTCCACAGCCAAGTCGGAGCACCCAAGCGCTTCTACCACCCGCAAACCCACGGCGTCGTCACCTCGGGCCGAGTTGCCGATACCGATGACCAAAGGGTCCATCAGCCCCGCTCAACGGTGAGGTTCAGAAAATGGGTGGCGCAGGAAATGCAGGGGTCGTAGTTGCGGATGGCCTGCTCCAGTTGCCATTGCAGCTCGTCATCGGCCAGGTGCGCGTACTGCGGTACATAGTTCCACAAGTCTTCCTCGATGCGAAGCTGATTCTGTGACGTCGGTGGAACGATCTGACAATCGAGAATGACCCCATCCGCATCGAACTCATACCGGTGGTAGCAGATCCCGCGCGGTGCTTCGCTGGCACCGTGGCCCTCTCCGGCTTGCGGCGTGGCGTCGACGAAGGGCGACTCGGGAGCCACGTAGCGGTCGATGATACGGAGAGCTTCCTCACACGCCTGAACCATCTCCACCGCCCGGATAATGATGCTCTTGAACGGATTGCTGCAGGTCGGCCCGAGACCGGCCGCCCGGGCCGTCCGTTGGGCGATGGGGTACAGCTTCTCGAAGCCGAGGCTGTAACGGGCATTCGGTCCCGTCATGAACGCGCCGCGTTCCTTGACCACCGCGTGGAGGGCATTGGACCATTCCACGTGGCGTTCCTCGAAAACGTCGCCCCACTCTTGGACCGCAATGTCGAGTCCCCGGTTGGATATGATCCGGCCGTCGACGACCGCGTATTCGTCCGGATGGGACAGCGCAACGAACTCGTAGTTCTGTTCGAAGTCGGCAAAATCAAACCTTGCGACCCATGCTGTCGTGGCCACCGCAGCCTCCCGGGCCCACTGCAGGTCGTCGACCAGTGCGTCCAACTCAGCGCGGGTCGGCGCCCGGAAGAAACCCCCCGTTCGCGGGTTGATCGGGTGGATCTCACGCCCGCCAATCAGCGCCAGAAGATCATTGCCGATCTTCTTGAGCCGCAGCCCCTGCTCCACAATCTCCGGGAAGTCGGGAGCCATGTGAATGGCCGACTCATAGCCGAGGAAATCGGGTGCATGCAGCATGTACACGTGCAGCGCGTGGCTCTCGATCCACTCACCGCAGTAGATGAGTTTGCGGAGCTCACGAATGGGTTCGGAAACCGTCATCCCAAAGGCGTCTTCAATGGCATTGACCGCACTGGTCTGGTACGCCACCGGACAGATGCCGCAGATTCGCGACGTGATGTCCGGCGCATCACGATACGACCGGCCCCGCAGGAAAGCTTCGAAGAAGCGAGGCGGCTCGAAGATCTTGAAGTGGAGATCGACGACCTTGTCCTCCTCCATCTTGACGTACATGGCACCTTCGCCTTCGACCCGGGCGAGGTAGTCGACCTCGATTGTCTTCTCAGTCACGGGATTCCCTCAACTCATAGTCGTCGCTTGCGGTACGGAAGGCCTCGGCGTAGGCGTTGAAGCCCCGAAACGCGTCCACCAGATCCGGCACCGGTACATCCAACTGCCTCTCCCACCAGTGGCCGAGTGCCGCCGTGTTGGGGGACTCCATCGGACCGAAACATCCGTAGCAGCCGCGGTTGTATGCGGGGCAGATCGCCCCGCATCCCGCCTGCGTTACCGGGCCGAGACAAGGAGTGCCGTGCGAAACCATCACGCACGGCGTCCCGCGCCCCTTGCACTCCACGCAGACGCTGTAGGTCGGGATGTTAGGACGTCGTCCCTGCAGGAAGGCGGCTACCAACTCGAGCAGCTGCGTCTTGGATATCGGGCAACCTCTCAGTTCGAAGTCCACTTCGACGTGAACCGAGATCGGCGTGGATCGATCGAGTGTCGAGATGTACTCCGGCGTGGCGTACACGACCCGAGTGAAGTCGTCGACATCCTTCCAGTTCCGCAACGCTTGAATGCCGCCGGCGGTCGCACACGCCCCGATCGATATGAGGAACTTCGACTGTCGGCGGACCTCTATGACCCGTTCTGCGTCGTGCGGGGTAGTGATAGAGCCTTCGACGAGCGCAAGGTCATAGGGTCCTTCCTCCACCGCTCGGGAAGCCTCGGGAAAGTTGGCGATGTCAACGGCTCCTGCCACCGCCAACAACTCGTCCTCGCAGTCGAGCAAGCTCAGCTGGCACCCGTCGCAGGAGGCGAACTTGAAGACTCCGAGTTTCGGTTTCGCGGTGGGCATCGTGTGGGACGCCACGTCACACCTCCCGAACGTCGAGTCGGGAATGAAGGGCTTCATAGGTGAACACCGGGCCGTCCTTGCAGATGAAGTCCTTCCCGAATTGACAGTGACCGCACAACCCGATGCCGCACTTCATGTTGCGCTCCATCGAGAGGTGGATCCGGCCGGCCCGTACCCCGCTTTTGGCGAGCTCCTCCGCGGCGAACTGCATCATGATTTCCGGACCGCAGATGAATGCAACTGCGTTGTGGGGGTCGAACGGGGCCCGCGGGATCAGCTTGGTCACCACGCCGACGGAGCCACGCCATTTCCGGTCGGCGGTATCGACCGTCACACGGACGGCCATGTCGAAACGGCCGCGCCACTCCGTTACCTCGTCTTCGAACAACAGATCGTGGGGAGACCGAACACCGTACAGGAGCGAAACGCGCTCATATTCCTCGCGATGGTTGAGCACGTGGTAGAGGGCCGGGCGAAGCGGTGCCAGACCAATGCCACCCGCCACGAAGACGACATCCCGGCTGGATGCCAGCCCTACCGGCCAGGGGACGCCGAAGGGTCCCCGTACCCCCACGAGGTCACCTTTTGCCAGGTCTCGCATCGCCGAGGTCACCGGTCCGACGCCACGGATGGTGTGCAGGAGTCGGCCGGACGTTGCCGGATCACCACTGATCGAAATCGGCACTTCGCCGAGACCGAAGACGTAGAGCATGTTGAACTGCCCGGGTCGGAAAGAGAACCCGGCGGGACCTGGATCGAGTTCCACCGTGAACGTGTCGTCGGTGTCGTCCCAGACGTCGAGCACCGGCATGAACCTGGGGACCATCGGGTCTCGGCTGGAGGCGATGGAGGGGTCAGTCGCCAGTGCCATACACATCGAGTAGTTGGAGCCGGGTCCGGTTGAGCGCCTCGACGATCACCTCGCCGAACCGTCGGAGTACTTCATAGCCGAATTCGTGGTCTTCCTCCATGCGTTTCCGCACGCTCTCACCATCGAGGCAGAGACAGTCGACGGTGTTCAGCGCCCGGCCGTCGTACATCCACCGATGGGGCGGGTACAGCCACGACCATCCGACGACCTCACCCGCATTCACGGTCTGGATGATGCGAGCACCTTGCGCCCCGACGTGCAATTCGATGGCCATGTCGCCCTTGTGCAGCACGAGAAAACAGTCGGCGCTGCTGCCCTGCCGGAACAAGAAGTGATTGGATTCGATGCGAAGCGGTCGTGCCACCGAAACGAGGAACTCGAGGTGCTGATCCGAGATTCCTTTGAAGAACGGGTGCTCCTTGAGCACCTCCTCAGGCGAGAGCATGCTTCTTCTCCTCACTCGCGCGAATAGCTGCCGCGATCTTGGTTATGTCGATTCCCACCGGACACCAGGTGATACACCTTCCACATCCGACGCAGCCCGAGGTACCGAATTGGTCGATCCAGGAAGCCAGCTTGTGGGTCATCCACTGGCGATAGCGAGCTGCGGCGCTGGGCCGCAACGAACCGCCGTGGATGTAGGAGAACTCCGTTGTGAAGCAGGAGTCCCAGCGACGAACTCGCTCTGCCGTCGCCCCGTCCAGCGATTGCGTGTCCTCGACGGTGGCGCAGAAGCAGGTCGGACAGACCATGGTGCAGTTGGTGCACGTCAGACACTGCTCGCCGACTCGTTCCCAGCGGGGGTGTTCCGGATTCCCCACGAGCAGCTCCTTGATGCCGCCGGTGTCGAGCGAACGACCCATGGCGCCTTCGGCCTGCTCGAGGAGCCGTTCGGCATCCGCCACCTCGCCGGATTCGGCTGCCCGGTGCGGTAGGTCCGCCAAAACTTCCTCTCCGAGAGGCGATCCCGCTTCGATCAGGAATCGGTGACCGGCATCCCCCAGCAGTTCTGTGACGGAGAGATCAAAACCTTCCAAGGCCTTTGGTCCCGTTCCCATCGAGGTGCAGAAGCAAGTACCACCGGTTTCCACGCAGTTCACCGCAACGACAAAGACCTGTTGCCGTCGCCGCAAGTACTCCGTGTCGAAGAAAGGCCCCTCTCCGAATACACGATCCTGGATGCTCATGGCGGCCAGCTCGCACGGACGCATTCCGATGAAGGCATACTGCGGGACGGGGTCGCCGGCATCGACGAGTTTGACACCCTCGGATGTCTTCTCCAGGGTGAAGAGGGTGTGGCGCGGGGGGAACAAATATTTCTTGAACGAATGGGGACCGATCACATAACCGAAGAGGGCCTCGTCTTTCCGACGGACCAGACGGTAGGTGCCGGCCTCCTGAATATCGGTCCACCCTACCGGAAGATCCGCAACGGTCTCGATGTGGTCGTAGACGATCGTCGAATCCCTGACGGTAGGGCCAACAGATTCATAACCCCGGGCGCGCAGAGCCTCGAAGAGTTCCTCGAAGTTCTCGCGCTCGACAACGGCGGTGGTGCTCACTAGCTCGCCTCGCAGGGGAACCTCCCTCTGGAAAGTAAGTTATCGGACCCCCCCGGCAACCCTTAGGGTCTTTGTGCCCTGGTCTCGGACCAACCTTCCCAACCAGCAGATCTGCCCGGTTCCCCATAGAATCGACCCAATGACACTGCCCGGTGTGGAACAGTCGCTGATCGAAGAGCCTGCCTGGCCCGTCGATGAAGGTCGCCCGGCGATATTCCTGATCGATGCCTCCAGCAACCTCGAACGACGTTTCCTGGAAGCTTGGATAGACCGCACTCGCCCGCCGGATTCGAGCGTCCAGAAAGTCTGCATTCCCGCCTCCCGGCGGCGCAGGCAGGGATGCCGCATCGACCCCGGTCTTGAATCCGGGCTGGCGCAAGGCGACGACCCAGTGCTGGTTCCCCTGCGGGTGGCCTGGCTCGCGCCGCGCCGTGATGGCACCCGCTCCGTACGCCTGGCAGACCTCGTCAAATTGGGCGACCCTCGCGATCCCGATTTGCTCAGGCAGTACTTGATCATGGCCAGGAATCCCGACCGATGCCGGATTCTGATTGGAGAACCGGCCGGCGCTGCAGAACTCACCGCCCGCTGGAGGGAGGGCGTGGAATCGTCCAGCCTGTCCGAATTCGTGGCGAGGAGGGCATGGTTGGCGCTCGAACGAGCCGAGCGACGAGTGCGCGGCAACAGATACAAGGTCCCCAAATTCGTGCACCAGGAGATCCTCGGCACCAGTGAATTTCGCGCCGGCGTCGTCCAGATCGCCGATGAGCTCGACAAGCCCGAGGAGACGGTATTCAACCGGGCGACCCGTTATCTCCGCGAAATCGCTGCCTCGCAGGATGCCTTCACCATCGACCTAGTTGCCAACGCCATCCATTGGCTGTACCGCCAGGGGTACGGTTCCATCCACTACGACAGAGACGGGTTCCGCGACGTCTACTCCCTCAGCGAGCAGAACTCCCTGGTCTTCCTTCCTTCGCACAAGTCGAATCTCGACCACCTCGTGCTTCAGCACGTGCTGTGGGTGAACGACGCCCCGCCCAATCACACCGCCGGTGGCATCAACATGAATTTCTTCCCCGTTGGTCCGATCGTCAGGCGCACCGGTGTCTTTTTCATCCGCCGGTCCTTCAAGGACAACCCGTTGTACAAGTTCGTTCTACGCAGCTACGTCGACTACCTGGTAGCCAACCGTTTCCCTCTTGAGTGGTACCTCGAAGGCGGAAGGTCACGTTCGGGCAAGTTGCTGCCACCTCGCTACGGAATGCTGTCCTACGTCGCCGGCAGCTTCCGCCGCGGGAAAGCCGAAGATGTCTATCTCATCCCTACGTCCGTCACCTACGACCAGATCCAGGACGTCCGCTCGTATGCCGCGGAGCAGTTGGGTAGGGCCAAGGAGAAGGAGAGTTTCGGATGGTTGCTTCGCTCGGTCCGCTCGCTTCACCGACGCTACGGAAACATCCACGTCCGTTTCGGCGAGCCCCTCTCGCTCGCCAAAGAGATCCCGGAGGGCGATTCCGATAAGAACCTGGCCGTCCGCAAGTTGGCTTTTGAGACGATGGCCCGGATCAACCGAGTCACCCCGATCACCCCCACCTCGCTGGTCACCATCGCGTTGCTGGCAAATGAAGACCGGGCGCTGCGGTACGAGGAAATCGTCGAAGTGGTCCGAGACGCGGTCTCCTACATCGACCGCCGCGGTCTTCCCGTCACAGAACGAATCCGCCTCGACTCGCCGAGAGGCGTGCAACTCGTCCTCGACCGTCTCGTGGAGCATGGCATCGTCACCGAGTACAGCGCCGGGCCCGAGACGGTCTTCATGATCGGACCGGATCAGCATCTGGAAGCCGCTTACTACCGCAATACGGTGATTCACTTCTTCTTGAACCATGCCATCACCGAACTCGCCCTGCTGGCCGCCGCCGAAGCCGAAGACGACAATCGCCTCGGCGTCTTCTGGAGCCAGGTGATGGCGATGCGGGACCTCCTCAAGTTCGAGTTCTTCTTCTCAGACAAGGAAGTCTTCCGCGAGGAGGTCTTTCAGGAAGCCGCCCATCATGACCCGGGATGGGAAGCCCACCTCAACGGCGGGCGGGACGAGGTGCTCGAGTTCATGAAGGGATTCCGCCTGCTCACGGCTCCCTGGGTACTCCGTCCATTCCTGGAGGCCTACCAGGTGGTAGCGGACAGTTTGAACGCCCACTCTCCGTATGTTGAACTAGACCAGCGGCGCTTCATAGCCGGGTGTCTTGGACTGGGCAAGCAGTACCGATTGCAGAGGAAGATCGCAACCGAAGAATCGATCTCTCAGATCTTGTTCAAGTCGGCACTGTCGCTTGCGGACAACCGCAACCTCCTCGACATCGACGACGAAGATCTGGGTACTCGACGCGAAGCGTTCGCGGCCGAAATCCAGGAAATGCTGCGACGTATCGATGCCATCGATGCGATGCGAGCAGTTCGCCGAGCCGGAATCTGAGCGGCGCCTGGGCCACCTCGAACCCCTTCCCGAGTCCCGGCAGCTGCTGTTAACTATCGCGACCGGATGTTTCGCAGAATCAACCCCCTCGAAGCCCGAGCAGTCGCCGAGACATTGGTGCAAACCGGAGCCACCATTGCAGCTCTGACCGGTAGGATCCGCCCGCTCGTTCCCGAACTGGGGCACCTGCAAGAGGTCGACAGGTCGGTTGCCTGGTGGGAAGCAGCCGCCGGCGATCTAGAACGCCGCATTGCCGAACTCGGGCCTGCTCCACCAACCCTCCTTCACCCGGAATTGATCCAGGGTCCTCCTCTGTCGCGCCACACTGCATCACCCAACCGCGCTGCAGAGTTCTTCGCCGGCCTGTCCCCGCTGCAATCGGTGAGAATCGCGGAGCGCTTCCCGGATCGGGTCGGCCCCCTCGACGGAGCACCACCAGTCGCTCGATACCGGGCGAATCATCTTCTGGCCGTTCGCTACCTGGCGGACCTGCTGCGTCGCCGCCGGCGGGTGGCCGGATTGAACAGCGCATTCGCATCGGAGGACCTGCCCGACCTACCGAGGTGGACCGCGGCTCCGTACCTGGGCGTGCCGGAGTCGGCAGAACGGCAACTGGCCGATCTCGATCGGCGAATCGCCGACGCGAAGCGTTGGGTTTCTCCAGACCGGCAGTTCCTTCGATTTGACCCTTCCGAGGACGGATTCATCGTGGAGGTGCTGGGCACACTCGAATCCTCCCAGCATGTGGCCGTTGTCATCCCGGGTGTCGGCAATACGATCGCCAACTACGAAGAGGGACTTCGGCGCAGCGCGGTGTCACTGTTCGAGCACGGCGACCGATCCGACGTCTCGGTCGTCGCATGGCTGGGGTACGACACCCCCGACAATCTCCTGAGCGCGACGAACAGGCACCCGGTGGAGGCGGCCGAGTCACTGCAAGGCTTGCTGGCCGGCCTCGACGCTTGCGTCAACCACCCGATCCACACGTCCATAATCGGTCACAGCTACGGCTCGCTCGTTGCCGGACAAGCAGTCCGGGCCGGCGGCCCGGCCGACGAGGTTGTATTCGTCGGGAGTGCCGGAGTGGGGGTCGACCACGTGGCGGAATTGGGACTGCCCGCCGCGACACGCGTATGGACGGGCCGGGCGGCTTCCGATCCGATCCGCCTCGCCGCCGACTTCCGGTGCTTTGATCCGCTGCCGATCTGTTATCCGTCGGAAGACCGGCTGTACTTCGGGCTCGACCCCACCGACCCTGCGTTTGGAGCCAGCCGATTCGCGGTAGATGATGCGCCCTTCCTGGAGGCTCACTCCTCCTACTTCCAAGCCGGTTCGACCTCGCTCCACAACCTGGCCGCCATCGTCCTGGGTGAGGACGATCGGGTCGTCGAGTCGAGAAACTGAACCGACGAGTCTGCCGGGTCAACGAGTGAGAACCCTCCGTAGCCGCCAGATGGCCAGCAGGTAGAACACCCCGGCAAACCCCAGGAGGATCGCAAGGAAGGGCAGCGTATCGACCAACGTCCCGTTCTCGATCACCAGCACATCAAAGGCCTCCAGACCCCAGGCGTGAGGGGTGATGTGAGCAACCTGGAATAGCGTCGGCGCAAAGAACTCGAAGATGATCAGCGGAACCATGCACCCACCCAGGGCCGCCAAACCCATCCCCAACAGCACTCCGAGACCCGCGGCTTGTTGATCGTTTTCGAACAGCGACCCCATCAGCATGGCGGCTCCCGAACCGACCAGCGAGAAGACGATCAGAATGGCCGCGGCACCAACCGGGTCGCCCCAGTTCACGTTGAAGAACACCAACGTGCCCACCATGATGAAGAGACCCTGGAGCAGGGCGACGGCAAACCGACCCATGCCCTCTCCCACCAGGATCGTTCGTACCGGGGTGGGGGTCGACATCATCCTCCTCGCCACCCCGAGCCGGCGGGTCTGAATGAGCGCCGCCGAAGCCGTCAGGGAAGTGAGAAACACGAAGAGCAGCATCTGCTGTTGCGCACTGGCGTCGAAGCGACCGAGTTGGAAGAAGCCCACCGGTTCGCCGGCCGAACTCACGACGACCGTCACGTCGGCAACATTCATGCTCGCCGTTTCGGCCGTCTCGAGTCCCTCGGCAAATGAACCCACCTCCTCAGACTCGACGAAGAACGCAGCCCGCAACACAACGCTCTGCTGGGTGAGGGCAGACTGCACGTTGCTGCTGATCGCCTGCGCCTCTTCCGCGCTCCGAGCCACCAACTCGACCGAAGTCATCGCGCCTTGCCGCAGAGTGGCGTCGTAGTCGACGGGGATCAGGAGACCGGCTTCCAACTCTCCCCGTTCGACTGTCGCCACCAGATCCTCCCGTGACTCGAATTGGATGACCTGCATACCCGGCTGCTCCTCCAGCAAGACAACGAGGTCGGCTGCCAGTGGTCCGTCTCCCTCATTGTGTATGCCCAGCCTTGGATCGGAGGAGCCACCGAAGGCGGATCCCAATACGAGAATCAGCAGGATCGGGAAGATGAACGCCCAGAACACGTTGGATCGGTCACGTAACCAGCGGCGCAGATTGGTCCCGGCGATCGTGAAGGCCTTCACGGCTGCAGCCCTTTCCTCAAGACCCCCAGGGCAAGTGCTCCGGTTACCAGCCCGAACAAGAGGAGCGCTCCTACGGCCGGCAGCACATCGGGGACATTGCCACCGGCCAGATCGCCGAGGCCCTGCATGAACCATGCGTGGGGAGTGATGAACCGCAAGTCGGAAAGAAGGCCTCCCGCCTGACCGACCGGAAAGAACGTCCCTCCCAAAAAACCGAGTACCACCGCCACCATCGAGGAATAGTTCCCCGCCTGTTCGG
This sequence comes from Acidimicrobiia bacterium UBA4744, assembly GCA_002403855.1. Classification (GTDB taxonomy): domain Bacteria; phylum Actinomycetota; class Acidimicrobiia; order Spongiisociales; family UBA4744; genus UBA4744. The sequence goes on from DHIO01000026.1 coordinate 180,556, forward strand.
GAGTCTTGGCAAAACCGGCTACCAACGCCATGATGCCCAGCGCCGAGATGATCGCCGCCACCACCAGCAACAACACTCCGAGGGGGTCGCCCCACTCTGCCCCAAACAGGAGGGTCGTGGCAATGATGAGTACCACCATGCTGACGAAGCCCAGCACAAAGGCCATGATTCCCTTGCCGGCGATGATCGAATAGCGCCGCATGGGAGCGGCCATCAACCGGCTGAGGGTCCCGGCGTGCCGTTCTTCCAGCAGGCTGTTGACCCCGATCTGAACGGTGAAGAACAGGAAGAAGATCGCCAGTCCGGCCGCGTAGAACGTCTTGTTGCTGAGTTGCTTGTTGGCCGCCTCGATCTCCTCGAGCGAAACCGGGGCCGGGATGGCCAGGGCGCGCTGCCCGGCCGCGAGCCGATCCTCGGCACCGCCCAACGCCTCGAAACTGGAGACCGCGATTCGGGCATAGGTCAGCTCACCGGCAAACTGCTCGGCGAAAGAAACCGCCACTCCGGCGCCCACCCCGCCCTGTCCGGTAATCACCTCCATTTCGGCCGGGTCCGCCGACAGCGCTGCGTTGGAGAAACCGGCGGGAATCACGAAGGCAGCATCCGCTCCTTCCTCATCGCTGAAGGGCTCGACATCAACGAGGTCCGCCGCTTCCTGCCGAGTTTCTACGGTACGAATATCGGAGCCGGTCCCTGTACCGAACTGATCCAGAACGGCCGAGAACTGTGCGGCCACCGGGCCTCCGTCCTCGTCGAGTACCGCGTAGGTGGCCGAGAAGTCGAAGTCCTCGATCGGGTTGAAGATCGAGCTGAAGATCGCCGCTAGACCGAGCGGGGCGATGATCCCGACGATCAAGGCTGATCGGTCTCGAAGTCGGAGTCTCAGGTCTTTGGCCGCGATGGTCCACGCCTGTCGCATGATCAATCCCTCAAGGCGCGGCCGGTGAGGTGTAGGAACACGGATTCGAGGTTCGGTTCATCCACATCGACCGAGGTAACGGTCACCCCCGCTCCGCTCACCTTTCCCAGGATCTGGGCCAACGATTGGTCCGCGTCGTCGACCAGCATCTCGATACCACCGTCCCTCACGCCGGCTTCCTTGACCACGGCCAGCGCGGCCAGCGCCTCCACGCCGGCTTCGCAGGGACCGGTGGCCTGCAGTCGAATACGGTCGTGCTGGCCGACCATCTGCACGAGCTCCCGACGGGTGCCTTCTGCCTTGATCTCTCCCAGGTCGATGATGCCTACTCGATCACAGAGCCGTTCGGCTTCCTCCATGTAGTGCGTGGTATAGAGAACGGCCATGCCCTCTCCGCTCAGGAGCTCGACACTTTCCAGGATTGCGTTGCGGCTTTGCGGGTCGACCCCCACGGTCGGCTCATCCAGCAGAAGCAATCGAGGCTTGTGCAGCAATCCGAGGCCGATGTTGAGACGTCGTTTCATGCCACCTGAGAACTCTTCGGTGCGATCGTCGGCCCGATCGGTCAGACCGATGATCTCCAGTACTTCAGCCACCCGAGCCTTGAGATCGCCACTCGGCATGTCGTACAGTCTGCCGAAGAAGGTCAGGTTCTCTTTGGCCGTCAGGTCGGGGTAGATGGCCAGGTCCTGGGGCACCAGGCCGATCGCCCGTTTGGCATCGACGCTGGCAGTCGTGAGCGGTTGACCATCGACGGTCACTTCGCCGTCGTCGCGCTCGAGAAGACCGGTAACCATCGAGATCGTGGTGGTCTTCCCCGCCCCGTTGGGGCCCAACAATCCGTAGGTCTCGCCTTCGGCGATGCGGAAACCTACGCCTTTGACCGCTTCGTTGTCGCCAAAGGACTTCTTGAGATCCCGGCATTCGAGGACGTTGGCGCGTATCGTCACAGCTCTCCCCTTCGACGAATCCGGCTGGCCTCCCAACCTACTCGTCACTCCCGATGAATGGGCAATCCGGCCCTGGCATCCGGGGCCGAAGAAAGGCAAGCTTTGCTCATGAGGTTCCGTGACCGCATCGACGCTGGCCGCCAACTGGGTGAACGCCTGCTCGATCTCGGTTTGAGGGATCCGGTGTTGATAGGGTTACCGCGGGGCGGCGTGGTAGTGGCCGCCGAGGCGGCTCGCCTCCTGGGAGCGCCGCTCGACGTAGTTGTCGTCCGAAAACTCGGGGCACCCGGCCGCCCGGAACTCGGCATTGGGGCCATCGGGGAGGACGCCGTACGGGCGCTCAATCAGGAACTGATCGATCTGCTGGGCGTCACCGAAAACGAACTGGCGGCGGTTGAGGCTCGCGAGAGCGAAGAACTGGCTCGACGGGTAGTTGCCTACCGCGGGGACCGGAACCCGCTCGCAGTGGAAGGACGGACCGTGGTGGTCATCGACGATGGCCTGGCCACGGGTTACACGGCTCGTGCTGCATTGCGGGTCCTGCGCAACCGGAGAGCAGCCAGACTGATCCTGGCGGTACCGGTCTCGGCTCGCGACACGGCCAACGCCCTCCGCCAAGAAGCCGACGAAGTGGTAGTTCTCGAAGCGCCGTTCGGATTCGGCGCTGTGGGCCAGTGGTACGCCGATTTCCGACAGACCAGCGACAACGAGGTTGTCGGCTTGCTCGAAGACTTCGGCCGGGATTCTCGGGGAGACCAGGAGGCGTGGATTCCGGTGGAGGACGGTCGACTTCCCGGTCTTCTGTCCGTGCCCCCCTCCCCGCGGGGCATGATCGTGTTCGCCCACGGAAGCGGCAGCAGCCGGCACAGCCCGCGCAACCGGGCCGTGGCGAAGGTCGTAGAAGCGGCCGGCTTTGGCACCGTGTTGTTCGACCTCCTCACCGAGTCGGAAGCAATGAACCGAGCCAACGTCTTCGACATCGACCTGCTCGCCGCACGGTTGGCATCTACCGTCGAGTGGATGAAAGGGTCGCCGCAAGTGCCCGATGTGCCGATCGGATTGTTCGGAGCGAGCACCGGCGCCGCAGCTGCCTTGGTGGCCAGCATCGGTTCTCCGACCGGGGCGGTGGTGAGTCGGGGAGGCCGCCCCGACCTCGTGGGTTCCCGTCTCCCCGAGGTGACGGCACCGGTCCTCTTGATAGTCGGCAGCCGAGATTCGGCCGTCCTCGACCTGAACAAGGCTGCCTCAGAACAACTGTCGGGCCCCGGCGAGGTTTCGATCGTCCCGGGTGCCGGGCACCTCTTCGAAGAGCCCGGGGCCCTCGAGGAGGTGGCCGAGCGGGCGGTCGAGTGGTTCACCAGGTGGCTGCCAAACCCAGGCAGGTAACTATCGACGCAAAGAAGCACCCCGACTGACGTTTCTAGCATCGGATTCCGCCGCCGGTCTCCGCGCCACTGCCGATCGGGGTGTTTCCTTGGCTGCATGACTACCAGGGCGACATGGGCATCCGGTAGGGCCGAAAGACCCTACAGCGCTTCCTCGGTCCGCAGCCGGGTTCCGGGATCGGCTCCAAGACCGGCGAGAAGCCCGACGCGAGGATTGACGTCGAGACCAGCCCGCTGGGCTCAGATTGGTTCCGCCGGCTCGCTGTCGATGAGGTGCTCGATGGTGCGAAGCAACTGGGGAACCTGGAAGGGTTTGGTGATGAGACCGTCCATCTCGGCTTCGGCCAGGTTGTCGTCTAGCTCGGAAACGGTATCGGCGCTCATGGCGATGATGGGGACACGCTCGCCAATCTCTTCGACGCCACGAATGGCCGCGGCGGTCTCGAACCCGCCCATGCCCGGCATCCACAAGTCGAGCAACACGATGTCGAAGCGATGGCTTCGCACGCTCTCGATCGCCTCAGGTCCGCCGGCTGCAGCCGATACGTGATGGCCGCGCCGCTCCAGCAACCGTCTTGCGACCATACGATGCGTGGGACTGTCGTCCACTACCAAGATGTTCAAATGCCGACGCCGCTCCCGCAACCAATGCTTGGTCACCAGAACAGTCAGGTCGAGCGGCGAGGGGCCACCGATCACCGCTTCGATTGCCAGCCGGACGTCGTCGGGCGGGATCGGTTTGGTCAGGTATCCGGCAACATTCAGATCGCGACAGGTTGCCGCATCTCCGCGTTGTCCGATCGCGGTGAGGACAATCACGTGCATGGCAGCCAGGTTGTCGTCTTCTCTCAATGACCGTGCGAACTCCAAACCGTCGCCGCCGAGATCACAGACGGTCAGCGCAAAGGGCCGGTCCGCCGTCCGGGCATCCGTGAGAGCAGTCGCCGCTTCGCTCGGACCGGCGGCTGCGGTCGGCTGCATCCCGGACGAGCTGAGAACGCTCAGCAGTTTGCTTTGATTGACCTCATTGTCGGCCACCACGAGTATTGGTAGCCCCTCGAGATCCGATCGCCCCTTCAGTGGAGCCGACACCATCTCCTCCGTGGCGAGGACCAAAGGGACGGTGACGTGAAACGTGCTCCCGTGGCCGAGTTCGCTTTCCGCCCAGATTTCGCCCCCCATGATCTTCACGAGCTGGCGGGAAATGGACAGACCCAGGCCGGTTCCCAGTTCCCGGCGGCCGTTGGGGTTCCCCACTTGTTCGTATGCTTCGAAGATCGACTCGAGCTTGTCGGGTGGGATCCCTGACCCGGTGTCGGCTACCTGCACGTGGACCACGGCTACGGTTGACTCCGGTTGCCGGGCACTCACTCCAACCGTGACGGCGCCTTCTTCGGTGAACTTCACGGCATTGCCGATCAGGTTGATGACGATCTGGCGCAGCCGACCGGGGTCCGCCACGACCAGATTTGGCACATCGTCCTGAAGGCTCAAATCGAGACCGATGCCTTTTTCCTCGGCGGCCACAACCATCGATGTGACCGCGTCGCGCAGATTGTCGCGGAGATTGAAGGGGATCGCCTCCACCGTGAGATGACCGGCCTCGATCTTCGACAAGTCGAGCAAATCGTTGACCAGCGTGAGGAGAGCGTCGGCGGACGTGTTGACCACCTCGACATATTCCCGCTGTTGAGGAGTGAGTTTGGTCTCCAGGGTCACTTGAGCCATCCCGAGAATGCCGGCAAGCTGCGTCCGCATCTCATGACTGACCTCGGCCAGGAATCGAGATTTGGCGTGACTGGCCTCTTCGGCGGCCTCGACGGCCGACCTGAGCGCGTTTTCTGTTTCCTCCCGATGCGATCTACTGGTCTCGTCGAGCATATCCACCGGTCCAGGCTGGCAAGAGCGTCACCCCATGTAGTTCGATTCCGCTCGGAATCCTCTCTTGCGCGTATCGGCAACTCGAGAAGCCCGGTTTAGGAGAGAATCCCGATCCGTCCTCCGGGTCCTCAACCATGGAGATCGTCTAGAGAGCCGAACTGGCTCTCGGCCGGTTCCGCTCAGCAGAACCACGGCTCAGTGAGCCGGGGACTCCTTTCGGCCACCGGAAGGAAGAAGTCCGATGAACCCATGATCTCGCCGGCGAGGACGGCGAACAACTCGCGGCCCTCCAGACCGTCGGCCACACCGGATTTGTGGAGTTCGGTCAGGCGAGCATGCAGGGCATCCATGCGGGGGTCTGCTGCGTGCCATCGCCAGCCGAGTGATTCCTCGTCGTATGCGTCGAGATAGGGTACGAGCTCGGGCAGGTCGAGGAGCAGCGAGCCTCGGGGGATCAGGAGGCGGATCGTGAGCTGGACGGGATCGACGTTCCCGATGAGACGATGGTCGACGACGAACCTCACGAGGTCGCGAAGATCGTCGAGGGATGTCCAAGGTGTGAAGGGCAGCCAGGTTGGTCGAATCTCTATGCTCTCTCCGCGCAGGAGCCGGACGGCGGCCTCCTCGTCGGCGCGGGTATGGCCCTTGTCGAGCAGGCGAAGGGTCTGGTCGTTCGTCGTCTCGAAGGCCGACACGACGAACAGCAACCCGGACGCCGCCAGCTCGGGCCACAACGCGGCGTGACGGATGATGAGTTCTACTTTGGTGGTGAGATCGAACGTCAGGTGAGGGTGCGCGGCGTGCATTGCCCGCACCACCCGCAGGGAGTGGGCGGGAGCGTTGAAGAAGTCTGCATCGCCGAACGTCACATGACTGGCACCTAGTTCGACCAATTGACCGATATCCGCAAGAACGCTGGCTTCGTCGACGACGCGGATCCTCCCTTCGTAGACGACCGGGATCGGGCAGTGACGACATCGATGCCGGCACCCGTGACTGGCCTCTACGTTTCCCACCTTGCGGCGCTCGTCACCTACTTGAAGATGTGCATACCTCTCAAGTGGCGGCAGGCTCGTTCGAGAAGGTACATGGAACTTCGTCTTGCCCAGCTCGACCAGCCGGGAGCCACGCGGGCGACGTCCCCGGCGGATTTCATCAGCCCAGCGAAGGAGACCGGGCTCGTATTCCCCCGAAACGGCATGATCGAATGGCGACTCGCCGCTATCAAGGCCAAACCCGGCATACAGGCCGTAGGCACAAACCGGCAGGCGAGGATAGGCGGCCTTCACCATTCGGGCGGCCCGTGTAGCCAGCCTCATCGCCGTATGCATCGGGACTGAGAAGGCCAGCCCGTCCGACCACTCGAGGTCCTCACGGTCGAACCGTTTCACGGACAGATCGACGGTCCGGACTTGATGACCGGCACCACTCAATGCCGCCGCCGGAGAGGCCAGGTGCAGCGGCTGATGGCCGAGCTCGTAGGTAGACGCGAGGAGAACCTTCATCGAGTCGATAGGGTACGGTACTCGACCGTCTTAGGCGCGGTGCTGCAGCTGGGAATAGCCGCACTGCAACGCTATGTTGGTTCACGAGCCCGCGGCCGGATGTCGGTTTGTTGATCCGGCAGGCACTCTCAGGGCACAACGGAGCAGCTGATGGCCAAAGAGAAGGATGTCATCCGAGTACAGGGGGTCGTACGCGAGACCCTCCCGTCCGCCATGTTCAGAGTAGAAATCGACGGTGGGCATGAGGTACTGGCTCGCGCCTCGGGCAAGATGCGGCGCGGCCGCTACATTCGTATCCTCCCCGGGGATCGGGTGGATCTCGAGATGTCCGCTTACGATCCAACCCGGGGCAGGATCGTCTGGCGCTATCGCTGACCTTCGTTGGATCCGGCCACGATTCTCTTTGTTTGCACTGGGAACATCTGCCGGTCTCCGCTGGCAGAAGTCGCCGCTCTCAGTGCTTTGACCGCTCATTTCCAGGTACCGGAACTCGGCGTCGCGGGTCTGCGCGTCGCTAGTGCCGGAACCCATGCAATCAGGGACCGGCCGCCAACGCCCGAAATGCAGGCGGTTGCAGCCGAGGTGGGACTCGACCTCTCCAAACATCGGGCAACCCAGGCGGAGCCGAGGGAGCTGGCCGGCGCCTCCTTGGTCTACGCGATGGAAGTGAACCAGGTCATCTGGCTTCGGTCGCAGCGACCCGACATGCCGGTGGAACTACTCGGCGAGGCGGACATCGACGATCCATACGGCTCCACCTTGGCGGAGTACCGACGAGCTCGCCAAGAGATCGTGGCCGCCGTTCAAGCTCGCCTGCCGGAGATGATCGCTCTTGCCGACCACTGAGCTCATTGGGAGGGGACCCGCTGGTCAGATTCACTGCCGAGCAAGCGGCCCGTGTACCTCACCGGCGTCCAGAGCGGTGCCGACCTTGGAGGTTACTTCCTCCATGTTCGATTGAGTTCGTTGCCGTACGGGATGGTGAACCAGAAGGTGCTCCCCGCGCCAGGCGGCGAATCGACACCGATCTCTCCTCCGTGGGCCTCCACCACTCTTCTCGTGATGGCCATCCCGAGACCGGTGCTATTTTCTCCGCCGGTCGGTTTGGCGGACAGGGTTGCGAAATACTCGAACAAAGCCCGCCGATCGGCCTCGGTGAGGCCGGGCCCCTCATCCTTCACTTCCACCTTCCACGAGTCCCTCCGGCATTGTTGACGCACCTCGATGGAGCTGCCGGCAGGTGAGAACTTGACGGCATTCGAGATGAGATTGTCCAGCACCTGGCGCAGCCGTATGGGATCTGCGTGCACTCGGCCATTGCTGTGAGACATCAGCATCACGGCGGTTCCCTTCCGAGCGGCAAGGTTGGCGTGCCGGCGTACTGTGTCCTCGAGGAATTCGTCGACGCGAATGGTCTCTAGCTGCAGATCCAGCCGACCGGATTCGATCTTGGTCACATCGAGCAAGTCGTCGATCAGCTCCACCATGTAGCGCGCCTGACGGTTGATGTCGTGAAGGAATGCCCTCCTCTCTTCGAGGTTCAGCGAAGCCGATGGGTCTGCCAACAACTCGGCGGACATCCGAATGCTGGCAATCGGGTTGCGCAAATCGTGCGCAACCGTCCCGAGAAACCGATTCTTGATCAGGTCGAGGCGGCGCAGCTCCTCGTTCTGATGTTCCGCTTCCTGCTTTTTGGCATCGAGCTCGGAAGCCATCCTCCCCTTCTCGACGATGACCGAGAGCTGTGCGGCAATGCTCTGGAATACCGAGACGTGCTGTGAGTGGTATTGATGGGGACGAATGCTGGAGAAGAACATGAATCCGACGGCCTCTCCGTTGACGATCAGGGGGCACGTCAGCGACGACCTCAGGCCTTCCGCGACTATCAGGCGAGTCGACTCCGAGCCGGGCTTACCGGCGAGGTACGCCTCGAGATCGTTGATGATCCGAGGCTCCCCGGTCTCGAGAACGCCCTGCAGACTGCTGCCTTCCAGTTTGGCCTCGTAGCCCGCCCCCAGTTGCAGCTCTCCGAGATCCGATCGAGCCCAACGGGCGACCACGGACCGCCCGCCGGTGCCGATGAGAGAAAAGCCGATCCGGTTGTACGGAATAATGCCCCGGAAGCTGTCGAAGACGGTGTCCAGGATTTCGTCGAGAAGAAGACCCTGGTTTATCTCCGTCGTGATGCGGCCCAGATTCTCCGTTTCCAAGAGCCTCCGGTCGAGCGAATGGGCCAGGTCCTGGAGAGCGGCACCGAGGAGGTTGACCTGTTCGGGAAGCTCCGCGAATGAGGGCTCCTCGCCGCCGGGCGGCACAACTCCGGTGCTGGGGATGATGGTGCTCACGTTCTGCGACTCCCTGGTACCGCTTGGTCGGAGAAGTATCGGTCGATGAGAACGCCGGACTTGAGCACCTCAGCGCCGCGCCGCCGCTGTGTCGCGACTGCGGCCTAGATCTCATCTCATCCTGCACCGGTCGGATACCCTTCCTCGAGCATGGCAAGCAGCCAAGAACTCCGTTCCGAGCAGCTAGCGTCCGGATTGTGATCGCCGATGTTGGTGGAGCAGCGAGAATCCTGAGACCCGCCGAAAAGATTCTTGTGTTCAGCGGGGCGGGTATCTCGACCGAATCCGGCATTCAAGACTTCCGAGGACCGGACGGCTTGTGGACCCGGATGGATCCAGAGGATTTCACGCTCGACCGCTACCTGCAGAACCAGGAAGTACGAATCCGTTCCTGGAGAATGCATCAAGAGGGGTTCTTCGGTGGAATGCTTCAGGCACGTCCCAATCGAGCTCACTATGCGGTAGTTCGCCTCTGGGAACGGGGACGAATGGCGGGTTGCGTGACCCAGAACATCGACGGACTCCACCAAGCGGCCGGCCTGCCTGAGGATCAGGTGGCAGAACTCCACGGGAACCTGCGCCGGGTTCAGTGCACGGCCTGCCCGGCCTCCTGGGCGATCGAGGAAATCTTGGTGCGGCTCGAGGAAGGAGATCCTGATCCCACCTGCACGGACTGCGGCGCCGTCGTCAAGACTTCGACGGTTCTCTTCGGAGAATTGCTTCCCGAGCGCACCTTCAAACGGGCCGTCGACATGGCGGCGATCGCCGATGCCGTGTTGGCGATCGGCACAACCCTCACGGTCTACCCGGCCGCCGATCTCGTGCTGTCCGCCGTGAGAGAAGGCTCCGATCTGGTGATCGTCAACAGGGGAGCAACGTTGTTCGACCAACTCGCCGCCGCCACCCTCGACCGGCCGGCAGGTGAGGCCCTACCCGACCTCGTCGACGCCATCACGTGACAGGGGGAGAGTAGGTTGAAGCCTTCCTGTTGGAAAGGCACATCATGGCCGATCGCCCTTACCGAATTCCCGTGCTCCATGGAACCGTTCGCAAAGGCGCTCGAAGTGCCCGGGTCGCCCAGCTGGTGACAAACCGACTGGCCGCACAGCCAGATGCCGAAACGCGCCTGATCGACATAGAATCCCTCGGCCTCGTCGGGAACGATGAGGGGACCAGCATCAAGGATCCTGAGTTCTCGAGATTGGTCGACCAAGCAGACGGGTTGGTGATCGTTGCTCCGGAATACAACCACGGCTATCCGGCTTCCCTCAAGCACGCGCTGGACACCAACTACTCGGAATACGTGCACAAACCGGTAGGCCTGGTCGGGGTCTCGACCGGGGCTCTCGGCGGCGCCCGCATGATCGAGAACTTGCTCCCCGTTCTCAGGGCTGTCGGCCTCGTGCCGGTTCAGCGCGACGTGACGGTCGGCAACGTGGCCGATGCCTTCGATGGCGAAGGGAATCTCACTAATGAGGGCACCCTGGAGCGCATCGACGGAATGTTGAGGGAGCTCAGGTGGATGGCCGCCACGCTCCGCCGGGGGCGGGAAGCGATCCCGGCAGACCCCGGCCGCAAGCCGGCGACGTGCCCCGGCTGCAGCTCACCCATGAACCAGCATGGCACGCTGATCGACGAAGAGGCGGGCGGAACGGTGGGTCGGGTGCATGCCTGCCCGTTGTGTGGGAGGAGCGAAGCGGAAACCGGGTGAGGTCACCCGTGCAAAGGAGTGCCCCCACGCACGTGATGATCTAGCCCTTCAAAAGTCCGGACGAACTCGCCGAGTTGATCACGCGTGGGTTCGTCCAGCTCGTCGAAATAGAACACCCGGCCCCATGCAACGGCGGCAGCCCGGCGCGCGACACCATCGGGATCGACGATGTCCTGGTACGGCATCATCAACAGGTTTCGTCCCTGGAACTCCTCGAGCGACTGACGAAGGCCGTCGACCAGATCCGGACATGAACTCCCGCAGCTGTAGGTCAAGACCACACCTCCGTCCTCGAGATTGTGAACGAAGATCTCCGGCGGCAGTTGGATATCAGACTCGCCCCAGTTGGCCAACCCCCCGAGGTGAGGTCCCGACGACGGCGGCCTGCTGTTGTAGGCAACATGCGGTTCGTCGATCGTGGCGAGGTGGTGGTTGCCCTGATCGGTAAAAGCCACACCCGGGGCCGGCGGCTGGATGACAACTACGACGATGGCCGCGGCGACCAGTAACACCGAACCGGCGCCCAGCAAGATCGCTTTCCGTCGGTTGGCCGTCTTGGTGGCCGCAGCCTTGCGGGCTGCTTCTTCCACCCGACGTCGCTCTAGCGCTCTTCCCTTGGGGCGTGCCATAGTCTTCCGGTGATACGTATCGAGTCGGCCGGCTCTCGGCCTTGAGATATCCCCAACAAAAGGGCCCGCGCCTCTATTCCGACCTCAGGCCCCTGCGATTCTGCTTCAGGGGAGGATCTCCTTGGTATGGGTGATGTCTGCAACCGGGGACAACATCGCCGCGGCCGAGCAGAGTTTTGTTTCGCTGAGCCAGATGGCCCGCGCCAGGCGTCGCTCGTCGACCTCGCCCCAGACGCGGTAGTGCAACGCTATGTCGGTCCAGATGCGGGGCGGTTTCTCGGATCGTTGACCGGCAACCTCAACCTGCAAGCCCTTGCAGGGCTGTCTCATCTTCTCGAGCAAGTCAACGACATTGATCGCCGAGCAGGTTGCCAAGCCGACCAGCAGGAGTTGCATCGGACCGGGACCAGAAGCATCGGGGCCGGCACTCGAGCCCTCGACTCGAATCGACTGACCGGCCGTCGTCGTCACGTCGAAGGCTTCACCGGCGATGTGAGTAGCAGTAAGGATCTTGTTCATGCCGCGAGTATGGCTTGCCGGTCCGCCTATGGATGGACCCGTACCCGCACATCGAGCGCAACCGCCCCCGATCCCGGAGCCAGGACTCGGAGCGGATTGATTTCGATCTCGCCGATGCGCGGATGGTCGGAGACGAGCCACCCGAGCCTGAGCAACGCCTCCTCCACCGCGGCCGCATCGCCGGGCGGAACACTGCGATGGCCGGGCAAGCGGCGCCCGGCCCAGGTATGGGCCAGCAAGTACTCAAAGTCGGAACCGGTCGCCGGGGCAAGGGCAAACTCGACATCGGCGAGGCCTTCCACCTCAACACCACCCGAACCGAACATGATCAGAGGACCGAAATGGGGATCGCGGATGCCGCCGACTATCACCTCCTGGCCGCTCTCTACCGTCGACTGCCCGTAGATCACAGCAGGGCCGGTCGCGGACCTCTTTGCGAGATCCGCCAACACTGCATACGCAGCCCGAATCTCCTCAGGGTTGGATAGCCCCAGCCGCACCGCCCCCAGCGCAGATTTGTGAACCACGTCCGGCAGGTAGAGCTTCAAGGCCAATTCTCCGCCCAGCGCGCCGGCGAACTCCACTGCTTCGTCGGCCGAAGCCACGACCATCCCCGGAGGGGCACCGATGCCGTAGGCACCGACAAGCTCGACCCCCTCCTCTGGTCCCAGCCAACCTTGAGAGGCGCCGTCCAACAGACCCGCCGCTCTCGACCGGTCGACGTCCCCAGGTGCAGGGAGAACGTCGACAACCGAGGTGACTGCTTCCGTCCGATCGGCAAGGGCCGCCAAGGCTGCAGCCGCACGTTCGGGAAATGGGAAGTCCGGAACCCGGGATGCTCGGAAGATCTCGATGGCGTTCCCGACGGCCCGGCCACCCATCACCGCCACGAGCACCGGTTTGGACGACGAGCGAATGACCGGCACCAGAGCTTCGGCAACCTGATCAGCCGTAAACATCGGCGGAGGTGGAAACACGACGAGTACCCCATCGACCTCGGGAGCCGATACGAGCGTCCCCAGGCACCGGGCAAAGACCTTCGGATCAGCCGACGCCAGCATGTCGACAGGATTGGCCAGACCCGCTACGTCGGGCAGGGTAATCGCCAGCTCCCGTCGGGTTTCCTCCGATAGTTCCGCCAGCACCAGACCACCAGCCTCGAGAGCGTCTGCTGCCGCAACTCCCGGACCGCCGGCGTTGGTGAGAACGGCCATGCGCCGCCCCGACGGCAGCGGCGCCCAGGCCAGAGCCCGGGCTGCGTCGAGCATCGCCTCGGTGGTAGCCGCCCTGATGAGGCCGGCTCGCCGGAAGGCGGCCTCGAAAGCCCCCTCTCTCCCGGCCAGGGCTCCTGTGTGAGAAACGACGGCGTTCCGGCCACCCTCGGACCCGCCTGCCTTCAGGGCGACGACGGGTTTCGTCATTCGAGCGACCTCATCCACAAACCTCCGTCCGCCGGCGACGGTTTCTAGATACATGGTCACGACCCGGGTGGCTTCGTCGACCGCCACCATCTCGAGTGCCTCTACCTCGTCGATATCGGCTTGGTTCCCAAGGCTGACCAACCTCGAAACGCCGAATCCCTGCCCGGCCGACCAATCGATCACGGCCGCGCAGATCGCGCCGGAATGAGATACGAAGGCCACCTCGCCGGGCTCCGGGCCCGGCGGAGCAAGGAAAGTGGTGTTGAGACCCAGGTGGGTGTCGATGATTCCGATGCAATTCGGACCCAACACTCGGATCCCGAGTTCCTGGGCAATGCCGACACACTCCGCCTCCAGGGCTGCTCCGGTCGGGCCGGTTTCCCCAAACCCGCCCGAGACGATGATCACCGCTGTGATGCCACGCCGTCCGCAATCTCTCAAAACGCCCGGTACCAAACCCGCCGGCACCAGCACTACGGCCAGGTCGACCGGATCGGGTACCTCATCCACCGCCGCGTAGACCTCCCGTTCGAACAACGAACCGGTGAGATGCGGGTTGACGAAGTGAACGGCGCCGGAGAACTCGCCCCCCGCCAGGTTGCGGGCTGTCCCGTATCCCAGTTTCTTCGGATCCCCGGAGGCTCCGACCAGCACCACCCCGCGGGGGTTGAAGAAGAGGTCGAGGGTTTGGTCCGCTACGGGCACGGGTAGGTGCTCCTCCGCTGCTGGCACGCATGGTAGGTGATCAGATGATCGGCCACTCCCCATCCGATCATGGTTCCCGGGGTGGGTTGAACCGCGCTCGCCCTGATGAACGACTCTTCTTCTCCTCCTAACCGTTTGCTGACAATCGCCGGCGACGCTGGTCACGACGCAGAGAAAGGAGACAACCATGCGTCTCAGGAAAGCCATTGCCGTCGTCATGCTCGTCGCCCTGCTATTGGTGGCGCTTTCGGCGGTCGCGCTTGCCGACGGCGAGGCCACAGTGGCCGGCAGCGGGTGGTTGGCGGCTCGGGGCACCGGAACCGCCACGCTCGACATGGGCGGCTGGATCAAGATGAGAGTCCAGGGAGACGTGACCATCAACGACTTCGACGGCAACCTCGAGGTCCGGGTCGCCTCATCGGAATCCGCCCTGGACCGAGCCGACCCCCGACGCGGGCCCGAGATCGTGCTCGAGGATTTCGACGGGTACCTGGCGGCCAGAGGTGACCATTTCCTGTTGCGAGCCGACGGCTCGATGAAGTTCAAGGCCCACGGACACGGGTTCGCCTACCTGGAGGGTGAGGGGGTCTACAAGACCCGGCGCGGCCCCGTCCGCTGGTGGGACGACGCGCTTGCGGGTCTCGACCTGGCCGCCTGATCGTCCGCAGTCCTTCCCGCCGGTCGGCCGGCCCCTGCCCGTGATCGGATCCCGGGCGGGGGCCATCCTCCCGTAGCGAGTACTCTCTGTGCGATGTATGAGCTCGAACCGGTCGAAAACCTTGTTGCGCCTGCTCTGATCGTCGCGTTTCAAGGGTGGGTCAATGCCGGCAACGTGGGAACGGAAGCGTCAGATCACATCGTGGCCGAAGGCGCTGCCGTTGCCACTTTCGATCCGGACGCCCTCTTCGACTATCGATCAAACCGGCCCATCATCGATTTTGTCGACGGCCGACTGGAAGAGGTGAGCTGGCCATACCTCACGCTCCGCCGAGCCGAATACGCCCGCCGCGACGTCCTCGTGCTCAGCGGTAGCGAGCCGGATTGGCAGTGGAAGGCTTTCGGCCGATCTGTGGCCGACATCGCCACAACTTTGGGCGTTGTCGAGGTCGTGTCGCTGGGAGGCGTCCCCGCTGCGACCCCACACACCTACCCGACTCCACTCCTGACCACCGCTTCCCGGCCAGACTTGATCGGCCCAGATGAGCAGCTCCCGGAAGGCCTGCTGCGAGTACCGGGAGCGGCAGTCAACATCGTCGAACGGGCCCTCACTGATGCCGGAATCCCGGCGGTTGGGTTCTGGGCTCAGGTACCTCACTATGTGGCCGGCACCTACTACGCCGGGGCAGTCGCGCTGATCGACCGGGCGGCTCGCCATCTCGGCATCACCATACCCCTGGACGACCTGGTCGACCGGGTTGCCGAACAGCGCCAGCAGTTGGACGCGACCGTCGCGGCCCAACCGGACTCGCAGGCCTATCTGGAACGGTTGGAATCCATGGCGGCCGCCCAGGGCGAGATTCCCTCGGCCGACGACATAGCCGCCCAGGTGGAGAGATTCCTCCAGGATGCCGCCGAGGGGGAAGAGCCGTTCGGCCCCGGCGAAGGTTGATCACTGCGAGCATGCGTCGGAGGCCTGTGGCGCACTCCGCCGGCCGCAAGAACCGGATGAGCCGCACCCTTTCACCCTTCCGGCCATAATGTCGGCGACAGTTGAACTCCATCCCGGCGAAGGTGAGGAGCTGATTGAAGGCAATCGTTGTTGGCGCCGGCGGTACTACTCGCGACTTGCTGCGACGTCTTGGTGACCTCTGGGACGTGACCGTCATCGACACAGATGACGAGCGGTTGGCCCTTGCAGCCGAGGTTCGCAACATAGCAGTAGTTCGGGGGGACGGCTCGTCACGAGTCATCCTGGACCAAGCGGGGTTGCGCCAGGCCGACGCACTCGTGGCCGCCTCGAACAGCGACGCAGTGAACCTGGAAGCATGCCGCCTGGGCCTCGACCGGGGCGTCTTGCGGGTGGTTGCCGTCGCCGCCGATCCTGAACAGTTGAGCGACTATCGGGAACTGAAGCTCCCGGTCTTCTCTCCGGATCGACTCACCGCGAGGAGAATCGAGATCAATCTCGAGCCGCGCCGCGTCGACTCGGCTGCTTTCGCTGACGGCATGGCCGAAGCAATCGAGTTCCGCATCGCCTCCGACTCGCCGCTGCGGGGACGGGCACTCAGGGACCTCCACTCTGAGAGCTGGTTGGTTGCAGCAATCCTGCGCGAGGGCCGCCTCATCGTCCCGCACGGCGAATCCGTCTTGCAGACCGATGACCGGGTCACCGTGGTTGGAGCGGCTTCCGACTTCTCCACGATCGTACGAACCTTCTCGACTGCCGAGGCTCGGTTCCCGATCGATTTTGGGAAACACGTAGCGGTGTGGATGGAGAGCGAGCAGGATCTATCCGGACCCGTTGAAGAAGCCTTCACCATCACTCGCAACAGTGCGGCCGAGTCACTGCTGGTGGTCCGACCCGACCCCGCATCCCTTCGGGATGAGTCTCAAGCCGAAGTTCTGCACCGGCTTGTCGAGGAAGCTACACAGGGCCACGAGGGCGTCGACGTGGTCATCCGCGATGTAGATCCCGCCCAGGGCGAGGACCTGCTGTCTATTGCCGAGTCCGCCAACGTCGGTGTCTTGGTGTCTGCTCAGCCCGGCGGTGGACTGCCGGTGCGCAGGCGCCGGCTCGGCAAGCTTCTCAACGCTGCGTCCAGAGTGAACCTCCCGGTGCTCCTAGCCTCCGGACAACACCCCTACCAGCGGATTGTTGCCCCCGCCCGAGAAACTCCGGCGGGTCGGGCCGCAGGGCGAGTAGCCATCGACTTGGCCGTTCACGCCAACCTGCCGATCATCGGTGTCGCGGTGGTACCCCCGGCCTTCATTGCCGGAGAGGACGTCAGAGAGGAAGCTCTCCGCGCTGTGGCACGACTCCGGGAAGAAGCGGCCGTCCAAGGTGTCACCGTGAGGCGCCGAATCCGCCAAGGCAATCCTGTTCGCGCACTTCAGGAAATGGTGGGTTCTGGTGGTCTACTGGTTCTCGGCTATCCGCGCCATAACCCGACAACGATGGTACCGGGCATCGTCGGACACGTCGTTGAACGCTCAAATTCTTCCATCCTGCTTGTTCCGTCCGAGGAATGAGCGAGGCGTTGGACCATGGGCACTGCGATCGACCAATCAGCAGCAACCCTGATCCTCATAGCCAGTGCGGCTTTTGTGCTGCCCCTCCTCGGACGTCGCATTCGAGTCCCGGCCGTCGTCCTGGAGATCATGTTCGGGGTCATCATCGGTCCCGCCACCGGGTGGGTTGAGGGCACCGAACTGCTCGACCAACTCGGCGAACTCGGGTTCTTCCTGTTGATGTTCCTGTCCGGATTCGAGATCGAACTGCGGACGTTCGAGCGTCGTGGGATTGGACAGATCACCGCCGGGTTGGGCGTGTTCGGACTGACGGTGGTCGGGGCCTACTTGGTGGCTACGTCTCTCGGTTACGGACCCTTCATGACCTTCGTTCTGGCCACCACGTCTGTTGGACTGGTCGTACCGACCTTGCGCGGGACACGGCGAATCTCAACGCCGCTGGGGCAGGCAACCCTGATCTCTGCCCTCATCGCCGACTTCCTAACGCTGCTCGGTGTGACGATCTTCGCCCTCATCGAGGAGCACGGGGCGGGAGTCCAGTTGTTGGCAGTTCCCGGATTCTTCATCGTGATCGGCATTGCCTTGCTCGCCTTGAGAAGGGCCGCGTGGTGGTTCCCGGAACGTTTCAACCGACTCTTCGATCTGGACGACCCCGAGGAGTTGGGGATTCGCGCTTCCCTGGCCCTCATGCTGGTGTTCGTCGGGCTCTCAACGGTTCTGGGTATCGAGCCGATTCTGGGTGCATTCCTGGCCGGGACCATGTTCGCTCTCGTTTTCCGGCACCGGGGCGCTCTCGAACAGAAGCTGAGTGGTTTTGCCTATGGCTTCCTGATTCCCATCTTCTTCATCAACGTAGGAATCCAGTTCGATCTGAGAGCCCTGGGAGAACCGGGCGCCATCAGGGACACATTGGTCTTGATCGGTCTGGCCGTGCTCATCAAACTGGTGGCGTCGCTGGTGCTGCTGGCCCGTCGACTGCCGCTCAGACACGTGATCGCCGCAGGTACGCTGCTGTCGGCACGGCTGAGCCTCATCATCGCCGTAGCCGAGTTGGGAGTTCAACTCGATGTCATCGACCGGGCGCTCCAGGCGACCATTATCCTCCTGGCAGCTTTCACCAGTATCTTCGCTCCGGCGATCTTCCGGCTGATCGCCCCGCCGCTGCCGGCTCCTTCGATCCCTGCCGCCGACGACGAGGCTGCCTACCCCTGAACGCCACTGCCGCCGCACCGGCATCTTGCTTGCGCAAGAAAACCCTTCAGCCTGCCTCTCCTCGTTTCCGATCACAGGAGAGACGAGGTTTGAGGCATGGCAACATACGACCCGGTCCAAGAACTCGAGATCACCGAGCGCAGCTGGCAAGCCATGGCGCGCGAAGCCCGACAACCTCACAACGAACTCCACCGCCGCATCATCGATGCTCGCAATCAGGCTCGGTATGACGGCACCGACGCATTGTTGCGCCGCATCACCGCAACCCTTTCGGCCGCCTGACCTCAGGCAGCAGCCTCCTGGGGGGCCGGCGATCTGGACGAATCCGACCGCACCGTGTAGAGGAATCCGATGAACATCAGCACTGCACCGACGAACTCGCCGACGTACAACGCCACCGGCACCCCCGAGCGCTGCAAGGCTCCTCCAAAGGCCGGAGCCATGGCGCCGGTAGCAATGAAGATATTGCCGATCATCCGATTGGCGAAGATGCGTTTCCGCCAGTACACCAGCGCCGAGTAGAGCGCCCCGCCCACCAGCATGAGCACACCGTAGATGTTGAAGAATGGAGTCAACACCCGCACTCCCGGAGACGTGATGGCCCCTCCACTCAACTCGCCTTCCAGCATCAGTGTCGGATCGAGTTCCGCCGTGAAGACCTTGAAGGCAGCGTAGAGCGATCCGACGGCGAGCAGAGCCATGAGGAGATGCGAAACCTTGATGCTACCGATGGAGCGTCGAACCAGGAGGTAGACGGTGCCCTGGCCCAGCCAGGCGGCTACCAGAATCGCTCCGAAGAGATACCACAGACGGAAGACCAGCGGACTCCAGCCGAAGAACCCGAACAGCGCTTCCATCAAGCCGCCCACGGCGTACATCACGAAACCGATCCCCCAAAGCAGCAGGTACGGCGGTCGACGATACCTCCAGCGCTTCAGCACCAGGTAGGCGAACACCGAAGTGATTGCCGCCGACGCAAGCGGCAAGTAGGAAGAAAGCAGTTGCTCCACGAGCCCTCCTCAACCGGTAGCGACGACGTAGATCGCGAACACCAGTAGGCCGATGGCCGCTACCGCCAGCACTGCCAGAATCACAGGCACAGACTTGTTATGATCCGTGCTCACCGGACACCTCCCGGTCAAGGTCCGGCGAACCTACGTCTCCCCCGAAGCGACTCCAAGTCGGAACCGTCGATCGTGAACTCTGGGACGCGTCACAACCCGGGCGGACCGTTTCGGATCCTTGCTCGGAACTCTTCGACCGGCTCCATGCCATAGTCACTCGGGCCGACGTGTATCCAGGTGGCCCCCGCCTCCGCCCACTCTTCCACCGCCTCGGCGGCCCGCCCGGGCTCACCCCCCAGATCGGCATAGGTGACTACCTCGAAGGGACCCTCGCCTTCACGACGCCGTTCGACATACGTGACGATCTCGGCCAACTCAGCGGGCTCGAGCATCGGCATGTCTTGTCCCGCCTTGATTGGAAAGACTCCATCGAACCGCGCCGCCCGGCGAAACGGCCGGCGATTCGGCCACATCCCGGCGACCCAGATGGGAATGCGAGGTTGCTGGACCGGGGTGGGAAGGAAGACCATCTCGTCCAGGCGATAGTGCCTGCCGGCGAAGCTGAAAGGCCGGCCGGTCCACAACCCGCTTATGACCTGGAGGGATTCGTCGAGCATCTCGGCTCGAAGCCTCTCATCGACGGTTTCGCCGAACGCCGTGAAATCGGGATCCGGCGGAAAACCGATCCCCACCCCCAAGATGAGGCGACCGTTGCTCAGCTGGTCCAGGGAAACGGCCTCACGGGCGAGCTTCCACGGCCGCCGGCGGGGAACGGGCGTGACCATGGGTCCCAGCGCGATCCGCTCGGTGGCCGCCGCTGCGGCCGCCAGCAGGATCCACGGATCACCGACCACGTTGCCGTCCCATACGAGCATGTGATCCCACACGAACAGGCCGTCCCATCCTGCTTCTTCAGCGTCGACGGCCAGTGCCACCAACATTCGTGGATCGGCAAAGACCCCGAAGTTGGGGACATTCACGCCCAGCTTCATCCTGCACCACCTATCTCAGAGAGTGATCGACAGCCCGTCCCCCAGAACCCCTTTCGCTGCGGCAATCAGCACACCCACCAGGACGAGGGTTCCCCACGCCAGCCGCACCGGTTCCCGCCCCGGGCTCATATCACGCGGCTCCAGCGTCGCCACGATGGTGAACGGGAGAAAGACACCGCTCCAGGGCAGCAGATCCAACGCCTCCGACCCGGTGCCGGCAACAGCAGCCGCAGGGCCAGTATTGCGCCAACCAGCCAGGCAACAATTCCGGTTACCCCAACGAACGTCAGCCTGCCCCGTCTGGTCGAGAGGTCTTCCGGATCACGGGCGAATGGCAAAAGGGCCGGTGTCGCCAGGAGCCCGATCCCCAACAATCCGGCCCAACCGAGAACCGTCACGACCCATTGCAGCGCGGCCCCGCCGCGTCTAGCGCCGCGAGTGCCCGCATTGCATCCGACCTTTCCCCAACCGATGCCCCGGCAAGCGGCAACAATCCCTTCCGGAAACAATGCAAGCACACCCACAGCACCGCCATCCGCGTCATGACGCGTTCCCCCCTGGTAGATGCTCGCCAGGGCCCACCCGACCAGCAAGACGAGCACGATTCCGCCCCACCAAGCAGCATCCGAGCCTGAGGCGGCATGGTTCAACCGCCGTTCTCGCATCGATCGAAGGCTACCGACCTTCGGGCAGGCCGCCGGGAATGGAAGCCGGACCCGACGTACTTCTTCCCAGAAGGCGATGTGCGGCCCAACTGCTCACCGCTACCGACCACAGGCTCCAAGCCGCGGGGAAGCGCCCTTCTTCAGGGGCGGAAGCAAGGAAGCCGAGGACACCCCATGACCATTATTTCCTGGCAGGCCGACGGTTCAGAAGGGTACGTCCACCGCATCGCAAAGGAACCGCATGAAGGGCACCGCCCGCTTGCAGTAGTCGGTGAAGTCCTGCATGAAGTGGTCCGAAGTGACGAGCCTCTGGGTCAAACGGGTAGAGGCAATGAAATCCTTGCGCTTCAGATCCTCGATGAGCGGGTGGTCCTCCGAATACCCCTTGGGGGGACGGATCAACGAGTCGCCGGTGACGGTGAATACGTCGGCGAAGCGCTTCCCGCGGGTCGCCTGCTTCCATGTAGCTGAGTCCTGATCGATCCGCTCGCGGATGGCGTAGGCCACCTTGGTTTCCGGTCTCCAGATCCCAACGCCCATGAAGCACTCGCCCGGTTGGATGTGCAGGTAGAAACCCGGGGCATGGACATCCTTGGCCATGGCGTGCCGGAACTGCATGCCGGTGTTCTCTTTGTAGGGAGTCTTGTCCTTGGAGAAGCGGGTATCCCGCTGGATACGGAAAAGTGATCCGCCCGTCTTGCGGGAGTCGGCCACGAAGTAGGGAGAGATGCTTTCGAGCGGCTCGGCGAAATCGTTGATGAAGTCCAAGGCAGGTTCACGAACATAGCGTTCATAGTCCTCCTGATGTTCCTTGAACCAATCCCGATCGTTGTTGTGAGCTAGGTCGGTCAGAAAGGTGAAAAGCCTGGTCGAGAAGTATCGCTTCGTCATGCGACCAAGCTAACCAATGCGGGCAATTGGTGGAACCCCCTTTGTAGTACCAACAAGAAGTACCCGATCCTCGAACTCCCGCCCGCCTTGCCGCCTGTTGTCTGCTATGCCCAGGCGGCAATTCCCTCAGAGGCCAGGGCTTCTAGCTCCGGCAGGAGGTCTTCCATCTGCTCCTGAAGGTGAACCCAGGCTCTCGCGGTAGCGTCGTAATCCCCGGTTTTTGCCTCGTCGTTCATGCGCTTGGCAGCCTCATACGGGCCGTGGGCGGCAAACAAGCCAACGGTTCCCTTGATACGATGCGACAGCTCGCGGGGAAGCTCCAGGTTGCCGACTTCGAGTTCGGAGGCAATCTGATCGTGAAGGCCCGGATATTCCTCGAGGAACAACTCTGCCATCTCCTTGAGCAGTTCGGCCATCCCTTCGACCCGCTCGAGTGCTTCGCGACGATCGATAACGGTTTCGTTCCCGGCCTCTGGTTGGGGCGGGGCGTCCCGGTCGGAACGCCTCGTCAAACCAACCAGTTGCTCTACCGTGGCAAACAATTCGTCGGCACTGAACGGTTTCGAGACGTACGCGTCCATTCCGGCATTGAGACAACGCTCGCGATCCGATTCCATGGCGTGAGCGGTCAGAGCGACGATGGGCACCTGAGCGCGGCCATCTTCCCATTGTCTGATCACCCGGGTTGCCTCCAATCCATCCATCTCGGGCATCTGCACATCCATCAGCACAGCATCGAAACTCGACTCCTGAATGGCCTCGACGGCCCGCAGGCCGTCCTCGACGGCAACCACCGAATGGCCGCGTTTCTCCAACAGCCGCACGGCCAGCATGCGATTGGTTGGGCTGTCATCGGCCAGCAGGAGTCGCAGTCTTGGGCGTCGTTCCCGCAGCCAATGCTTGGTGACGAGGATCTCAGCGTGCTCGCCCTCGGTGGTGACGAGACGCACGGCATCGAGCAGTTCTCCCTGCGAGATCGGCTTGGTGAGATAGGCGGAGACACCCGCTTCCCGGAACCGGGCGGCGTCGCCCCGTTCACCCGCCACCGGCACTGCAAGCACCGGCACACCCTTGAAGTCGGGGTGGTTGGCGATCCGACTGGACGTCTCGAAAACGTTCTTGCGCATATCAACCACCACCGCGCGCGGAGCGAGTTGGAGCCGGGCAAGGTCATGCATGGTGTCTAGAGCCGAGTTCAAATCCGTGACTATCGACGTCGAGGCGCCCCCCTGACGAAGCATCTCACCGAGGCTCCGCTGAGCAGCAACAGTGTCGGCGACGACCAGCACCCTGAGGTCCGACGGTTCTGTTGGATCAACAGGGCTGAGGAGGTCGGCCAGACTGGCTTCGGCCAGGCGAAGCGTGAAGTGGAATCGACTGCCCTTCCCCACCTCGCTCTCGACCCATATCTCGCCTCCCATCATCTTGACCAGATCGGAGGTGATGGCGAGGCCCAAACCGGTCCCCCCGTACTTGCGAGTTGTGGATCCGTCTGCTTGCGCGAAGGACTCGAAGACACTCTGGCGCACATCCTCCGGAATCCCTATCCCGGTATCGGAAATGACGAAATGCAGTTCGACTCCGTCGGCCGACCTCGACTCCACACCGACCGCTGCCTTCACCTGCCCGACATGGGTGAACTTGATGGCATTGCCCAAGAGGTTGAACAGAACCTGACGAACTCTGCCCGGATCGCCTACCACCGCATCAGGGACGTCCGGATCGCAGTCGGAAGACAGCTCGAGACCCTTCTCGGCGGCTCGCACCGCCATCGTCTGCACCGTGTCGCCGATCGTGTCGCCGAGGCTGAACGGGATCTCTTCCAGTTCCAGCTTTCCCGCCTCGATCTTCGAGAGATCGAGCAAATCGTTGATCAGAGTCAGCAAGGCATCCACCGAGGTTTTTGTTGTGCCCAGGTACTCGCGCTGTTCGGCCGTCAGTTCTGTTCCAAGGGTCAGCTCGGTCATTCCCAGGATGGCATTCATGGGGGTGCGGATCTCATGGGAAATGTTGGCCAGGAACTGGGCCTTGCTGGAGGCTGCCAGCTCGGCAGCATCCCGGGCTTGCTGCAACTCGATTTCCGCCTCCTTGCGAGCCGTGATATCGCGAGAGTTGACAACCCACGCCTCCACTTCGGGGTCGTGCAGCATGTTGACGGCGGACGCTTCCATCAACCTCCACGTCCCGTCGGCGTGCAGCATCCGATGCTCGACCGGGCGGCTCGACTCCCCGGGAAGCGTCTCCTCGCCGGCCGCCTGGAAGGCGGCCCGGTCTTCAGGATGAATCAGGTCATAGACGTCGGCGGCCACGAGGTCCGGCGAGTGGTAGCCGAGGAGAGCCTCGACAGATGCACTGACAAACCGCAACGTCCCTTCGTCGGACACTGTGTAGAGGAGGTCGGCCACATTCTCGGCCACCAGACGGAGCCGCCGTTCGGTGCGGTGCAGCGCCCGCTCGGCCTCCTCGCGGCGATGCTCCAAACGATACGCGGCGATCAGGTTGGCACATGATGCGAGAAACGGTTCGATGGCCTCAACGAGCCTCTCGTCGTAGCCTCCGGGTCGATTGGCAATGCCCACGGTGCCGACCAACTCGGTCCCGTGCCACAGCGGGACACCCAAAAAGGCGTTCATCGACGGATGCGATTCCGGCCGTCCGCCGCTGCGCGGGTCCTGATCCGGGTTGTTGGAGATCACCATCTTGCCGCTGGTGACGACGGATCCGAAAAGGGTGTCGAGGTTGTCGAATCGCAGCCCAACTGTCGCGTGCCGTTCGTACATTCGGGAAGACTCGTCGTCCCACGCAACATCGGACAAGGCACGGGTCTGCAGATACTGGGTGTCACCCTCCTTGAGAACCTCGGCCACGAAGCCGTATTCGCTGCCCGTGAGATCGAGCAAGTCTTCCAGCACACGCCCGAAGAGCGCCCGGGGCTCGACATCGGCAATGAAGGCCGACTGGAGGCCGGCGATGCTGTTGAGGAGAGCGTTCTTTCCGGCCAGCTCGCGTTGGATCGTCGCGAGATCCGTAACGTCGCTGATGGAAACCAGCACGCGACTGAAGTCCGGACCCCAACGGCCGAGCGGGACCGACCAATGCAACACGCAGTCGATGGGGCGCCCCTGAGTGGTCCGTCCGGTGAAGTCGACAACCAGCCGGTCCTTGCCCTCCCAGATGGCTACCAGTTGATCGACGAAGGCACCCAGGGTTTCCTGGTCGGCCGTGCGCGGGTCGATCGGGCCAAGCAGTTGATCTCGGCTCTCGGCCTCGATCAATGCAACCGCCGCATCGTTCACGTCGGTGACGCGGATCAACCGAAATACTTCTTCGACTTCTTCGGGGTGCTGGGCCAGGTAGTTCCGTAGGTCGGTCACCCCCTCACGGCGCAAACGATCGAGCCTCTTGGCCACCTTGCTGTAGTCCTCTTCCCAGATCGAAGTTGGGGCTCGGTCGAAGAGGTTGCGATATCCCTTCTCAGATCCGCTGACGACCCGCCACAGGACGTGCAGGGCTCCGCTCAGCACGAGGAAGACGGCCAGCTGGATGGCCATTCCGAACAAGCCCTTCTGATCAAACTGCTCGAACACCCCGACGCCCTGGTCCGCGGCCCACACCAGCTGGCCCGCCCACACGAACGAGAGGAAACCCAGGTACTTCCAGAAATGTCGGCGCTCAAGGAACAGGCCACCAAAAGCACCCAGCGCCGCCACGGCTACCATCATGGCCGCCCGGTTGTCGCTCGATTGCACCGGCAGCTGGGCGGCGGCGACCACCACCACGACCAGCACCACCGGCAGGGCCCGAGGGCGATCGAGGCGGAGCTGCAGGTAGGCCATCAACGCGCCCGCCAGTGCCAGACCGGCGAGCAGACCCAGGGAGGCGTCGTACGTGAAGAGCGCCACACAGGCGAGTATCGGAAACGCGGTCGAACCCAAGCGCAGCAGACCCCGGATGAAGTCCCTCTCTATTGCCTGCAAGGCGCGATCAACCGATTCCCGGCGGGGAAGGCTTCCGACAGAACGCAACCAACGGGGTGGCATACGTCGTAGAAATCGGCAGGCCCGGGCTCCCCCTTGAGGCAGTCGTGCTGGAGAGGATGACCGACCGGAGGGAGCCGACAGGTTGGGAAGAGCGGTGCGTTTACCCCGGCTAGGTCGATCCGGGCGCCGACATCGAGCGGGCGGCAAAGGCAACGATCCAAACGGCGGCCAAACCGACGAAGATTCGCTGGGGCACACCCTGCACTGCGGGCGGTGTGAAGAGGAAGGCGATGCCGACCCCCGTCATCGCGGTCCCCACGACCAGCGTGATGGCCCGGAGCGACCGCAGTGCTTGGTCGACGGGCGCAGCAACAACCACAGCCAGCATCGCCAGAACCAGCGCGCCGAACGCAATACCGGACAGCACGTCGTGAACGGCACCTTCGACCGTGAAGAATCCTCCGGGGCGGAGGTCGTCCCGGAACACTGCTACTCCGGCCATCAGCGCCGCATGGGTGGCGACCGCGCTCCACAACACCCGGCTTCGGCTGCCGGAGCCCAACCGACGGTGTAGGCCGGCGGCGAAACAACCCATGAGCGCGGCATAGGCCACCAATCCCCCGGTCCACAACCAGCGGTCGGCTATTCCCCGGGCGCTCAGCTTGCTGACGGTGTCGGCAACGTGGTCGTACCCGGGCATCCGGGCTGCCGATACGGCGAACGCGGTGAGAGCTACTACCGGCGCGGCGACACCGCAGGCGACCAGGCCGCGGGTGGTCGCGTCAAGCTCCCGGTCCTTGGGAGCCGAACGTGTCGGTTGATGGGCCTTCGTAGCGTTCTCCTTTCACGACTGCGATGACGCCGTGGAAGAACATGGGCAACACCTTGCCGAAGAATTTCTTGTATTCGAGGAGCATCAGAACGGCCAACGTCCCGAGCGGGACTGCCAGCGTGGCGTCCTCGGAGATGAAGATGAGCCACAGAGCGGCTCCATAGGCGATGCCCTGCAAAGCCTGGGATACGGCCGGGTTCTTGGTGAGCAGGTAGACCGCCCCCAGAACAACAGTCCCGGCGACAACCAACCACAGCGGAGCCCGGTCGCTGAGGCCAAAACCGGCGAGCACGCTGGCACCCACAAACGTGTCGATCACCATGTCGGTCTCACCGAACAGGGTACGCCGGCCGGATGACCGGGCGAGGCGGCCGTCGAAGACATCGGTGGCCCAGGCCACAGTCAAGAGGATCGAGAAAAGGTCTATGCGATCAACAACCAGAGCACCCGCCGCCGCCACCCCCAGTACGATGCGACTCCCGGTCAGGAGATCGGCGAGAACTGCCCGGAACATGCTGCAAGCATGACACACGAACACTCCCGCACCGGACCATCCGGGAGATCTCCTCCGCCAGGTGAACGAGAAGCCCGACCAGATTGTCTCGCTGGGAAGGGCTCGATGTTTCGCCACGCTGAGGCCCGCCCGTCGCGATCGCTCTTTGCCCCGATCGTTCTCGCACTGACGATGACCGGGTGCGGCGGCGAAGGCGGGGTGTGGAAAGCAGCGAGTACGTCGAT
The DNA here is from genome assembly GCA_002403855.1 of Acidimicrobiia bacterium UBA4744. Lineage (GTDB taxonomy): Bacteria > Actinomycetota > Acidimicrobiia > Spongiisociales > UBA4744 > UBA4744. The sequence goes on from DHIO01000026.1 coordinate 208,089, forward strand.
CCGCTCGAGATCGCTCAACTGGCGGCGAGAGCCTCAGGAGCTAGGGACGGTTCTCGCAGAGCGGGGGCATTGTGGTTTGCCGGCGGGCTCCTCCGCCTTCGGGAGGAAGGCCACTCGGCCGAGACGTACGTCGACATCGCCGGTCCTGGAGGCCGGGGACGGAATCCGGGCCAGGGAACTCCGGGGCCCGACGCCGGCCGCGACGACTGGCTTCACGCCGTGCCGGGACGGATGTCCAGTCGACGCCACACCGCCAGGATCCCTACGGCCACTGCCACGCCGGCGCCGCCCATTACCATGCGAACCGGCTCGGTAGAACCAAGGCGTACGAGCAGGTCGGCAACGCCCCCGGCAACCACTGCGCCGATGCCCAAGGCCACCCGAACTGCTATGTGGAATGCGGTGAACGCCAGCGTCCGCTGCTGTTCGGGAAGGGCAATCTGCAGCCCGCTGACCGCCGAGACGATCGCCGCTACCGCGGCAGCTCCAAACCCTACCGCTCCGAGCAGTGTGGCCGAAACGGTCGGCGACATCCCCATCAGGGACAGGATGATGCCCAGTGACAGCACGGCAATACGGACATCCCGGAACGGGTTGTCGGACGCCACCACCTGGACCAATCCCAGACCGATGAGGGCTCCGGCCCCGAAGAGGATGATCAAGAGGGCAAACTCGGTGTCGCCCGCGCCGAGGGTGTCCTGGACGAACACGATGCCTACGGAAAACACTGTTCCCAAACCCGCAGCCACCGAGGCGACCGGGATCAGCGCCGACCGGACGAGGGGGATGGAGAGGGCATCCCGAAAGCGAACCTCGCCGTCGGCTACTCCGACCCGTGCCCCGGCAGATCGAATCGGCCGCACCAGGTAGAACGATCCGAGGAATGTGAGGGCATCGACGAAGAACACCGGACCCAAACGGCCTCCCGGAAGAGAGACCGAGAGTCCTGCGGTCAAGGCTGCGAATGCTGCAAACAATCCGGCGCCGACCGGCAAACCGCCGTATTGGGCTCCGAGGACCAGGCCGTTGGCCAGGCGCAAATCACGTCTTTCGACCAGGTCCGGGACCATGGCGTCGCGAGCGGGCAAGTAGATCAGAGTGGCCGATTCGAGGACGAACACCCAGACGAGTACCCAACCGACGTTGCGCACGAGCGGGATGGCCACGACTACCCCAACTCGAACGAGATCCATGGCCAACATCGTCTTCTTGCGATCCCAGCGTCGGGCTGCCTGAGCGGCGAGCGGGCCGGCGATCGCCCCGGGACCCAACCGGATCGCCAGCATGCCTCCGACTGCGATCGCCGAACCGGATATGTCGAAGATCAGGGCCATCAGTGCAATCGTGGCCATCCAGTCGCCGATTCCCGAGATCGCCTGGGAGCCCAAGAGCCGCCGGTAGTCGGACGATCCCAGGAGTCTGCCGACCGGGCGGCGTTCAGACGCAGTATCGCTCATCGGTCTCCAACCTAGAGGCTTGCGAGCGTAGCGCTGTGTCTCTCGGCTCCAGGATCAGGTTGCCGGGTCTGGTCGGCGGCCTTCGGCGGACCCGAGTGGAAGTGAGATCCCGAGCGGCAGAGTTCTGGCTTACTCCGAGCCTGGAGTGATGACGAGGGTCTCCAGTCTCGTTCCCAGGAGGACTGCTACTTCGAAGAAGTCGGCGAGATCAAAACTCCCCTTCAGCGCGACATCGACGGGGGTGCGCCGGTGGGATGAGCAAACCGGGTGGTACGACCCGGAACCGTACTTGATTCGTACCGGTGGCTCGAAACACCGGGTTGGAGAATAGAGGTCATCCCCTCCGGAACACTCGACCTTCAGCCCCAGCGGGCCATCGATGGTGGCCTCTCGGCCCCGGTATCCGGCCTCGGTTGCGAACATAGGCCCGCCCACAACAACCCGGCCGTCCATCCAGACTCCGGGGCCCATCGGGCGAGCCAGCTCGGGCGTTCGATAGGCATAGATCCCGCATCGACAATCCTCCGCAGGCGGTACGTGCCCCCGCTGCTCTTCCTCGCCTTCCGCCAACCGATAGGCCCACGTGAGGGACGGATTGCACTCGGCTCGGAGCGTACGCGAAAGCCACACCTGGTCCTCGTGGGCGCTCCACAAGAGGGGCTCACCCGACCCGCCGGGACGGAGCCGCCACCGACGCCACGCCACCACCCGACTGGGTGAGAGCAGAGCACTCTCGGAGCCGATCCACGGATCGTCGCGCAGCAACTGACTCATTGCGCCTCCGCCGGCGCCGATGTCCTTCACCGGCGCTCACCTACTTCATCGGCCGGCGTGCGGTCATCTCTTGAACGGTGGGCACAACAGGCCGGTAATTGGCGACGCCACCGTCCCCAGCAAGGTCTCTTTCCAACTGAAACCGATTTCCTCCCATAGGAGTCCAAATGGTTCACAATGGTGCAATCATCCGAGGGAGGAACAGAAATTGCCAACGACAACGCTGCGCTACATGACCCGCGAATCGCTTCAAGACGCTCGTCCCGTGTGGCACCAGGACCCGAACTGCGCAGGATCCCGCCTCGTCGTCGTCCTTGACGAGGTTGCCCGGAGGTTTGCCGTTCCCTGCGACGGTTGCTCCGACGAAACCATCTCCATAGAGATCAAGGAAGACTCCGACCTCCGGCTCCTGGCACCCGACAAGTTCTAGCGTCTTCCCTCAGATGATCCTGCGGTCGGATGCCCATCGAGTCAGTTCGTAGCGCGACGACAACTGCAGCTTCCTGAGCACGGCGGACACGTGTGACTCCACAGTCTTGATGGAGATCGACAACCGGCGCGCCACCTGTTTGTAGCTGTAGCCTCGGGCGATCTGTCGGAGGACTTCCTTCTCGCGAGGTGTGAGCTGATCGAGTTCCGGATCCATGGGAGCGGGAACCGTCTCGGCAAACGCATCGAGGACGAAACCGGCCAGCCTGGGTGAGAAGACCGCGTCTCCGTCGTTGACACGGCGGATGGCGGATGCCAGTTCCACGGGCTGGATCGACTTCGTGACATATCCGCGAGCGCCCGCCCGGATCATGGCGATCACATCTTCGGCTGCGTCGGAAACCGAGAGCGCAAGAAATTTCGTTTCGGGTTGCGTCTCGTGCACAGCCCGCACGACGGCCAGTCCGCCTCCGCCGGGCATGTGCACGTCGACCAGCACGACGTCGGGTTGAGTCGCCTGAATGTCCTCGATAGCGTCATCGACGTCCGAGGCCACACCCACGAGTTCGAAGGAGGCGTCGAGTTCGGCTTTGACCCCGGACAAGAACAACTGGTGGTCGTCGACCAGAAACACCTTGATCATGGTTTCCTCATTGCGAGATGTACCTCGGTCCCCTCGCCCGGTTGACTCTGAACGCGGGCCGATCCTCCCTGACGGTGCAGCCGGCCGACGATCGAATCGGCGATACCACGTCGATCTTGCGGAACGGAGTCGGGATCGAACCCAACTCCCTGGTCACTCACGTATATGTCCACGTTCGAACCCTCCACCTCCGCGAACACAGATACCAGGTCCCCACCCGAGTGCTTGGCGGCATTGGTCATTGCCTCGCCGGCGGCCCCCACCAGGGAACGGATCGAATCATCGAGGGGAAGGTCACCGGCTGTAACCACATCAACAGGGACCTGGTGGGTTCCTTCCACCCGTGAGGCCATAGTCTCAAGAGCCTGGCGAAGGGTCTCATCGGTGGTTGCCTGTCCGCCGCCGTACAACCAGCTTCGTAGCTCGCGTTCCTGCAGACGGGCCAGCATCGCCATGCGGCGGGGATCGTCGGTCCTCTGCATCAAAGCCAGCGTCTGGAGAACGGAATCGTGGAGATGCGCGGCCACCTCAGCCCGCTCGTCCAGCCTGATCCGTTCTCGGCGCTCATCGGCCAGCTGGTTGACCAATCGCCACATCCAAGGGCCGAACACCAGCAGGAACCCGGCCACCGTCACGACCACGGCCAGCACAACTCCACCCACCAGACCCACCGCGTCAATCGACTGGAGATAGAACCCCAGGCCGGCCGTCATGAGCACGCCACCCGCGACGATGCGCGCCGCACTCCCTCCCTTGCTCGTTTCACCGACGGGAAAGGCCCGGCGAGTCCAACGGGAACGGCGGGTCTGATCGATGAGCGACCACGTGAGGGCAAAACCGAACGAAGCCATCGCAACCGGCCAGACGAGCGAGTCGCCGAACCACAGGCCCAGCGACCGGAGCAGCAGCAAGAATCCGAAGAAGATCATGCCGAGGGCCACCCGACGCCGGGCCCCCCGCACCGCCAGCCTATTGTGCAATGCGGCCGCCGACTGCGGATCGGGGTCATCGAGGGTCAACACCCAACCGGCCAGATAGGCCAGCACCCCTACTCCCCCGGCCAGGGCCAAGGTGATGAACCCTGCCCGCACAAACACAGGATCGATGTCCAGCACATCGGCGATACCGGCCGCCAGACCCGTGAGGACACGGTCGTCCTTGTTTCGACGAATTGCCAGGCCGGGTCGTTTGACCCGATCCGCGCTTGCAGTGTGATTGGTGACCTGATCGGTGATGACGAACTCCTGACCCTGCGAAGATGATCCCACAGTGACTCCCGGCTCCACAACAGGTGAATACCCTGAGACAAACCCTCAGCATCGGGGTTTCTGAAGGGACACACCTCATAGACGCGTGGTGTGCCGGAGCCGGAGAATGCACCCATGACCAACGACACGAATCTCGAGCTTCCACCCGAGGAGGCTGCCGGAAACGACGAGCAGCCGCCGGACGGCGGAACAGAGGCCGCCCGCCCGCCTCTGCGTCGATACGACGGAATCCTGGGTGGGGTAGCCGCCGGCCTGGCCGGTTACTTCCGGCTTGCTCCGTGGCTGATCCGACTCGCGTTCGTCCTCCTGAGCTTCTTCGGTGGGCTTGGCATCTTGCTCTACGCGGCAGGCTGGCTCCTGATCCCCTCCACGGGAACCGACCAATCGATCGCCGATCACTGGTTGTCGGAATTAGGCGCGGGTCGATCGTGGATCGGTGCCGCCCTGATTGCACTGGCTGCAATCTGGCTGCTCACGTCTCTGGACATCACCCGCTGGGGTCTTGCCTGGGCAGTCGCGTTTCTCGTCCTGGGCGTACTCCTCTATCGACAGGAAACCCCCCCAGAAGAGAGTGCGTCGAGACCGGCCGAAGCCGCGGCAGGTTTGCCAGCACCGTTGGTCGGGCCTGCCGACAACCAGTCCCAATCGCCTCGTCGCTCGCCGGCACGGCGGCCACGCCAACCGCGGCAGGTGCGGACGCCGTCCATGTTGGGCCGCTACACCCTGGCTGCCGGCCTCATCGGCGTTGGAGTACTCGCCCTGCTGGACGGGGCCGGAGTCCTGTTCCCTGACGTGCGCCACTACCTGGCGCTGGCAGTGGGCATCGTGGGGATCGGTCTGCTGGTCGGAGCGGTCTGGGGTCGTTCCCGCCTGCTCATCGTCGTCGGACTCTTCCTGGCCTTTCTGATGGGCGCTGCGACCATCGGAGAAGCGGTAGATACCTTCACCGACGAGGTGCAGACCTATTCACCGGCAACTTTTGGTGAGGTGTCAACGAACTACACCATGGACAGTGGCACCCTGATCATCGATCTCACCAAGGTCGACTGGCAGAACCGGGTGATCGCCATCGACGCCGAGCTTGGGGCGGGCCGAATCGAAGTGAAGCTGCCCGAAATCGTCTCCGCCGCCGTGAACGCCCGCGCCGGGGTCGGGCAAGTCGAGGTCTTTGGGCGCAGCAGCGAAGGCTTCGGCATCGGCCGCTCGGCCTCAGTCACCGGGCCGGATGGATCCGGCGACATCACCATGACGATCCGAGTCGGAGCCGGCCAAATCACGGTCAACCAGGAGAGCAACTCATGAACGAAAGACACCCTCTGGACATCATCTCCCTGATCTTCGGCGTCCTGTTCGTCGGCCTTGCTGTGCCCGTTCTCCTCCTGGACACCCAGCTGCGCATCGACGTCCGATGGGCTCTCCCGGCCACCGTGATCGTCATCGGAGTCCTCCTCCTGTGGTCTGCGCTGCGGCCCGGCCGGAAAAGGGTCACCAACGTCGAGACGGCCATTGACGAAGACCGATAGCCCGACGAGGACCAACAACCCTCAGAGGAAGCACTGCCGGCCAACCCGACAACCAGCCGGGTGGTCGCATCTAAGGCCCCGCGGTCTTGACGGAGATCAGCGAAGCTGGATTCTCCCCGGAATCGATCTCAATGAGGCCGGGGGCGCCACAGACCCGGCTCAGATGAGCCCCACCTGTTTGCCTACCTGTTCGAACGTCTCCAGAACGCGATCAAGTTGATCATCGGTGTGAGTAGCCATCACGCTGGTCCGCAGCAGCTGCCTTCCCTTGGGCGTCGCCGGGGAGATGATGGCATTGACGTAGATCCCGGCGTCCAGCAAGTGCTTCCACATGAAGAAGGTCAGTGTGTCGTCGCCGACGATCACCGGGATGACCGGCGTCACCGAAGCGCCGGTGTCGAAACCCAGCCCGCGGAGGCCGCTCCGCAGCCGGTCGGCGTTCGCGTGCAGCCGCACCACCCGCTCGGGTTCGGCTTGCATGACGTGCAAAGCGGTCAACGCCGCGGCCGCGTTCGCAGGCGGGATCGACGCGCTGAAGATGAGCGATCGAGCGTGGTGTTGGATGTAGTGAACGATCTGCTCATCTCCGGCTACGAAGCCCCCCAGCGAAGCCAGCGATTTGGAGAAGGTCGACATGATGAGGTCCACCGACTCCGTGACCCCGAAGTGAGCGGAGGTGCCGTGACCATCGGCCAGCACCCCCAAAGCGTGGGCGTCATCGACCATCAGCCGAGCCCCGAACCGCTTGCACAGTTCGACGATCTCGGGAAGAGGGGCCAAGTCTCCCTCCATGCTGTAGAGGCCGTCGACCACAACGAGCTTGCCGCGATCGGCGGGGACGTCGGCAAGGGTCCGCTCGAGTTGTTCCATGTCGTTGTGCCGGTAGCGCTTTATCTGGCCCCAGCTCAGCCGAGCGGCGTCGACGATGCTGGCATGATCCTCCTTGTCGAGGATCACCGTGTCGAAGCGGCCGACCAGCGACGACACAACTCCCAGGTTGGTTTGCATGCCGGTGGAGAACACCAAGCCGGCTTCCTTGCCGACCCAAGCTGCCAACTCCCGCTCCAATTGAAGGTGAAGTTCGAGAGTTCCGTTCAGAAATCGCGACCCCGTGCAACTGGTACCAAACTCGGCGACTGCCTGTTGGGCTGCCTCACGGACCTTGGGGTGTGTGGTCAATCCGAGGTAGTTGTTCGAGCCGAACATCAAGATGCGGCGGCCCCGGTAGACGGCTTCGGCACCCTCGGTGCCCTCCATGGCGAGGAAGTACGGATAGAGGCCCAGCGCCTTGGTCTCATGGGCGATCGTGAAGGCATGGGCCTTGTCGAAGAGGTCCGCCATGACAGCCGGCGGTGCGATGCCGGGTTCGGTGCTCGTCATGTCCTGCCGACCTTTCTTTTGGCCCTGGTCAAATCTCGATCCAGGAAGGCCCGGACCAGTTGCGGCGCATATCTTTGCAGCCTCCACACCATCCGTGTCCGATTTGGGAGAATATGGAACCTCCCCCGCACGATACCGTCGACGAACTGGCAAGCTACATCGTCCGGCTGGGCGAGTTTGATGTTGGCGGACATCTCATGGGTTTCGGGAGGTTTCGTGAGGTTCTCGCGAGCGAACCCCGGCGTGTCCGTGTCGGGTGGATAGAGTACCGATACCCGGAGCCCGGCCGGCCGCAACTCGTGGCGCAACACTTCGGCCAGGCCGACCAGGGCAAACTTGGACGGCGAGTAGGCCGCATAGCCGATGATCCCAACATACCCCGCCACCGAGGAGACAAAGGCGATGTGTCCCCGGCGCGCGACCAGCATATGGGGCAGCACGACGAGCGTCGGGATCAATTGACCGAAGTAGTTGCAGTCCATCTGCCGCTGGTAGTCCTCGAGGCCGAGATTGCTGACGTAGTCCGGCTGGGCGTAGCCGACCGAGTTGACCAGGTAGTCGGGAACCCCCCTCTCTGCGATCCAAGCCTCCAATTTGGGGCCAATGTCGTCCCGATCGGCTGCGTCGGCTGGGATCGTATCGACGAACTGGCCCGGCACCGAGGCAAGCGTGCGCAGGCGGCCGCCGGCTTCTTCAAGGGTTCCGTTGCCGCGAGCGACTACCGCTACCGACCCACCCAGTCGCACGATCTCCGCCGCGGTGGAGAAGCCGATTCCCTTGGATCCACCACACACGATGGCCGTGTGACCTGCCAGCCGGTTTGTATTCGCCATAGCGCCTCCACTCCCGCCGGATCTTGCGCCGGGCCGGGTGTGGCGTCGTAGCGTACGCGTCGGGCCATCCGAACGCTAGCGCGCCGGCCGGATCGGCTCCGTGCGAGAATCGACCGGGAAGAGAGGAGCACTCGATGACCCACGACGCGCCGGCCGTCAGGGCGCTTGGTGAAGCCGGGTATGAACCCAACCGGCTCGCCGCTCTGGCGGGGCTGAGGGGGAACGAGGTGACGGCCGAACTGGTCGGGCGCCGGGCTCTCTCCGACAGAACCATGGCGGCCCTGCGGGGACTGCTCGGCCCTCATCTCGCCGAAGAAATCGCTGCACAGGCCGGTGCCTCGCGCGCCGCCTATCTGATGGAGGTCCAAGCCGGACGGATGTAGCTGCCGATCAGGCGTCGATTTCGACCCTATCGAGCAACAAGAAATCGCGCGCTTGGAGACCGAGAAGCGAGACTCGCACCGGAAACGGCATGTGCCTGCTACCGGATGCCCATCCGACCACTCGTGGGTTGCCGAGCCGGATCGCCTCTCCGCTCCGAACCAGCACACAGGTGCCGGCAGCCTGCACGTTCTTGAGCCAGTCGACGTCACGACCATAGGTAAGCGCGATGGCGAAGCCTTCATCGGTGGGAAACGCAAACAGCGGCGTCCGGTACTCGTATCCGGTCACCCGCCCCCGATGCAAGACGATCGCCATCGGGCGGATCCGGTGAAAACGCCGCATGACGGGATTGGTGATCCGCTTGTTGAGACGGGCGAGACCTTTGGGAAGTGGCACGCAGCCGAGGCTAGCTGGCTACGGCCGGGACTCGGTCTGGTCGGTCTCCACCGAGGTGGACGGTTTCGCAGGAGTTTGGTCGAGCAAGCGAACGAAAGCGTCGAGGGAGCGTGGATTGGCCATGGCGTCACGGCGCACTGCTTGCTCGACAGGGATCCCGGCCAGGATTCGCTTCACCGGCACCTCCATTTTCTTGCCGTTCAACGTCAGCGGAACCTCGTCGATTCGGTAGATCTCGTCCGGCACGTGACGGGGTGAGAGCTCCTCCCGCAAGGCATGCTTGATTCGCCGGCGGAGCCGATCATCGATCTCCACCCCGGCGGCGGGCACAAGGAACAACAGAAGGCGACCTTCTCGTCCCAACCTCCCGGTGTCGATCACCATGCTGTCCAAGACCTCCGTGAACCCATCGATCACCTGATAGAACTCGCTGGTGCCCATGCGGATGCCACCCCGGTTGAGGGTGGAATCGGACCGTCCGTACACCACGCACGACCCGTCGGGATGGATCGAGATCCAGTCGCCGTGCCGCCACACCCCCGGGTACATCTCGAAGTAGCTGGATCGATAACGCTGCCCTCCGGGGTCGTTCCAGAAGTAGATGGGCATCGAAGGCATGGGAGCGGTGATGACCAACTCGCCCACCTCCCCGATCACCGGAGCACCGTGCTCGTCATAAGCCTCGATCTTCGCTCCAAGCTGCCGGCACTGGATCCGGCCGGCGCGCACCGGGAGCAGCGGGCAGCCGCCCAGAAAGGCGGTACAAAGATCCGATCCGCCGCTTATCGAAGCCAAGAGAAGGTCGGACCCCACCTCTTCGTACACCCAGGCGAACCCGTCGGGAGTGAGTGGAGCGCCGGTGGATCCTACGCTCCGCAGAGCACTCAGATCCAACCACCGGCCCGGATGGAGGCCGGCCCGCCTGCAGGCCTGGAGGTAAGGAGGGCTGACGCCGAAGTGGGTCAGCTTCCCGGACTCGGCCAGCTTCCAGAGCACCAAAAGATCCGGATGGCTCGGGCTGCCGTCGTAGAGCACCACGGTCGTACCAACCAGAAGGCTCGAGATGAGGAGATTCCACATCATCCAGGCAGTCGACGTGTACCAAAAGAACCGGTCGCCTTCGCCGACATCGACGTGCAACGCCAATTCCTTCATGTGCTCGAGAAGGATGCCTCCCTGGCTCTGGACAATCGGTTTGGGCAGACCGGTGGTGCCCGAGGAGTAGAGAACCCACAAGGGGTGGCCGAAAGCCACCGGTTCGAACGTCAGTCGGTCGGAGGTGTGGACCAGATCGTCCCATGAGAGAGCACCGGCGACCGACCCCGCCGTGCGGTCGAGCCGGGATACCAAGACGATTGCCTCCAGTGTCGGCAGCCGGGAGACGATCTGGGTGAGCACCTCCCGACGGTCGTGCTCTCGCCCGGCGAACCGGTAGCCGTCACAGGCGATCAAGACCTTCGGTTCGATCTGAGAGAACCTGTGCGCCACACTCTCGATACCAAATTCCGGAGCGCAGCTGGTCCATACGGCACCAAGGCTGGCCGTAGCGAGGAACGCGATCAGGGTCTCTGGAATGTTGGGTAGCAACGCTGCGACCCGATCACCCTTCACGACGCCGAGCCGGCGCAAGCCGGTGGCCGCCGCCGCCACCCGATCGTGGAGCTCGGCAAAGGTGAGTTGTTGGAAAGCCCCGTCCTCGGCCGCGGCGATCACGGCGAGGCGCCCGTCCCGGCGCCGCAGAGCATGCTCGGCGTAGTTGAGCTTTGCTCCCGGGAACCACTCGGCTCCGGGCATGGCTCGGTCGGGAAGCACGGCTTCGTGAGGTGCATGAGCAATGATCCCGAAGTACTCCCAGAGTGACCCCCAGAATCCGTCGAGATCGGACACCGACCATTCCCAGAGCGCCGTGTAGTCGGAGAACTCGAGTCGTCTCTCGGTCCGCAACCAGGCGAGATAGCGGGTGATGCCGGCTTGCGCAAGGGACTGTGCAGTGGGTTCCCACAGCAGGGTTCCGTCGATGATGTTGGAATCTTGCATCGATCCAACCATGGACACTAGTGAACGGCACCCTCGTGCCTCGCCGGGATCCTGCCGCTCGCGGCAATGAGGACCGCGGCGCCTCCCAGCAGAATGGCGGTGAAGACCATCGGAATCCGGTAACCGCCGGTAGCGTCATGCAGAACCCCGACGAGGGCCGGCCCTGCTGCTCCGATGAGCGATGCCGCCGCCCATTGGGCTCCCATCGCTCGACCGTATCCCGGGCCCGAATACCAGGTGCCCATTGCCATCGCCCGCAGCGGCAACACGGCACCGAATGCCAGGCCGAAAATGACGAAGTGGCCGGCGATCTGCCAGTAGTGCGTTCCGTCGACCATCAAGAACACCGCGATGGTCATCAAGCCCATCACGGTTGCCTGCACTCCAGTGGGACGGAACCTCCGGGCAACGAACGGAGCGACCGACCGGCCCGGCAGGCTGAGCGCCGAAGCAGCTGCCGCCCACGCTGCAACTCCTGCCACCGCAAAACCGGCTTCTTCAAACAGCGCCACCCGATGAGAGAGCACCGCCTGGAAGCCGACGGCGCTCAGCACCATTCCCACAGTGAACAGCACGAAGCGGCGATCGCGCACGACGGTGCGGAGTAGAAATCGCTCATTGTGGGTAGCGACCTGCCCGGTCGGGGGCGGATTCTTGAGGAAGAACAGGGCCGTTCCGCCTCCAGTCACCAAGAACAACAGACCGAGCAACCGCACGGTCGGGCGCCAATCCATCAGGCTGATCATGCGTTCGATCAAGGGCAGAAAGATGATGCCGGCCAGCCCACCGATGAGGGTGAGCACCGCCAGGGCACGGGCGCGCTGCTCCTCGGTGCACCAGCGGTCGACGGCGACAAAGGCCGGCTCGTAGAAGGTCATGGCTCCGGCCGGGCCGATCAGCACCCACCAGGCGACCAGTACGTGCCAGGGTCGGGTGGCGAGCGAGAAGAGCAAGAGACCTCCGGCCCCGAGCAGTGCGCCCCAACCGAAGATGCCTCGTACCCCTCGGCGATCGGCATGGCGCCCCACCGGGTATGCCAGCACTCCAGCCGCCAGAAGCCCGCCCCCGTAGGCAACGGACAGGAGCCCGGTGCTGAACTCGCCGCCGGCGGCGCCATCGGTGAGAAACACCGAGAACCCGTAGAGCATGATCCCGAACGCCACCATCACCGAAATGGACAGCGGGAGAATCTGCTTCCACGGAAAGGCCGTCTGGGTCACGTCGCCAGCGTAGACGCTGCTCCGAATCGACCCTTTGGGCCTTGACGAGTCTGCTACCTCACGCTATCCATGGGCCCGAGGAGGGAGCTTTGGAGAAGATCGACTTCAAGAAGGAGTATCGCGAGCTCTACACGGCACCGAAAGGCAACCCGGTGATCGTCGAGGTCCCGCCGCTCCAATACCTGATGGTCGATGGATCCGGCGATCCCAACACCAGCCCCCGTTTTCGGGACTGCATGGCCGGGCTCTATCCGGTGGCGTTCACATTGCGGTTTGCAGTCAAGGCCGAGGAACAGATCGCCTACTCGGTGATGCCCCTCCAGGGACTGTGGTGGCTCCCGGGAGAAGACTTCGACTTCAGCGTGAAGGATCGTTGGCTCTGGACGCTCATGATCATGCAGCCCGACTACGTCACCGAGCCGCGATTCGAGGCAGCCCGAGAGTCTGCCAAGAACAAGGAGTCCCTGTCGATCTTCGATGAGTTACGGCTCGAGGTCTTCGAGGAAGGGGTGGCCGCGCAGATCATGCATATCGGCCCGTACGCGGACGAGGCCCCTACGATCGAGAAGCTGCACGAGTTCATTCACCAAGAGGGCCATTCGCTGCGCGGCAAGCACCACGAGATCTACCTCGGCGACCCGAACCGGTCGGCCCCGGAGAAGCTCAAGACGATTATCCGCCAACCCATCGAGTAGACCGGGCTTGGGCATGTCTCTCGGCGAGGACCACCGGGTACTTCAGGGACACTGTTCCTTCTGTTCTCGTAGCATGCCGGAACGCGCAAGCAAGGGAGCCACAGGTGCCGGATGAGAAGAAGCCAGCCATCGCCAACCTCTCCACGGAGGTACGCACGTTCCCACCGCCTGCGGCGTTTGCCGACGTCGCCAATGCGCAACCGTCGGTGTACGAAGGAGCCAACGCCGATTGGCTCGATTTCTGGGAGAAGCAGGCCAGGGACAGGATAACGTGGTTCGAGGAACCGACGGTGGTGTTGGACGATTCGCAGGCCCCCTTCTTCAAGTGGTTCACCGACGGCACCCTCAACGTGTCGTACAACTGCCTCGACCGTCATCTCGACACCATCGGCGACAAAGTCGCATACCACTGGGTGGGCGAACCGGGCGACACCCGGACCTTCACCTACCGCGAGCTCCACGACGAGGTATCCCGCTTTGCCAACGCCCTCACCGAGCTGGGCGTGCGGCGCGGCGATCGGGTGGCGATCTATCTCGGCATGATCCCCGAGCTTCCGATTGCCATGCTGGCTTGCTCCCGGATCGGAGCTCCCCACTCCGTTGTCTTCGGAGGATTCTCGGCCGACGCGCTGGCGAGTCGGATCAACGATGCCGAAGCCAAAGTGGTGATCACCCAGGACGGTGCCTGGCGGCGAGGTGAGGTGGTTCCGCTCAAAGCGAACACGGACGTCGCACTGGTCCGTTGCCCCACCATCGAGCACGCGATTGTGGTCCGCCGTGCCGGCAACGACGTGGCCATGACCGACGGCCGCGACGTCTTCTACGACGATGTCGTCGACGGACAACCGGCCGAATTCGAGCCGGCCGTCATGCACGCCGAGGACATGCTGTACATCCTCTACACCTCCGGCACCACCGGCAGGCCCAAAGGCATCGTGCACACCCAGGGTGGCTATCTGACCGGTGTGACCACCACCCACGACTACGTGTTCGATCTGAAACCCGACGACGTCTACTGGTGTGCCGCCGACATCGGCTGGGTAACCGGGCACAGCTACATCGTCTATGGACCGCTCGCCAACGGGGCGACCGGCGTCATGTACGAGGGCGCCCCCAACTTCCCCGACAACGACCGGCTCTGGCAGATCGTCGAGGACTACCAGGTCACCATCTTCTATACCGCTCCCACCGCCATACGGGCCTTCATGAAATGGGGTGACGAATACCCGGCCCGTCGCGACCTCTCGACGCTCCGGCTTCTGGGAACGGTCGGCGAACCCATCAACCCGGAAGCCTGGATGTGGTACCACGAACACATCGGTGGAGGTCGATGCCCGATCGTCGACACCTGGTGGCAGACCGAGACGGGAGCGATCATGATCACCCCCTTGCCGGGAGCCGTCTCCACCAAACCTGGATCGGCCACCCTGCCGTTCCCGGGCATCGAAGCCGACGTCATCGATGATGACGGCAATTCGGTGCCTCTCGGCGGGGGTGGATACCTGGTTCTCAAGCGGCCGTGGCCGTCCATGTTGCGCACGATATACGGCGACCCCGACCGCTACGTGCAGACCTACTGGTCACGCGTACCCGGCGCCTATTTCGCGGGCGACGGATGCAAACGCGACGAAGACGGTTACTTCTGGCTGCTCGGCAGGGTCGACGACGTCATGCTGGTAGCAGGTCACAACATCTCGACCACCGAAGTCGAGTCGGCCCTCGTCTCCCACCGAGCCGTGGCGGAAGCGGCTGTGGTCGGCCGCAAAGACGAGCTGACCGGACAAGCCATTGCGGCCTTTGTCACCTTGCGCGCCGGCGAAGTAGGCGACGACAAGCTCCTCCATGAGCTGCGAGATCATGTGGCAGCCGCCATTGGACCGATTGCCAGACCACAGAGCATCGTGTTCACCGACGATCTCCCCAAGACCCGCTCGGGGAAGATCATGCGTCGGCTCCTGCGCGATATCTCCGAGGAGCGGCACCTCGGGGACGTAACCACCCTCGCCAACGAAGCGGTCGTCAAAGAAATCGCAGAAAAGGCTCAGAGATCATCCGCCTGAGGATCCTCCTGAGGGAGGAGGTCCCTCCTCCGGGTAACGTGTGACCGCGGCGGAAGGAGTGTGCCGATGAAATGGCGGATGATGGCGGCAGTCTTCGTCGCGGTCGCTGTCGTCGGTGCCTGTTCGTCGACGCGGGACACGACCACCACGGCGCCACCTACGGCTGCCGAGGTGCTGGCGCGAGCGGCGGAAACCATGGGTTCGGTCGAGACGGTTCAGTTCAGTATCGAGCGAGGTGGAGACCCGGTCTATATCGACACCCAGGGTTTTCTCGAGTTTGTGAGCGCCACGGGACGTTACGCGGCTCCGGGAGCAGCGGACGCGGTCGTCACCGTGAGCGCAGTGGGACTCAATACCGAGGTCGGAGCGGTGGTCATCGAGGGTGAAACCTGGCTCACCAACCCCATCACGGGGAGTTGGGAGCCGACTCCCCCCGGCTATACGTTCGACCCGGCAACTCTGTTCGACCCGGAGGTGGGCTTCCGGGCCATGTTGCAGGAAGGAATCCTCAGCGTCGAGGACGTGGGTGACGAGATCATCGAGGAGGAGTCTCTCCGCCATGTCCGGTTCACCGCATCCGGAGCACGAGTCGAGGTCGTTACCGCCGGCTTGGTGAGCGGCGTGGATGTCACGGTTGATGCATGGATCGAACCCGATTCGGGCGAACTCCGAAGAGCCACCTTCTCGACGCCGATCGGTTCCGCGGCGACCGACTGGGACTTGAGGCTCTTCAACTACGGCGCCGAGATCACGATCACCCCTCCGGACCTTGAAGGATGAGCCGGAAGGCTTCGCCCAACCTCGTTCTCGCAGTTGTCGGATTCGGTGTGTTCATCGCGGCGGATGACCTGACCGTGGTAGCCACCATGCTCCGTCCGATCATCGGTGACCTGGGAATCGTTCTGCCCGATGGCCTCAACCAGATGGCCTGGATCGTCAACGCCTACCTGATCGCCTACGTAGCCGTGATGCCGTTCATGGGCCGGCTCAGCGATGTCCTCGGCCGGCGACGCACCTACATCGCTTCTCTGGTTCTCTTCCTGGCCGGTTCGCTCGTCGTCCCGTTCGCGCCCAACTACGGGGTCTTCCTGGTCGGCCGGGTGCTCACCGCCATGGGGGGCGGGGCACTGGTACCGATCGGACTGGCGATCGTCGCCGATGTGTTCGCCGAAAACCGCCGGGCCCGGGCCCTCGGGACCTTGGGGGCCATCGACACCCTGGGGTGGGTGTGGGGTCCGCTCTACGGAGCCATGCTCGTTCGGTTCCTCTCCTGGCGCTGGCAATTCTATCTGAACGTCCCTTTGGCCATTCTCGGCATCGTGGCGGCCTGGTACGTTCTGGATCGGGCCGGCAAGTCCGGCCGCGCTCGCATCGACTGGGTGGGGGCCGTCACTCTGACGGTTGGCCTCGTGGCTCTCAACGTCGCTCTCCTCGAATCAGCTCAAATCCAGAGCATCACCGGCCTGGAAGAGTTGACCGGGGCTGCTCGCGGCCCGATGTGGTGGCTGCTGGGATTGGCGGCCGTCGCCATCGCCGCCTTCGTCGCCCAAGAGACCCGCACCAAGAACCCGTTGGTTCCCCTGCAGCTCTTCAAGGGCCGCAATCTCACCATCGCCGTCATCGTCAACTTCCTGGTCGGGGCCACCTTGGTCATTGCCATGGTCGACGTGCCGCTATTCGTCAACGTGATGGAATCCGGCATCGAGCGGGCGGCGGTGATTTCTGGATGGGTTCTCAGTGCCCTCACCGCGGCGATGGCCGTCGCGTCCTACACCGGCGGCAGGATGACCGAACGCTGGTCGTACCGCCCGCCCATCCTGTTCGGCTTGGCCGCCGTCCTGGCCGGATTCCTGCTCATGGGTACGGGTTGGAACCCCGACACCCCCTACCTGCGAATGGCCTGGCAGCTAGCACTGCTGGGCACCGGTTTCGGGTTGGTGTTTGCACCGATCAACGCGGCAGTGGTCGATTCGGCTCCGCCGGATGAGCGAGGCGTGGCGGCGAGCTTGGTCATGGTGCTCAGGCTCATCGGGCTGAGTGTGGGTCTGTCCGGGCTCACCGCCTGGGGCATCCACCGTTACGAAGAGCTGCGCAAGACGATTGTGTTGCCACCGATCGGGGACCCCGGCTACCAGGAGGCGCTCCAACGCGCCCAGGAGGAGCTGACCACTTCCGCCCTGGCCGAAACCTTTCTAGCGGCGGGGGCGGTCATCGCCCTCGGCATTCTTGTGACGATGCTCATGCGGCCCGGACAGCCGGTCTCCGCGTCGCCGCGCAGCACACCCCACTCCGGCTGACCCGTCGGTCAGGAAGCTCCTGGTTGCTCGGCGTCTCGCAAACGCTGCGTGACGTGTACCAGTAGCTTGTAGGAGAGCGCCGCGTCTTCCCGTACGAGCTTCCGGAAATCCATGCCGGGCAGGAACAACATGGTCGCAGGGTCCGTGACCGTCACCGTTGCCGACCTCGGACCACGGTCGATGAGCGCGAGTTCGCCAAAGAAGGCTCCCGGCTCCAGGATCCGCCGCGTTCGCCCACGGACGGCGACCTTCGCCGTTCCGGACAGAATGATGTGGAAACCCAGCCCCTCGTGACCCTGTTCCACGACCACATGCCCGGCAGGATGGCGGACCTCCTTCGCCAGATTGGCCAGTTTCCTCAACTGGTGTTTCGAGAGGTCCTCAAAGAGGGGCACACTCCCAAGGATTCCGATCCGCTCCTTGATGGTCGCCATCCCGACTCCTTCCAGTCTGTGCATGAGGCTACCCCGCGCGGCAGGACCGTAGACTCGTAGACGATGGCAGCCAGCTGCGCCCATTGTGGAGCTGAAATCGCGGCCGACTCCCGCTACTGCGGAACGTGTGGAGCCGCCGTTGGCAACCCGTGCCCGCAATGCGAAACCCGCCTCCCGCCGGGAGCCGCATTCTGCCCGGACTGCGGCATGGACCTACGCGACAGACCTGCCCCACGTGAACGTAAGCTGGTGACCATCCTCTTCGCCGACATCAGCGGATCGACAGGTCTGGGCGAAAAACTCGATCCCGAACAATTCCGGGAAGTCACCGGAGCCTTCTTCGATACGATGCGAACTCAGATCGAGTCCTACGGCGGCACTGTGGAGAAGTTCATCGGGGACGCGGTCATGGCCGTGTTCGGGGTCCCCATTGCCCACGACGACGATCCCGACCGTGCCCTCGGCGCCGCCCACGGCATGATGGAGAGTCTTGTCGAGCTGAATGCCCAGCTCGAAAGAACCCACGGAGTTGTGCTCTCTGCCCGGGTCGGCATCAATTCCGGTGAGGTGGTGGCTTCCACTCCCGCTCGGCCCGACATGGGTCAGGTTGCCGGAGATGCGGTGAACGTCGCTGCGCGGTTGGAACAGATCGCCGAGACCGGACAGGTGCTGGTGGCGGAACGGACCGTTCGGGCCAGCCGCCGGTTCCGTTTTCGGGACCTCGGACCCTCTACCCTCCGGGGCCGCGACCAGGCGGTCCGCGTCCACGAACTCCTCGGTCCCACCAACGACGGATTGGTGGCACCACTCCTCCGCGCCCCGATGGTCGGCCGCGAGAACGAGTTGACACTCCTCGGCGCAATGATCAGGCGCGTCGTCGAGGAGCAACACCCCCACTTGGTCACCATCTACGGCGAGGCTGGAATCGGCAAGAGCCGGTTGGCCGATGAGTTCCACAGCGCACTGCGGGATGCGAAGACACCCGCGCTCGTGCTGAGCGGTCGTTGTCTCCCGTACGGAGAGGAGAGCACGTACCGGCCACTGGTGGAGATCCTCAAGAGCCACGCGGGCATACTCGACAACGACCCGCCGCAATTGGTCCTCGACAAGATCCGAAAGATCAAAGAGACGCTGCTCGAGGGCGGTACAGAACGTATGGCCGCCGCACTGGGCTGCACGATCGGCATCGAGGACGAACGGTTCTCGTTCCGTGGCCTGTCGCCGAGGCAGATCGAAGATGAGATCCAAACGGCCTGGCGGCATTTCTTCTCCTCCTTGGCATCGCTACGTCCTCTGGTCGTAGAGATCGAAGACCTCCACTTCGCCGACCAGGCAATGCTGACCCTCCTCGAGTTCCTGGCAGACCGAACGCCCGGGCCGGTGCTGTTCGTGTGCACCGCGCGGCCGGAACTGTCCAACACCGCTCCCGAATGGGGCGGAGGCAAGAGAAGCTTCTCGAGCATCATGCTCGACCCGCTGACCGAGGACCAGGCGAGCCGACTGGTTGAGTTGCTGCTGGAAATCGACGAGATGCCGGCATCTGTACGATCAGAGATCCTGCGACGTGCGGAGGGAAACCCCTTCTTCATCGAGGAGATCCTCCGCCAGCTGATCGATGAGGGTTGCATCGTCCGTTCCGGGCACCGGTGGAAAGCTGCCGAGAAGATCTCGAAGGTGCAGATACCAGATACGGTTCAAGCAGTCCTGGCGGCTCGCATCGATCTGCTCTCCACCGCCGAGAAGCGGGCGCTGCAGTGTGCTGCCGTCGTCGGCCGAGCCTTCTGGACGGGGTCGGTGGCATACTTGCTCGAGGTCGGCCAGACTCAGGCATCCCTCCTTCTGGACAAGCTGGAGGATCGCGACCTGATCCTTTCGCGGCTGGGAACGACTCTCGTAGGAGAGCAGGAGTACAGCTTCAAGCACGTTCTCGCTCGCGATGTTGCCTTCGACAGTCTTTCTCTCCGAGAGCGGACGAACCTTCACCGCCGAGCGGCCGACTGGATCGAAAACGTAAGCGGCGAGCGCTGGCGCGAGGTGGTAGAGGTGCTGGCGTACCATCTCTCCCAGGCATGTGACGGACTCCAAGACGATACGGCGGTGCAAGCCGAGGAGTTGGAGGAGATACGGCGACGCGCCGTCCACTATCTGTTGTTGGCCTCCGAAAGTGCCCGCCTGAAGATGGCGCTGGAGACCGCCCGCCGCTACGCACGAGAAGGCCGCCAACTGTCCGACTCACCCGAGGAGGAGGCCAAGGCCCTCGAGGCGCTCGGTGAAGCGTTCTTCTTCGGATACATGGGTGACGCTGCCTGGCAGCACCTGAAGGAAGCGATCGATCTGCACCTCCAGCTTGGCGACCAATCAGACCGTTACCTCGCCCGCGTATGCGCCCGGGCGCTCGAAACACCCGTGCGTTGGCCGGGATCGATGCAGTCGGTTCCGGCCGAGGCCGAAGTCTATCGGTATCTGCAGATCGGATTCGATCATGCAGGCACTGCGGACAACCCAGAGCTCGCTCGTCTACTGACCCTCAAAGCCTTCTGGCCGCACGCCTTCCCCAGACCGGCAGAGCGGTCAACCGAAGCGCTGGTTCCACCGGCCGAGTCCCTGGCGGCTGGAAAAGAGGCCGTCACCATGGCCGAACGGCTCCAGCGGGTCGATCTCGAGTCCGGTGCATTGGACGGCGTCGGGGCAAACTACATCCCGGAAGACCGCTACGACCGGGCCCTCGAGGTCACGAATCGCCGCCTCAGACTCACCGAGGTGATCGACGACCCCTGGGAGCTGGGTGATATCTACGCGATGGGCGGCTGGGTGAACTTTCATCTGGGCCGCTATCGGGACGCGTTCTCCAGCGCCGATATCGGGTTCAAACGGACCTTCGAACGAGTCCCCAGCGTGGCCCTGCATTGTCTCAGTTGGAGAGCGCTCTCTCAATACCGGCTCGGCGAATGGGACGGGACGCTGGCAGACCTGGATCTGGGTGCATCGATGCTGGGCGACCGAAGCGACGCTCCACCCCATTTCGTATCTCCAATGTACGCGGCGGCCGTGTTGGTGCACGAGATCAGAGGTGACCGAACCGCCGCCGATCGCATCTTGGCCCTTCTGAAGAATCTGGACAAGAGTGCCGAGCCGCGAGACCGCGATACGACGCCCTTGGGTCGTTGGGCGTCCTTCCTGGCTCCGGCCCTGGCCCGACGCGGCAGTCTGCCAGAGGCTCGCCGGTTGCTGATGGAGACGGCCTGGCGCAGCGGCACTCGGGCGGGACTCTTGTTGGAAGCACAGTGCGAGATCGCCGCAGATACCGGCGCGTGGCATGAGGTGGACGATCTGCTGGTGCGCTCCCGTGCAGAGGCCGCCCGGTGCGGCCTGGAAGCCCTGCCGCGGTCGGCGGACCGGCTCGAAGGCATGAGGGCACTCCAGGCGGGAAACACCGAGGACGCAATCAGGCTGCTCGAGCAGGCAAGCATGGGTTTTGCGCGACTGGGAGCTCGGTGGGACCAGGCGCGTTCGGATCTCTCCCTCGCGCAGGCCCTGAAGGAATCCGGCCGCAGGGAGGAAGCCCTGGCAGTGCTGCGTCCGGCCATCGCCTTCTTCGCAGAAGTGGGCGCAACGACGGAGCACAAGGCGGCCCTCCGGATCGCCGACCCGAGCTGAAGTTCCGCAACGAGAGGATCGCGGGGTACTGCGGCCGGATCCGACCCAGTCCCCGGCGGGGAGCCCTTCTCAGGGCGACTCGAGCGGATGGCGGGCCAACGCCTCGGACCGCACCTTGATGCCGAGCATGCACTTACGCATCATCACGATGTCGCCGAACTCAACGAGGAGATCGAACCCGAGCCGGGGACGAAACCACTGGTACCGAATCCGGACTCGGGTGATCAACCGGGTGGAGGTCTCGTCGATGGGGTCGAGGAGCCACAGCCAGGAGGAGTGTCCCGCATCATCAATCCACACCATCCACTCGAGAGGTTTGAAGTTCCACACCTTCAGGCCGTACTTGCCGTTCGGACTGATCGGTATCAGATCCCCGACCTCCAACTGCTGCAGCTCCGGGATGATTTCGGTAGCACTCGGTCGCCCGAGATTGTCGAGCCAGTCGTAGCTGTACCAGCCGGCTCGGTTGATCCCGATCTGCAGAAGCCACGGCCAGATGTGTTCCGGTCCGGCACCCACCGTTACCGCCCGGGTGGCATTGAAAGTCGGCCGCTCGACCAGCTCGTCGCCGGGCATCGACCGGGCTACCTCTTCACCGTCGGCGCCCCACCGGAGCTGTCGGGGCCGGACGATGCCGAAGTAGAAACCGGCCATGCCGAGGGCGACCAACCCTGGGTAGCGAATCCCCACCCCTTACACCTGCTTGGGAACGCCCCCCGTCCAACCGAACACGTAGCGCATGCACCTGTGAGCAAAATCGGATGTGGGGTCGAACATCAAGGGGCAACCGCCGTCGATGACCGTGATCCCCTTTTCTCGCCCGGATGCGGTCGCCTCCGGAGAGACGCTGCCCTGTCCGAACGACCGATGCATCCACACGTGCTTGACCCCGAGCTCATCGCACTCCTGCATCGTCGCCTCGGCTCTATCCGGACGGGTGCCGATGACCACGGCTTCTACTCCCCCGGGGATGGAAGCGAGATTGTGGTAGCACGGATCGCCCTCAACCTGGTCGGCATTCGGGTTGACCGCAAACACTTCGTAACCGCGCTCCTTCAGCCGTTGATACACGATGTTGCTGCCGTGCCCCTGCGGCTTGCGGGAAACTCCTGTGACTGCGATCCGCTTGTGGGCCAGGAAATCCGTGGCCGCTTCCTTCACGGTGACCATCTCCACCTCTCCTAGTCGACTGCCTCAGTATCTCCCCCGGGCCTTGCCCGGCAACAGGGTC
Organism: Acidimicrobiia bacterium UBA4744; assembly: GCA_002403855.1. Lineage (GTDB taxonomy): Bacteria > Actinomycetota > Acidimicrobiia > Spongiisociales > UBA4744 > UBA4744. Next base: position 230,807 of record DHIO01000026.1, read on the forward strand.
GAAGGTCAACTCTGCCTCCTGCACGGCAGCATGGGGTTAGGCTGCCGGCTCGGCCGAAAAGGCACCGATGGCCGCAGAGTGGACGATTGACGGCAAGGTGAGCATCGTGACCGGCTCCAACACCGGACTCGGCCGGGTCACCGCGCTCGAGCTGGCGCGGCGTGGCTCACGTGTCATCCTGGCTTCCCGCTCCGTAGAGCGGACCGCTCCGGTGGTTGATGAGATCACCTCCGAAGTCGGACGTAATCGCGCTGAGCTTCTCGAACTCGACCTGTCATCTCTGGCTTCCGTGAAGAGGTGCGCCGACGCCTTCCAGGCCAAAGGCGTGGGCCTCCACCTGCTCGTCAACAACGCCGGGCTGGCCGGCCGGAGAGGGCTGACCCGGGAAGGATTCGAGATCACATTTGGCGTCAACTATCTGGGGCACTACCTCCTCACTCGCCTCCTGCTGGAGCGGATGATCGGATCCGCTCCGGGACGGATCGTCCACGTCACCAGCTCGGTGCACCACCGGGTGGAGAGGATCGAATGGGATCGCTTGCGACGACGACCCCTGCTACCGAGGGCGAGCGAGTACGCCGTCTCAAAACTGGCGAACATACTGTTCAACCGGGAGCTGGCCAAGCGGCTCGGCGGAACGGCCGTCACCACCTATGCCGCCCACCCCGGTCTGGCCGCTTCCGACATCTACCGGGTGGTACCCCGGCCGTTCAGGAGTCTCATGACGCGCTCCATGCCCACACCCGAAGAGGCGGCCCGAACTCAGGTGTGGTGTGCGACCGCTCCGGAGCTGTCCGGCGAGAGCGGCTTGTACTACGCCGGTTTGGCACGGAAGGATCCCAGCCCTACCGCAATGGACGATGCCCTGGCCGCCGAGCTCTGGGCTCGCAGCGAGGAATGGGTGAGCGACTACCTATGAAGGCGTTGCCGGTCTGCCCAACAACGCCACCCGATTGCTTCTGAGAAGAGGTCGGTCGACGACGAACAGCCCCTCCCGGGCGTCGCGATCGGTCCGAAGCGCTCGCCCCCCACCTCCGTGAGCACTCGCTCCGCGATCGAGCTCTCCGGTACGTCGCACATCTCGCCGAGGAATCCGGCCGCCAACTCGCGCACCAAGGCGAAAGCGAGCGGAGCTTCCGATACGAATGCCGGTACCCGGTTGGTCAACCGGACTGGTTCGACGACCTCGCCGGGATTGGACATATGAACAGCTTCGGGGTCGACACGGCAGGCGAACTGTACGTCGCCACCTGGTCGGGGACAGTGGCCCGCATTGTTCCGGTACGCTGAGCGAAGAGTCCGTTGGACTCTGGTGTCGACGTTCCTAGAAACCCGTAGACGTCTACCGAAGGCGAACCGTGAAGCGGCTTCTGAGGGTACTGGCTGCTGTCATTGTGGCCTTACTGGTGCTTCTCATGACCATTGGAATGCTGTTCCGCAGCGGTTCAGATCGCGTCATGAACGGCATCAAGATATTCAACAAACGCTTCCTCAACCCCACCATGTTGAGGTTCGCCGGCAGCGAAGGGTTCTACGCCGCCGCCCTCCATCATGCCGGCCGCCGTTCGGGCCGACCCTATGTCACGCCGGTGCGAGCGGAGCCGACCCCCGACGGCTTCGTCATTCCGCTTCCCTACGGAACCGATGTTGATTGGCTCAAGAATGTGTTGGCGGCGGGAGAAGCAACGCTGGTCACGAGAGGGACCACGGTCGGTGTAGATCGGCCCCAGGTCATCCCTGCGGCGGAGGCCGGTCGGTACCTGCCGGTCCGACTGAGGCGGCAGCTCGACGGGTACGGAGTGGACGAGTATCTGCGGCTCCACGCCACCGACCCGAACGCCCTCACCGACCGCCCCCCGTCGTAGCTCGTAGCCAGGTCGGGGGAAACCCCTGAGGACGACACCCGACCCTCAGGGATCTTGGAGGGTGACACCTCATGGAAGTCGTGCCCCGGTTTCTGCAGCATGGGGTCATGGTTACTACTACCCAATCCTCAAACGGGTCGGCGACCCGTTCGCGGATGGAACGCCCTGCTTCGGGACGAATCCTGGCAGGAGTTGCAGCCGCTATCGCCGAACGTGCCAACACCGCGACCTGGCTGGTAAGGCTCGGATTCGTGGTCACCACCTTCCTGGGCGGGCTCGGCATCCTGGCCTATCTCATCGGGTGGTTCACGATCCCGGCCGAAGGAAGCGCCGAGTCACCGGCCGACGACTGGCTCGACGCCGTGGCAACGCCGGGGCGCCGGGCCGGAGCTCTACTGGTTGCGGCGGCGCTGCTGATTCTGCTGAGCGGACTGGCACCGATCGGGCTACTGGTGGCGGGAACCGCGCTGATCATCGGGCTGCTGCTCGTCAAGGACGGTCAACCTGTCGAACCCGGGCAAGGAGAAGATCAATGAGAATCGCAAAGGTATTGTCCGCCTTCGTCGGCGTGCTGGTGGTGATCGGCAGCCTGGGGGTTCTGGGAGCCGGAGCCGTCGCCCTTTCGGTGGATCACGCGGACGGGTACCTGACGGCGGGTCCCGTCCGGATAACTGCGGATTCGGCCGCCGTGGTGAGCGGCGGCCTGGACCTCTTCGGCAACTATCCGGCCGTCGACCGATTGGACTTCGACCGGGTCGGAGCTCGAATCGAGGCAGATTCCCGCAACGGCAAAGCCGTCTTCGTCGGTATCGGGCCTGTGGACGACGTGAACCGCTATGTGGCCGGCGTGCGCCATGCCTCGGTCGAGTTCTTTGGAGACGAGGTGGTCGTCGTCGGACACGATGGAACCAGCCGGATCCCTCCCCCTGCCGATGAGAGCTTCTGGGCGGCCGAGGCCACGGACGAACAACTCACCTGGAGGATCGAGAACGGCCGCTGGGCAATGGCGCTGTTGAACGCAGATGGCACACCCGGGATCGACGTCGACTTGACCGCCGGCGCCAGGGTGCCGTTCGTCCGCCCGATCGGGATCGCTTTCCTTGTTGCCGGCCTGGTGGGTCTGGCAGTCGGAGTCGCCCTCACCTACCTCGGGGTCAGAACCGGCCCGAGTCCGGCGGCGACGCCGAGCGAGGCAAGGGAAGAATCCCCCGTCGGCTGAGTTGGTTCCCAGTTTCAGTCGCGCCGCGCATCGACCAGAATGAAGCACGATGCCGGCCAACCTCACGCCCGAGTACAAAGCGGCCGAGGCCGCCTACAAGCGAGCGAACGAGCCGAAAGAACGGCTCGAACTGCTTCGGACGATGCTGCGAGCGTTGCCCAAACACAAGGGCACCGATCACCTGCAGGCCGACATCAAGACCCGAATCAAGGAACTGACCGAGGAGCTGGCCGGGCCGAGGAAAGGTGGCGTACGGCGCGGTCCTCCGACCTCCTTCCGGCGTGAGGGCGCCGCCCAGCTGGCTCTGGTCGGACCCCCCAACAGCGGGAAATCGACGCTCCATGCCCGCCTGACCGGATCCCACGCTCAGACCGGGGAGTATCCCTTCACAACCCAAGTCGCCCAGCCGGGGATGATGCCGTACGAGGACGTCGCCTTTCAGCTCATCGATCTTCCGCCCGTTTCCCCCGAGCATCCCATCCCCTGGATCGGCAACGCCCTCCAGCCGGCCGATGCATGCTTGCTGGTGGTCGATCTCTGTGAGGCGGGTTGCATGGAGCGCTCCGTGGCGGTACGGGACATGCTGGCCAAACGCAAGATCGTTCTGACCGCAGGTTGGCCGGGCGACACCAGCACCCCTCGACTCCCCGTCGACCACGAAGGGGATCCTTTCACCATTCACCTGCCCACCGTGCTCGTCGTCAACAAGGTGGACCAGATCGGTGACCCGGACCCGGAGATTGCAGTTTTCGAGGATCTCACCGAGATGCACTTCCCGACGTTTGCCGTTTCGGCAGCAACCGGGGAGGGCTTGGACAAGATCGGCCCTTGGCTGTTCGCAAGGCTGGGGATCGTCCGGGTGTACACCAAGACACCGGGCAAGCCTCCCGACATGGGCCGGCCCTACACCATCCGGCAGGGAGGATCCGTCCACCAGGTAGCCGAGTTGGTGCACCGGGAGCTCGCCGAGCAGTTGAAGTTCGCCCGTCTATGGAGGGGCAGCACCTTCGACGGCCAGCACGTAGGTAGTGACCACGCCCTCCAGGACGGCGATGTGGTTGAACTGCACAGCTGAAGAAGTTCCGGATAGCAGGTACCGGGGAGCCCGAAACCTGAAACCTGCAACCTACCCTGCTCTGAACACCATCCCGTAGAACGTGTCGTAAGCGCTCTTGCGGACTGGTTTCACTTCACCGCGAACCGCCATGCCGATCCTGGGATCATCTACTTCGAGTTGTCCGGTGATTCGGAGGCCGTTCTCCAGCTCGACGATCCCCAGTCCCAGCGTCGGTACCTCGAACTCGGCCGGAAGGTTGTAGACCTTCGTGAAGGTCAGCAGCTTGCCGGTCTTCGGTAGGGGCACGAGGTCGAAGTCGAAGAAGTCGTTCTGACGGCATTCCTTGCACACCATTCTGAACGGATAGTGCAGGCGCCCGCACTTGCGGCACCGGTAGGCGTAGATATCTCGGATCATCGCCCCTCCCTCACAAAGGTCAGGCACACAACGTTGTTGCCGAAGCCACCAAAATTGCAGGTGAATCCCACTTGGGGTCCGTCTACCTGGCGGTCGCCGGCTTCACCCCGGAGCTGGGTGACGATTTCGTGGGCTTGCGCAACTCCCGTAGCGCCCACGGGATGCCCCTTCCCTTTCAACCCGCCGGACGGGTTGATCGGCAGTGACCCGTCTATCGCCGTTTCACCCTTCTCGAGAGCGACATGCCCTTCACCTTTCGGGAAGAAGCCGACCTCCTCGCTCTCGACGATCTCGAGAATGGTGAAGGCATCGTGTAGTTCCGCGACATCCACGTCCTCCGGCCTCAAACCGGCCATCTCGAACGATTGGGCGGCCGCTCGGCGCACGGCCAACAGGTCGGTAGGCTCTTCTCTTTCGTGCACCGCATGGGTATCCGTTGCTTGACCGACCCCGGCCAGACGGATCAGAGGGCGATCGATGGTCTTGGCCACGTCATCCGATACCAGGATGACGGCCGCTCCTCCATCCGACACGGGACACGCATCGAAGAACCGCAGGGGCTCGGCAACGTAGGGGTTGTTGGTCATGGCCTCCGGCGAGTCGAGGATGCCCTCAATCGTGATCGGTTGGTGCAGATGGGCGAACTCATTCAGCATGGCGTTGTTCTGGTTCTTGACCGCCACCATGGCGAGATGGCGCTCGGTGAGCCCGTACTTCTCCATATACAGGCGGGTGAACATCGCCGCGTGAGACGGCAACGTGACCCCGTAGATGTACTCGGCCAGAGGGTGAGTGAGCGTGGCGACAAAATCCGTCGCTTCGAGATTGTTGACCTCCCGCATCCGCTCCGCACCGCTGACCAAGACCACGTCGTGGAGCCCGGACGCAACCGCCGCGAAGCCGGCCTTGAGGGCGGAAGCTCCCGAGGCCGGCCCGTTCTCGATCACCGCCGCGCCGGCCGGGGTAAGGCTCAGACTGTCCACCACGGCACTGGCCAGAGCCGTTTGGTGGTTCACTCGGGCGCTACCCATGTTGGCCACGTACAGGTGATCAACGTCCCTGATACCCGCATCCTTCAGAGCCATCATCGCCGGGTAGGCGGCTATCTCGGACAAGGGGTACTCGAGACGCGTGAACGTAGTGATACCGATGCCTCCTACGTAGACGTCACGCATTGTCCGCCTCCCCTCCCAGCAAGGTCCGCTGCGCAATGAGGGCCGTCGCCGTGGGGTCATACAACGACCGGGTGGCCGCCAGCAGGTCGGCGGGTGGCGTCGGAGGGTCGGACGGAGGAAGGATCTTGGCCTCGGCCTTGGCCAGCATCTCCGGTGGGACCGGACGCCGCCCGACGACCAGGGTCGACCGAGCTCGATCAAAGAGCTCCTTGGTCAGCGCCCACGAGGGCACCCCGCCTAGCTCGTGCGGCGTATCGAACCGTTTCTCGAGCTGATACTCGATCATCCAGCGGCGGAAACCGATCGGCGATTCGGCGACGATCAACACCTCCTGGTGCCCGAGAGTGTCGATGTGGTACTCCATCTTGGCGGCAAAGGCGTGCGCTCCTACCCGGAGTCCGCGCCGCAGGGCGATGGTGTGGAGCGACATGCCAAGACCGGGCGTCACCTCGCGCCCGTTGACGACGGCCACCAACTCTCCGTCGACCTGGGCCACCAGCACATACTCGTCCTGCATCCGATGGCGGTAGTAGGCGAGGAGCTCGGCGTAGACCCGGGCCGCTACGACGTCGTAGAAGTCCCGCTCCACGTGCAAAAGCGGCTCAATATGGCGCAGGACGTCCGGCACGTCGTCCCGGTCGATCTGCCGGACCACCATGTTCTCCCCGCTCGCCAGCGTCATGTACTTCGCTTCGAATGGCTTCAAGGGGTTGTCTACCGGTCGGAGAATCCTCTCCAGGTCAACTGCCATTGCGATTCATCTCCTTCACTCCTTCTCTGTCAATATCGAGAGCACCACCTTCTCGGCAGTGATCGGCATCGAGGTGATGCGGACGCCTAGGGCGTCATTCACGGCGTTGCCGATGATCGGCGCCGCCGGGATCATGGTGTGTTCGCCCACTCCCCTGGCGCCGAACGGGCCATCCGGCTGGGCAACCTCGATGATGATCGGGATCGTCTCTTCCGGGATGTCGTGGGCCGTCGGGATCTTGTAGTCGGTGAAGTTGGGATTCAGGAGACGCCCGTCGTCCCCGAAGCGCATGTCCTCGTAGAGGACCGTGGCCAAGCCCTGGACGATCCCACCGGTGATCTGCCCTTCGATCAGACTGGGATTGATCGCCTTGCCCACGTCGACGGCCAGCGCCACCTTCTTCACCATCATCCGGCCGGTCTCCCGGTCGATTTCCAGCACCACTCCTGCGGCTCCCACCGTGTAGTGGACGTTGGGATGACCGCCCTGACTGGTCTCGGGGTCGCTTCGCGTCGTGGTGAACTCAGGCATGAACTTGCCGGAGCCCACAATGGGGCCACCCTTGAATGTGCCGTCGGTATCCTCGAGCCCGTCGATGACGAAGTCTCTCAGTGGGAGCCGGAAGTCGGGATCGGTGCTGGACCGTACGCTCTCGTCCTCCAGGTACAACGATTCCTCTTCGTATCCGTGGACCCGATGCACCACGTCGAGGATCTTCTGGCGAGCCTCGACTGCCGCCGCATGGACCGCGTTGCCGCAGCTCCAGGTGACGTGCGATGCAACCGTCTGCCACTCGTACGGATTGCGGTCTGTGTCGGGTGTCTCGACCCGGATCTTCGCTGGAGGCACCGCCAGCACTTCACCGGCGATCTGGGCCATGGCGGTCAGATAGCCCTGACCGAGTTCCATTCCGGAGACGGTGATGTTGATACTGCCGTCCTCGTTGAACTTGAGGAACGACGCCGACGAGGCGTTGGGAGGCATGGCCGGAGCCTTCCAGAAGACGGCGAAGCCCTTTCCGATCGCTTTGTTGGGATCATCCGAGGTCTCCTCCTTGCCCCATCCGATCGCGGCCGCCGTCCGATCGATGGCCTCGATCAGACCCGAGGGGTTCATCTCTGCGCCGTAGGCCAGGGTGTCGCTCTCTTCGATAGCGTTGTTGCGCCGGAATTCGACGGGGTCCATCCCGATGGCGTCTGCGACTCGGTCGACGTGCGACTCGAGCCCGAACGTGAACTCCGAATACCCGAAGCCCCGGTACGGACCACCCGGCGGCAGATTGGTGTAGATGCACTTCGAGTCGATCCACACGTTCGGAATTCGATAGGGACCGGTAGCCGACAAGCCGGCTGCGTTGACTACGTTGGCTCCGTATTCGACGTAGGCGCCGGCATCCCAGTTGAGGATGTGCTTGAGGGCCGTGATCGTTCCGTCGTTCTTCACCCCCATCTTGATCCGAGCAACGACGCCCTGACGTTGGTAGGTGTTGTAGAACTCCTGTTCTCGAGTGAAACGGATCTTGACGGGATGTCCCTTCACCGCCGTCGCCAGGGCCGCTCCCATGATTTCCATCGAAACGCCGGCCTTACCTCCGAACCCACCTCCCACATAGGGGGTAATGACCCTGACGTCCTTGTGGGACAGGCCCAGCGGAGCGAGCGCCTCAGCAAACAGGTGTCGCTGGGTGTAGGGCGATTGTGATGCCGACCACATGGTCAACCGTCCGGAATGGTCGTACAACCCAACGATCACATGCGGTTCGATGGCACAGTGAGCGTACCTCGGCACCCGATATTCGCCTTCCAGTATCAGATCGGCTTCGGCAAATCCCCTCTCAACATCACCTTTTCGAGTCTTGCGCCAGTGGGCGATGTTTGTGTTGTCGTGCGGGTAGAACCACGGAACGTGCGTATAGCCCCCGAGCTCGGGGTGGATCAATTCGCCGTCGGGCCGGAGCGCTTCGATCGGGTCGAGAATCGGTGGTAGTTCCTGGTACGTAACCTCGACGAGCTTGGCGGCTCGTTTGGCCACCTTCGGATCACGAGCGACGACCGCGGCCACCTGTTCGCCGACGAAGCGGACCCGATCCTGGGCGAAGATGTACCGGTCCTTCATGTACAGGCCGAATCTGAAGGGAAAATCCATGCCCGTAACGACTTTGGTGACTCCGGGCACGGCCTCTGCGGCGGAGGTGTCGATGCTCTGGATCAGACCGTTGGCCAGGGGGCTCTCAACGATCTCCGCGTGCAGAAGGTCGGGACCGAAGTCCAGGTCGTCCACGTACCGCGCCGCGCCCGAGACCTTCTCCAACCCATCGACTCTCACCGCCGGCTTGCCGACGAAATCCAGGTCACGGGTGCTTAGTTCCTCAAACGGTCTCACAGTGCTCATCGGGCTGCCCTTCCCGCGGCGTTCGCCGCCGCCAGCACGGCCTCGATGATCGGGGCGTATCCGGTACAGCGACAGAGGTTTCCTCCGATCGCCTCCTGTACGTCTTCCCGCGTTGGGTTCGGTTTCTCCTCCAGGAGTTCGGCGGCCGCCAGCACGATTCCGGGCGTGCAGAAGCCGCACTGGAAGGAGTTCAGGTCCACGAAGAACTGCTGGAGGGACGTGAGTCCGTCATCGTCGAGACCCTCGATCGTCGTTACCTCATGCCCGTCGGCTTCCACGGAGAGCACCAGACAACTCCGCACCGTGCGGCCCTCGAGCAGCACCGTGCAGCTGCCGCAATCTCCACGCTCGCATCCGATTTTGGGGCTCTTCACGCCTACCTTGGATCGGAGCGTTTCGAGAAGCACATCGTTGGGTTCGACCGACAGCAACCATGGGTCGCCGTTGACGGTGACCGAGATATCCATGCGCATCCCCTACATCAAGTTGGTTCCGTAGGAAGGCCCGGTACCTTCCAGACGTTCTACCGAGGCCTTCAGACCCCGCTGCAACATGACCTCCGACATTCGCAATCGGTATTCCTTCGTCGCCCGCATGTCGGTGATGGGCAAGATCTCTTCGCGCACGAGCCCCATTGCTTCGGCAACCAGCCCCGGGTCGAGCGCCCTGCCCATCAGGAGGGCTTCGATGCGTCTTGCTCGGACCGGCGTAGCGGCTACTGCTCCGAAGGCCAAGCGAAAAAGATGGTCGGGAGGCGCCAGGACGGACACGCTGGCCTGAGCCAAGTCCTCACCTTCATACCGACTGAGTCGAACGTAGGCGGCGCCGTGACCGCCCACAGGAACCGGGACCACCACCTTGGTCACGATCTCGCCACGGGCGAGCGCCGTCTCTCGAGGGCCGAGAAACCACTCGTGGATCGGAATCCGGCGGGGACCATTCGGTCCGACGACGTAGACCGCTGCGTCGTACACGAGGAGGACCGGCCCCCCATCACAGGAGGGAACGGCGGAGCAGATATTCCCCACCAGCGTGGCTCGATTGCGGATCCCGGTGGACCCCACGGTTCCCGCCATTTCATGGATGAGAGGGAGCCGGGTGCGGATCAGCTCCGAGTTGAGCAGATCAGAGAAGGTGACCAACGAACCGATGGCGACGGCGTCGCCCTCGTCGACAATGTCGCCTAGACCCTCGATCTGTTTGATATCGACGAGCAAATCCGGGGCGATCGCTTCATCCCGCAGCCAGGCCACCAGATCGGTACCCCCCGCCAGCACCCGGACCTCTCCGGCGTGCCCGGAGAGCATCCGGACGGCCTCGTCCAGCGTCTCCGGCCGCTGGTAGTCGAACACCTGGGCGATCGTCATACGACGCTCCTTATCGGTCGTTTTCGCCAAAACTACGCTCTTCGACTGGACCCGTGCGGCCCGCCCGGGGGCCCGACGAGCCCACTATGGCGCCCGCCCGGCCGCCGGATCAGGCAGCGGCATCATCCGACAACCGCCGAGCCAGCGATTTGACGGCATCTGCGAAACACTCCATCGGCGCCTCGACCAAGCCGGCGCCGACCATGCCCACCCCTGCTTCCTTGCCTGCTATCCCGGTATTGATTTGCGGAAGAACGCCGGTGCGGGCCACCAACGTGGCGTCGATCCCGGTGGGCGTGCCCCGGAACTCGAGGATGGGAATCTGGTACGAGGGATGTTCCGCCATGGTGATCTCGTACATGGCCAGGGTCCGCTGGACGGCGCCGGCGGCCGTGCCGCCGACAAACCCGACGATGGCCGGCGAGGCGGCCATCGCGAAACCGCCCAGACCGATCGTCTCGGTGATGGCCGAATCCCCGATGTCCGGATTGGCATCGTCGGCGGTAAACGACCCCAGGTACAATCCGTCCACGACGGGTGCCGGGGCCGTGAACCAACGGCCGCCGGTCCCCGAGACTCGGATCCCGAACTCCGTCCCGTTGCGGGCCATCGTGGTGACGAGGCTGGAGTACTCGATCCCGGATGCGGCATCAACGATCAGCTTCCCTGCCGCCATCACCACGTTGAGCATGAAGTGGTCGTTCGAGTCGACGAACGAATAGACCGCCGAACGATCGGCCACCGTTGCGACATCACTCTCGACCAGAGCCGCGCCGATTGCCCTGAGCAGCAGTGAGGTGCCGGCCCGGTTGCGGTTGTGCCCATCGTCCCCCATCTGCAGCGCTTGTGCAATCAACGATCGAAGGTCGAGCGGTCCGGATCGGCGCAGAGCATCACCTATCACCGGCCCGAGTACCCGCTCCATCCACCGGAGCCGGTCGATGACCTCGGGCGCATACGCACCGTATCGGAGGACTTTGCCCAGGCCTTCGTTGAGAGTCGAGTAGGCCACCCCCCCGGTGGCGGGATTCTCAACCACCAGAACGGGCATGGAAGGGCTGATGACGCCGGCCATGGGACCAGCCGCCCGGTGATGGTGGCAGGGAGAAAGCTCTACCCCCCCGGCCGCCAGCTTGGACGCCGCCTCCTCGGGTGTGGCGGCGAGTCGCTCATAGAGCATGGCACCTATCAGAGCGCCCCGCATCGGTCCGCTGGCCTGTTCCCAGGAGAGCGGAGGTCCGGCGTGGAGAAAGGTTCGCCCGGCAAGACCGGGTACCACCTCGCCGGCCGGGAGCACATCCACCAGATGGGGACGAACTTCGAGTAACCGGGCGATGGCAATCTCATTGGCTTCCGCGACCTTCGGACTGGCAGCGAGCCCTGCCAGAGCTACTTCCGTTCCGCCGAACGGTGGACGCCAATCGATCCTGTGCACTGCGACGCTTTGAGCGCCGAGCGCGGCAGCGAGCACCTCGATCCCGGCCGTCACGACCACCGGCTCGGCGTGGAGAAGACGTTCGAGCTCACCCATCGGCCACCTCATCGACCATCGACACTGCATGACGCGCTGCTGCAGCGTTGGACAGCCAGACGGCCGCCCCGGCCTCGTTGAGAACCCGGGCCTGTCGATCACGGTCCTGGGGGTCGCCGTTGGTTCCACAGAGCGATACCACCACTGCGGCCCCTTCCGCAGCAGCGTCGGCGATCACGGGAGCAAGTTCGGAGGCCGGATCGGGGTGAGCCCCGTGCCCGAGAACGACGTCGAGCAAGATGACGCCGACGCGAGAGTCGCGACCCGCCGCGGCCAGACGCTGCAGTCTCAACCGCTGGTCGATCATCGGGTGCGCCCGCCCGCGGGTGTATTCGTCCTCTCCATAGTCGATGATCGTGTGGCCGGCGCCTCGTTCCTCCCGGCCGACCTCCCCCAAAGCGCCGACCGCCAAGCCGACGGCCTCACTGCCGAGACTGCCACCGGAGAAGAGACCTCTGAGCACCCCCGGCCGATGGCCGTCCGTCGGGGCCGGCCAGGAGGCATAGGCGGGCACAGCTTTGCCGAGTAGATCGAGCGTCCGGCCGACTGCTCCCTCCAGGGTTACTCCCTCTTCGCCGAGATAGGCGAGCACGGTCGGTGTCACGCATTCCGCGGCGGCCGCTCGAACGCGTTCGGCTACCTCCGGAGCGGGCGGTTTCGAGGCCACGATCAGCACTTCGGTGCTGGGATCGGCGTCCAATGCCTCCAGTCCCCGCAAAGTGGACAATCCCCCCACTTCGACGGAAAGGTCGTGGCTTCCGGTGCCCAGGGCGTTGCGAACACCGACCCCGGCATCATCGAGCAGACAGCAGAGTTGCTGGATCCCGGTCCCGGCCGCACCAACGATGCCGACCGGGCCGGGTTGCACCACGTTGGCGAACCCGAGCCCGACTCCGTTGACGATGGCGGTACCACAGTCGGGGCCCATGACGAGAAGGCCCAACCGGTCGGCCGACCGTTTCAGCTGAACCTCCTGAGCGATCGGGACGTTGTCGCTGAACACCATCACGTCGAGACCATGCCGGAGAGCATCCATAGCTTCGACAAAAGCATGCTCTCCCGGAACCGAGATCAACGCGAGAGTGGCTTCCGAGGCGACGGATCCGATCACATGCGCGGCCGGCGTGGCCAGCATTGGGGAGTCCCGTACGGCTTTCGCGACCAGAGCCTCCTGCAAGATGAGACGGGCATGAGCCACGGCCGGTTCGTCCACGGCTCGCACCGCGATGATCAGGTCGTTGGGTCCGGCCGCAGCGATCGCTTCCGGATCGAACCCCATCTCTGCCAGCAGATCACAATTGAGGTCGGTCGCCATCGCCACCAATGCCTCTTCGACTCCAGCAGCCTGTTGCAGAGCCCGGCTTGCTTGCATGAGCCGCACAGAGTCGTGGTACGTGCCGCGCCGAACCTCAACATTGTCGATCATCTCGCAAGGAACTCCCCGGCCAGGAGAATGCCGCAGGCCGTCGCTATCCCCGACGAGTCGCCCATTCTGTACAGACCCATGACGGCGGCACCGAGATCACCTCTCCCGGTGAGCACCTGGAAGAAGGCCGCAACCGGATCGGCTACTTCTCCGGCCACCGCGTGACGAAGCAATGCCGCCGACAACGCCGTAGTGCGGAAGGGCGCCTCAGTGAGAACGACGGGGGCTATCGCCGCAAGCATCCCACCGGCGCCGGGGGCCCCAACCGCCGGGCCCAGCAAGCGCAAGCCGGCCAACAAGCCGGCCAGCACATCGTCCCCTTCGGGCGTGAGTCCTTCGCCCTTCCCGAGCAGGGTGCACATGGCATGGCGAACGGCGGCGGGATCGTTCCTCTTCAACGACCGCCCCAGGCCCCCGTCTTCGACACACGCCAACAGGGGCCGGGCGGCCGCGCATCGTGCGGCCAGTGCCTCCGTAGTCGTTGGCTCCAGCGAGGGTCTCGGATCCCACCAGCGAATGACATTGGCCTTCACGCCCCCCATGCTGAGTCCGCCATCACCGACCACACACCGTTGTCCGGATGGGGAGCGGAGTTCATCGACCCGTTCCGTCACGGTGACCCCGTTGGGCAGACGGATGGCGTTGCGCCCCGAGAGGACTAGGACATGCCCGCCCGCCTGCAGCCAGGCGGCGTTGGACGAGACTCCCAGCAACACCCCGGGTTTGGAGGGGCCCTCCAGCAGATGGCGGACCCCCCGACTCGCCGCTGCCGGCACCGAAGCAGACGATGCGAATTCGGTTCCGGCCGTGTGCTGTCTGGCGCCCATCGGTCGAGTCTCAGCCGAGGTCGACGATGGCCGCTACCGGGCCGCCCCCGGAAGGCCCCTGGTGGATGGCCGCCACCGACACGAAAACTGCTGGATCGCCGACGGCGGCCGCTACGACGCCGCCCACGGCTCCCTTGATGTGGCGATGGTGGTGCACGTCGGAGTCGTCGAGTGCCACCTGACGGCGTCCGCGCAGCTTGGCAGTCGGATCAGCCTCGCACTTCACGAATACGTTGACGAGCCGACCGTTGAGGTCCGTCGATCTCGCCCGCTCGGGAAGGTCGAGCCCAGCCGATCGGATGGCGTCGTACACGGCCTCCAAGTCGAGGGCGTCCTTCATGACACTATGACCTATCCGATACCGCCCTCCCGCACCACGTACGTTGCCTACCACCACCGTCTGGGCCCGATCGAGTTCGACACCGGACGAGCACGAAGCCACCGACGAATACAGCGACAGATCGTGGCCTATCTGCCGCTCCGCGGGAACGGTGCTCAGCTCGCCCAGCGCGTATCCGATACCGAGTCCCGAGGTCCCGTTGGAGATGTTCATAGACTCGAGTGGATCCTCGGTCACGACGGTATGCCCGCGCGACTTGGCATCGTTGATGGTCTCCATCGTCAGAAGCGGTGTCTTGGTCTGCACGTAATGGACGTCGGCGGGGTCCGCGATGCCGGCTTCCTTCATTGCTTGTTTGACTCCCTCGGCGACCTTTTCGACCATCGCCGGCCGGCCGATGTCCTCGGGGAAGATGACCTCGCTCATGGAGTAGCCCACCGCCAGACGCGGCTCTCCCGAGGGGCTGGCATCGTCGGCTACCCGGGCAAACACCGTCGCATGAGGAGTGAGAACGCCGTCGGTTCCACCCGACCACACCATCGGGATCTCCTTGACCACGTCGAGAGGCCGGGTTCCCATTTCCATCAGCACATCACGGAATGCCCGGTCGGCAAGGATCCTGGTGAAGTCATTGACTCCGCCGTTGCCCTCGGTCTTGCCGACGACGGCGATCACTTCGTCGGCGCCGAATACCCCTTCCTCGATCAGCGACTTCAATCCCGAGGCATCGGCGACGCTCTCGAGAACGACCTTGCGCACTTCGATAGTCATTACCGCTCTCCCCCGCAGTATCACGCCCGCCCGCCGTAGACCGTCAGGACGGATGCCATATGCACCAATACTCAGGCATGAGAGCGCCCGACAATAGAGAACAAAGACCCCTCCAACCTGCGGTTGGTCCGTCTGTGCCAGGCTGGGGGTATGGACGCCTATCTGGAAGCAGCGATCGAAGAGGCAAGGGCCGGAATGGAGGAAGGAGGCATCCCCATCGGCTCCGTACTCGTCATCGACGGCGAGATCATTGGCAGAGGTCACAACCGTCGGGTGCAACGCGGCAGCCCCATTCTCCATGCCGAGATGGACTGCATAGACAACGCCGGCCGGCTGGAGGCCTTCGACTACCGACGAGCCGTGCTCTATTCGACGCTGTCCCCTTGCGACATGTGCAGCGGGGCCGTCCTCCTCTACCGAATCCCGAGAGTCGTCGTCGGCGAGCATCGAACGTTTCGCGGCCCCGAGGACTACCTCCGCTCTCGGGGGGTTGACATCGACATTGTCGACGACCCCACCTGTGTGCAACTGATGGAGACGTTCATCGCTACCCGGCCCGGGTTGTGGAACGAGGACATCGGCGAGTAGCGAACGATCACAACCGGGCGATGTCGGCCGGAGAAGGGCTACCATGCCGCCTTCATGTCGGGCGCCCCCTTCCGTAATGTGGCGTTGATCGCGCACGTCGACCATGGCAAGACGACCCTGGTCGATGCCATGCTGTCCGCAGCGGGTGTCTTCGCTTCACATCAGGAACCCGTGGAGCGGGTGATGGACTCGAACGAGCAGGAACGCGAGCGTGGGATCACCATTCTCGCCAAAGCCGCCTCGATCGACTGGAAAGGCACGAAGATCAACCTGGTCGACACCCCGGGGCACGCCGACTTCGGGGGTGAGGTCGAGCGAGCGCTGGCCCTGGTAGACGGAGTCCTGCTGCTCGTCGACGCTGCCGAAGGGCCGATGCCGCAGACTCGGTATGTTCTCTCCAAGGCACTCGCTCTTCATCTGCCGGCAGTGGTGGTGGTCAACAAGGTCGACCGGCCCGATGCCCGGGTAGCAGCGGTTGTTGATGAGGTGTACGAGTTGTTCTTCGATCTCGAGGCAGCCGACCACCACATCGAGTTTCCCATCATCTCCTCGATTGCTCGCCACGGCAAGGCGGTCGGCGGAGTCGGCATGCCGGGGAAGAATGACGACCTGTCCCCGCTGCTGGATGCCATGGTCGAAACGATCCCTGCCGCGGCCGGCGATCCGCAGGCTCCGTTGCAGGCGTTGGTAACCAACCTCGACGCGTCGGACCACCTCGGCCGGCTCGCAATCGGGCGAGTGGTCCAGGGCACCCTCCGTTCCGGCGAACAGATTGCCCTCTGCCACTCGAACGACGAAGAGCCTCCCCTCAAGCGGAAACTGGGCCAGTTGATGGGTTTCGCCGGGTTGGGCCGGATCCAAGTTGACGAGCGCATTGCCGGCGACCTCTTCGTCGTGGCCGGCTTCCCGGAAGTAGAAATCGGCGACACCCTGGCTGATCCGACCGACCCTCGCCCTCTGCCCCGTCTCCAAGTCGACGAACCGGTCTTGCGCATGACGTTCGGCGTGAACACATCCCCCCTGGCCGGGCGCGACGGAACCCTGCTCACCTCCCGGCAGATCCGCGAACGCCTGGAAAGGGAAGTGCTCGGCAACGTATCGATCCGGATCGGACCAACCGCTTCTCCCGAGATCATTGAGGTCGCCGGGCGTGGCGAGCTGCAACTGGCCGTGTTGATCGAGTCGATGCGGCGGGAGGGTTTTGAGCTTCAAGTCAGCCGACCCGAAGTGATCATCCGCGAAATCGACGGCACACCTCACGAGCCGGTTGAACGGGCGGTCGTGGACGTCCCCGACGAGCACGTCGGGACCGTCACCCAAGCGGTGGCAGCCCGCCGGGGACGGGTCGGCGATCTGCGGCGGGGTGACCGCGGTCGGATGATCGTCACCGTTACCGGCCCCGCTCGAGGGCTTCTGGGATTTCGATCGTTGCTCATGACGGCTACCCGGGGTACTGCACTGGTGCACCAGCATCACGCCGGATGGATGCCGTGGGCTGGTGAACTGCCCCACCGCCAGGGTGGACCGATGGTGTCCGACCGGCGCGGTACTTCGACCGGATATGCGCTCGACAGCCTGCAGAAGCGAGGTGAGCTCTTCATCGGATCGGGAGAGGAGGTCTATGAAGGCATGATCTTCGGAGAGAACTCACGGCCCGATGAGTTGCCGGCCAACCCGACCAGGCCGAAGCAGCTCACCAATATCCGAACGCACGCCGCCGATGAAGCCATCCGCCTGAAGCCGCCCCGACATTTGACTCTGGAAACGGCTATCGAGTGGATCGCCGATGACGAGCTCGTCGAAGTCACCCCTTTGGCCATTCGGGTTCGAAAACGATATCTCACCGAGAGCGAACGGAAGCTGGCCAGGAAACGGTCCTGAACCTCCGACCTCGGACATCCCGGGATCGTGACCGCTGCTGGATCTTCACGTGCGGGAAGCGAACTCGGCGAAGGCTGCGCAAACAGGATGTTCCCCTCGGCGGATCATCCGGCAGGAAACCCGATCGCGGCGTACGACCAACCACGAAGGTCAGCGGGCGATCAAGGAACGAATACCGCTTTGACAACCCCCGGCTCGCGAGACGCAAAACGCCGGTACGTCTCAGCCCCTTGTCTCAGCGGGACTCCGGGATGGGTCACCGCAACTTCACCCGGAACGGTCACCTCCCCGGCCACCACCATGCTCATGAGATAGTCGAGGATCGAACGTACCGGAGCCCGGCCGGACCGAAGCGTGAGATTGCGGTCGTAAGCCTCGATGGGAGTGATCGGAAATCGGTCGGACGTGGGCACCGAGATGACCGAGAGCGTTCCTCCCGGAAGCAGTCTCTGCACGGCCAGCCGCTGCGCGGTCGATGTCCCGGCCGCTTCGATCACCGACCGAAAGCCCGTCGTTTCTTCGTCCGGCGATGCCGGCCGCGCCCCCAGCAGTTGGGCCCGATCCCGCCGATCGGAGAGAGGATCGAACGCTACGACCGGCGCAGCGCCCATCGATATGGCCGCCACCACCGCGCACAGCCCCACCGCTCCCGCCCCGATCACCGCTGCCGGCCGGCCGGGAACGATGTCCGCCTGCCCGGCCGCGTGCCAGCCGGTTGGAAAATTGTCGGCCATCAGCACTGCATCGTTGTCGGGCATTCCGGCCGGAACCTGCACAAGCGTCGACGTGGCCAGCGGAACCCGGACTCGTTCGGCCTGGCCACCCTGCAACGCCGGTACCTCCGGTTGGGAGGGATCGCCGTACCCGAACAACTCACCCGACGTGCAGCGAGCGCTCAGGTCCTCGGAGCAAGGCCCACAAGCCCCGCAGCTGGTGGTGAACGGCATCAGCACCCGATCGCCTTCATCGAAGCCGTCAACGTCGCTCCCAACGGCGACGACTTCACCGACCACCTCGTGCCCGGGTACAACTCCGAAGCGAACCCGTTCACGACCCTCGTAGGGATGCAGATCCGATCCACACAGACCCGCCGCTCGTACTGCAACCACTGCATCGGACGGTCGTTCCAGGGTGGGTTCGGGAAGATCGGTGCGGTAGGTGATGACACCGACCCCGTCGAGGGTCAAGCCACGCATGCACGGAGAGGATAGGCCCGCCCCGGGTCGGTTAGGTGGGTCGAAGCTCGGGGGGAAGATGGTCGGGACGAAGCACCTTGTCGGGAGCCAGGTTGATCAACACCGTGCTGTCCGGTAGTCGCGAAGGGATCTCGCTGGATACGTTCTCGATCCGGTATGTTGCCCGGCCGGCTGAGGCCGCCTTCCAGAGCAGTTCCCGGGCCGCCGGTTCCGTCATGCCGTATTCGTCCGGTTCGATCGAGGGAAGAGGACCTACTCCGAGGCCGGCGGTCAGTTTGGTGCTGAGCTCGTCGTCGAGCGGTGTGCTCCACCGAACGTCGGCTACCTCGACCAGGTGGCGCACCAGGGCCGGCATGTAGGAGGGAATATCAAAAGCGCCGTCCTCGGCACTCCGATTAGCCGGTTCGTCGCCATCGGGGGGACTCTTGGGGCTGGCGTCGCTGACGACTCCGATCACGTCGATCAGAACCAGTGGACGATCTGTCTGAGCTTGCCTGCGACCTTCGGCAACCCACTCGTCGATTTCTTCTTGCATGCGAGCCCGCACGAGCGACTGCCAGGAAGTGGCTTCGGGTGATGTCACGATGTCTCCCTCTCCCGGCCCGTCCTGAGTTTCTGCATCCCTCTTTTCGGCCTTCGAAAGGAATTTCTTGAATCCGCCGAACCACCACGCCGACTTCGGGCGCTTAGTCCCCGTATCCCTCGACCCGGGGCCGGTTCGTTTGGCCGCCAAGCCCAGGCGGGGCCCCTCGGCCGGACCGGCGGCACGCTCGCATGCGTCGCCGCCGGGCAGACGTCCGGGACGCCGGAACCCGGCAGAACGAACGGTCATCGCGGCGGAACGACATCACGCTCGAAAAGGGGCTCGTCCGGTAGGACCCAGGTGAGACGGGACGGACTTTGAAATCGCCTACCGGCGCCGTCGGCCGCGGGCAGCCCGCACAGTCGTGCGCTTGACCTCCGGCCGGACGAGTTCGGACGGCGGAATCCAGGAACGCAAGTGGTCAACGCGCTGGTCGTTCGAGAACATCTTGACGATCGGCTCGCTCAGCCCCGCCTCGATTTGCACCTTGTGGACCATTTCGATCTGGTCCCACTCGACGAAGGTGACGACCAGTCCCTCCTCGCCGGCGCGGGCAGTCCGGCCGGACCGGTGCACGTAGGTCTTGGAATCCTCGGGTGGGTCGTAATGGAGCACGATATCGACGCCTTCGATATCGAGTCCCCGGGCGGCCACATTGGTGGCCACGAGGACGTTGCTGTGCCCTTCCGCAAACGCCGCCAACATGCGTTCCCGTTTTCCCTGCGGCAGATTGCCGTGGATGGGCCGTGCGGCCACCCCAAGATCTCTGAGCTCCCTGGCTACCAGGTCACAACCCCGCTTGGTTCGCACGAATACCAGAGTCCGCTCCGCCGAGGCGGCGATCCGAGCGGCCACCTTGGCTTTGTCCATGTGGTGCACCTGAAGGAAGCGATGCTCCGATGTCTCGACGGTCACCGAGTCGGATTCCACCTCATGGAACACCGGGTCCTCCATGTAGCTCTCGATCAGCGCCCCGACGCTCCCACCGAGGGTTGCTGAGAACAGCATCGTTTGGTGGTCGCCGTCTACCGCTCGCATGATCCAGCGGACCTGGGGGAGAAAACCGAGATCGGCCATCTCGTCGGCTTCATCGATTACCGCGATTTCCACGCCGTCGAGCGCTACCGCTTTGCGCTCAAACAGATCGATCAGCCGGCCGGGAGTGGCGATGACCACTTCGGCACCGCGCCGCAACCCGTCGATCTGCTCCTTCATTGATACGCCGCCGTAGATCGCTACGACTTCGTGGCCGCGTGCTTGGGCAAGCGGTTGGACCGCCTCAGTCACTTGTGCGCACAGCTCGCGGGTGGGAACGAGCACGAGAGCCACGGGACGCCGGGGTTTCGCATCCCGGAGTGACTCGACCATGGGAAGCCCGAAAGCCAGTGTCTTGCCCGATCCGGTCTTGGCTTTGCCGCACACGTCACGGCCTGCCAACGCATCCGGGATGGTCAGAGCCTGGATGGGAAAGGGGGAAGCGATTCCCTGCGATTCGAGGATATCGACGAGGTCGTCGGCCACGCCGAGTTCGGTGAATGAGGTTGAAGTGGTGAGATGTTCGGCGGCGATGGTTTGGTACTCCTGAGGGGAAGCGCTCGATCCGCAGGGAGAGCGGGCCGGAGGTGTCCCGGCCGCCCCACTCTAGCGGTCGGACGGTCTTAGACCGGGACTCCGGAACAGGCTCCCGACCGAAGGGGTACCCATGAGATCGAGGTGCCTCGCCGACGAGTAGCGTGAGGGGCGAGGAGATCCATATGCCGGTTCGCTTCGACGCCATCGGACTGGTGGTGCAGGACATGCCCACCACCCTCGCTTTCTATCGACTGCTGGGGCTCGACATCCCGTCGTCGGCCGATACCGAGGCTCATGTGGAGTGCGAACTCCCGGGCGGCGTCAGGATCATGTGGGACACCGTCGACCTGGTTCAGAGCTTCAGTGATTGGCAACCGCCCGCCGGCGGGCACCGAGTTGCGCTGGCGTTCCTGTGCGATGGTCCGGAACAGGTGGATGAACTCGCCGCTGCGCTGAGAGAAGCGGGCTACCGGAGCCATCTGGAACCGTTCGACGCATTCTGGGGTCAACGCTATGCGACCATCTTCGATCCGGATGGCAACCCGGTCGACCTGTTCGCCCCGCTGCCTAGGAAACCGACTCCCGGATGATCACCAGCGCCCGGCGGGCTGCGTAATCCTCGAGATCGGTCCGGCCGGCGTTGGCCGGGAGCCCTTCCCGCCGCATGATGGCTCCCACCATCCTCGGATGCCGCCGCAGGCGATGCTCGATGAAGTCGGCTACTCGACTCACATCGGTGATCGGCTCCGCAATCCCGGCGAACCGGCGCGACCCGACTCGCACCGCAACGTGCGGATTCGCCACGATGTTACGAAACCAGTCGGATGCATCTCCCAGAGCCGATCCGACGTAGAGGGCTCCGTCGATTTCCTCGTACTGCAGGGGCGTAGTGCGAGGCAAACCCGTCTTCCGGCCGGTCGTCGTCAGCAGCAGGACCAGCCGGCCGTAGAGGCGCCCGAGTCCGATCGCGTAGATCAGGCGGGGAGGCCATTTGAGGAACCGCCAGAACCGCTTCCCGGGCGTCATGCGCACCTCTTCTCGACCTGTCGCGAACGCTACTCGGCCGGAGCAACTTGGAGCCGCCAGAGCGGACGCTCACTTCGTACGGGCGCTCGGCTAGCGTCCGGGGGGAGGGAGGCGCGGAGGTTGTCATGAATGTGCAAGGAACTGTCGCCCTCGTTACCGGTGGGGCGTCTGGACTGGGCGCCGCCACCGCCCGCAAGCTGGCTTCGGAAGGCGCCGACGTCGTGATTGCCGACCTACAGGAGGGTCCCGGCGAGGAGATCGCGGCCGACATCGGGGGCCTCTTCGTCGGGACGGACGTCACGCTGACGGAGCAGGTTCGCACTGCAGTCGATGCAGCATCCGAACGGGGCGATCTCCGTGTCCTGGTGAATTGCGCCGGCATCGGATCGGCATCCCGGACGCTCAATCGAGAAGGGGAGCCGATGGACCTAGCGGTCTTCGCCGGGATCGTCGAAGTCAATCTGGTCGGCACCTTCAACGCAATCCGCCTCGCGGCCGCGGCGATGTCCCGTACCGAACCTCTCGCCGACGGGCAGCGCGGGGTCATCGTCAACACCGCCTCCGTGGCGGCCTTCGAGGGGCAGATCGGGCAGGCGGCCTATTCGGCATCCAAGGGTGGCATTGTGGGGATGACCCTCCCGGTGGCCCGTGACCTGGCTGTGGTGGGCATCCGGGTCAACACCATCGCCCCCGGAATCATCGACACGCCCCTCCTCGCTGAGCTACCGCAAGCGGCTCGGGAATCACTCGCTACACAGGTTTTGTTCCCAAAGCGCCTCGGACGTCCCGACGAGTATGCGGACCTCGTTTGCCACATCCTCCACAACGACTACCTCAACGGCGAAACCATCCGCATGGATGGCGGGATCCGCATGCCGCCGAAGTAGGCGCGCTCTGGACGCCGGTGGTCCGTTCTGAGCCGTTTTGCCACGTGGGATAGCTTGGCAACGGACACCCTCGAGCGAAGGAGGAGACATGGCAGGCCTCGCAGGGGTGCTGCGCACCTCGGCCGAACGTGACACCGCGATCCGCGTTGAGGTCGACCTCACGGATGAACGACTTCGCCTTCGCTCCGGAGAGACCGTGATCGGCAGTTGGGCCCTCGACGAGATCAACGCCGGGCTCGATGGCTTCCAAGACCGAGGGCGAAGAAATCATCCCCAAACCGGGATGCCGAGTTCTGCGGTGGCGTCCGGTTTCAGGTTCCGGGGTTCAGGTTCCGGGTTTCAGGTTNNGGTTTCAGGTTCCGGGTTTCGGGTTGCTGAGCCGCCGACCACTAGGTAGCCCACGGGTCCGAACCGTCGGGAATGTCGGGGGGCGGCTGATCGGTGGCCGTCCCCGCAGTGCCTCGCGGTGGCTCCTCGGGACTGTCGAAGGTCTTCCATCTCTCGCGTGCCGTCTTGATGCCGAAGACGCGGTTGACCGTCCACATGAACTCGTCTTCATCCAGGTCACCCTTACGAAAGACTGCCACCACGCCGTCGGACTTCGCCTTCTCTTCCAGCGACTGGCTCTCCGAACCGGTGAGGTAGATCACCGGGATGTCGCTGGTGGCTCCGACCCGGCGCAGCCGGTCGAGAACCGTCAGACCATCCGCCCCCGGCAGGTAGTGATCGAGCAGGATGAGGCCCGGTTGCTCGTTGGCCGCCACCCATGCCGCGTCGACACCGTTCTCGGCGGTGAGCACCGCGAAGTCCCGCTCTTCGAAGAACTTGTTGAGAATCTTTGCGTAGACCCGGTCGTCGTCGACGATCAGAATCTTCTTTGTTGTGTCGATAGCTACAGCCTCGCGTCTTGGTCCCCGAACTGTACCTTCCTAGCTGCAATCTGTTGACGCCTACCATCCTGTCATGCCACAGCGCTCCCAACCCGATGACCTCGACGCGACCCGCAGAACCATCGTGGCTCGCGAGCTGGTGGCTACCGCCTCCGGGTACCTGACCTCAGATGTCGCCCTACGGTTGCCGTTCGAGGCTCTGACCACCTTCAAGACTCTCCTTCGCAGGTTCTTCTCGACGGAACCTTGGACGGCAGACGATGCCCAGAAGCTCAGCGACGCGTTGACACCGCACGTCGCCGAAGGGTGGTGGGAACACGACCTGGGCGGCGGTTTGACGTTGGCCTACGGCGTGCGGGAAGGGCAGTTCGAATTGTGGACGACGGGCGCCGGAACAGCAGCCCCTTCGATCTTCGATCGAGTGTTCGACGGACCGGTGGTGCCCGAAGCAACACCCCACCCCCGCAAAGTCAAGTTCGCCACCGGCGGCCTCCCGGCGCCGGGAACCTGGTACCGACGTCTCGATCCAGGAAAGCCGGATGATCCCCGGGTCGAGAGGTTGTTCGCAGAACCCGACATCACCGACGTCATGGTGGCGGGGGACTTCGTAACCGTGGGCATCGGCGCTCGGTCATCGTGGGAATACCGACTCGAACCCTTGCTGGCTCTCGTAGCCGAGTTGTTCGCCCATGCCGACACGGATCATCGGCGGCCGGAACGCACTCGCGAGGACCTGATGCAGGAGGCCGGCCGGACGCACCCCTCCTCGCGACCCGAGGAGTTGCACCTGCTGGACCCCGACGACGTTGTGGACCGGACCCGGCTGCTGGAGGCCCTCGACGACGCCGACCCGCGGATCCGACGCATTGCCGTGGCCGTGTTGCTCGAGTCGGGCGACGCTGAGACTCGCCACCAGGCCGTTGCCCGCGGCATGGCCGACTCAACTCGACTGGTGCGCCGGACGGCAGTCGACGCGGCCGCCGATGCCGAAGACGAACGGTTCCGGCCACTGTTCGAACGAGTGCTGGACGACGACGACGCTTGGATCCGCTGGAAGGCCGTACGATCGCTCGGTGAGCTCGGGTTGGAGCGGAGCCGGCCTCTCATCGAAAGACTGGCCGACGACCTCGACTTTCAGGTTCGGTTCGAGGTAGCCAAGGTGCTGCGCGAGGCCGGTTGATGGGCATTGCGCCGAAGCCGGGGCCCCGATAGGCCGCCTCGCCGCGGATTATCCTCCAATCCGTGACGTTCTCCTATCCCCCGGCGCGCCGCTCCGACGTCGTCGACGACTACCACGGAACCCGGGTTCCCGACCCCTACCGCTGGCTGGAGGAACCCGAATCGGACGAGACCAAAGCGTTCATCGACGCCCAGAACGAACTCAGCCTCCCCTATTTGGAGGCCCTCCCGGAGCGAGACGCGTTGCGGGATCGTATGGAAGAGCTGTGGGATGTCCCCCGGACGGGAGCACCGACCGTCCGTGCCGGGGTGGCCGTCTGGTCGCACAACGACGGTCTGCAAGATCAGCCCGTCTTCGTCGTACGCCGACCGGGCCGAGAAGACCAGGTCCTGCTCGACCCCAATGCTCTCTCCGAAGACGGAACCGTCGCCGTCATCGTCACTTCGCTGTCCGACGATGGTCGCCACCTGGCCTACTCGGCGGCCGACTCGGGAAGCGACTGGCAGATCATCCGCATCCGAAACACCGAAACCGGCGAGGATCTGGAAGATGAGCTCCGATACGTGAAGTTCACCGAAATCTCCTGGCGCCAAGACGGCTTCTTCTACTCGAGGTTTCCCGAACAGGATCCGACCTCGACCGAACCTTCACGCAACATGACGGTCTGTTACCACCGGCTCGGCGCCCCGCAGGATGACGACGTGGTGGTCTTCTCGAACCCCGACGATCCCGATCTCGGCTATGGCGCCACCGTGAGCGACGACGGCCGGTATTTGATCCTGTCGGAGTGGGAAGGCACCTCACACAAGAACGGACTGCTCTACAAGCCGCTCGACGATGACTACGGAGAGTGGGTCCGTCTGGCGTCCCCCGGCCTGGCACTCCACGCCTTCCTGGCTCACCACGACGGTGCCTTCTTGCTCCACACCGACCTCGAGGCGCCCAATGGACAAATCGTGCGCATGCCCCTCGACAGACCCGAGGAGGCCGAAGTGATCGTCGCCGAAGGCCCCCAGGCCATCGAAGTGGCCACCGTCGCAGCGGGCCGACTGGTGACTATCGCCCTGCACGAGGCATCCCACCGGATGAGAGCTTTCGATCTCGACGGGGCTCCGACCGGCCTCATCGAGCTGCCGGGCGCCGGAACGGTGACCGAATTGACCGGCCGCCTGCAGGACGACTCGATGTACATGGGCTTCCAGTCGTTCCTCCACCCGCCTTCGGCATTGCGGTGGGACGGGACATTGCTCGAGATTTTCGCCGGCGCCGGCGCCCCGCTGGATCCGGACCGGGTCATCATCGAACGCAGGCGAGTCGTTTCAACCGACGGGGCGGAGGTAGGGATGTTCGTCATTCGTATGACGACCACCGTGCTCCCGGGTCCGGTCGAGTTGTACGGCTACGGCGGGTTCAACATCAGCCTCACGCCAATGTTCGAGCCGGCCCGGCTCGCCTTCCTCGAAGCGGGCGGAGTGGTGGCGGTCGCCAACCTGAGGGGTGGGTCTGAACTCGGGGAGACGTGGCACGAGGCCGGGATGCTTGGCAACAAACAGCAGGTATTCGAGGATTTCTTGTGCTGCGCCCGATCTCTCGTTTCCGACGGCATCGCTGCTCCCGGCACCTTGGGCATCCGCGGCGGGTCCAACGGCGGGCTGCTCACGGCGGCGGCCATGGTGCAGTGCCCCGATCTATTCGGGGCGGTCGTCTGCCAGGTACCGGTCACCGACATGCTCCGCTATCAGCATTTCACCGCAGGTCGCTACTGGACGGTCGAATACGGAGACGCCGACAAAGACCCGGAAGCCTTCAGCTGGCTGGCGGCCTATTCGCCCTATCACAACGTCACCCCGGGGGTCGGCTATCCGCCGCTACTGATCACAACCGCCGAATCAGACGACCGCGTAGTCCCGATGCATTCCCTCAAGCTGGCGGCGGCCGTACAGCATGCCGTCGGTGGGACTTCGGATCAGCCTCTCCTCATCCGCGTCGAAACCCGAGCCGGGCACGGATTAGGAAAGCCGACTTCCAAGGTGATCGACGAGTCCGCCGACGTGTTTGCGTTCCTGCTCCACCACCTGCGCCCGTAGCCTGAGGGCTCAGATGGTGGAAATGACGCCTGGGGGTCTCCGAGCTACATGTCTCCGTCGAAGAGTCCGACGATGTTGCCCTCGGTGTCTTTGAACCAGGCCCCCTTGGAGCCGTCCGGTAGGGTGACGACTCCGTCGACGGTTTTGATCTCGCCCATGTCGTACTCCTCGAACTGCACGCCCCGCCCTCGAAGGTGCGCCACTGCCGCTGAGACGTCCTCAACTCCGATGCCGGCCGCGGTTGCCTGATTGGTGCCGGCGAACTCGGATGGATAAACCATGATCCAGTTCTTTCCGACCCGCACTCTCACCGAGCCGTCCGTTCCCTGCGGGGCAACATCAAACCCGAGCACCTCTTCATAGAACTTCGAAGCCCGGTTGATGTCACCGGCCGGCAGTGTGGCTACTGCTTCACGAAACACGAGTTCCTCCCTCTCGCTACTGAAAACCACCCTACCTCGTCTCGGCGGTTATGTGAACTTGTGAAGACCCGGAAGGACTGCAAAGAAACTGCACCTATGCTCGCCTGGTGCGAAAGGTAGCCGGACTCGACGGATGCAAAGGTGGCTGGGTGGCCGTAGAGCTGATCGATGGCAGCTTCAGGCGGGCCTTCACCACCGAGCGGCTCCGCGCAGCGCTCAGCCGACTCCAGTCTGCACAAGTGATCGGCATCGACATCCCGATCGGCTTTCCCTCGGCGGGGATCCGACCCGCTGATCTAGCTGCTCGGGAAGTGGTCGGACCGCGTCGCCACTCGGTGTTTCTGGTGCCGCCCCGACGAGTCATCCGGGCAGACAACTACACCGAGGCCCGGGAGCTGGCGAAGTCGGTTTGGGGGAGAGGTCTTCCCGCCCAGACCTACGCGTTACGCGACAAGATTCTCGAGGCAGACGAACTTCAGGCTGAGGGCGGGCTCATAGAAGTCCACCCGGAGGTGTCGTTCCGGGTCCTCGCCGGCGAGCCACTCCGATATCCGAAGCGAACCTGGAACGGCCTGCAGCAAAGGCTCGCCTTGCTGGAAGAGGTCGGAATCTACCTCCCACATCTCCTCGACGAGGCCGGCAGGGTTCCGGCCGACGACCTGCTGGACGCGGCGGTCGTGGCATGGTCTGCCGACCGCCACGCTCGAAGTCGATCGGCGCATCTCCCCGCGGATGCCGATATCCGCCGCCAACCCGTGATTTGGTACTAAGTCGGACGGTCTCAGTCAGCGACGGAGAGTTGCCACCAGACGTTGCGGCTCCAGCAAAGCGTCGAGTGCGTCGACGGCACTCCCAAAGAGGATATCGGCCGATTCGAGGGCGGCGCCGGCGGTTCCTTCGCTTTGCATAACGGCCAGCCCCAGGGCCGCTTGGGCCAGCATCAATCGGTCGTTGTGGCCGTTGCCGAGGGCAACCGTGGAAGACGACCCCAACCTGGCGACATGGGCAGCCTTGGCAGTGTCTTCATCACCACCGGTGAGGATCACCACCTCAACCGGTAGGTCCTGCGCCTCTCTGCGTACGCGGCCAAACGTGTCTGCGGTGAGGATGGTTATTCGGAGTTGTTGTGAGAGGGTCCGCAGCCGGTCGTCCACCCCGGCCAGCAGTCGGCCGCCCTGCGCGATCGTGCCGTTGTAGTCGGTCACGAGGCGCTCCAGACGCAGAACCGGACGGCCGGGGATGTCGATCCTGATCATGGTTTCTCCTGGCCCACCGCAATCTACCCGGTTCGCCGGGTAGGTATCCCAGTTTCGGCCACCGAAGGGGGGAACCATTCGCCGGGCGCTCCTCATCGTGAATATTCGGGCTCCCGTGCTCAGTATGAGATACCGAGAACTGAGTGCCTCCCCCAATAAGAATCTGAGCCGGTTATTGTCAGATCCGTTCGGGTGATCGGGAATATCAGACTAGGTCTCTCGGTTGAACCCGGCTCGACAGAAAGGTTTGCATGGCTGACACCAAAGAATTGACCCTTCCCGTACTCCCCCTGCGTAACGGAGTCGTGTTCCCGCATATGGTGGTTACGCTCCGGATCGAAACCGAGGAGGGAACCACTGCGGCAGCAGCAGCCGCTCAGTCCGATGGGCTGATGTTGCTGGTGCCGAAGGTGAACGGCAACTATGCCGGCGTAGGAACGGTGGCGCGGATCCAGGACGCCGACGGTGGCAACGTGGTCGTCGAGGGGCTGGCTCGCGCCAGGGTCGGCGCCGGACGAACGGACGACCGGGGAGCCCTCTGGGTGGACGCCGAGCAGTATCCGGAAGCCGATGTTCATGATGAAGCGCTCGATGACCTGGTCGGCGAATACCGAGCTGTCGTGAGCGAGGTATTGAACCAAAGGGGCATGGCCGGTGTGGCCGAGAGAGTCCTCGGGATCGAGAACCCCAGCCGGTTGGCCGATCTGGCCGTCTACTCCCCCGATCTTTCGCTCGAGCAGAAGGTCGAGTTGCTGGAAACCCTCGATATCCGGGAGCGGCTCGGAAAGCTCATGTCGTGGATGGGCGAAGTGCTGGCCGACCTCACCCTGCGCAGAAAGGTCCGCGACAGCGCCACCGAACGCATCGACAAGTCACAGCGCGACTACCTGTTACGCCAGCAACTGGAAGCAATCAAGAAGGAACTGGGAGAAGACGGAGACGCCTCCTCCGACTACCGGACGAAGCTCGAGGAAGCCGATCTCCCGGAACAGGCCCGGGAAGCCGTTGAGCGGGAGATCGACCGGCTGGAACGCATGTCCGAGCAGTCCCCCGAGCACTCATGGATCCGTACGTGGCTCGACACGATGTTCGACGT
Source organism: Acidimicrobiia bacterium UBA4744 (assembly GCA_002403855.1). Taxonomy (GTDB): domain Bacteria; phylum Actinomycetota; class Acidimicrobiia; order Spongiisociales; family UBA4744; genus UBA4744. Next base: position 260,608 of record DHIO01000026.1, read on the forward strand.
TCCGTGGGGTACTCGTTCCGATGATCGTCTGGACCTCGACGAGGCATGGGCGGTACTCGACGCAGACCACACCGGCCTCGCAGATGTGAAGGAGCGCATCGTCGAGCACCTGGCCGTCCGGAAATTGCGCAAGGACCGCGGCCTGGAGGACGCCGGAAATCTGAGAGAGGGCGCCATCCTGCTGCTGGTGGGACCGCCCGGGGTCGGCAAGACGTCGCTGGGAGAGTCGGTGGCGCGAGCTCTGGGCCGCAAGTTCGTGCGGGTAGCCCTGGGCGGGATACGCGACGAGGCCGAGGTTCGTGGCCATCGCCGCACCTATGTGGGGGCGCGCCCCGGTCGGATCGTCCGGGCGCTGGTCGAGGCCGAGACCATGAATCCTGTGTTCCTACTGGACGAGATGGACAAGGTCGGATCGGACTGGCGGGGCGACCCATCGTCAGCTCTGCTCGAGGTTCTGGATCCGGCGCAGAACCACACGTTCCGCGACCACTACTTGGAATTGGACCTCGATCTTTCCGATGTGTTGTTCATCGCCACCGCCAACGTGCTGGAAACGATTCCGGCGCCCCTCCTGGATCGCACGGAAGTGATCCGTCTCGACGGCTACACGGACCTCGAGAAGGTGGCCATCGCCCGCGACCACCTCCTCCCCCGTCAGATTCGCGGGGCGGGCCTCGAACCCGAAGAGATCGAAATCACCGAGGAGGCGCTCACCACCATCGTCGACCGCTACACGAGGGAGGCAGGTGTTCGGTCCCTCGAGCGTGAACTGGGCAAGCTGGCTCGAAAGGTGGCGACCGAGATTGCCCGCGGGGACGGCACGCCGAGGACAGTGGAGGTCAATGAACCCGACGTCAAGGACTATCTGGGCAAGCCCCGCGTCTGGCGGGACGAGGCCAAGGACCGAACCGCGGTCCCGGGGGTGGCCACGGGCCTGGCCGTGACCGGAGCCGGCGGCGACGTGTTGTTCATCGAGGCCACCGCCATGGACGGCGAACCCGGGCTCACCCTCACCGGACAGCTCGGTGACGTGATGAAGGAGTCGGCGCGCATCGCTCTCTCCTACGTCGAGTCCCATGCCGGTCGGTTGGAGATCGATTCCGCCGATCTCAAGCGGCGGTTCCACGTCCACGTGCCGGCCGGCGCCGTACCCAAAGACGGCCCTTCCGCCGGGATCACGATGACCGCCGCGCTGGCCTCACTGCTGTCGGGAAGAAAGGTGAAGGACACCCTTGGCATGACCGGGGAGATCACCCTCCAAGGCAAGGTACTGCCAATCGGCGGCGTGAAGCAGAAGGTGCTGGCGGCGCATCGGGCCGGCCTGACGGAGGTGATCCTCCCGGCCCGCAACGAGGTGGACCTCGACGACGTCCCGGAGAGTTGCCGGCAGGAGATGACCTTCCATGTCGTCGACACAATAGACGAGGTGCTCGACAAGGCACTCGAAGCGACCTGATCCGAGTGCGGACGTTTCGGCGAGCAAGTTAGGCGACGAGAGAGCGGCGATTGTCTTGGGCCGGCACTAGTCACCTCGAGCGTCCAACCAACCCTTCTTTATTTTCCCTGTCAGGGGGGGACAATCATGCCGTGGCGATGGGAGGCCAGATGCGCAGGCGCTCGACCCGCGAGGCCCGGTCTGCAAAACATGAACATGAATTCAGCGTTCAGAACGTTGGGGCAGCTCTGCAAAGGCACGTTTGTGGCCGCTGCGGGCACGTGAGCATCGACGCGATACCTCCGTCCGACCTGCGAGCCGAAGTGCTCGAGGTCGAAGCGGGCCTCTTCAAGGACTCTCAGGCGTCGGCGCACGTTGATGAAGAACCGGTGATCGGCCTGCCGCCTTTCGGTGAGCGGAGGTGAGCCGTTGAGCACTCTTCTCTGTGATCGCTGCGCCCAGCCGGCGCTGGTGATCTACGAACACGAGCCTCTGTGTGGACCCTGCGCCTTGAAGGCCCTCGACGAGCACCATCAGTACCTGGTCGTGGAGGTAGATGACACCGCCCCGTCGGAAGAGACCAAGGATTCGCAACACGTTTGAGACGGACTCATGATCAATCCCGCAACTGTTCGCCACTCGTCCGGATCGGCTCCATACCGGGAGGAATCCGAACCGGACGCATCTCCGGAAGAGGATCCGACGCCGGCAGCCGTTGAGCTTCCCACTTTCGAGGGACCCGTCACCGACCAACTCCTGGACGCGATGAGCCGGGTGCTGGCCGGACGGCTCAACCGCCTTCTCGACTCTCTCGAGTCCTGACCGCACCGCGACGCGGCCCCCGCCCGAGACGCGCGAGAATTGCGCGCAAGAGGTGCCCATGGCCGAACAGTCTCCCGGATGTCCTTACCCGCTCGGTCCCCTGGTTGAGCCGGACGGAGTCAACTTCAGCGTCTACTCGCGCAACGCCGATCGCTTGGAGCTGTTGCTCTACGACGACGTAGATGCTGCCAAACCGGGCAGGGTGATCGTCCTGGACCCTCGACGGCACCGTACCTACCACTACTGGCATGTCTTCGTCCCGGACTTGAGCCCCGGCCAGCTCTATGCGTACCGGGCCTACGGGCCCAACGATCCCGTTCGCGGGCTCCGATTCGACCCGACGAAAGTGCTTCTCGACCCGTACGGACGAGCCGTGGCCATGCCCGCCGACTATCGCCGGCAGGCCGCCTGCGAGCCGGGCCCCAACGACCGGCATGCGTTGAAGAGCGTGGTCGCCGATGTGTCCACCTACGACTGGGAAGGCGACACACACCTTCGTCGACCATTCTCCGAGACCGTGATCTACGAAATGCACGTGGGAGGTTTCACCAAGCATCCCAGTTCGGACGTCGATCCCCAGGAACGGGGCACCTATCGGGGTCTCATCGACAAGATCCCCTACCTCCGGGACCTCGGCGTCACCGCAGTGGAGTTACTGCCGGTATTCCATTTCGACGCACAAGACGCTCCCCCGGGACTGGCCAACTACTGGGGTTACGCCCCGATCTCGTTTTTCGCCCCGCACTGCGGCTACAGCTCGTGCAGTAATCCGTTGGCGCCCCTCGACGAGTTTCGCGACATGGTCAAGGCACTTCACCGGGCGGGAATCGAAGTGATACTCGACGTCGTGTACAACCACACCGCCGAAGGAGGAGAAGACGGACCAACGTTGAGCTTTCGGGGTCTCGAGAACTCCGTCTACTACATCATGGAAGATGATGGAAGGAGTTACGCCAACTATGCAGGCACCGGCAACACCCTCAACGGCAACCAGTCGATAGTCCGACGATTGATCCTCGACAGCCTCCACTACTGGGTGAGGGAGATGCACATCGACGGGTTCCGGTTCGACCTGGCGTCGATTCTTTCCCGCGACGAGAAGGGCCACCCGATCCCCAACCCGCCGGTGCTCTGGGACATCGAATCGGACCCGGCACTGGCCGGAACCAAGTTGATCGCGGAAGCTTGGGACGCAGCCGGTCTCTACCAGGTCGGCCACTTCATTGGTGACAGCTGGAAGGAGTGGAATGGTCAGTTCCGTGACGACGTCCGGGCTTTCGTCCGCGGCGACGAGAAGATGGTGCCGCGACTCGCCGACCGGTTGTTGGGCAGCCCGGATCTCTACGCCGAGACCGACCGCGAGGCAGAGCAAAGCATCAACTTCGTCACCAGCCACGACGGTTTCACGCTTCAGGATCTGGTCTCCTACAGCGTGAAGCACAACGAGGCCAACGGTGAGAACAACCGCGACGGCGCCGACTACAACCTCTCCCACAACTACGGCGTGGAAGGTCCCACCGACGACCCGGCGATTGAGGCGCTCCGCAAGCGGCAGATCAAGAACCTCCTGGCGATCAACCTCCTATCGCTCGGCGCTCCGATGATCCTCATGGGGGATGAGGTCCGGCGCACTCAGCGCGGCAACAACAACGCCTACTGCCAGGACAATGACCTCAGCTGGTTTGACTGGTCGAACCTGGAGACCCACGGCGACATACACAGATTCGTAAAAGAGTTGATCCGGCTTCGCTTCATTCGCGAGTCGGTGAGCCAGCAGCACCATCTCACGCTGGAGGAACTGACCCGGCGAGCTCGCATCCAGCTGCACGGTGTGAAGCTCGGTAGCCCCGACTTCCGTGACAAATCCCATACTCTGGCCCTTTCCGCCTCCAGTCTCTCCGGTGACCTGCTCATGCACTTCGCCCTGAACGCCTTCGCCGATTCGCTGGAATTCGAACTACCGGAGCTCCCCAAGTGGGCAACGAGCGGATGGCGCCGGGTGCTCGACACGTCGCTTGAATCTCCTCAGGACATCACCCTGCCGCCCGAGGCGCCTCGAGTCGACGGTTCGGCTTACCAAGTGAAGGATCGCTCGGTCGTCGTCCTCTTCGCCGCCGCCCTGCCATCGCCTTGAAACTGCGGCTCATCCCATGCTCCCGGCCTAGCCGTTCGGTTCGGCCTCATGCACCCATCCGACCAGTAGGAGGAGGGCCACCATGTTGGCCACGGCTGCCACCAGCGTGTTGGCCGTCAAGCCGAACTGCTCGTAGAGAAACGGGCCTGCCGAGGCGCCGGTCGCCCGCCCTAGGGCCATGGCGACGGTGAGTAATGCCAGGACCCGGGTGCGAGCCTCTGGCCTGATCTCTGAGGCAAGAGGGAAAGTTGAGACGATTGTGAACTCGAATCCGGCCAGAGCCAGCGCCATGCTCGCGAAGCCGGCTGCCAGATTGGCGTTCGTCACGGCCAGCAACAGATAGGCCACCGCCGAAACCACCAACCCGATGGCCACCGACCGTCGCTTGCCGATCCGATCCGTCCACAGCAGTGTCGACCCTTCCCCCACCAGCTCCGACACGGCGAGGATCACGCCGGCGGCACCCAGCGCCAGCAGCGATAGCCCAAAACCATCTTCGAGCCAGGCTCCGAATACAACAAACATGACCTCGGAAGCACCCGAAAAGAGCGCCACCGCAGCCAGCAAAGCCAGAGCACTCCGGTCGAGCGCCAGTAGGGGCTTGGCCACTTCAGTTGATCGAGAGTCCGGTTCGATGACCCACCGCGTGGCAACCAGCGCAACCGTGCTGAGCAGGGCGATCGCCCAGAACGGAGCGGCCCATCCCCACCCGGCGATGAGCCACCCGGCGGCCGGCGCCCCCAGCAGCAAGGAAGCTGCCCAGGTCAGTTCGATGACTCCCAAGTAGCGGGCACGAAGCCGGTAGGGCGTTCGATCGGACAGATAGGCCTGCGCCGCCACGTCGAAAACGGGTTTCCCAAGACCCATCATGATGAAGCCGACCAGCGCACCCACAATCGCCCCCGTAGCCGCCGTGACCGCCGCCCCCGTGGCAAACATCGCCAGACCGGCGAGGATCAAACGGTGTCGACGTTCGCCGCGTCCGAGTATTCGCACCGTTGCGGGCGTGAACAAACCTGTGATCCATCTCGAGGAAACCAGCAGACCGGCCTGGGTGAGTGGGATGCCCAGACCTCTAGCAACAACCGGAAGGAACGGATACACAAAACGAAACCCGGTGTTCAAGACGAGCCGGGCTGCGGCCAGGAAGGCGAGCGCTCCGGTCAGCGACGCCCGGGAGTCATCCGACATTGGCTGCTGGTGGTTCATGCGGTCTATGCAGTCTGGCAGCCCAACACGATGCGGCGACTTCGTCGCGGTGACAGGACTAGACGATTTGTAACTACTATTAGTAGTGTTGTAACTACTAAGCGCGGTCAGTAAGATGTGCTCATGAGCCGAAGAGGCCCGGAACGGTGCAGAGAATGTGGCGCGCCGGCGCTGGCGTACGTGCAGGGCGTCTCGCTGTGTGCGCGGTGCGGCTTGGAGCGATCCTCGACTTCCGGCAGTTCCGTGCCTAGGCGCCGAAGAGCGTTGCTATTCGGACTGTTCTCCTCGGGGTTTCTCGCCAAAATGCTGATTGGAGCCGTGGCGATGGCGGCGGCGGGAGGCGTGGCGGCGACGTTGCCCCGGGAAACCCCCCACGAAGAAGTCGCAACAGTCACGTCCGCAAACTCGGTCGCGGCCTCGAGCACTGGAGCCCTCGGCACGATCAAGACCTCGACCGAGGAGATGTTCGTCCAGCGTGCCCGTGCCTACGCGGCGGCGGTCCAATCCTGGGGCGACTGTGTTTCGAAAGCTGCTCGCTCCCACTCCGGAGGGGCGTTCGACCCCGAGCAACTGTGCGACAAGATGCCCGCGGCCGCCGATCACGGTCTCGGGGAAGGAAACGCCGGGGACGACCCGGGGAACCGCAACCAAGCCCCCGGACAGAACGCCGACCGCGAAGACCCCGGCAAGAGCAACCAGGCCCCCGGACAGGTCGACGACCACTAGCCGCCGGTGCCGACTCCTCTGCGGTCGGCCACCACCTAACGATTCCACCACTGGCCGAGGCGCGGGGCGTAGGATCGATCTTTGAGAGGAGGTCCCATGAAATGTCACCGGGCCCGCTTGCGCAACGGCAAGCTCGTCCTGATCCTCGGTCTCATGGCATCCGCGCTGATCCTCCCCGCCACCGCCATGGCCGGGATCGAGGGAGGTTGTACGGGATCCGTGGTGATCGATGGCAAGACCTACGGACCCAACAACGACACAATCGACAATCCGATCGTCGTGCCAATCGAGAAGGATGGAGTCGTCGCCTTGTGGGAGGGAGAAGTCCCCTTCGACAATCGGAACCACGAGGGAAGACTCGGCATGGTCATCGGCCCCTGGACCATCTCGGTCGCCGAGTGGGGTGATGCCAATGAGGCCAACGTCACCGCAAACTCCGGTTCGTACAGCATCGACGAATTCAAGAGCCTGTTCCCGGTTTCAGAATCACTCATCCCGAGAGGTGTGTACGAGTTGAGCGGTGAGCACACGGCCGACGGCGGCAGGTGCACCGGAACCGTGATGGTGAAGTTGGAGGGGGGCGGGATCATCCCAATCGTGGCCGTGGTCGGGGCAGGCGTCACGTTTCTCACGATGCTGAGTGCTGGATTCAGGAGGCAGTCATGAAGGGTCATCCGGTTCTCGGGTTCATTTCCGGCTTGCTGTTTGGTCTCTTCTTGGCTCTGGCCCTCCAGCAATTCGGCATCATGCCGCTCAACACGTTGAGCGTGATCGGTTTTCCCATCATCGGAATCATTCTCGGTCTGGGAATGGCCGCCTGGGCACCGTTTGGGAACAGGTGATGACCTGAGGGCTCGGCCCAGAGGTCAAGAATCCGCACGACGAGGCGACGAGACGGAGCACGCGCCATCCCTTTGCTGCGTACCCGGCCGGCAAGCCGGCGGATTCGTCACGCCAAGGGTAGATCGGTACGGACGTCGCGGCGCGCGTCCCCAAGTGAACGAGACCCGGGATTGTCCCGGGTCTCGCTCCGCCCCCCAGCCCGCTGATCTCTCGATGATCGAACTGCCTTTCTTGGCACCCTACGGCCACCGCTGGTAGCTGTACAGACACAAAGCCGGTGATTGCGGGCGGACTAGTTCCACCACCGAGGCCTTTGCGGTTTCCTGCCACCACGCCTCCCGATCCGAGGACGGCGGTACGCTTGAAACATGAGGTCGAAACCGGCCCTGGATGTCTCCGGTGCTCGACGAGTTTGAGCCGGCCTACCTGGCGGTGCACCGCGCCGGTGAGATGGAGGCCCGAGTGCGGCTGGCGATGGCCGAACTCGAGTGTTGCAGAGCCTGCCCTCGGGATTGTGGCGTCGATCGAACAGGCGAGGGCTCACCCTTGTGCCGAATCGGGCGATACGCGCGGGTCGCGGCCGCTTTTCCCCACTTCGGAGAAGAGGACTGCCTGCGCGGTACACGAGGTTCCGGAACCGTGTTCTTCTCCTCCTGCAACCTGCGTTGCGTGTTCTGTCAGAACTGGGATATCTCCTCCTCCCCGTCCGGTCGGGAACTCGAGGCATCCGAACTGGCCGAAGTGATGCTCGGACTCCAGCAAGCCGGATGCCACAACATCAACCTGGTCACCCCGGAGCACGTCGTGCCGCAGATCGTCGAGGCGCTGGCCCTCGCTGTCGCGTGGGGTCTGCGCCTCCCCCTGGTCTACAACACCAGCGCCTACGACGGGCCTGCCTCCTTGCTCCTGATGGAAGGTTTGGTCGACATCTACATGCCCGACTTCAAGTTCTGGCAACCGGAAACCGCCCGTCGGTTGGCGCGAGCCGAGGATTACCCCGGCGTAGCCCGGGCCGCCATCACCGAGATGCACCGCCAGGTCGGCGACCTGCAAATCGGACCCGACGGACTGGCAAGACGGGGCGTACTGCTGAGACATCTCGTGATGCCGGGCCTCCATGCGGAAACGGCTGCCATCTTTCGATGGCTGGCCGACGAGATCTCACGGAACACGTTTGTGAACATCATGAACCAATACCGTCCCGATCATCGAGTGTCCGGCAACCCTCGCTACCGGGACATCGACCGCCGGGTATCGCGGGAAGAGGTCGACGCGGCGATTGACGCGGCTCACGGTGCCGGCTTGCGGCGACTGGACCGTCGGTCGTGACCTTCGCACGGGGATCTCTGGGGCCGCCGGAAGCCGTCGTTCCCACCCGGCACTGGCACGAGCTAGATGATGGGAGGGTGCAATGTGACCTGTGCCCCCGCTACTGCAAACTTCGAGAAGGTCAAAGGGGTCTGTGCTTCGTGCGTGCCAGGCTCGAAGACCAAATCGTGCTCACCAGTTACGGCCGGTCGTCGGGGTTCTGCGTCGACCCCATCGAGAAGAAGCCCCTCAACCACTTCCTTCCGGGCACCCCGGTCCTGTCGTTCGGCACCGCCGGCTGCAATCTTGCCTGTCGGTTTTGCCAGAACTGGGACATCTCGAAAGCCCGCCGTTTCGATAGGCTCGCCGATCAAGCGGCGCCGGAAGTGATCGCCCGGGCGGCCGTCGAAATCGGTTGCCGCAGCGTGGCCTTCACCTACAACGACCCCGTCGTCTTCCACGAATACGCCATTGATGTCGCCCGGGCATGTCGAGAGGTCGGGGTACGGACAGTGGCCGTGACCGCCGGATATGTGTGTCCTGACCCGCGGGCCGAGTTCTACGAGCACATGGATGCGGCCAACGTCGACTTGAAGGCATTCACCGAGCACTTCTACAAGCGAGCGTGCGCCGGCCGTCTGCAGCCGGTCTTGGAGACGCTGAAATACCTCCACGACGACACCAGCGTGTGGCTGGAGATCACCACCCTGCTCATACCCGACTTGAACGACTCCGACCAAGAGATCGATCTCCTGACCCGCTGGATCATGGATCACCTCGGCCCCGACGTGCCTCTGCACTTCACCGCCTTCCACCCCGACTACAAGATGCTCGACCGGCCTCCCACTCCCCCGGCAACGCTTTCTCGCGCCCGACGGATCGGACTGGCCAACGGCCTCCGCTACGTGTACACAGGGAACGTGGTCGATCCCGACGGTCAGGCCACCCGCTGTCACCACTGCCGAGCGGTGCTCATCGGCCGGGACTGGCACAGGCTGAATCGGTGGAGACTCGACGATCAGGGCAGGTGTGTCGCCTGCGGGACGGCCTGTGCCGGGGTGTTCGACCCGGGCGGGCCCGGTTCCTGGGGTGGGCGCCGGCTTCCCGTCGTGATTGGAGACTTCAGCGGGCCGGGCCCATGACGAACGACCCGTAGCCCACCACTGATTCATGACCCCCGGCCGTATCTCCGGATGACCGCAGGTCCAGCAGCGCGCACTCCCAGGATTCTTGCCGAGCCAGCAGCAAGGCGGCCTTGATGCCGACGAGGCCGCAGGCGTCGCCCCAGGCGAAGTCGCCCCAACGGAGCGCCACCACCGCCTCCGCCGTCCGCTGGTCGCGCTTACGGGCACTGTCGTAGTCCTCGTAGTGAGAGAGATCCGAGCTGATCAAGACCAGGACACCGTCGTCTTGGACCAGATCTCTCAGCACCGCCGTCACGGTTTCCGGCTCGACGTCTCCAGTGAGAAGCGTGAGCACGCTGAACTCCTGGAGCACCACCTGCAGGAACGGGAGTTGTACTTCAACGCTGTGTTCCCGGGCGTGGGCCGCGACGTTGGGACGGACGGCACCCCATTCTTCGGCCGTCGAGGTCAGTTCGGCATCGACCGGCACAACACCCAACGGGGTGGCAAGGCATTCAACCCCAGGAGTGGCCAACCCGGGAAATGCGACAAAATGCGATGGTCCGACCACGACCACCCGCCGTTTGGGCGCCATGACCTGCAGGAGCCGGTAGGCGGTGGCCGCCACGGGACCCGAGTACACATAGCCGGCGTGCGGAACGACGAGGAGCCTCGCTTCGACATCCGGTTCGCCGGGTGAGGCGGCGGCCAGCATCGCTTCCACCGACTTCCGCAGACTGTGCGGATCCGACGGGTAGAAGGTCCCGGCAACGGCCGGCGGCCGGACCGATTCGTTCAATCGGTTGGTCGCCACGTTCGACCTCCGCTTGTCTACCCGTCCCTACTGTGGCGCGCCCTCGATCTTCACGCTAGAGGCCATCGACCCGTCGTGCATGCAACCATCTCGAAACGAAAGCACCTAGGGTTGCCACCAGCGGCGCCTCTGTCCGGCACTGCTATCGCTACAGGAGAGTGGGTCGGTGACGGAAGTCGCGGTGGTCACTGATACGATCGCCATGCTGCCCCAGCAACTGGTTGACGACCTGGAGATCGGCATCGTTCCGATCATTCTCAATATCGAGGGACGGTCGTACCGGGATGGGATCGATCTCGATACTTCGGAGTTCTACCGACTGTTGCGGGCCGGCACGGACCCTCCGACGACCGCCGCCCCTTCGGTGGGTGAATTCGTGACGATCTTCGAGGAGGCTCTCCGGCGCGCCGAGGCCGTCGTAGCCATCCACGTCTCATCGCAGCTGACGTCGGTCCATCACATTGCCTCGATGGCCGCTCAGACCCTTCCTGCGAACTCGATCCAGGTAGTGGACTCTCGGTCCGCAACGATGGCCCAAGGATTCGTAACGCTGGTCGCAGCGCGCGCCGCCCGCGACGGAGCCGACCTCGACTCCGTCGTAGCCGCCGCCGAGGGCGTCCGGGCGCGTGTCCGCTTCTTCGCCTTTCTGGAAACCCTCGAGTACCTTCGACGGGGTGGACGGGTGGGCAACCTCGCAGCCTTCATGGGCAACGCCATCCAACTCAAACCCGTCGTCCATGTGGTCGACGGCCAGATCAGACCCATGGCCCGACCCCGTACCCGACGCAGGGCAATCCAGGTCATGCTCGACACCATGTCGTCGGAGGTGGGCGACCGGCCGGTCCATGCGGCCGTCCTCCACGCCGACTCGCTCGATGATGCCGAGGACCTCCGCCGGCAACTCGACAGCGCCTTCGACTGTCTCGAGCTGTACGTGACCGAGCTGACGCCCGTCATGGGAACCCACACCGGCCCCGGCCTGCTCGGCCTCGCCTACTACACGGACTAGTGGTGGCGTTGCAGGCCGCGCTGCTGATCGTCGGCGCCTACCTGGTGGGGTCGATTCCGACCGGCTATTTGGCCGGCCGCTTGCTCAAAGGCATGGATCTCCGCCGTTACGGGAGCGGCACCCCTACCGGATCGATGGTCTACGAGCACGTCGCCCGCTGGATGGTGGTGCCGGTGGGCCTTTTCGACATCGCCAAGGCGGCACTGCCCACCTGGTTGGCTCTGCAGCTCGACCTCGGCGATGGTGTTGCCCTGGCGGCCGGACTGGCGGCAGTGGCGGGCCACAACTGGCCGGTGTTCCTAAGCTTCACCGGCGGGCGAGGCATCAGCGGTTTCCTGGGCGTGCTGGTGGTTCTGTTCCCTCTCGGAACGTTGTGGCTGCTCGGGTTCCTTCTGGTGGGCTGGCGCCTGGGGGACTCAACGGTCTGGACGTTGATCGGCCTCGGAACCCTCCCCGTGTTCTCGTGGTTGGTGGAAGGACCGCCCATAGTCCCGGTCGCATCCTTGGCGATGGTGCTGCTCACTCTGGCCAAACGGGTCGAGGCCAACCGCCGGCCGCTGCCTCCCCGGGGACCCGACCGGCGCCGCGTCCTGCTCCGTCGTTTGCTCTTCGATCGCGACATTCGCTCCCACCAGGAGTGGATCCGGAGAACCCCGGATGAGCCTTGACGTTCACCACCACCGATCTGGGAAAGCACCTAGGGCGCATTGGCCGAGTTGAAGCGGACCGATGGCCTCTGGTGCAGGCCGGCATGTCCATGACACCATGGGAAGGTGCTCTGCCTCGACGGCCTCCGCAAGCGTTTCGGCGATGTGATCGCTCTCGAGGAGTGCAGCCTGACGGTGGCTCCCGGCCAGATGCTGGGGTTTCTCGGCCCCAACGGAGCCGGTAAGACCACCGCCATGCGGACCATCTTCGGCTTGGTCCGGCCCGACGCCGGCCGGGTCAGCTGGCACGATCGGGAGGTGACGACTGCCGTACGACGGCGAATCGGGTACATGCCCGAGGAGCGGGGCCTCTACCCGAAGATGCGTGTTCGCCGACAGTTGGTCTATTTCGGACGCTTGCACGGCCTCGACCGATCGCAGGCTGAGCAGGCCGTCGACCACTGGCTCGACGTTTTCGACCTCGCCGACCGATCCGGCGCCAAGGTCGTCGAGCTTTCTCACGGCAATCAGCAGAGGGTGCAACTGGCGGCTTCTCTCGTACACGATCCCATGATTCTCGTGCTCGATGAGCCGTTCGCCGGGCTGGATCCGATCGCAGCGGTCACGATGGCGCGGATCCTGCGAGAGCAAGCCGAGCGGGGAGTAGCCGTCCTGTTCTCCAGCCATCAGCTCGATCTGGTTGAGGACCTCTGCGACGACGTGGCCATCATCAACGAAGGCCGGGTGATTCTCGCCGGACGAGTGGCCGAATTGAGATCGGCGTCGCCGAGTCGGTATCTGGAGGTAGCAACCCGCCATCCGGTAGATCTGTCATGGGTCGATCAGATACCGGGTGCCGAATTGGTCGAGCAGCGGCCCGATCGAGTGCGGCTGTTGATCGAAGACGAGATCGACCTGGAGGCGATGGCGGGGGCTGCCGCTCGCGCCGGAAGCATCTCATCGTTTTCCCTCGAGCCTCCCAGCCTCTCCGAGGTCTTCACCGCCGCGGTGAAACGATGAAGGACCGGACGACGATCCTGCTCGCCATAGGTCGAGAACTGCACGCCTGGAAGAAGCCCTTCTTGATCTCGTCGGCTGTGGTGCTCACCCTGGTCGCCGCCGGAATGACGGCCCTGGTCCTCACCGGGGGCGGCGACGGAACCGTTACCTTCCGTCTCGGATTCGTCGACAATCCGCCCGCCGCCATCCGGCGCGATGTCCGGGAGCTCCTCAGTCCTGATTCTCGGATATCGATCGAGCACTACGCCTCGCTCACCGAGGCAGAAGGTGCTCTCGTCGACCGAGACGTCGACGCGCTGGTGGTCGGCGATGATGAGGTGGTGTGGGGCCCCGGCACCGCCGACCGGCTGGCCGACGCCGTTTGGTTGGCGGTATCCAATGAGCAGGTTCGAACCACCGCAGCCTCCATAGGGCTCTCACCCGGTGAAGCCAACCGTTTGATCCACCCCGACGTCGAGTCACGAACGGTCGAGTCTCCCGAGATCGGCTCGGTAGCCGATGAGGTCCTGGCCACCATCTCTGTGATCTTGATGTTCATGGCCATCCTCGCCTACGGGCAGTGGATCGGTTACGCAGTCGTCGAGGAGAAAGCCAACCGCGTCGTCGAGTTGCTGCTGGGAGCCATCAAACCCCACCACCTCATGGCCGCCAAGGTGCTCAGTATCGGGTTGCTGGGACTGACGCAGATCGCGGCAGTCGGCGCGCTGGCACTTTCCATCGGTCTCGCCACCGACCGAGTTGACATTCCGCCCGCCTCCGCGTCGGTGGTGCTCTGGATCATCGTGTGGTTTTTTCTCGGCTACGCCTTCTACGGGTCGTTGTATGCGGCGGGCGGGTCGCTTGCCTCGAACAACCAGGAGGCGGGCAGTGTCATCGGGCCGATGAGCATTCTGGTCGGAGTCGGCTACGTCCTCGGTCTGATAACCATCTCCGGCGGCGTCGACACCCTGCTGATCCGGGTGACCTCGCTCATACCATTCTGGGCACCCATGCTGATGCCGGGCCGGATTGCCCGCGGCTGGGCGGAAGGTTGGGAGGTTGCCGTCGCCCTTTCCGTGATGATCGTGGCCGGCGTGGCGATGATCCGGCTGGCCGGACGCATCTATGTGGGAGGGGTAGCTCGAGCAACCTCCAAGCTCGGATGGCGGGAGGCCTTCAGGACCGGCGCCGACCTCGAAAGCTGAACCCGGCACAGCTCCCAGTACCAAGCGATGCGGGTGGCGGAGATACCGGAGTGGCCCGGGCGACGTCAGTCATGGAGCTACCCTGAAAGCCGACCGGAAGGACAACTGTGAGTGAAGGCAGCGCCCGAGCGATCGAATCCGTTCGCCTGGCCGTGACGACGGCGCTCATCGAGGGTGATCCGGGCAGCGCCTTCCTCATCGTTCGCGACCTCATGGAACAGGGCGTCCCCTTCGATGTGGTCCTGTTCGATGTCGTTGCAGCCGCCCATGCCGACTTCGGCACGAGATGGCAAAAGGGCGACTACCGGATTGCCGACGAACATGCAGCCAGCGGAGCCGTCGAGACCCTGCTGGCCTCCCTGGCCGGATCATTCGATCTTCCCGAAGAGGGCTACGAACTCGTCGTCGCCGCCGCCGAAGGCGATTATCACTCGTTGCCTGCCCGCCTCACCTCTGCGTACCTGCTGTCTCTTGGGTATCGGGTCCGCTACCTGGGGTCCAACATGGAGGCAGTCGATCTAGCCGGGTATCTCGCGGACGAAGCGCCCCAGACGCTCATTCTTTCCTGTGCACTTCCGACTCTGTTGCCGGGGGCCCGGGCCAGTATCCGGGCCTCCCACGACGCCGGCGTACCGGTGCTCGCCGGCGGGCACGGGTTCGGACCCGATGGAGTGTGGGCCTACGCGGTCGGAGCGGACGCTTGGGTTGCCTCGCCCCGGGAAGTCGATGGTGTGCTCACCTCGTGGGAGCCCGATATCGAGACCTCCGAACTGATGGTGCCCGCCCCGGCACCGGAACTGAGCAGCATCGAAGCGCACCGTCCCGAGATACTCACCTCCGCCATCGGCCACCTCAACGATCCTCCCCGCCGGATACGGGAGGAGCTCGACCTGCTCCTTGCGGCGGGGCAAGCTGCGATGCTGGTGGATGATCCGACCCTGCTGTCCCGTTTCGAAGCATGGCAGGACTCATTGCTCTCAGCCCACGGCTTCGCCGATGGGACACTCATGGAGCTGCGCCGGGCCCTCTCGAGTTCGTTGCAGGAATTGGCTCCGACCGCTGCCCGGCTGTTCAACCCGTAGAACCAGGACCGGAGAACGTCCCTCCCGGACATCGTTGGTGCCGGTTGCAGACCTCGGTTCCGACGCCCTACCGTTCCGTGCACGCGAGCGAGCGCGCGCAGCCGCGACACTACTGGTCGGCAAGGGAGTGTCGGTCCTGCGGGCAGAGGCTCGGGACCCAGGCGAGAAAGACGGTCATCGCATGAGAACTCAGGCGGACCAGTTCGTGGCGGTCGGCCTTGCGCTGCTCGTCATATTGGCCATTGCCTACGTCCTCTACCGCCCCCGCGTACAGCAGTCCAAGCAGTACCAGGCGACGGTGGTGCCTCTGGCCAACATCATGGACGTCGGCTTCATCGTGATGGCGCCGGCGATCGTGCTGCTGGCCGGTTTTTGGGCCCCGTTGGCGATGCTGGGGGTCTGCCTGGTAGCCATCGCTGCGGGTTTCGTCATCGGGTACAACATTCGGCATTACGAACCTCTCGAGGGTTCCGACGATCCCGTCACCAAGGTTGAGGAAGCGGCGCAGTGGGCGCTCTTGGGTGCCTCGATCGTCAACATCGCCTACTACACCCTTCTGCTCATGGCGCTCTTCCTGTTGCCCTTCGATGCTTTCACCCCCGGCCGCCAATCGTTGTGGGGCGCCGTGTACCTGGGTGCGATCGCTCTCATCGGCTTCTTCGGCGGAATGGACTGGCTCAACAAGAGAGGCGATCGCACCACGGCCTTCAACCTGGCCGCGGTCTTCGGGGTGCTGGTCGCCTTCCTGATCTACAACGTGCAGGAGGCCCTCGGCGGTCGTTGGGAGCTCGGTCAGGCGCTCACGCCCGGAGTGGAAGAGTTCCGCAAGATCATCGGGCTCTTTGCCATCGTGCAGGGCTTCGAAGCCGCCCGCTATATCGGCGTGCGTTTCGGCGCCGAGCGACGGATCTCTACGATGCGGATCGCCCAGGGCATCTCGACGGTCGTGTTCGTCGCCCTCATCGGGTCGATCTTGGTGCTCTTCTTGCCTCCGGGGGTCCCGCCCGACGGAACCGCCATCTTCTTGGTGTCGGAAGAGATCGGCGACACAATGCCCTACCTGTTGTTGCTAGCCGCGATCGGAAGTCAAACCTCGGCCATCATCGGCGCTACCTCTTCACGTAGCGATATGCTCGTCAATGCCAAGGTGCCGCGCCGCATCAGCTTCCTCGTCATCCTGGGGCCGGCCATTCTCGTCGTGCTCTTCACCGACGTGAACCTCGCCGTGAACCTCGCCTCCCGAGTGTTCGCCGCCTACTTCCTCACCCAGGCGGTCCTCGCCGGTATCCTGGCCCGCCGCAAGGCTTCCTGGGGACCGCTGGCCGGTTTCACGGTCGTCGGGCTGGCCATGGCGACGATCCTGATCTTCGGTCTACCGCTCTAGCGACACCCGAACTCATCACCGAGGTAGTACTCGCCACACAACTGCTTGCCGTTCGCGTCATCGGGGCGACGCAGAATCGACCCTGGCGTTTGGTCCACGGCCCACAGCGCCGCAACATTGGTCCACGGGGGCCGAAGTGCCACTAGGGTCGAGGGCATGACGACCGTACGACGCCTCACCGACTCCTGTCTCACAGTAACCACCGACACGGCTGCCACCTTGTTCGATCCCGGATTCCACACCTTTGAGTCCGGGGAAGTCGACCTCGAGTCGATCGGCGACATCTCTCGTGTATTCATCACCCACGAACACGGGGACCATGTGAATCCCGATTTCGTGCGTTGGCTGATCGACCGCCGTTCGGACGTCACCGTGTACTCCAACCAGGCCGTTGCCGGGCTCTTGGACGGCTACGGAATCGACGTCGCCACCGCCAACCCGGACGGGGTCAGCTCCGAGGACGTGTTGCATGAGATGATTCCTACCGGAATGCAACCCCCCAACCGGGCGTTCACGATCGACGGTGTCCTCACCCACCCCGGGGACAGCTATCAACCCAGCACGTCTGCTCCGGTGCTGGCTCTGCCGCTGATCGTTCCGTGGGGCTCGACGACCCGGTCGATGGAGTTCGCCCGCCGCCTGGCCCCCCGCCAGGTGATCCCCATCCACGATTTCTACCTCAACGAAAGCGGGCGAAACTTCATCTACAACATGGCCAAGAACGTGCTGGCTCGCTCGGACATCGAAGTGATCGCACTCAATTGGGGGGAGGCGGTCACGATCTGATCGACCGGCCGCAGGCCGATGGAGCTTCGTCGAAGTTCGCCGGGGCGAGGTATGGGGTGGGTTCCGCGTAGGGTGAGATCGACATGACCGCGACACGAGACCTCGCGCCGCAATTGATCCTGGGCGACGAGGCCGTAGCTCTGGGTGCTCTCCACGCCGGAGTGACCGCCGCCTACGGCTACCCGGGAACCCCCTCCACGGAGATCCTCGAATACCTCCTGCGCGCACCGATGAGGACGGACCTGAGAGTTGCCTGGTGCGCCAACGAGAAGACGGCCTATGAAGCCGCAATCGGCGTATCGATGGTAGGCCGCCGGGCCCTGGTCGTGATGAAGCACGTCGGTCTCAACGTGGCCGCCGACCCGTTCATCAACTCTGCCCTCGTCGAGGTCGGCGGCGGCCTGGTGGTGGCGGTGGCCGACGACCCCGGAATGCACTCCTCTCAAAACGAACAGGATTCCCGCTTCTATGCCGACTTTGCCCGGATCCTCTGCCTCGAGCCGGCGGATCAGCAGCAGGCCTACGACATGACCCGGGAGGCTTTTGATCTCTCCGAACGGTTCCACCTCCCGGTGCTGATGCGATTGGTGACCCGACTGGCCCACAGCCGGGCCCTGGTGACTCCGGAAGCGCCCCGCCCCCAATCGCCGCTGGGTGATCTGCCCGACTCGTCCGACTGGACCCTGCTCCCCGCCAACGCCCGGCGGCGCTGGGCCGATTTGCTGGAACGACAACCGGCATTGTTGGCCCACAGTGAACAAGCCGCCGAACTGGAGCTTCTCTCCAGCGCACTGGGGGTGATCACCACAGGTATCGCTCGGAACTATCTGGCGGAGCACTTGAGCCGGACGGAAGACCGGCCATCCCATCTGCACATCGGAACGTACCCGATCCCGGTCGAAGCCGTGCGGCGTCTCGCCGCTCACGTCGATCGCATGCTCGTGCTGGAAGACGGATTCCCTTTCGTCGAGCGCATGCTGCGCGGGCTACTCAACCAACCGGTGCCGATCGAAGGAAGGTTGAACGGACGAGTTCCGACCGGCGGGGAACTCGACCCCGACGTGGTGGGGCGGGCTCTCGGTCTACCGGTCCAGCACCCCGCCAGCCTGCCCCGGATAGAACTGGCCGGCCGACCTCCGCAGTTGTGCCGTGGATGCCCCCATGCCGACAGCTTCCGCGCCCTGATCGACGCCATGGCCGGGATGGAGGGCCCGCTGGTGTGTTCCGATATCGGGTGCTACACCCTGGGTGCCCTTCCCCCCTACCGAGCCATCCAGTCCTGCGTGTGTATGGGTGCTTCGATCGGCATGGCTCGCGGGGCGGCCGACGCCGGGTACCGGCCGGCGATAGCCGTTATCGGTGACTCCACCTTTCTCCATTCGGGCATGACGCCGCTGCTCGATGCCGTTGCCGAAGCAGCCGACCTCACCGTGCTGATCTTGGACAACCACACCGTGGCGATGACCGGAGCACAACCCACTCTGGTCCCCTCTGAACGTCTGCCGGAAATCATCAGAGGTCTGGGGGTCGATCCCGATCATCTGCATGTGCTGCGCGCCAGCCGGAAGGGAGAAGCCGACCTGATCGCCACCATCGAGTTGGAGTTGAATCATCCCGGCGTGTCGGTCGTGATCGCCGAGCGGGAGTGCATCGAAGCAGCCAAACGGGACCCCCGGGAGCTGCGCTGGTGAAGGTGGACTCCATCGTGGCAGGGGTGGGTGGCCAGGGGGTGCTCTCGGTAGCGGCGGTGATTGCCGGAGCAACGGCGCGATTGGGGTGGCAAGTCAAGCAATCCGAGGTGCACGGAATGGCCCAGCGAGGTGGAGCGGTGGTCGCCCACCTCCGGATGGCCGAAGGGCCGATCCACAGCGATCTCATTCCCCGAGGGACCGCCGATCTCATCCTGTCCCTCGAACCGATGGAGAGCCTTCGCTACCTCGAATATCTCAGTCCTATGGGAACGGTCGCCACCGCCGTCGAACCGGTCCGCAACATCGACGACTATCCCGATCTCGACCTGTTGCTGGAGGCAATCAGCAACCTGCCGTCGAGCATTCTGGTGGAAGCCACTGCATTGGCCCGGCGGGCCGGCAACGGCAAAGCCGCCAACATGGTGATGGTGGGAGCCGTCGCGCATCTGCTTCCCGCCGGCAAACCGAGCCTCGCCGCCGAGATCCGCCGGGCATTCGGCGCACGCGGAGACAACGTGCTCGACGCCAATCTCGAAGCCTTCCGGCTGGGATGCTCGTTGGGAACCGGGACCACGTGACCCGCACCGCCATCCCCGGCGCGAGCCCGGCCCTCTCCGGTCAGACCTTCGGAGTACGCTCCAGTGGGGCAAGACCGGTGTTCGTAGCGTCCGAAAGGGAGCACCCGTGAACCCTCTTCGTCGACCGACGTTGGCTGTCACCGTGGTCGTCTTCTTCCTGCTCGCGGCCGCCTGTGCTCCAGGCGGAGACGCCCCGAGCGGACCCCAGACCGCCACGACCATCGCACCCGAGTCCACGACGACCTCCCCCTTCTCAGCAGATTTCCGCGTCGAGATCGGAACGGTCGATCGACCGGGCGAGTTTCGGGCAACCCTTCGCTGTGGATTGGGTGAGGAAGCTACCGGCTACCTGGTCGATCTCTCCCAGCAGGCTTGCGACCACCTCAGTACGTCCGATGACGCGCGGCGGCTCTTGCAGGAGGGTCCGGCCGCCGACCGGGCCTGCACAGAAATCTACGGCGGCGGAGAGATCGCCCAGATCAACGGGACCCTCGATGGGGTGGCGATCGACGTGGCGATCGACCGGACCAACGGGTGCGGGATATCCGACTGGGCTCTGCTGCAACCCATCCTGGTCCAACCCTACGACCTTGCCCGTCAGAACGCCGCAGCCGACTGTTCCGCGGCGGTCGCCCCGACGCTTGCTCGGGACCAAGGTGAACTACCCCCGGTCGTCTCGGAAGTCCGGTGGGCCTCTTGAACGGAGCGGCGTCATGCGACTTCGATGGATTGGCATCGCGGGCGATCGCCGACGGTACCAATGTGTCGTTCGGGGGTTCCGGTGACCCGGCGGCGCTGTGGCGTGACCTCGAAGCACAGGGCGCTACCCCCATGGCCGATCTCATCACCGTCCTGCAGCTGGCGGTCGACACCACCGATGATGGACAGGGCACCGTCTTCTGGGTGTGGCCGGCAGTGGCCACCCTCGATGACTGGAGCGATGCCACCGACGAGCAGCGATCAGAACTGGCCGACCTCTTCGGCGACGAGGCTCTCGCCGACTGGGATCTGTTCGGCGGGTACATCGGCTATCGGGTCGGCATCACCGATACCGGCCGTTGGGCGTTCTTCGTGCAAGGCGACTGACCGGCCCGCAGCACACCCGACGCAGCGCGTGGTGGGAGAAGCGGCGTGGATGGCTCGACCATCTCCCCGTTGAGCGGGGTTCGTGTTCGGCATCATTCCCGCCACGTCGTAGCCTGGTGCTTCGATGTCGTCCATTGACACCATTGCCCGCCGGAACGAACGCGCCGTATTCGGACGCGGGCGGGCCTTGATCGCGCGTCAGTTGCGCCGCGCTCCCAGGCAGTTCGCACTTGGAGGGATCGCGACCCTTCTCTTCGCCGCCATGACCGTCGTGTCGTCGTTGGTGATCGGATGGGTGACCGATGGGGTTTTGATCCCTGCGGTCGAAGCGGGCGAGGTGGCCTCTGCCACTTTGGCCGGCGCCGGAGCTCTGGTCCTGGGCGTCGCCACGCTACGCGGGATCGGAATAACCGGCCGCCGGCTCGGTGCGTATGCCGCTCAGTACCGGTTGCAGGCCCGCGATCGAATCGACGTCACCAATCGCTACCTCGAACTCCCCATCGAGTGGCATCGACGACACCCCACCGGCCAACTGCTGTCCAACGTCAACGAAGACGTGGAGGCCGCCTCGTTTGTGGCGGCTCCCCTGCCGATGGCTTTCGGGGTGCTGGTCATGCTGTTGATCACGGCGGTGCTGCTGGTAATCACCGACCCGTTTCTGGCGCTCATCGGCTTTGCGGTGGGCCCGGCCATCATGGTGGTCAACGTCTTCTACCAGCGCCGCATGCGTGCCGTGGCAGCCTCTGCCCAACGCTTGCGCGCCCAGGTTGCTGAGATTGCCCACGAGTCGTTCGACGCCGCCTTGGTCGTCAAGACCCTGGGCAGGGAAGACATCGAAGTCGGGCGGTTTGGAGCGAGTTCCGATGCATTGCGGGACCGAATGGTGGAGGTCGGCAGGCTCCGCGCCGTGTTCGACCCGCTCATGGAAGCGCTTCCCAACATCGGGATCCTGGCCGTGCTGGCAGTGGGAGCGTGGCGAGTCGACGCGGGCATCCTCACAGTTGGGACGCTGATCACCTTTGCCTATTTGTTCCGGTTGGTGGCCTTGCCCATGCGCGTCTTCGGCTGGTTGCTCGGTGAGCTTCCCCGCTCGGTGGTCGGACTGGAGAGAGTCGAGAGTGTGCTCCACCAGCGGGGGCGAGTCGCCTATGGCCGGGTGCAGCCGGTTCATGCGGGCGGAGCGTCGGCTGCTGCCACCGGAGTCGGTTATCTCTATCCCGAAACCAGCCGGGCCGATCTCTCCTATGCCGATGCAGCCGTCGACCAGACCGAAGAATCGGATGAAAGGCGGGGCATCGAATCGATCACCCTTGGTGTTCAGCCGGGGAAGACGGTAGCCCTGGTCGGCCCCACCGGCTCCGGCAAATCAACTTTCGCCCACCTGCTGGCCAGGTTGTTCGACCCTGATAGAGGTCAGATCAGCCTCGACGGGCACGGTCTGATCGACCTGGACCGCGACATCCTGGCCGGTTCGGTGAGTCTGGTATTCCAGGAGACCTTCCTGTTCGACGACACCGTCTACAACAACATCACGCTCGGGGGCGACTACGACGAAGTGGCCGTCACCGATGCGGCCCGGCTTGCTCAAGCGCACGAGTTCATAGCTGATCTCCCGGAGGGTTACCACACCTTGGTCGGCGAGCGGGGCGCTTCTCTGTCGGGAGGCCAGCGGCAACGCATCGCTCTCGCCCGGGCCCTCATCCGGCGACCTCGTCTCCTTGTACTCGACGATGCCACCTCGTCGGTCGACCCGGCCGTAGAAGGGTTGATCCTGGCCGGGCTGGAAACACTCGACACCACCGTGGTGATCGTCGCTCATCGACGCTCCTCCATCGTCCCGGCCGACGAGGTCATTTTCATCGAGGGCGGCCGGGTCACGGGCCGGGGTACCCATGCCGAGCTCTACCGATCGTTACCCGCCTACGGCGCCTTGATCGACGCCTACGAGAGACAGGAGGCCGTATGACAGCCGCCACGGACACCGGCCGGCCGGCCGGAGCAGCGGCCACCGTGCGCCGCGGTCTCGGCCTCTCCCCCGAGCTACGCAGGGGCCTCCCCGGAACCATCCTGCTCGCCCTAGTGGCTACGGCGGGGCGGGTCATCGTGCCGATAGCCGTCCAACAGATCATCGACGGCGGTTTCGTCGAGGGCGGCGTCGACATGGGATTCGTGATCCGAATGACGGCCATAGCCCTCTGCGCCGTGGCGATCACCGCAGGCGCCACCGGGGCCATGCATTTGCGGCTGGCCCGGGTTGCAGAGACCGCCCTATCCGGGTTGCGGATCCGGGCGTTTCGCCACATCCACGACCTCTCGATGCTGCATCAGGCGTCCGAACAGCGCGGGGTCCTGGTCGCCAGGGTTACCTCAGATGTCGACCAGATCAGCCGGTTCATGCAATGGGCCGGACTGATGCTGATCGTCAACGGCGGCCAGGCATTGCTGGCGCTGGTAGTGATGATGGTGTATTCGCTGCCGCTGGCCGCGGTGGTCGTGGTGCTCGTCCCGATCATCGTATTCACAATTCGCTGGTTCCAGACCCGGCTGGAAGTGGCGTTCCTGACCGTCCGGCAGAAGGTCGGGCGGATGCTCGCTTTGCTGGCCGAGGTGGTGGTGGGCGCACCGGTTATCCGGGCCTACGGTATCGAGGATCGCGTCCGCGCTCGCCTGGCCACAGTCATCGAGGATCACCGGTCCTCGGCAGTTCGAGCAGGTTCGCTCTCGGCTACGTTCTCGGGCGTTGGAGAATTGCTTTCCGCCCTCGTGGTGACCGCCGTGTTGATCGTGGGGACGATCATGGCGGTGAACGGTTCGACCACCGTCGGTACGGTCGTGGCCTTCTTGTTCCTCGTCCAGTTGTTCGTACAGCCCGTGCAGATCATGGGCGAAGCGGTCAACGAAGCTCAGACCGCCGTGGCCGGGTGGCGACGGGTTCTGGACGTGCTGGACATACCCCCCGACGTCGCCGATCCAGGACCGAACGGCGCCGACCTTCCGCACCATCCGTTGGAGGCGGAGTTCTCCGAGGTGAGCTTCCGCTACCCGCGCCCGGGCGAACCGGCAGCCACGCCGTCCGGGGCTCTGGCCCTCCAAGGTGTGTCGGTTTCCATCGCTGCCAACACCCGGGTGGCGGTAGTGGGCGAGACCGGATCCGGCAAGACCACCTTCGCCAAACTCCTCACCCGCTTGATGGACGCGTCGCAGGGAACGGTGTCCATCGGCGGGATCGACGTTCGAACGGTTCGATTCGACTCCCTGCGGGATCGAGTAGTCATGGTTCCTCAGGAGGGAATGCTGTTCGCCGGGTCGATCGCCGACAATGTTCGGATGGGCCGCCCCGAAGCGAAGGATGGCGAACTACAAGAGGCTTTTGAGCGATTGGGCTTGACAAGCTGGCTGAACGAACTCGCCGCCGGTTTGGACACTCCGGTCGGTGAGCGTGGTAGTGCCCTCTCGGTCGGTGAACGACAGCTGGTGACGTTGGTGCGGGCGGCGATCGCCGACCCGGATCTGCTGGTGCTGGACGAAGCGACTTCGGCGGTCGATCCCGCCACTGAAGTGCGCATCAGTGGAGCGCTACACCGGCTGACGGCCGGGCGCACTGTCGTCACCATTGCTCATCGTCTGTCCACCGCGGAAGATGCCGACCGGGTCCTGGTCTTCGATCAGGGCCGGCTGGTGCAGGACGGTTCGCACCGCCGGTTGGTTGCCGAAGAAGGTGCATACGCACGCCTGTTCGAGTCGTGGCAACGGGGAACCAGCCACTGATCGCCGGGAACCCTCTGCATCGGTTGGGCTGCGGTCGGGTCCCCGGCACAAGTGCCCGACGGCGTCCCCACCGGCTTGCCTCGCCGGGCCCCTAGTGCGGGAAAGCTACTTCGGCAATCGCGTAGGCCAGCACCAGCAAGCCGAAGGTGGTGGTAGCGAAGACGACCGCGGAACGTTCCCTCGCCCGCACGATGCCGTAGAGACCGGCACCGGCTGCTGCAATGGCACACACGACCGCGGCGGTCATCGTTCCCGCCAACCAAGGGTTCGAGAAGAACGTGTCGCCGCCCCTCTGGCCGCCGATCACCAGCCCGTAGAAAGCGGCCAACCCGCAAACGGCTGCGACCGCCAAGATCAGGGACCAGCGTCCGGATCGGCTACTGGGCATTCGGTATCCTCCGTCACACCTATCGTCTTCCCCGGCGCCGCCGACTACAAGTCCCTGGTGAACCAATCCAAACCCCGGCACCCCCTAGGAGGTGAAAACAGTGACAACCGGCGACATACTCGTCGACGTCTTCGAACGAATTCGGCAACTGGTGGAACGAACCGTTCGCGGACTCGACTCCGAGGCACTGACGTATCGCCCCGAAGCCGATGCCAACTCGATCGGCTGGCTGATCTGGCACCTGACAAGGATTCAGGACGACCACGTGGCAGAGATCGCCGGCCGAGAGCAGATGTGGGTGGCCGGTCTATGGGCCGATCGGTTCGGAATGCCCGCCGATCCGCACAACACCGGTTTTGGTCATACGTCGGAACAGGTAGCCGCGATCAGGCCGGAAACCGGGAACATGCTGACCGGCTACCACACTGCCGTTTCGGCCGGCACCCTCGACTACCTGGCGACGGTTGATGCGAACGAGCTGGATCGCATCATCGACCGATCCTACGACCCACCGGTGTCGGTCGGGGTGAGGCTGGTCAGTGTGATCAGCGACAACCTCCAGCACGCCGGCCAAGCCCTGTACGTGCGCGGAATCCTCGAGCGGGCGGGCGGCTAGATTCGAAGGTTTCGATCGCCACCGGCCGTGCCGCCCAAATCCCTCGATGGAGGTCGAGCGGGGCAGCGATATGGTCTAGATGAGGCCCCCGTGGCAGGCCCCGACGAGCGAGCCCGAGCTCTGGAGAATCTTCGTCGAGCAAGTGCTGCAGTTTGGCCGCTATGAGGACCGCACCGACCGTGAGATCCCGGTGGTGATCCTCAGCCCGGCAGGTTGAAGAAACCACCCCACCGGCCCCGCCTGGTGGTGTATGGTGAAGCCACGGCCGGAAACGTAGGTCCTTCTGGGCCGGATCACGGGAGGTCGAGGGTTGGTCCGCCAGGGCCGCCCGAGGGAAGCCCCATAGGCGGGAACGTCTGTGGGGTTTCTCGCGTCGTTGAGGCGGTCCGGCCTCTTCGATGTTGAGTTGCGACTGGTCTATGTCATCGGGAACGGCAACTGCCACCACGCCGGCCGGCCGTCGATCTCGACCGCCGCCACCCACTTGACCCACCAGAACCCGCGCCTTCCCGGAGCTACTAGGCGAACCGGTGCCCCATGGGAGGAGCGCAAAGGCTCGCCGCCCAGCCGGGTGGCCAGGAGCAACCGGTGCGCATCAGAAACCGGAAATCGACGGCGATAGCCGGTCAGCGACGTAACCAGGATGGAGCCTTCCACCCCGGGCGGGATCAGATTGGCCAGGAGGGCACCCTCCCATTCCTGGGTCGAATACCACCCGCTCGTGCAGTCCAGAGTGGCCACCAGCCGGTCGCCCCGGTCGAGGTCTTCGATCGACAGGTTTCTTTCTTCGCCGGTTGCGTCAAACCGAACCCGGTGCCCTTCCGCCACCTCAGGGGGACGATCGTCGAGCCACTGGGTGGCCGGCAGCGCGGCCGCGTCGAACGAACCACGTTCATGGGATCCGGTGAATCGTCGTTGGCCGCCGGGTAGCCCCACACTGCGCAGTGCTCCTTCGAATCCCAACCAGGCGAGGCCCGCCAAGCCAAAGAGACCCCCCGCCCTCAGGAACTCGCGCCGCCCCGCGAGCGCTACGTTCATCGGTCTTCCCCGCAGGTGCGCCGGTGTCAGTACCACTGCCAACAGCGCCGACCCCACGTGCACTTGCATCATGGTCAAGGATCCCAATCGGGGAACCGCGCCGGAAGCCTGGAGGAACCCCGATACCAGGGCGACCGTCGTCGCTACCGCCAGCAGAAGGGACAACCTCCACCGCCTTCCATCGGCTCTACCTCGAAGCCCCCGGTAGGCGGCCATCACCTTCCAGGGGGCCAGCACCAGCAGTGCCGTCCCGGCCAATCCGTGAACGGTCACCGGCAGAGCCGCAATCGGAGTGCCCAGCGAGAACGCCACCAGCCCAGAAGCAGCGGCCACGAGCATCAGAACCACAACGGCCAGGTTGGTCCTCGACGAACGCATGCCATAGCAGCGTAGCCTCGGGCTCAGATCCTCCCGCCGAGTCGCTACCGGCCGGCGCGATGTTCTCCATCCACAAACCGTCGATCCCAACCGGGACCCGTCCTCGGCAAACCCTCGGCCGTCTGAACGAATACCGGACTCTGAGCGGAGACCCACAGAGAGTTGGCCGGGGAACGAAGGTGAGTTCGTTGAGCGCTTCGATCGCATCCCGACGAACTCGCCCGCAGGCGCCCTATTTGGCAGCCAACGTCACTGCGAAGCCGCGGTCTTGTCTGCCGACCGCCAACCCGACCCAGAGCGCCGCCAGATGGTCGAGGATTGGTGCCTTGTCCAGTCCGCCCAGATCCACCGGTTCGAAACCCAGATCGGCGGCCAGCATCGCCGTCACCTGACGGGCCTCCTCATCGTCACCACACAGGAACATCGATACGGCTCGCCCCGCAAATACCGGATCGAGGAAGTGTTCGGCCCCAATAGTGTTGAAGCACTTCGCAACTCGAGCATCGGACAGGTCACGCAAGTCGATCGACGGCGACCGCTCGGAGTGGCCGTCGAAACGGTTTGATGTGTCGATCAGAACCTTGCCCCGCAGGATCGGTCTGCTTGCCGCTATCACGTCGGGGATCGCCTCCCAGCGCAAAGCCACAACTGCCACCTCTCCGAAATCGGCCGTCTCGGTGACAGTTCCGGCGCTTCCCCCTGCCTCGGCAGCCAGTTGAAGCATCCGTGCCGACGCCGGTTCACGAGAGCTCCACATGACCTCATGGCCCGCCGCCAGCCAGCCCTTGCCGAGATTGGTGCCGACCGGACCGGCGCCCAGGATTCCGATTCTCATACCGACCTCCAATCTGCCTTCTGGGTGAAGCTACCCGCGACCCTTTCGGCTGCACCGAAGGCATCCGCCAATTCGCCCGGTCGACGCCGGGAGATGCGCCCTGATCAGGCACTTTCGCGCCTGAGTGCCGACAAGACTCCGATACCATTCGAGACCATGAGCAGTCCGCCGTCCCATCGAGGGATATTCAGCAACCGGACCCTGAACCTCCGTTCCATCAAGGCGATCGGCTACGACCTCGACTACACACTGGTCCACTACAACACCTTCGAATGGGAGCGCCGCGCCTACCAGCACACAAAGCTGCAGCTGGGCCAGCGGGGCTGGCCGGTCGCCGAACTGGAGTTCGACCCCAACCAGGTCATTCAAGGTCTCACCATCGACCTCGAACTGGGGAATCTCCTGAAAGTGACCCGCTTCGGGTATGTCATACGGGCGGCGCACGGCACCCGGTTGCTGGAGTTTGAAGAAGTACGAAGGGCATATGCCGGGACGGTGGTAGATCTCAATCAACCTCGCTGGGTCTTCCTCAACACGCTGTTCACGCTGTCCGAGTCCTCGCTGTTTGCGCAGATGGTCGACCTGGCCGACTCTGGAGCAATCCCCGAGGTGGTCGGCTACGAGGATCTCTACCGCACGGTGCACGGAGCGCTGAACCTTGCCCACCTGGAGGGCACCCTCAAGAGTGAGGTTCTTGCCGATCCGGACCGCTTTGTCGAACCCGACCCCGAGGTAGTACCGATGCTGGTCGACCAGCGAGAGGCCGGGAAACGGTTGTTGCTGATCACCAACTCGGACTGGGAATACGCCGACAGGATCCTGACCCACGTATTCGATTCCCAGCTGTCCCCTGGTGAGACCTGGCGAGGTTTGTTCGACACCGTGATCGTCTCGGCGAGCAAACCGGACTTCTTCGAGGGAGATCACCGGCTCTACCGAGTCGTCGACCAGGACCGGGCGCTACTGGAGCCGCACCTCGGTGCGATGGAACCGGGCGGGGTGTACTTCGCCGGTTGCGCCCGACGGGTGGAGGAGAGCCTGGGCCTGTCGGGCGAGGAGATCCTCTATGTCGGTGACCACCTGTTCGGTGACGTCCATGCGTCCAAGGCTGCACTGCGCTGGCGGACTGCGCTGGTTATCCATGAGTTGGAGGCGGAGATCGACGCTCTGGTCGGGTTTGCCGAGCAGGAAACCGAGTTGATCGAGCTCATGGAAGTCAAGGGACGACTCGAAGCCGAGATGGCCGACCTGCGCCTGGCTCGGCAACGCAACCGGTACGCTCCGGCCGATGCGGAACGCAGCAACCGCAGCCTCGACCGTGAGATCGATGCGGTCCGTATCCGTCTGGCCGACCTCGACGAGGAGATAGCCCCGCTGGCCATCGCGGCCGGGGCGCTGAGCAATGCTCGCTGGGGTCTGCTGATGCGGGCCGGGGTCGACAAGAGCCTGTTCGCCCGGCAGGTCGAGCGGTATGCCGACGTGTACATGTCGCGGGTTTCCAACCTCCTGTACGCCACGCCGCATGGGTTTCTACGGGCGTTCCGCAGCCCACTCCCCCACGACAAGGCGTGAACCCGCCGGCGTCTTCTCATCCCGCCCGAAGCGGCCGCACCACCCCGACGGTCGCCATATCCTGCAGGACAGTCTCTTCAGCGGCCGGGGAACCCTTCCTGCCGGGCCGGGAATAGGCACAGATCCAACTTCGTTGCCGCACCCATGGATGCACGAGTAATCAATGCACTCGAAAGAGGCGGAGTTGTCGACATCACGACCACCGGCCGCAAGACGGGCGCTCCGCGCCGGATCGAGATCTACTTCCACCACTTCGATGGTGACTACTACATCACCGGCCGGCCGGGACACAAACGCGACTGGATGGCCAACCTGATCGCCAACCCGGAGTTCACGCTGCACCTCAAACGGGGTGTGCAGACCGACCTGCCGGCATCGGCCACCGAAATCACAACCCCGGAGGAGCGGGAAAGAGTCTTGTTTCGCATCCTCACGGAATCCTGGAACACCGACCCCGCGCAGGCGAGATCCGATCTGCCCCGCTGGGTGAAAGGCGCACCCTTGGTCCGGTTCTCCCTGACCTAGCAAGTCACGGCGCGTGCTGCCCGGCGGCGGAACCCGGCGTCGAGTTCAGCCGGCACCGCGGGCGGTACGGGACAAGCGGACAACCGGCATAACCCGATCGGTCTTCTGCTCATAGTCTGCGAAGAACGGCATCGCGGCTACCAGCTTCGCCCAGGCTTCGGCCCGCTCCCCGCCCTGGAGGGTGGTGGCGTGAGCTTCGTAGAAGTCTGCCTTGTTCCGTACCCACACGTTCGGATCGGCATCAATATTGAGGAACCAGGCGGGGTGATGGTCCGCGCCCCCCTTGGAGGCCACGATCAGCAGATCGTCTCCGTCCTCTACGCACACCAGCGGCACCCGCCGGATCTTTCCCGACTTGCGGCCCTTGAAGTAGAGCAAGAACACCCGGTCGGCAAACGGATGTTCGATACCGGCGCCGTTGGATGCGACGTACTGACGTGCCTGGTTGGCGACGAACTCACTAGGGCTGTCGAGAGCTGTGGCTTCTATGGCGTGCACGACAAGCCGAACGCAGCGGACCGTTGGATATTCCCGGCCGGTTACCGGAGCAACTGGTCCCGCAGGTCCCCGGCGAGATCATCCTCGATTCCGAGTGAGCGGGACAGGTAGGCCGCCACCGAGCCTTCCAGGGCGATCATCTCGTCACGGGCCGCGTTGAGGTAAGAGGCTTCCACCAGCAGCATGCGCTCCAACAACTGCCGGGTTCCTTCCTGCATCGTCAGACCCGACCCCTCCATCTCCAAAGCCATGCGTTCCACCATCGCGGTCTTGTGTGGCCGGAGGTAGTCGTTCGATCGAAGGAAATCGTCTTCGATGTCCGCCCACGCCACTCCCAGAACTGTCAGCAGCAGAGCGGTGCCTATCCCGGTGCGGTCCTTTCCGGTTGTGCAGTGGAACACCAGCGGGCGGGCCGCCGGATCGGCCACCAGTCGAATCAAAGCCGAGTAGGTGTCGGCGTGGTCCCGAATCGCCGCCCGGTAGATGGTCTCCCAGGTGGGAAACGCGCTGAAATCCCCGGTTCGAAACATCGCTTCGAGGGTCGAGGAGGACCCTCCCGGCAACATGCGAAGAGGCACGTAGGCTGCTCCCTCCGGCAAGCGGTCGGGCCGAGCATCCGCTTCGACCTCCGATCGCAGATCCACCACCGTGCAAATCCGTAGCTCTTCGAGCCGGGTGAGGTCGGGGCCGGTCAAGGCCGACAAGTCTCCCGAACGGAACACCTGGCCGACGACTACCGAAGATCCGTTGCGGGTCGGGTGGCCGCCTAAGTCGCGGAAGTTGGGTTGACCTTCGAGCAAGAGAACCGCTTGTGTTGCCGGAAGTGCAGCCTACCGGCGAATGAGTCATCCTGAGCGATCCGAGCAAGCATCACGTTGCTCGGCGGGTTTGCTGCTCGATTTGGACCTGAGACCTGCTACCTGCAACCGCTGCTCACCGCTTGATGGGTTCCGGCAGCAACTGCCGGTAGGGTCGCCGCCTCACCTTCAACTGCCAGGTCCGGTCCCAACGGCGGAGCCTTTGAATGAGCGCCCACAACCGGGCGTCCCGGGCGTAGTGCTGTTCGACATCCTCGCGGGTAATCGATTCTTCGAAGAGCCGGTTGGCTCGCTCCAGACCGATCGGGATGAGCGACCTGAGACGCTCCTTGATGAGGTTGCCGAGCAGGTCGAGTACCACGGTCCGCCGCACAAAGTACGCGTCCATGATCAGCTTGGAAACCGACCCGGTGAACAGCCCTCTGATGATCCATGGTAGGGACATGGTGAACGTCGACGCGTCGAGGCGGTGAGCTCCTTTCTCATCCCGCAGGAACGGAGTGGTCACATCGAGGTAAACGAGCGCGCCGTTGTGGCGGGCCCAGTTCGACAACTGAGAGTCGAGCCCGATGCCGCGCTCGAGGACCCGGTCGAGCGTCGCCAGGATCTGGTCGAACAACTCAACGGTCAACCCCGGTTCGGCCTTCTCGAGCAGGACCGGAAGCATTTCTGCTTCGTCGAGTCGAGGCTGGACCGCGTACGCAGTGGGTGCTTCCCCAAGACCGGACGGTGTCACCAGCGTCGTCGGCACGACGCTCACCCCGGCATCGACCAGCGCTTCAAGGTAGTCGTGAAACACCGCCGCGTATGCAGTCAGCCTCCGGCGATCGCGAAAGGGAGGGAGCCGCTTGCAGGCAATCGGTCCTTCCGGCGTCTCCCAGCCGACCACCGGCAGTATCTCCCCTGCCCCGATCACTTCGAGTCGGTCGGCGTCACCCGTTCGAAACGCCTGCTGGAATACGGCTTCGAGTTCGGTCAGATCCACGTCGGAGACGGCCCGCAGTCCGTGATGATGCGTCACGAGAAGGTTCGACGAACTCGATCGATGATGTCGTCGGTTTCCTCGTCGGTGAGGATCAGCGGGGGGAGGAACTGCACTGCGGCCGGGTTGTTGTTGGCGTACACGACGAAGACGCCGGCGCCGCGCAGCTTTGCCATCGCCGCCAGGCCACCGCCCTGGTCCTCGAATTCGAGGCCCATCATCAGGCCCCGGCGGTGGAGCCGGAACGGCTGATCACTGAAGCCGTCCGCGAATCTTGCGGCAAGTTCCTCGACCCTCTCGAGAAACCCGGGACCTTCGATGATGTCGAGCACCGCCAGGCTCGCCGCGCAACCCAATTCGGCCCCTCCGAACGTCGAGAAATGCACCAGCGGATGGTCGTCGTAGAAGTGCAGCAACTCGGACGTCATCAACGTGGCCGCCATCGGGTAGACCCCGCCACTCAGGCCCTTGCCGGTCACGATCATGTCGGGGGTTATGCCGTAGTGCTGGTAGCACCAGATCCGGCCGGTCCGGCCCAGCCCGGACTGCACCTCGTCGATGATCAGGGCAGCGCCGCGTTCCCGGCAGATGTCCTCGACCTTCTGGAAGTAGCCGGCCGAAGCTTCTTTCATGCCGAGCGTGGCCGGGATGGACTCCAGGATCACGCCGGCGGTGTCATCGTCCACTGCGGCTTCGAGCGCCGCAATGTCGTCGAAGCCGACGTGAGTGAAACCGGGGAGGTTGTCCCCGTACGGAGCACGGTAGGAGGCATCGCCGGCGGCCAGTGCCAGGCCGGCGCTGCCGTGGTAGGAACCGTCCGCCGACACAATCCCGGTCCGGCCAGAGGCGCCCCGTGCAATCTTGAGGGCCGTATCGATCGCCTCTGCCCCGGACGCCGCGAACATGACGCCCGGCAGCAGATCACCGGTGGTGCCGGCGAGTCGGGCGGCCAGGGCAGCCCGGTACCCGGACACCATGTGGTGGTTCCCTATGTCGACGGTCTCGAGGGCATCCCGCACTGCTGCGATCACCTCCGGGTTGCGGTGTCCGAGGTTGAACACTCCGCCGTTGCAGTGGCAGTTGTAGAGGCGCTCACCGGTGAAAGCGTCGGTGAACCAGGCCCCGCTCCGTTCGCCCATCACGCCCAGAAACCCAAGTTGCCGGTAGAGCTCCACCTTGCCGGGCGCGACATGCTGCGCGTAGGCGTCGTATGTCGCCTCGAGGGTCGGATATGGCTGTTCCACCATCACCTCCCGTCCGTAGCTCTAACTTACAGTGAGAAGTCAAATACCGCTTTGATAACTCGCTGCTGCTCCCGCCGGGCCAGAGTCCCGAAAGCCTCCGTGTGCTGCTCGAGCGTGAACCGATGGCTCACCATCCACCCCAGATCGACCCGCCCGGCGGCCATCAGTTCGAGCGCCAGATCGAATGTACTGCCGTGTCGCCCGTCGTGATCGACCGCATGGTCGTAGTACATCGAGCCTTCCAGACTCAGTTCCTGCGCCTGGATCGCCGTCCAGTCCACCTTCTTGGCCGTCGCCGGAGCACTGACCATCACCACCGTCCCGCCCGATCGGGCCAGCCGGATCGCATCATCGGTGGCGTCCGAGGTGCCGACGCACTCGAAAACCACGTCGCATCCGCCCTCCACAACCCGCTTGCCCAGGGTGGGTTTGAACAGGCGGGCGTCGCTACTCTCCGCAATCCTCGAGTAGAAGTCGGTCCTGGTCGAAAAGACCTCGCTGGCCCCCACACGCTTCGCTGCGTCGACCTGGTAGTCATGTCGGGCCAGCACAAAGATCGTGGCGGTGCTGCCCAGAGCTCGAAGGGCCTGGAGGGTCATCAATCCGATGGTGCCCGACCCGATGATCAGGACCCGGTCGTTGTCGGCGGGCATGTGGTTGAGGGCCGCGTGCAATCCGACCGCGAAGGGTTCGACCAGGACTGCGTTCTCGTCGGACACCGCGTCGGGCACCCGGTAGAGCTGGCTGTGGTGAGCCACCAGGGCAGAGCCCCACCCGCCCCCGGTATCGCGGCAAGCCCCGATGATCTGGCCCGGAGAGACCGATCCTTCGGTCATCCGTTCACAGAGGTTGATCCGCCCTGATGCACAGTACCGGCACAGATTGTTGAACCCGCGCGGACGGCACCACAACAAGGGTTCTACGACCACTCGCTCTCCCGGTTGCCGGCCCGCGACGTCATCGCCTACCTCTCGGATATCTCCGACGATCTCATGGCCCAGCACAAACGGCTGCGACGAGTAAGGCTCCAGATACCAGAGCGGCTTCACGCGAACCAAGTCCCAGTCGGTGCCACAGATCCCTCCCAACCGAGTGTCGATCTTCACCCATTCGCCGTTTGGCAGCGAAGGTTCGGTTACCTCACCGACGTAGACGGCCGAGTATCCGCTCCAGTAGATCCGTTCGGCCAGGTTGCCGAGTTTCCCGACCAGATACCTCGGGATCGTCGCGTTGAGCTGGATCGCCCGCATGTGCGGACACTACCCATCGGCAACCCCTCGCGACCTCTCGGAACGGGGTGACGCGCCGACAAAGGACATGCCCGGCCGTTCGTTCGCCATCGTCGAGGCTTGCGACGGTGTCCCACTTGCTACTTCGGATAGGGTCCAAACGACGGGATGTGCCCCCGACATCTAGCCTCGACGGAGGAGGGCAAGGATGTCTGATCGGTCGAGCGGTTTCCCCGGCCGGGTCGTGGAGCGGACGCACACGATCGTGTTGAACGACGAACCAGACCGGGTGTTTCCACTCTTCGGTCCAGAGCGCGAAACCGACTGGGCGACCGGTTGGGAACCCGAGATAGTGGCCGGAGACGGGCTGGCTCCGGAACGGGGCTGTGTGTTCCGAACACGCGACCCGGACCGGGGTGAAACGGTCTGGTTACTGGCCCGACTGGATCGCGAACGCCACCACATCGGGTACGTGCGTACGACGCCGTCGTCGGACCTCGCGGAGATCTCCATCGTCGTGAAGGCTCTCCGCGGCGGAGGGTCCTCGGCCCGGATCACCTACCGGATCACCGGGCTCTCTGAGGCCGGCAATCGCTATGTCGAAGGATTCACCGAGGAGCGGTATCAGGAGCTAATCGACGAATGGGCCTTGGCTATCAACCACTTCCTGACAACCGGAGAGCAGCTTCCCACCCGCCTCTAGTCTCCGGCTCCGGCAGGAGCCTTGAATGTCGCCACCACCGCAATGGCTTTGGATCTCGTCACCCGGGTAGCTACCGAGAAACAGCCTCCCTCTCCATAGCCAGCTCGTTGCTGAAGAGGCGGTTTTCCACCGCGGCCTTTACCCGCGCGGGGTCACCGTCTCACCCATCCGGTTGGAGCCACTTCGTACTCTCTCTGGGAGCGTTCCGAGCGGACGGGGAAACTGCAGGCATCGTTCGGCACGAACCCAACCCGGTCGGTAGGGTTCGCGGCATGCGTTACATCCTCACCACCCGATGCCGGGTCCAGCCGGGAAGGATGGAGGCCTTCCTCCGGGATGTGCAGCAGTGGGAAGAAACCGCGCTGGCATCCCCCCAAGCACCCGAGCACCACGCCGTATATCTCAATAGAGCCGACCCCTCCCATGCCCTGATCATCACCCAGTTCGATAGCAAGGAACGTGCCGACGCCTTCGCCGCCACTCAGCTTCTCGATCGGTTTCACGAGAGAATCCTGTCCTGTGTTGTTGAGTCGACGGACGCCGAGGGATACGACCTGTACTACGCCGCCGGTGCCGGCGGCCCCCGAGTGGTGTTTGGCGAGGACGCCTGATCCGGCAGGAGCGCCTCCTCTGCCCCGGTGAGAGTCGCGGCGGGCCAGATCCGGCCATAGGGCTCTAGACCGACGCAAGGTTCATGGGCCACGATGAACCTCGAGGGGTGTCGAGAGGAATGCCATGATCAGAATCAAGGACCAATCTCTAGCCGGCGCCGTCACCGCCGGCGAAGAGTCGTGGTGGCGAGTGACCCTGCCGGTGTCTTCCCGGGTTGGAGATCTGGTGGGCAGTCTCGATTTGCACGGTCTCCGGGTGGCCTGTTTCCAGCATGTCCTTCTCAACACCGCCGTGATCGTGCTGCCGCTGGTGCGAGCGGGCGCCCGGGTCAGCGTGGCGGCCGTCAATCCCGACAGCACCGACGACGTCGCGGCCGCCTACTTGGCCCGCCATGGGGTGGAGGTCTGGGCATGGAGCGGCATGACGGAGGCCGACCGGCAGGCCGGGCTCGAATGGCTGGTTTCGGAACCGGCTGATGCCCTCTCGGACATGGGAGGCGAACTCATCGCTACCACCACAGAGCGAGGTCTGGCACCACGCGGGGCTCTCGAAGCGACTACCTCCGGGCTTCATCGTCTCCTGGATGTGGATGTTCCGTTCCCGGTTTTCAACTGGAACAACGCGGCTCTCAAAGACCGCCTGCACAACCGGCACCATGTTGGACTCGACGTCTGGCCGGCCTTCTCGTACATCACCGGACTGGCCCCGCACGGCCGATCGGTACTGGTGATCGGCTTCGGTCCGGTGGGTAAAGGTGTGGCACTGCGGGCTCGCGATCTAGGAGCAATCGTCTCCGTGGCAGAAGTCGACCCGGTTCGTGCCCTGGAAGCTCAGCACCACGGCTGCCGGGACGTATCACTCGAGGAAGGATTGGACTCCTCCTCTGTTGTCGTGACAGCCACGGGAAGAGAGGGCGTGCTCGGTCCCAACCAGCTCGCAACGGTGAGGGATGGAGCCATCCTGTTCAACGTTGGGCACAGCAATCGAGAGATCGACGTGGAATGGCTCGGCGGCCTACCCCACGAGCCGGTACGTCGCCACATCGACCGCTACGAACTCGAAGGCAAGCACACGTTCCTGCTCAACCGGGGCAGTCTCCTCAACCTTGCTCCCGGCCTCGGCACCGTCATTCAAGAGCTGTTCGATCCGTTCTCGGCGATCATGCTCAGGGGACTGAACTGGATCCTCACCGGCGGAGCGGAAACCGCCGAACGCGGACTGCAACCGTATCCACCGCACCTCGAACGGGAGATCGCCGACCTGGCGCGAACCGGCCGGGCGTGAAAACCGAGGCATCGGGAAGGACCTCTCCGGCCGTGCTACGTTCGTAGGTGTGGAAACGAATGTTCCCGGCGTATACGCCGTTACCGGCTACTCCAAGTCGTACATCATCGACGGGGACCAGGGCGTAGTCCTCATCGACACGGGAATTCCCAAGCGTCACGGCGCCATCATTGAAGTCCTGTCCCGTATTGGACGGTCCCCTGCCAACGTGCGCGCCATCGCCATCACCCACTCACACGCCGACCATGTGGGCGGAGCGGCAGCTTTGAAACTCGAATCGAAAGCCCCCTTGTTTGCTTCCGGGGCGGACGCACCCGCCATTCGGGGCGAAGCACCGACCGTGCCGCCTCCCGTGTTCGATCGGATGCCTTTTCTCAAACCGCTGTCCCGCTTCATTCCGGGGGCGGAACCGATCACGGTCGATCATCTCGTTGGCGAGACCGAACCGTCGGCGCTGCCCGCCGACCTGCGAGTGATCGACACCCCGGGACACACCCCCGGTCACGTGTCCTACCTGCTCGACCGAAATAACGGGGTCTTGTTTGTAGGTGACGCCGCCGTGGCTACCAAGAAGGGTGTGGTGAAGCGAGGGGTTTTCAATGCTCCAACACCGTCCATCGATGCCAGCCTTCGGCATCTTGCGGAGTTCGACTTCGACGTTGCCTTCTTTGCCCACTCGGTATCGCTGTCCGGCTCCGCCGCGGCCGCCTTTCGACGCTTCGCTGCAAGGCTCGGATAGGGAGGTTGTCTTGCTCTCCGGCGCAGGGCCTTTCCCAGGCCACCGGGTTCGAACGTAAGAAGCCGGAGAAGTTCCCCACTACCGGCCTCCCTGCCATGGCAGAGTGGAGGGTGACGAGTAGCGGTACGTAGAGATGCTCCGGTTCCTGTTTGGGGTTGTCGCCATTGTGCTGGTCTTGCTGGGTGGCTTATGGCTCGTCCAGCGCCGGTTGATCTACTTCCCCGACCCGGCGGCCCCCAAAGCAACCGACCAACTCCCCGGTTGGGAAGAAGCCATCCTTGAGACCACCGATGGGCTGCAACTGCACGGATGGTTCAAGCCACCCGCCGAGAACGCAGCGATAGTCGTCGTGTTCAACGGCAACGCCGGCAACCGGGCCGGTCGGACACCCCTCGGTTCCGGGCTGGCAGCCCAAGAACTCGGGGTGCTGCTGTTCGACTACCGCGGCTACGGTGGCAACGCGGGCCGGCCGAGCGAGGCCGGTCTTGCTCTCGACGCCCGGGCGGCGGTGGAGTGGGTTCGCCGACGGGCCCCGGAGAACAGTCTGGTGTATTTCGGCGAGTCTTTGGGCGCCGCCGTCGCCATCGAATTGGCGCTGGCCGAACCCCCGCTGGTGCTGGTGCTGCGTTCCCCCTTCACCTCTCTGGCCGATCTGGCATCCGTCCACTACCCCTTCGTCCCCGCCCGGATTCTGCTGCGCGACGAGTACCCCTCGATCGAACGTATCGCCGGGACGGCCACCGCCACACTGGTGATCGCCGGAACCTGGGACACGATCGTGCCGGTCGGGCAGAGCCGGGCCATCTTCGGAGCAGCCCCTGGGCCCAAGGAGCTGTTGATCATCCCCGGCGCCGATCACAACGACTACCAACTGGTGGCCGGCCCCGAAGTAATCGAGACGACCGTGCGGTTCATCAGAGCCGCCTCCGGATAGCCTTCCCCACGTGGCGCCGCCCGGACCGGTCGCCGCGGTCGGTGCCGGCAGCCGTCGCCGTCGACATCGACTTCACCACGGTCGGGTCAACCGTCAACAGGCTGATGGGCCCAGTGCTCCTCGCCGTGCGATCAGATGGGCATCCAACGCAAGATCCGCAGCAGCACCGTCCGCAGCTCGTTGAGGCTCAAGGACGCGCTCCCACTCACCGCACCGCTGACGCCGACATCTGCCGAGTCGGATGAGGAGCAGCCCTCGGACCCGACCCTTACCGTCAGGTCGGTGTCGCCTGTATCGATGCCGCGCAGCCACACCCGCACTTCGTCGTCGCCGTCGTCGATCACCACCTCGTCGATGGCTGCACCCGACGCGGTGGCGGCCACGACGGCCACGTCGGCATCGATATCGATGTCGACGGTCACGTCTTGGGGGGCAGCCCGGTGCAAGCTGATCGTCACTCGAACGGCCTCGTCGACGTCGAGGTCGTAGTCGGTGTCATCCAGCGACACGCCCATCTTGACCCGGACTACTGCGGCGTCCGTGTCGGACAGTCCGCGCTCGTCTTCGACCGTCAAATCGAATTCGTACCGGCCAAGTCGATCCGGGGTGAATGTCGGCTTGGCCACCTCGTCGTCGGACAGCGATCCATCCGACACACTCGACCCGGAAGGAGTGTCGACAACATCCCACTCGTAGGTCAGCTCATCATCGTCGGGATCGTCCGAGTCCGAACCGTCCAGAGTCACCCTGTTGCCGAACAGCACGCACTGGTCGTCACCGGCGTCGGCGACCGGACGGCGGTTCACGCCGACCTCATCTTCTCGGTCTCGACCGGGTCGCTCTTCCGGACAAACACCCTTGGTGTCGCCGTGAGCCAGGTGAGCGGCCAGCGCCGGGGCGCCCACGGTGATCGTGTGCGCGTTGGAGGGGTTTCCCGGCGGGACGTGACAGATCGTCACCTTCTCCTGGGGGCCCTTGACGCCGTCTTTGGGCCCTTTGGCGCCGCCCGGTGCCGCCATTACTTGAACCGGGATCATCAGTAGCGCAACGAGCAACGCGACGATCGATAGGCTTCGGCGCCCCATATCCACCCTCCAGTGTGGCCTCCCGAGGTCACCATACCTCCTACCACCCAGAGTGATCAAGGGTGCAATCACGTCCGGTACCGCGATCTCCCCCCGGGAGACAGCGTCATCGCCGCCGGACGGTTGGCTAGCTTCCGTGAGAGGTCATGACGATGACATCACCCCGGATATACAAGGTTGAGGAAGCCGCCGAACTCGACCTCGACGAGATTCTGGAACTGAACCGGGAGTTCGTCAACGAGTCGCTCGTCGACTTGCTCACCGGATACAAGCTTCCCCGCCGGTTCGTCAAAGCCGGAGGCCTCCGTTTGGAGGACGATCAGGGCGACGAGTACCTCGATTTCTTCTGCAGCTATGGTGCGCTCGCTCTGGGGCACAACCATCCTGAGGTCCTGGCCGCTATCGACCGGGTTCGGGAATCGCCCAACTTCCTCGCGATTTCGCCGGGAGCACTGACCGGAGCCCTCGCCGCCGGTCTGGCCGCCATCTCGCCGGGGAATCTGCAGCGCAGCTTCTTCTGCAACAGCGGCTCGGAGGCGATCGAAGGGGCGCTCAAACTGGCCCGGGCCGCCACGGGGCGGCCGCGCATCGTGGCCGCACAAGAAGGGTTTCACGGAAAAAGCATGGGGGCCCTCTCGGTCACCGGTCATGAACCGTTCCGCGCCCCGTACCGGCCGCTGCTGCCCGAGGTCGACCACATTCCCTTCGGCGACGCGGCCGCCCTGGAGCGGGCGTTGCGCGAATCTCCTGTTGCGGCGGTAGTGCTCGAGCCCATTCAGGGCCCGGCCGGGATCCTGGTGCCACCAGATGGGTATCTGGCCAGGGCCCGAGAGATCTGCAACGAGCACGGAACCCTCCTGATCCTCGACGAGATACAGACCGGTCTGGGCCGCACCGGCCGCATGTTCGCTTGCGAACACGAAGGGGTGGTGCCCGATGTGCTGTGCGTGTCGAAGGGACTCAGCGGCGGGGTGTCTCCAATCGGGGCGTATATCACCACCGATGCCGTGTGGCGGCGGGCATACGGCACCAAACGCCGGGCTCTGCTGCATACCTCGACCTTCGGTGGCAACACCTTCGCCTGTGCGGCGGCGCTGGCCGCCATCAACATCACCGTTTCTGAGGATCTCCCCGCCCGGGCGGCCAACCTCGGTGGGTACCTCCAC
The DNA here is from genome assembly GCA_002403855.1 of Acidimicrobiia bacterium UBA4744. GTDB lineage: Bacteria > Actinomycetota > Acidimicrobiia > Spongiisociales > UBA4744 > UBA4744. The sequence continues at coordinate 301,904 of DHIO01000026.1, forward strand.
AACCGGTTGGGTGAGGTTGCCGATCGATTCGACCTCTTGCGCGAAGTGCGGGGCAAAGGTTTGATGATCGGTCTTGATTTCCGCCAGACCCGCAACCGGCTCACCGGTCGTTTGCTCAACAAGGTGGCAGCGATGGTGGCCATCCAGATGCTGCACCGGCATCGCATCCTCAGTGTCTACACGTTCACCAATCCCAACGTGATCCGTCTCGCCCCGCCGTTGAACGTCGAACGCAAAGACCTCGACCGGTATGTCGAGGCTCTCGACGAGGTGCTCGCCAACCACCGAACTTTCCCTCGCCTGGCATACTCGACGACCCGCGTCCTTCGGCCGCCTCCGGTCGAGTAGGCGAGGCGACTGCGCCCGCGGTCGGGTCCCGGGCACCTCCCCTCTTCGGCGTCTACTGTTGGAATTGAGAATCTGCCCGGCGGAGTCACCGCATGAGCAATCTGCGATCCACCCGGGGCCGTGTGCAGGCCGGTCTCTTGCAAGGAGACCTGATACGCCGGTCCTTGGCCGCCGCATTTGTGTCGATGCTCCTGGTCTTTCTCGGGACCGCTGCCGGTGCCCAGGATGCTGCCGGCGCTCTGGTGGCGACGGTCGACGGGCCTATCACCCCGGTGACCGCCGAGTACCTGATCGATGGGCTCCAATCGGCGGCAGACGGAGGCGCCGAGGTCTTCATTGTGAAGCTGGATACGCCCGGCGGCCTAGACACGTCCATGCGCGATATCGTCCAGTCGTTCTTCGGGGCTCGGGTGCCGGTGGTCGTGTACGTGACCCCGCCGGGAGGGAGAGCCGCCTCCGCAGGCACGTTCATCACGATGGCCGCTCACGTGGCGGCCATGGCACCGGGTACCACCATCGGAGCCGCCACCCCGGTGGATCTTCAGGGCGGGGAGATCACCGACAAGATCATCAACGATGCGGCCGCCTTTGCCGAGTCGGTGGCCGAATATCACGGCCGGAACGCTCAGTTCGCCATCGAGGCGGTTCGGGACGGACGCTCGGTCACCGCCGACGACGCCCTGGAGTTGGAGGTTGTGGATCTGGTGGTCCGCGACCTCGAGGAGTTGCTGGCTGAAATCGACGGGGAGTCGATGATGATGGCCGATGGCCGCATCGTGGTCCTCAACACTGCAAATGCGGGACTGGAGACCTACGATCCCGGTTGGCTTCGGAGCCTTCTGTTGCTGATCGCTGATCCCAACCTGGCATTCCTGTTCGTCTCGCTAGGCACGCTGGCGGTCATCTACGAGGTCGCCAACCCCGGACTGGGCCTGGCCGGCATCATCGGGATCGTCCTGTTGATCCTGGGATTCTTCGCCCTTTCGGTGCTGCCGGTGCAAGTGGCAGGGGCGGTCCTGCTGGTCCTGGCCGTCGGGCTGTTCATCGGGGAGTTGTTCGTACCCGGGATCGGGGTCCTGGCCGCCGGAGGCACGATCGCCCTGATTGCGGGCGGGCTACTCCTCTTTGAAGGTCCGTTCGGGATCCGCCCCGTCGTGCTCTGGCCGGTCGGGCTGGTGGTAGGTGGGGGGGTGGTCCTGGCCGGACGTTTGACCTGGCGAGCCCGCACAGCGCCGGCTGCGTCCGGGGCCGAGGCGTTGGTGGGCCGAGTGGTAGAAGTCGCCTCTTCCGAGGGTCGGACCGGGCAAGCGTTCCTGGAAGGGGCCTGGTGGCGAATCCACTCCCGCACTGGAGAACTGACCGAGGGGAGGCCTGTCACGGTGGTCGGCACTGAAGGGCTCGAGCTCATCGTCGAGACCGAGGAGGACAACCTATGAGCGACACATTGGTGGGCATCGTTCTGGCAGTCCTGGTGGCGGTGGGCCTGCTCATCGCCGCCATCCGGATAGCCAGGGAGTATGAACGGGGAGTGATCTTCCGGCTGGGAAGGGTGATCGGCGCCAAAGGCCCGGGGCTGTTCTTGATCATCCCGATCGTCGACCGCATGGTTCGTGTCACCTTGCGAACTACCACACTCGACATCCCTCCCCAGGACATCATCACCAAAGACAACGTAACGGTGCGGGTCAACGCGGTGGCGTATTTCAATGTGGTCGATCCCGTCAAGTCGGTGATCGCGATCGAGGACTACATGTTCGGAACCGCCCAGGTGGCCCAGACAACCCTCCGCAGCATCATCGGCCAGGCCGAGCTGGATGATCTGCTGATCAAACGAGACGAGATCAACCAACGACTCCAGCAGATCATCGATCAGCTGACCGACCCCTGGGGGGTCAAGGTGACCCTCGTCGAGATCAAGGACGTCGAGTTGCCCGACGCCATGCGGCGGGCGATGGCCCGGCAGGCAGAGTCGGAACGAGAACGGCGGGCCAAGGTGATCCACGCCCGGGGCGAGCGGGAAGCGGCTGCCGAACTAGGCGAAGCCGCCGCCATCCTCGAAACGCATCCGGCCGCCCTGCAGCTACGGATTTTGTCCACCATGAGCGACGTTGCCGCGGAGAAGAACTCGACCCTCATCTTCCCGCTGCCCATCGAGTTGCTGCGCTGGATCGAAGGTACTCGCCGGGCCCAGTCCGGCTGAGCAGCGACTGAGACTGATCGGCACCGACGGATATCGGCTATGGGAGCCGCCAGCCGTCCGGTCCGCCGACCGCCACCCACGGGGCGATCTTGGTCAGCATCCACAGGGTCAATAGCCAGAGGTACGAACCCCGAAACGCTGATCGGAATCCGTTCACGGCGGCTCCTTCCTTTGCCTACGGTGGTCTCATCGGTCAGGAACGGCGCCGGCTAGCGGAGGCTTTCGGATCCGCCACGATGGACTAGTTCCACCCCAAGCGCAGGGTGACCGGGCCTGGGCGGGCGCGCGCCCTGGTCGTCAGGGTATGGTCCAAACGCGATGACTCGTACGTGTTGACACGACGGGTTCCGCACCCGGGTCTACCGCCCCTGATCGTGGGACAATGCCAACATGCGGCGCAGCCTGGTCATCGATACCGACACTGCTTCCGACGACGCCATCGCTCTGCTCCTCGCCGTTCGGGACCCACATACCGATGTGCGGGCGGTCACCGTAGTCGGCGGCAATGTGCCTCTCGATCTGGCGGTACGCAACGCCATCGTGACCCTCGATCTGTGCGGAGGAGCAGATATCCCCGTATTCGCAGGGCGGCACGAGCCGGCCTCCCGGCCATTGGAAACCGCCCAGCTGGTGCATGGTGAGGACGGGATGGGGAACGCAGATCTGCCCGATCCTTCCCGTCCGCCGCATCCCCGGGACGCCGTAGAGGCCCTGCTGGAGACGGCGACCACCGAGGCGGGCCGCCATGACCTGGTCACCCTGGGACCGCTCACGAATGTGGCTGCTGCCCTGGACGCCGACGACGAGTTCCTCACCAGGTTCGGTCACACCTACCTCATGGCCGGTTCGCCCGACGGAGTGGGGAACACCAATGCCGTGGGCGAGTACAACGTGTGGGCCGATCCGGAGGCCGCGGCCATCGTGCTCTCGGCCGACGGCCCCAAGACCATGATCGGGTGGAACATCTCCCGCAAGTACGCGGTGATGAACCCGGAGGAGCAGGACCTTCTGCAGGAATGCGGCCCACTGGGGCGGTTTGCCGTGAGCATCAACGCCGCCTTGAACCAGTACGCCCGCCAGACCGGTCTCGCCGGTTTCGACCTGCCCGATCCCGTGGCGATGGCCGTGGCGCTGGACGACTCGATCATTCTGGAAGCAACCGACGAATGGCTGGTGGTCGGATGCGACGAACCGACTCGCGGGTGCACCCTGCCGGACCGCAGATTCGAACGTCCGGCTCCCAACACTCGCGTGGTGTGGAAGGTCGACGAAGCCGAATTCAAACGCCGCCTGTTTGAGGCCTGTCGCAGCTGAGGGCCCGCTGTTCCTGAGCACCGGACCCCACCCGGGAGGGGCGTAGAGTGACGCAATGGCGCACGAGTCGATCCCCACGGTATGCGTGGTCGGGAGCGTGAATCTCGACCTGGTGGCCGCGTGCCCCCGGCTCCCCACCCCCGGCGAAACGGTGACCGACGCCACGCTCAGTCGCTATCCCGGCGGGAAAGGGGGCAACCAGGCGCTGGCGGCAAAACGTCAAGGTGCCGACGTCACGTTGATCGCCGCCGTGGGAGCCGATCCCCTGGCCGATGAGGCGTTGGAGCTTCTCCGTCGCGACGGAGTTGATCTCTCCCGGTTGGCCACCGTCGACGACTGCTCCACCGGGGTCGCGCTGATCGTCGTGGACCACACGGGCGAGAATCAGATAGCGGTGGCCCCCGGTGCCAACCGTTACCTGGAACCGGGCGATGTCGACACGGGAGGCTTCGATGCGGTCCTTTGCCAGCTCGAGATTCCGGATGACACGGTTGTCGCAGCGGCTCGACGAGCCACCGGGATGTTCTGCCTCAACGCGGCACCGGCCCGCCGGCTGGTGGAACCGATCCTCGAGCAAGCCGACCTGATCATCGTCAATGAGATCGAATACGGCACCCTGCGCGATCAGCTGGAGAGTTTCGAGAAGCTACTGGTGGTCACTCGTGGCGCCCGGGGAGCCGACGCGTTCCGTCGGGGAGCGCTGATCGCCAGGGTGCAGCCACCGAGCGTCGCGGCGATCGACACGGTCGGAGCCGGAGACGCCTTCTGCGGAACCCTCGTCGTCGGGCTGGCACGGGGGGCGGCCGTTGAACCCGCCCTGATGCGGGCATGCCGGGCGGGAGCCGTCGCCGCCACTCGCCTCGGCGCCCAACCCTCTCTCCCCACCGCCGGCGACCTCGACACGGCGCCTCTCTGAAGAGCCGCGCCGACCCTCCTCGGCGATCGAGGAAGACTTGCCCGCCTTCTCGCCGCGCCCGGATCCCAAGCCGTGACAGCGCCGGGCGCTCGAACCGAAGTCAGACAGGGAACCTCCGGCCCGACCGCGAGCGTCGTCGTTCGGTCGTCGATATCTCAGCGGTGCTGGGCCCGGTAGACGAGGTCGTTCACCCTGACCCTTCCCGACACCTCTAAACCGACCAGATCCCCGATCTGCGCCGACTCCACGGGTGCGTGGTCGATCTGCATCGATGCCACCTCCTGGGTGAAGTTCGTCGTATTGCCCAAGATTCGGATCGTGTCCCCGATCCGCAGGTCACTTTCGGCTACTTCGACAACGGCCACGCGGATCTTGGCGAAGTAGTGCGTGACTCTTCCGACCATCTGCTCATCCATGTCGCGGTCCTCAGGTTCGCTCGTTCCCATTCTGCTCCTCTGCGCGGCCTGAGGAAGACACAACGGGCAAGCGTCGCAGCCCGACCGGCGAGGGTCCAACCGCCCACAGGTGAAAGATCGTCTCGGGAGCGGCGTAAGGTTCGAGCATGGATGTTGAGTATCCGGGTTTCGGCGCCATCGTGATCGACGGCAGACATTTCGACCACGACGTGGTGGTGATGGCCGGTCGCGTCCGTCGCCGCAAGAAAGGACCCTCCAAGCCGTACCGCAGCCGGTACGGTCACACCCCGCTTTCCCCCGACGAGGAGATCCCCTGGTCGCCACCGCAACTAATGGTGGGGACGGGGGCCAGCGGCCGGTTGCCGATAATGCCGGAGGTTTGGGACGAAGCTCGCGTCCGGGGAGTAGAGCTGGTTGCCCTGCCCACCTCGGAGGCCTGCGAGGCCCTCCGCTCCATGGAAAAGAGTCAGGTCCACGCCATTCTGCACGTGACGTGCTAGCCGCCGCACCGGTCCGGCTCTCCGCCGCCGAGTTCGAGTGAAAGGCCTGGGCAGCAACCCTCCCGCCCGGCCACCGGGGGACGGCATCCTGCGCGGTAGGACAGACAAGCCAGAGTCGAAAGCGCTACCCACGACTCGGCGATCGGTCCCCGTCGAGTCTCGGCGAGCCGGCGGGCTCCTCCCCATCTCAGGGAGGGCCGAAGCGAGCCCGGATCCGGGCTCCGCCGGATTCGGACCGGTCGATCTGCAGTCCGCCGCCGCTACGTTCGGCCAAGCGGCGGGCAATGTCCAGACCAAGGCCGGTGGAACCGGCACCACTTTGGCCCCGCCCCAACGACCGGCCGGGTTCGGCGAAGCCCGGACCGTCGTCTTCGATGGTGAACAGGCCCCATCCGTCCACTTCCTCTACCGCGACCCGGTACCCGACACCCGTTGGGGTATGCGCGAACACATTGCCGATGAGGGCATCGATGGCGGCGCCGAGCTCGACCTGACGGCACTTCACGACGATAGGGGCACCCGGCCCGAGCATCCGGACCCGCCGCCCTTCTTC
>DHIO01000013.1 GCA_002403855.1 Acidimicrobiia bacterium UBA4744
TCGAGCAGGCGAGCCAGGAACAGTGCCATCTGCACCCGCAGGATGACTCCATCCGGCGAGAACGTGGTGGCGCTGGTGCCCTTGGCGATACCGACCTCGGCCAGCTGGTTGATGGCCTTCTGCGCCTCGGCGCTCAGTCCCGAAATGTCCGTGAAACCTGCGTCCGCAGGCGGATCGGGCAGCACAACACCGGCCGCCGTGGCGATCCGCGTCAGGAACAGAGCCATCTGCCAGCGGGTCACGTTGTCGTTCGGTGAGTACGTCGTCGCCGACGTGCCCTTGGTGATACCGGCCTCAGCGATCTGGTTGATCGCCTTCTGCGCCTCGGCACTCAGTCCCGAAATGTCCGTGAAACCTGCGTCCGCAGGCGGATCGGTGAGCGCCACACCGTGGGCGGCGGCCTGCCGTGTCAGGAACAGAGCCATCTGCCAGCGGGTGACCGGATCGGACGGGCCGTAGGTCGTTGCGCTGGTTCCCTTGGTGATGTCGTAGAACGCGATGCAGTTGATCGATTCCACCGCCTCAGTAGAGAGTCCGGCGAGATCGGTAAAGCCCGCGCTCGGGATCGTAGCGGGGCAGGCATTCGTCGCCGCGTGCGCGGGTGTGATCGGGATCGCCAGCAAAGCGGCAACCATCGCCAACACCGCGAGCAACACTACGAACGTGCGCCGCCCCTCAAATACATAGGTCGTCAAATCGACCCTCCTTCCTTTCTTCTCCATGGCCAGTCCCGGCGCGAAGCGCCAGGACTTGATCCTTTGTGAAGGACGCCTTTCCACTTGCTTTGTTACGCCCGAACGCGGCTCAACTTCGAGCAAGCACATTCGGACACCCTTCGCGTGGAAAGACGCAACTCTCCCCGGCCTGTTACTCCCCTGCTTCTCCGACTCTCCGCCCGGCGAGAGCCCGCCCGATGGACGGATCCTCCGCAAGCGATGCTAACAGCAGCTCTCGGCAACGCTGCGCTTCGGTTGCCGGCNNCCGATCATCTTGACCGTCCCCTTGTCCAGCCACATGACCCGGTCGGCCAGATCCAGCACTTTGTCCAGCGCATGGGAGACGAGCAGTACGGCCGTGCCGCCGTCCATCAGCTGTTGCATCCGCTGGAAGGACTTCTTCTGAAACTCCTCGTCTCCCACGGCCAGCACTTCGTCGACTACCAACACATCCGGATCGATGTCGCTGGCGATGGCGAATCCCAGCCGGGCCAGCATCCCCGACGAGTAGCTGCGCACCGGCACGTCCAGAAACTCGGTGAGCCCTGCCCACTCGGCGATCGATGCGGCCTGCCGGCGCATCTGCTCGGGCTCCCGCCCCAGCAGCGTGCCGTAGAGGACGATGTTCTCGTGACCGGTCAGCTCGGGGTTGAAGCCGGCTCCCAGGGAGATCATCGGCGCTACCGCGCCCCGGACGATCACCCGGCCGCCGGTAGGAGGCAACACCCGGGCCACCACCTTCATCAGCGTCGTCTTGCCGGCCCCGTTGGCCCCGATCAAGGCGAACACCTCGCCGCGCTGCACCTCGAAAGACACTCCGTCGACCGCCCACAACTTCTCGTAGGAAACCTGGCGCTTCAGCATCTGGAAGGCGAACTCCTTCAGGGTGCCGGCCCGGTTACGGGCCAGGCGGTAGGCGAGCGATACGTCCTCGACCTGGACGGGGGGAAGGCCGCTCACAGCGCCCCTACCATTTGCCGCCACGAGCGGGCGAACACCCAGACGCCCAGCACCAGAACCAGCAGCGCCGAGCCGAGCATGATGGCAAAGGCCCACCATTCGGCGAACTCACCCCGGTACATGAAACCCCGGAAGACCTCCAGGTAGGAGAACAGCGGGTTGATCCGCAGCAGCGGCTGGTACTGCTCGGGGATGATCGACACCGGCCAGAACATCGGGGTGAGGTAGGTGATCAGCTGGACCCCCACCCGGGTCAGCTCGAGCACGTCGTAGAAGAACACCGCCGCCGAGGCGATCAGCAGGCCGAGCCCGGCCACCAGGGCCAGCATGGCCAGGGCCGGGAGGGGGACCAGCAGGATGGTCCAGGGGATCCCCGTGCCGGTGATCAGCTGGGCGGCCACCAGCGGGATGAGGGAGATGACGAAGTTGACCCCCGCCGCCAGGGCGGTGGAGATCGAGAAGACCTCGGCGGGTACGTACACCTTCGAGAGGATCCCCGAGGCCCCGGTGATCGCCGATCCGGTGGCCATCACCCCCTGCGAGAAGAAGGTCAAGAACATCACCCCGGACAGCAGGTAGACGACGTAGGGCTCGTCGGTGGCGCCGAAGCGGGGTCCGAACAACTGGCCGAAGACCAGGTACATGATCCCGGCGGTCAGCAGCGGGTTGAGCAACGTCCACCACACCCCCAGCAACGAGCGCTTGTAGCGGACCGTCAGGTCGCGGTTGACGAGCAGACGGATCAGGCCCCGGTAGGTCCAGAAGTGGCGGAACTCGGACAGCAGCGGGCGTCGGGGCTGGGCAGAGTCGTAAANNGCCAGCGGGGTGTTGCGGTAGCGGCGCCGCAGCCGCCGGTAGTTGAGCACCGCCGCCCGGAGGTCGTCGGGAGTGGCCTTCTCGAGGCCGGCCCGGGCAATCTCACCAGGTTCGATTCCCAGAAACGCCGCGACCCGGTCGATCACGGCGACCTTGCCCTCCTCGGTCACGAAGTCCTCGTAGGCGACCGGTAGCACCGATCCGGCCCCGAGGGCGGCCCGGGCGGCGTCCGCGAACACCTGCAGGCCGTCTTCCATCGCCTGGGACCGTCGCACCCAGGTGTGGAAACGGCGCAGCTTGACCTTGCTGGGCGGACGCATTCCCTGCCGGTCGAACTGGCTCTTCTCCTCCTCGAAGTACCGGTAGAGGGAGAGGGCGTGCTTGATCCGGTTGGAGCGCCTCAAGATGACGAGCCTGGTGGACAGTTCGCTCAGAAGGTGCAGCAGGCGTTCCGTCTCTCCGAGGGCGCTCGGGTTCATCTTGAACCCCACGATGCGGAAGTCAGAGTGGAGCACCCCCTGGAATTGTGGGGACTGCGCCAACCCGCCGACCCAGGCGTCGAACGCCGGACCCCGGAGGTCGACGGGCGGCGAGAAAGCGTTGCTGATCCAGGCCAGCTTCTCGTCGTCGGAAGCCTCCCAGGCCCACGTTTCGAGCGGTTCGAAGGCCGGGACCAGAACGCTCGGCGTCCCGGCGATGGTCTCCATCAACCACGAACTCCCGGTGTTGCCGTAGTACACGAGAATGAAGGACTGCACGGTCGCCGATGGTACCCCGGCGACGGAGCGGCCCGCTCCCGGGGACAGGAGACGGCTCGGCGCGACCGCTGCACCGGTACACTCCGCGGCCGATGACACGATTCCTCATCTGCGGCTACTACGGCTTCGGCAACACCGGCGACGAAGCGATCCTGCACGTCCTCCTGGACCACCTACGCGGGGGCTCCCGGGACGCGGAGATCACCATCGCAGCCGGAGACCCCGACGACGTCGGGGCCGAGCACGGCGTCGAGGCAGTCTCCTGGCAGGACGTCCCGGCGCTCTTCGCGGCGGCGCGTCGGGCCGACCTGATGGTGCTGGGCGGCGGAGGTCTCTTCCAGGACTACTGGGAGTGTCATCCCGAGCGAATCCTCACCCCCCACCACGGCAACGTGGACTATTGGGCCGGCTTCGCCCTGCTGGCCCGCATGACCGGCACCCCCTTGGCCATCTACGGCGTCGGCGTCGGGCCTCTCCAGAGTGAGGGGGNNGAGGTGGCCCGCCGCTACACCCGGCTGGCCTTCCAACAGGCCGGCGCCACCAGCGTTCGCGATCGCGCCTCGCTCGACCTTCTCACCGAACTCGGGCTCGATCCCACCGGCATCACCCTGGCCTCCGACCCGGTCTGGCTGCTCGACCCGGCCCCCCCGGAGGCCGTCGCCGACATCCTGGCGGCGGACAACCTACCTCCGTCGGGCGCCCTGCGGATCGCCGTGGCGGTGCGGCCCTGGGGCGACGACGGACCGGCCCTCGCCGAGCTGGCCGCCGCCCTCGACCGTCTCGTCGAGGAGGAGAACGCCGACGTGGTGTTCGTCCCGTTCCATCGCTCGCCGCTCACCCACGAGAACGATGCTCACGCCGCCGGAAGGGTGGTCGCCGGAATGCAGCATTTCGAGCGCACCGCCATTCTGCGCGGCGACTACACCCCCCAGGAGACCCTCGCCCTGCTCGGCTCCGCCGACCTCGTGATCGGCATGCGCCTCCACTCCGTGATCTTCGCCGCCCGGGCCGGAGTGCCGCTGGTGGGGCTCTCGTACGACCCGAAAGTACGACAGGTCATGGAGGAACTCGGCCTGACCGCCTTGGTGCTCGACCTGAACGCCGGTTCGCAGGCGATCGTCGACACCGCCCGGCAGGCGCGACGGGCCCACGATCAGGCGGCGCGCACCGCCGCCGTGGACGGCTTGCGGGCCCGGGCTCGACTTGCGGAGCAGTCCCTCCACAACCTGATCGCCGATCCCCTCGTTCCCGAGCCCACAGCCGACACGCTTGCCGCTCTCGTCGAGTTGGCGGCTTCTCGCTCCGAGGCCTATGCGTCGGCGGTCGTCGAGCAGGAACAGGCCGCCGAGCTGCAGGCGGCTCACGAGAGCCTCCAACACACGCACCAGGCGCTCGCCGCCGAGTACGAACAGTTGGCTTCGACCCGAGCCGTGCGGACCATGGCCCACTACTGGGAACTGCGCGACCGTCTCCGCAGCGCGACTCGCCGCGGCGATGTTCTCCCGCCCCCCGAAGGCCCGCACATCGATCCCGGAGAACTGGCCGGGATGCGGGACCGGTACGGGGCCCAGCTCGCCGAGATCCTCGAACTGCACACCGATGCGCCCGGGTTCGTCTTCTATCCGCCCAGCATCGGGTGGAGCGTCACGCTGTTCCAGCGTCCCCAGCAGATGGCGCTGGCCTTCGCCCGCCTCGGTTACGTCGTCTTCTACCACCTCGACTGGCCCAACAACGAACGCCTCACCGGTTTCCGGCGGGCCGGGCCCGGCACGTACCTCGCCTCCCTTCCGAACCAGCTCCTCGACCTCTACCAGGCGGTTCGGTCACCGCTGGCGATGTCCTACGTGTACAACTTCGAATGGCACCGCCACCTGTCGTCGCCGGTCACCGTCTACGAGCACATCGACGACCTGGAGGTCTTCACCCACACCTACCGGCGGGACGATCTGCGTTCGTGGCATCGGGAGGCGCTCCGCCGGGCCGACGTGGTGGTGGCATCGGCGGTGGACCTCCGGGAGGAACTGGCGGATCAGCGGCCCGACACGGTGCTGGTGCCGAACGGAGTGGACTACCGGCACTTCGCCCGTCCCGTCGAGTCCCCCGGCGATCTGACCACCCCCGTGGGCAAACCGATCGTCGGCTACTACGGGGCACTGGCCGAGTGGCTGGACTACGACCTCATCGACCACGCCGCCCGGCATCTCCCCGAATACGAATTCGTCTTCATCGGACCGGACTATGACGGCACGGTGCAGCAGGCCGGCGCCTTCGAGAGGCCCAACGTGTCGTGGCTGGGACCGCGCGATTACCAAGATCTGCCCGCTTACCTGCAACGCTTCTCGGTGGCGACGATCCCCTTCGTGGTCGATGAGGTCACCCACGCGGTGAGCCCCCTCAAGCTGTTCGAATACATGGCCGGAGGGCGGCCGATCGTCACACCGGCCCTGCGGGAATGTGCCCGCTACCGGGCGGTGCTGATCGCTTCGGACCGGGACGAGTACGTCGCTCGGCTCCGGACCGCCGTCGACCTGGGCGACGACGCGGAGTACCGGTCGCTGCTGCGGCGCACGGCCCGAGCCAATACCTGGGACAAGAGAGCAGGGACGTTGATCGACGCCGTGGCCCGCGCCGGGCGGTAGGTCAGAGCAGCCGTTCTACCTCTTCATAGTGGCGGGCGGGCCTGGTCACCACCCGCGCCGGCGGTCCGGTGGGAGGAGCCAACTCCAGATTCACCGCTCCGAAGATCCGGGTGAGACGCTCGTCCCAGCTGTGGGCGCGCCGTGCCGCGCCCCGATCCGGTCCGGGTGCCTCCAGGGCCCGGGCTACTGCCTGTGGAAGCCGATCGGCGATGTACACCCCGTCGAGTTCGAGCAGCGGCTCGAGCGGCGGAGCGGCCACCGCGACCCCCATCGCCAGGTACTCAAAGGCTTTGAGCGGACTCACTGCGTGGGTGGTCTCGGTGACCTCAAAGGGGATGAGCCCTACATCGAAACGGCCCACGTAGGACGGCAGGTCGGACTGGGCCTTGAGCCCCAGCAGCCAGACGTTGGCCGGGAGCGGCGGGTGGGTGCGGACGTCGCCGATCACGACCAACCGCGCCTGGGGATAGGCCGCCGCCACCGCCACCAGTTCGTCCCAGGCGAACCAGTTCCCGTAGAGCGACCCGTGATAGCCGAGCACCGGTCCCTCCCCGGCGGGGAAGTCGGCAGGAATCGGCCCCGGTTCCTGCCCGAACAAGTCCGCGTTGACACCGTTGGGCACTTCGTCCACTCGCCGTCCCGACAGCTGCTCGAGATGGGAGACGAGGGCCGGCGCCGACGCAATCAGCGCATCGGCCCGTTCGGCAAACTCCCGTTCGACCTCGGGCCGGTACCAACCGCTCCCCAGCGACGTGTCGGTCCAGCGGTCCAGCAGGTCGTAGACGGTCCGGTACCCGGCCCGCCCCAGCCCGTCCACCGCGGGCAGGTACTCGGCGACCGGCACTTCAACGAGTGCCAACGTCGGTGGGGCCGCGTGTCTGGCCGAGAGGCGCCGGTGGTCGAAGGTATCGAAGTGGTACTGCTCCAGCCGGGGGTGAATGAACCGGAGCCCCAGGTCGGTGGACTCGTCCGCGTCGAACCGAGCAACGTAGGTCACGTGGTAGCCGTGCCGCAGCAGTCCCAGAGCCAGCTGGGCGGCCCGGCTGCCGCCGCCTACGTCGTGCAGGGGAACTCCGGCCAGGATGACGGCCGACCCGGCGCCTTCGATGGGATCGGAGCGCTCAACCGGTCCGGCCACCGTCCCCGTCGGCCGGACCGCGATCCGGTGGCCGGCATCCCGGAGCCGCTGCAGCAGACCTACCAGCGGATCGCCCCCGCCGGGTGAACCGCCGACTTCTCGCCAGGCGGTCTCGCGCACCGCCATCGCTTCGGGGCGGATCCACAGAACCTCGGCCCGCCCGGCGGCGACGGCCAGGCCGCCCCGTACCGAGGCCACGGTCTCCGGGTCCGCCATCGGTCGCAGCAACTGGACCCGCCGGGAGGTCTCGAGCGGTGCGTCGCCGAGGACCATCACCCCTTCGGTGTCATCCCCGGCCGCCGGCCGGCCGGAAGAGCGGTCGATACTCTCCAGCCGCACCCGGTAGGTATCCGGGGTGACCCGCAGCCAGCGCCGCGCCCTCCCGGGATCGTCGACGACGATGTCGAGGTTCTCCCGGGCAGCCGCCGGCCGGCGCTCCGTCAGACGGGCGGGTAGCAGCCGCTTCGCCAGACGCCGAAGCGGGCCGGGCAGCCTCCGGCCCAGATCGGCCAGCGTCCTCACGTTCGACCCGTGCGCATCTCGAACGCCCCGACGAGGAACCCCAGCGTCTGGGCCGACACCTGGAGGAGGTGCCCGAAGGGAAGGTACAGGTACTTGGCCCGCCCCGGCACCCACCGGTACTTGCGACGGGTCCGCCGCACCGTCACCAGGATCAGCGGGGTCAGGGCCACCGCCAGGGCCGCGACCGCGGCCCAGGGCCCGGCCAGCAGTCCGGCGCCGACGGGAGCAACGATCAGCAGGATCAGACTCCCCCCGTAGACCGCCAGGATCCACCGATACGTCCAGCGGCGGACCCCGGCCCGGCCGTCCGCTCGACCCCACATGAAGACCTTCCGCGCCATCGCCGCCATGCCGTTCGGGGGCTCCCAGACGACCACCGCCTCCGGCACGAAAACCGGACGGTATCCGGCCGCTCGCGCTCGCTCCCCGAACACGGTGTCCTCGGCGGCGATCATGTTCTCCGGGAACCCGCCGGCCGCCTCCCACACCTCTCGACGGAAGGCCTGGGAGGCGCCGGAGGGCAGATACTCCTCGGGTTTGACCTCCTCGCGAACCATCGTCATCAGCACCCCGGCGCTGGTGGCGGCCGTCGTCGACCCCTCCGGGCGATAGAACCCGGCTACCCAGTCGGCTCCCGACCCGATCGGAGCGGTGAGCCGCTCGAGCCAGGCCGGCTCCGGCACACAGCCGGCGTCCGTGCAGGCGATGATCTCGTGGGATGCAGCGCCAATGGCGGTGTTGCGGTTCTCCGATCTCCCGCCCGGGCCTTCCACGACCCGGATCCCCGCATGCCGATCGGCCAGATCGTCGAGAATGGCCCGCGTCCCGTCGGTGGATCCGCCGTCGGCGAAGACGATCTCGTCGGGAAGCCGGCTCTGGGCCAGGAGCGCGTCCGCCAGGGAGGGCACGTTCCCGGCTTCGTTGAGTACGGGGATGACGACGCTGACCGGCATGACGGGGCCATTATGGCGGGTGCCGGGAAGGAGTCGCTTCTACTGGGCTCCGAAACCGGAGAGCACCGTCCAGATGCTCCTTCCGAACACCTGCAGATCCAACCACAGCGACATGTGCTTGACGTAGTAGAGGTCGTAGGTGAGCTTCTCGATGGTATCGGCCTCGTCGTCGGCGTAGCCGTAGTTGACCTGCGCCCAGCCGGTCACTCCGGGCCGGATCAGGTGGCGGTAGGCATAGAAGGGAATGGACTCGTTGAAGGCTCCGACGAACTCCGGCTGCTCGGGGCGGGGTCCTACCAGGCTCAGGTCGCCGTGCAGCACGTTCCACAGCTGGGGCAGCTCGTCGGCACGGAACCTCCGCAACCAGCGTCCGACGCTGGTCAACCGGTCGTCGTCGGTGACGGCGAAACGAGCCCCATCTCGATCGGCCCCGTCCACCATGGTTCGGAACTTGTAGAGCGTGAACAGCTCACCGTCCCGGCCGACCCGCTGCTGCTTGAACACGGCGGGCCCCGGCGAATCGAGGCGCACCGCCGTCCAGATCAGGCCGCTGAGTACCAGCGCCAGCGGAGCCGTCAGCACCACCAGCAGGATGTCGAGGGTCCGCTTGACCGGCGCGTAGACCGCCGCCCGCTGCACCGGCGTTTGCAGTTCCCATCCTTCCGCCAGGTGCACGATGGGCAACCGGCCGGTGTGCTCCTCGTAGACGTTGGCGAGGGAGCGAACGGGATAGCCGGCCAGGTTGGAGGAAGCCACGAACTGGGCCATCTGCTCCGAGAGGATGGCCCGCAAGTCGACCGCCACGGTGGCGCCGGCCGGCGGCCGCTCGTTCCGATCCTCGGCGCCGGGGTCCAGCACCTCCCGCACCTCGGCGTGGGGAGCCAGCTGCATGTGGTCGATGAACTGCTTCTCCTCGGTCACCAGCACGATCGATTCCGTCCAGGGTCGAGACCTGCTCACCGCCCGGTGGGCCAGGGCCAGCACCAACCAGGACACGGCGGCGGTGGTGATGAAGGCACGGGAAAAGTAGGCACGAGTGAGCACCAGCAAAAAGGCGGTCAGAGCCACGGAGGTCCCCACGATGGTGAGGGCTCGACCGTACGACGGTCGGGGCACGGCCGCTCCCCAGGTTCGGGCGCTGAGGTAGGAGCCGACGATCAGCCCGATGGTGAGGAACCCCAGCAGCGGCCAGATCCCGGGGCGCGCTTGCCACGGAAGAAGCCGATCGAACACCAGCAGGGAGGCCACCAGACAGCCGACGACGAGGGCGGCAAAATCGAGCGCCGCCGTCCTGAGCAAGAAACGTCTGCGCATGGAAGGACCAGGGTAGTCAGAAGTCGGCGCTCGGCGCTGACGGCAAGCGGCGTCCGCCCCACGGACTCGAACGTCAAACCTGGAACCTGAAACCCGAAACCTGAAACCCGAAACCTGAAACCCGAAACCTGAAACCCGGAACCTGGAACCTAAGAACTCCCGGCCAGATCTTCGGCCAGGGCGACCAGGGTCCGCACCCCGAATCCGGATCCGCCCTTGGTCTGGTAGTGCTCCTCGTCGGGCCAGCGAGCCGGCCCGGCGATGTCGAGATGCACCCACGGGGTGTCTCCAACGAACTCCTTGAGCAACAGTGCGGCGTTGATCGCCCCCCCGTACCGTGGTCCGGTGTTCTTCATGTCCGCGACGTCCGAGTCGATGTTCTTCCGGTAGTCGTCCGGGAGCGGCATCGGCCACACCCGTTCGCCCGCCCGGGCCGCGGCGGCCAGCACCTCGTCGAGCCCATCCTGATCGTTCGACCAGGCGCCGGCGATCTTGTCGCCGAGGGCCACGTGGCAAGCTCCGGTGAGAGTGGCGAGATCGACGATCAGGTCGGGTTCCGCTTCGGCGGCCAGGGCCAGGCCGTCGGCCAGCACCAAACGTCCTTCTGCATCGGTATTGAGCACTTCAATGGTTTTGCCGTTGCGGGCTCGCAGGACGTCGCCCGGCCGGGTGGCACCTCCGCCGGGCATGTTCTCGGTGAGCGGAGTGATCCCGAGGACTCGAACCGGAATGCCCAGCGAGGCGATCGCCTCCACGGCTCCGAACACGGCGGCGGCTCCCGACATGTCGGTCTTCATGGTCTCCATGCCCTGGGCCGGCTTGAGGGACAGGCCTCCGGAATCGAACACGATGCCCTTTCCGACGATCGCCAGGAAACCGGTGGCGCTCTCCGGCGCGTACTCGAAACGGACCAGCCGGGGCGGACGATGGGCACCGGCCGCCACACCCAGCAGGCCGCCCAGGCGCTCGGCGGCGATCTGCTCCTCGTCCAGGATGGTCACCTCGATCCCGGCCCGCCGGCCGATCTCGGCGGCCAGGCCGGCCATGGTCTCCGGGGACTTGCCGGCGGCAGGTTCGTTCACCAGGTCGCGAGCCAGCATCACTGCGTCGACGACGACCCGGGCGCGACTCGCGGCTTCTGCCGCGGCGGCGGATCGCTCGCCGACGTAGCGCAATCGCTCGGTCCTGGCCGGTTTTGGTTCGGACCGGTATTTGTCGAATCGGTACTGGGCAAGGAGAAAACCCTCCGTCACCACCGCCGCCGCTCCATCCAGATCGACCTGATGGAGCGTCGTCGCCAGGTCCACCGTTCGGGAGGCCCGGCGGCCCAGCGATCCGGCCGCCTGCCGCAGCCGTTCGAGGTCGAGTTCCTCACCCAAACCGACCAGGAAGAGGTTCTGAAAGGGCAGCCGGCCCCCGGTCGGCACGGCAACCAGCTCTCCGTGTTTGCCGTTGAAGTCCTCCTCCTCGAGATAGCCGTCGAGCCATTCCCCCAGCTCGGCCGCGGCCCAGTCGGCTCCCGGCCCCCAGACCAGGTCCTCGAACACGGGAACGGCGAGTGCCTCCCCGGATTCATCGACCAGCCCGGTTCCGGCCGATATTTCGATCATGGCCGGTCCTCGGCAATCCGGGACGGCAGCCACTCGCTTTCCGACGCCCGGACGAGCATGTACACGTAGTCGGCCAGCCGGTTCAGGTAGCGGAGGGCCTCGCCGTTCTCCAATCCACCCTGGCGGGCGTAGGCGACGCAGCGGCGTTCGGCCCGGCGAATCACCGTTCTTGCGTGGTCCAGGGCGGCGCTGAGGTCGGTCTGGCCGGGGACTACGAACTCGGTCGGCATTCCGACCTCCTCGACCGTCTCGTCGATCCACTGCTCTAACCGGTGGACCATGCCGGAGGTAGTCAGGCTCACGCCGGCCTGGAGTTTGGCGCGGTTCTCCGGCAAGGTGGCCAGCTCCGCGGCTACCACGAACAGATCCCTCTGGACTGCGAGGATCCGCTCGGCCAGAGCAGCGGGCGCCCGGGCCCGGGCGATACCCAGCACCGCCACCGCCTCGTCGACGGTGCCGTAGGCTTCGGTGGCGGGGTCGTCCTTGGAGACTCGACCTCCGTGGAGGAGGCCGGTGGTGGCGTCGTCGCCCGTCTTGGTATAGATCTTCAAAGCCAGGTGAGTCTACCGGCCGCCGAGAACACCTCGGCCACCAGCGATCGGCCGGTGACTGCGGCTCCGATCACCGTCAGAACCGCCAGATAGGACAGGCCGGTGGCCGCCATGACCGCCGAGTACGCAGGCTCTTGCAGCGCCAGCAGCACCGCCAATACGAGCAGCATGCTCACCACCGTCAGTGCCACGAAGGCCCAACCGAAACCCGTCTCGGTCTCCGACCAGGACAGACCCCCTTGGGCGGCCAGGACGGCGGTGTCCATCACAATCCCGGCCAAAGCGGCGAATGCCAGGCGTCGCAGGGGCCGGCGGGGAAGCCGCGGATCGACCAGATACCAGTGCCCCAGAAGCATCTCGTCGGTCACTCCGCCCAAGGCAACGGCTCCGGTCAGGGCGAGCGGCCACGAACCGAGCGAAGCGGCAACGGTCAGGTAGCCGAGCGAGGCGATCCCGAAGGCAATCGCCGCCGCCCCCGGCCGCCGCGCCACGGCCGCCGCGACCGCCAAGGCAACTGTGGCGATCCCGGCAGGCACTCCGCCCCCGGCCGCCCAGGCCGCTCCGCCCAACAGCAGCCCGACACCGGCCGCCAGCCAGAGGAAGCCCGGGCCGACGATCCTCCGGGTGGCGATCAAGGCGGCTCCGGCGGTCATACCCGCCGACCACGTCGCGAGCACCAGAGTGGGGCTGAGCGTCATGACCGGTCCTTACCGCCGCAGGGCAACGAGCCTATCGGGCACCCGTCCCAAACGCCATCAGCGGCTTGCCAACCAGTTGCTCACCTTCTCTGCAACTCTCCCGGAGGTGAAGCCGAGTTCTTGAGCGATCACCCCGGCCGGAGCGGAGGCGCCGAACCGATCGATCCCGATGTTGAGGCCCGTTGCTCCCGTGATCCGCTCCCAGCCGAACGTCGAGCCGGCTTCGATCGAAACGACGGGGAGGCCGTCGCCGAGGACGTCTGCTCGGTAGGCGGAGGATTGGGTGAAGAAGGCCTCCCAACAGGGAAGGCTCACGACCCGGGCCGAGATCCCCTCCCGGGCCAGTTCATCGGCAGCCCCCAGCGCCACCGACACCTCCGACCCGGTGGCCACCAGGACCAAATCGTTTCCGTCGCGGAGGATGTAGCCGCCCCGCTCGACGAGACCTTCCTGCCGGTCGAGTACCGGCAAACCCTGACGGGTCAACACGAGCGCCGTGGGACCGGCGGTTCGGTTGAGGGCCAGGTCCCACGCTTCGATGGTCTCCCCGGCGTCGGCGGGTCGCACCACCCACAGGTTGGGCATGGCTCGCAGCGAGGCCAACTGTTCGATCGGTTGGTGAGTCGGTCCGTCTTCACCTAGAAAGACGGAATCATGGGTGTAGACCCAGATGCTCGGGGCGTCCATCAAAGCCGACAGGCGGACGGACGGCCGCATGTAGTCGTTGAACACGAAGAAGGTGGCGCCGTACGGTCGCAGTCCGCCGTGCACCGCAATTCCATTGACGATGGCACCCATGGCGTGTTCCCGTATCCCAAAGTGGATATTCCGGCCCACCCGGTCCGCGGCTGAGAAGCTTCCACTGAAGCTGATGGTCGTCTTGGTCGATTCCACCAGATCGGCGGCGCCACCCAGGAATCCCGGCATCTCCGCAGCGATCTGATCGAAGAGCTTCCCGCCGGCGGCCCGGGTGGCGAGGCTGCTGCCCGGTTCGAACCCGGGATCCTGGAGCTTGACCGCTTTGGGGTGATGGTACGCGTCCCAGAGTGCTGCCAGCTCAGGGTCGTCCGCAAACAACTCATCCTTGCGGTCGAGCCATTGCTCCCGTGCTTCTCGACCCCGCTGCATGCTGTGAGCAAAGTGGGCCCGCACCTCGTCGGGCACGTAGAAGGGCTCGTCCGGCCATCCCATGAGCTCCTTGGTGAGTTGGATTTCGTCCTGCCCGAGGGGCGCCCCGTGGGCACCGGGAGTGTCCTGCTTGTTCGGTGAACCGTGGGCGATATGCGTGTGGCTGATGATCAACGAAGGACGATCCTCAACCGCCAGAGCTTCCCGGGTGGCGGCTTCGATGGCGTCTCGGTCGTGCCCGTCGATCTCGAGGGTGTGCCAGCCCACGGCCCGGAACCGCCCGGCGACGTCCTCGCTGAAAGTGATCGAGGTGGAACCGTCGATCGAGATCCCGTTGTCGTCGTAGTAGTAGAGCAGGCGGCCCAGTTCGAGATGTCCTGCCAGCGAGGAGGACTCGGCCGAGATCCCCTCCATGAGATCACCGTCGGAGACAAAACCAAAGGTCCGGTGGTTGACCAGCTCCGGACCGAATACCGCCCGGAGGTGCTCCTCGGCGATCGCCAGACCGACTCCCATCCCAAACCCCTGGCCGAGTGGACCTGTGGTCACCTCGATTCCACAATCGGGATGCCGCTCGGGATGACCGGCGGTTGGTGAACCCCACTGGCGGAATTGCCGCAGGTCTTCCATCGATACGGGAAACCCGGACAGGTGGAGCAGCGAATACAGGAGCATGGAACCGTGGCCGTTCGAGAGAACGAACCGGTCTCGGTCGATCCACGTCGGATCGGACGGATCCACTTTCAGGAACTTCGTCCAGACGACCACGGCTAGATCCGCCATCCCCATCGGCATTCCCGGATGACCCGAGTTCGCTCGCTGCACGCCGTCGATGGCGAGCCCCTTGAGGGTGTTGACGGCGAGTTGTGCAAAGTCCTTGGTCATATGTCCTCCTGATATCCCGGGTCGCGGGCCGTGTGCGATCAAATGACGACCCGGGGCCTCAAGTAGTCAGCGTAGCGATGGCCGGCGATGTTCCCGTCTTCGCTTCCCGCCGATCGGGTACACTTCCGTCCAACCAGTACTCTCCGTGGCAGTTGCCGCTGCGTTCTTCAAGGAGTCGATTCGTGCCCCACAACCTCATCGAACCGCACGGTGGCGTCCTCATGGACCTGATGGTCGATGAAGACCGGGCCGCCGATCTCAAGGAAAGCTCGCGGGAATGGCCGTCGCTCGATCTGGGCGACCGGCAGATCTGCGACTTGGAGTTGTTGCTGAACGGAGCCTTCTCGCCGTTGACGGGATTCATGACCCGAGCCGAGTACGAGGGCGTCTGTGAGGACATGCGCCTCCCCGACGGCACGCTGTGGCCGATGCCGATCGTGCTGGACGTCCCGAGTGAGCTGGGGTCTACCCTCAAACCGGGTTCGCAGCTGGCTCTGCGGGACCCCGAAGGGGTCATGCAGGCAGTGCTCAACGTCGAGGACGTCTGGACCCCCGACCGCGAACGCGAAGCCGAACTCGTTTTCGGAACGACCAACCCGGAGCACCCGGGAGTCAACGAGCTACTCAACGGGATGGGGCCCGTCTACGTGGGCGGCAGCCTGGAGGGCATCCAGCTACCCGCCCACTACGACTTCCGGCCCCTGCGGTTGAGCCCGCGCCAGGTGCGTGAGGAATTCGCCCGTCTCGGCTGGCGCAAGGTTGTCGCATTCCAGACCAGGAACCCCATGCACCGGGCGCACGTGGAGCTCACGCTCCGGGCGGCCAAGGAGGTCGAAGCCAATCTGCTGATTCACCCGGTGGTCGGGAAGACCAAGCCGGGGGATGTCGACCACTACACGCGGGTGCGTGCCTATCAGGCGGTGCTCGACCGGTACCCCCGCTACACGGCCAAGCTCTCGCTGCTGCCCCTGGCGATGCGCATGGGGGGTCCCCGGGAGGCTCTGTGGCACGCCATCATCCGCAAGAACCACGGGGCGACCCATTTGATCGTCGGTCGCGACCACGCCGGTCCCGGCCGCGACTCTCGAGGCGAACCCTTCTACGGCCCCTACGACGCCCAGGAGATGCTCCGACGCCACGAAGCGGAGCTGGGAGTCACCATGGTTCCCTTCCAGATGATGGTGTACGTCGAGCATCTCGACGAGTACCGGCCGGTAGACGAGGTGGAGGAGGACGTTCGCACTCTGAGCATCAGCGGGACCGAATTGCGCGACCGCCTGGCCGGCGGGCGGGAGATTCCCGAGTGGTTCACCTACCCGGAAGTTGCCCGGGAGCTTCGCCGAACGCACCCCGCCCGCTCCAAACAGGGCTTCACCGTTTTCTTCACCGGTCTATCCGGCGCGGGCAAGTCGACCATTGCCAATGCCTTGCTGGTGAAGCTCCTGGAGATGGGCGGCCGCCCGGTAACCCTGCTCGATGGCGATATCGTTCGCAAGAACCTGTCGTCGGAGCTCGGCTTCTCGAAGGAACACCGGGATCTCAACATCCTCCGGATCGGATTCGTTGCTTCCGAGATCACCAAGAACGGCGGGGTGGCCATCTGCGCGCCGATCGCTCCTTACGATCACACCCGCCGGGAAGTCCGAAAGGTGATCGAAGCAGTCGGCGGGTTCTCGCTGGTGCATATCTCTACGCCCGTGGAGGTTTGCGAAACCCGCGACCGCAAAGGCTTGTACGCCAAGGCGCGGGCGGGAATCATCAAGGAGTTCACCGGGATCTCAGACCCTTACGAGGAACCGGCCGACGCCGAGGTTGTCATCGACACCACGGACATGAGCCCGGAGGAGGCGGCGAATGCGATCGTCCTCCACCTGGAGAGTGACGGCTACATCGAAGGCGACGGCGACCGCGCCTGAGGCACCGGGCCGGCAGACAGGGTCACTGGACCGGCCCGTGGGACGCGGTCACGGCGTGGCAATGCCTCATGCAACGACGGCCAGGCTCCGATCCGAGCCATTCAGCCGCTCGACTCCGGAGTCGGTGACCGCCACGATGTCTTCGATACGCATCCCGAACCGCCCGGGTAGGTAGACACCGGGTTCGATCGAGAAGGTCATGCCCGGCTCGAGTTCTTGGTGGTTGCCTTCCACGATGTAGGGATGCTCGTGCGCCTCTAGGCCGATGCCGTGACCAGTTCGGTGTATGAAGAACTCGCCGTATCCGGCCCGCTCGATGATCTTTCGGGCTGCTCGGTCGACGTCTTGGGCGACGATCCCGGGACGAACCGCATCGACCGCCGCCGCCTGGGCTTCTTGCAGAACCGCGAAGATCCTCCGGTACTCCGGGGTCGGCTTCCCGACGTGAAAAGTCCTCGTCGTGTCGGAGCAGTACCCGTCGAGCTTGCCCCCGAAGTCGACGACCACCGCGTCGCCGTCTTCGATGACCCGCTCGGTTGCTTCATGGTGAGGAGAGGCTCCATTCGGTCCGGAAGCGACGATGCTGAAGCCGGCCGTCTGATGTCCCTCCTCGAGGGTCATGCCGGCTACGAGTCTGGAAAGCCCGGCCTCGCTAGTCCCCGAGAACCGCAGTTGCCGCAATCGGTCCGCAACCCGGTCCGCCGCCCGAGCGGCTCTCCGCAAAGCGTCGAGCTCTGCAGTCTCCTTCCTCATCCGGAGTTCGCCGGTCACCTGCGAGGCGACGTCGAATCGCACACCGGGAAGGCGCCTCTGGAGGTCGAGCACGAAAGTGGCCCAGGTCTGATCACCGACTGCGACCGACCCGACCCGGTCGAGAAGCCCGGTGACGATACCGACCGGGTCTTCCGTTTCTTCCCACGGGCGCACTTCGAAGACGCCGGCCTGTGTGACCACTCTGGGGGCTTCCAGTTCGGGTACGACGAGTACGGCCGGACGGGCCGCAGTGACCACCAGCATCGTGAGACGCTCGAGCGGCATGGCCTCATAACCGGTGAAATAGGGAAGATCCGCCCCGACCGAGACGAGCAAGGCATCGACCGATCGAGCATCCATCAACCGGCGCAACCTGTCGAGCCGGACGCCGTAGTCGAAAGTCACCGGTGTTCGACTTGGACGGGCAAAAGGGCCGGCTTGGACGCTTCCAAGGATTCGCGAGCATGGTAGGAAGAGCGCACTAAGGGTCCCGACTCGACCTTGGAGATGCCGATCCCTTCCCCGAACCTCCGGTATTCGTCGAATTCTGCCGGATGGACATAGCGGTGTACGGGTCGGTGGCGGGCGGTGGGACGCAGGTACTGGCCGATGGTGACGATGTCGGCGCCAACCGCACGCAAGTCGCCGAGCGCCCCCAGGACCTCTTCTTTGGTCTCTCCCAGCCCGACGATCAAGCCCGACTTGACGGCCCCCGCCGGGTTGATCCATTTGGCCCGCGCCAGCAACGCCAGCGAGCGTCCATAGCTGGCGGCCGTGCGCACGTCGCGCTGCAGCCGAAGCACCGTCTCCGTGTTGTGGTTGAGCACCGACGGCTTCTCGACCATGACGGTCTCGAGTGCCTGCCGGTCGCCCTTGAAATCCGGGATCAGCACCTCGACATCACACGACGGGACCCGATTGCGTATCTCCCTGATCGTGGCGGCGAAGATCCCGGCTCCTCCGTCCTCGAGGTCATCCCGATTCACCGAGGTGACCACCGCATGCCGCAAACCCATCTGTTCGGTTGCGGAGGCGGCGCGGAATGGTTCGAAGATGTCGACCTCGGTCGGTTTCCCGGTCGTGACATCACAGAAGCCGCAAGCTCGGGTGCATCGATCTCCCAGAATCATCAGCGTGGCGGTACCTTGACCGAAGCACTCGTAGATGTTCGGGCAGCCCGCTTCTTCACACACCGTGTGGAGTTCCATGTCGCGCATCAGCTTCTTGAGGTCGGTGTACCCGGAACCCATCTGGGCCCGGACCCGCATCCATGGGGGACGCTCCGGTTCGCCGGGGAGCAAACCCCGCTCGGTCGAAGGGGGATCGTCCGGCCCGGCTGCAAAGGTGCCTTCCTCCACCAGCCGGTCGACCTCGAACCGGCGCGGGCGTCCCTGTCCCCGCACGAAGGCACCGAGTTGGGTTTCCCGGCGCGCGTATCTAAAGGCGCTCGCGAACCGAGGTATCAGCTCCCCGACGACCTCCTCGATGGTGACCGGGCGATCGAGCAGGTGGGCCATCGAGGTCACCGCCCGGTCGGTGATCCCGCAGGGGTTGATGTGGTGGAAGTACGAAAGTTCGGTATTCACGTTCAACGCGAAGCCGTGCATGGTCACGCCGCGGGCTACCCGCACCCCGATGGCCGCCACCTTGCCGGAGGCCGTCCAC
This sequence comes from Acidimicrobiia bacterium UBA4744, assembly GCA_002403855.1. Taxonomy (GTDB): domain Bacteria; phylum Actinomycetota; class Acidimicrobiia; order Spongiisociales; family UBA4744; genus UBA4744. The sequence continues at coordinate 19,023 of DHIO01000013.1, forward strand.
ACCCCGGGATATCCGAATTCCGCCCAGGCTTCGATTCCCAAGGCCGCCAGCGTTTCGATCAACACTTGTTCGATTCTCTTCACATACGGCCTGATGCGCTTCGAATCGGCCAGCGCCAGAATGGGATACCCCACCAGCTGTCCGGGACCGTGATAGGTGATGTCGCCGCCCCGGTCGACGAAGAAGAGTTCCGCGCCCAGCTCGGTCAACTGCTCGTCGGAGGCCAGCATGTTCGATCGGCTCCCGTTCCTCCCCACCGTGTAGGTGTGGGGGTGTTCGAGCAACAAGAGGTAGTCATCGGGCGTCCTACCGCTCACCCGACCTTCCCAGAATGCACGCTGTAGGTCCCACGCTTCCGCATAGGGAACCCGCCCGAACCAGCGGGTGCGAAGAAGAGGCATTTCCGATGTCCCCATGCTCGTTTCGCGAGTCGGCAAGCGAGTGGATTCTTCGATACGGCCGCCTGCAGCTCGAAGCTCGCGGGTCAACTCAGTTCCTGTTCCCAGTCCCACGTCTCGAGGTTCTCCTTGATCTTGCGCAGGAAGAGCACGGCCGTCGATCCATCGAAAGCACGATGGTCCCAGGTCAATCCGAGGTAACCGATGTGCCGGATGGCAATCATGTCCTGGCCGTCTTCGTTGGTGATCACCGTCGGGCGTTTGGTCACGGTGTCGGTGGACAGAATTCCCGTATTGGGCACGTTGATGATCGGGGCGGACATGAACGACCCGAAAGGCCCCGGGTTGGTGATGGTGAACGTACTGGCGACGACGTCATCGGGGTCGAGCTTCCCGGCCCGGGCTTTGTCGGCCAGTTCCCGGATCTGACGCGCCAGGCCGATCATGCGCAGCCCATCGGCGTCGCGAATGGTCGCGACGATGAGGCCTGCCTGATCGAGATCGATGGCCACTCCCAGGTTGGTCTTCGAGTGGAACACCGCTTTCTGCTGGGGAAGATCGTATGAGCTGTTGACCACCGGGAAGGCCTTCAAAGCGTCGATCGTGGCTCGAGCGATGAACGGCATGTAGGTCAGGGAAAAACCCTCTCGGTCCCGGAAACCGGCCCGGTGTTGCTGACGGACCCTCTCCACCCGCTCGTAGTCGACTTCGACCGAGGTCCATACGTGGGCGGCCGTTTGCTTGGCCTGGATCATCTTGGTCCCGATGCGGGCGCGCAGTCGGTCCAGATCGCGAACGTCGTCACCCTCGAGTAGCGGGAACGACATCTCCTCGGGAGCGACCGGAGGTGAGACGCCGGCGGGGGCGGCGGGTACCTGGGCAGGCGCGACAACCGGAGCCGGAGCGGCGGGAGGCGCCGGAGCGGCGGCTCCCCCGGCATCGATGAACTCCAGCACGTCCTTGCGAGTGATCCTTCCGCCGCGGCCGGTGCCTTCGATCTTGCTCAAATCGAGGTTGTGCTCCTTGGCGAGTTTGCGAACCACCGGCGATAGGAACCTCGCCTCTTCCGAGATCTCGTCGCCCTCCGGCGGAGCCTCGCCGGCACTTTCTCTTGCCACCGGCGCCGGTTCCACCGGTGCGGGGGCCGGAACGGCAGCGGGTTCGACCGGAAGAGCCGGTTCCGGGGTCGGCTCCGGTTGCGGAGCGGGCTCGGCCGCCGCCGGGGCGGCTGCCTCAACGGCGGGAGCCTCCCCTCCCTCTCCCTCTGCGCCGATGACGACCAGAGGGGTCCCCACTTCCACCGTTGCACCTTCCTCCACCAGTATCTCGAGAATGGTCCCGCTCACCGGCGAGGGCACCTCGGTGTCCACCTTGTCCGTTGATACCTCAAACAGGATTTCATCGGCGGCAATGGTCTCGCCGGCTTTCTTGGCCCAACTGAGGATGGTCCCCTCGGTTACCGTTTCTCCCAGCTGCGGCATGCTGACCGTCGTGGCCATGCTTTCTCCCTTATGTTCCTTGATCTGTCAATGCAGGCTTCGGCCGGTCGCGGAGAGCAGGGTCTCCCCCACTGCCTCCGAGAGAGTCGGGTGGGCATGAATGAAGGCTGCAGCTTCGTCGGGCAATGCCTCCCAGCCCACGGCGTACATCAGTTCATGGATGATCTCACCGGCCTGGGGCCCAACCACCGATGCCCCCAGTATCGGGCCGTCCTTCTGAGTGACCAGTTTGACCATGCCCCGGTTCTGCCCGATGATCTTGGCCCGCCCCACCCCGGTGAGGCCGTGCGAGGTCGTCTCGACCTCGAAGCCCATCTCCCGCGCTCGCCCCTCGGTGTATCCGACCTCTGCCATCTCCGGATGGGTATAGACCACCAGCGGAATGGCGCGATAGTCGACCGGAGCAGGCGTCCCCGTGGCAATGAAGGTCACGGCCGAAATTGCCTCTGCGAAGCCGGCATGGGCGAGTTGCGGGGTGCCGGCAACCACATCTCCGACGGCGAAGACGCCCGGTTCGGCCGTCTGCATCGTGGCCGGGTCGACCTCGACATAACCGCGATCGACGACCGCGCTCGTAGTCTCGAGACCGATTCCTTCCGTCTGCGGGGCCCGCCCTACCGCCACCAGCACCACGTCTACCTCCACGGATTCGTCGCCGAATGGGACGACCACCGAGGTCTCTCCCCGCTCGGCGGCACCGACGGAGATGCCGGTCCTGATGGACACGCCCCGGCGGGCGAGCTGTTTCCGTAGTTCTTTGGCCGCGTCGGGATCGGCTCCCGGCACGATTTGCTCCATCAACTCAAACAGGTACACGTCCGTACCGAGATCGGTCAGCAAGCTGGCGAATTCGCAGCCGATGGCTCCCGCCCCGATGATGGCCACGCGGGACGGTTGCCGATGCCAGTCGAGGGCATGGTCGGAACTGATGATCCGCACGCCATCGAGGGGGTAGCCGGGAATGCTGAGCGGGGCCGAACCCGTGGCCACGATGACGTGACGGCCCTCCACGACCTGCGAGCTCTCGCTTCGTTGGACGACCACCCGGCCGGGTCCGTCGAGTCGGCCGAATCCTTCCAGCACATCGACCCGGCGGGCTTTGAGCAGGCCGCTCAGACCTCGCACCAACCCGTTCACGACCTCGTTCTTCTTGGCCAGGGCCTTACCCCAGTCGAGAACCGGCTCACCCGCCTGAACCCCGTACGACTCCGCGTCGCCCACCGTGGTGAACACGTCGGCGGTGTGCAGCCAGTGCTTGGCGGGTATGCAGCCGCGCAGTAGGCAGGTGCCACCGACGGTCGGGTCTTTCTCGACGAGAGCCACCGAAAGCCCGAAGTTGTGTGCATACAAGCCGGACGCGTAGCCGCCCGGGCCTCCGCCGATGATGACGACGTCGTACAAGGTGTCCTCCGTGTGAGAGACCCGAGACTAGTTGAGCACAGAGGATGTCCCCTCTGCAAGGGCTCCCCGGCCGGAGAGAGGCGGGTACGCTGGCCGGGTGAAGACCCGGTACCTCCTGATCGTCTCCCTGGTCGCCGCTCTCGTGATTCTGGGGGCCTCCGCGGTGTGGTTCTTGATGGCAGCCACATGAGGCAGATTCGTCGTCGCGTTCATGGGACTTACGGCCCTGGTCAAGGATGGCTTCGACCTCCAGAGTGGGAGTGAGACGCAAGGTCTCCAGAGCCCCCGTCGGCCGGGGTCCAGCCCGACGCTCGGTGTCCGGCTACCGGCCACGGGGGCTCGACGGTCGGTACGCTCGGAAGGACGACCGAAAAGGTACTGGTCCGGAGTCTTGCCGTTTGAACCCGCGTGCGCCTGGGTCGAGGAAGGCAGCCGTCAGAACGGGCCAAAGACTCCTTCGGGTTCGCCGCGACCGGATGGCTCAACGCTCCCGGAATCCCCGATTTCGGGCTTCCGGCAGATCATCCGGAGCGAAGCTCGACAGGAGGTTCGCGGCCACCAGGTCTTCCGACTCGACTCGCGCAGAAAGCTCGGCGAATTGACCCTCATCGTCGCAGTCGTACACGATCATCGTGTCGCGTACTCCCACGTATCGAAACTCGCCGAATCTCCGCAACCTGCCCATTATTCACCTCCCTGCCTACCGGCCGCTTCTTCCCCGGTATCCCACTCCCGCCAATCCTGCCATTCGGCCAGCTCGTCCGGATCGGGCTCCTCCACGAGCAAGTCCGGCCCGGGCGTGTCGACGTAGGTGATCCGTTCAANNAGGGCCACCACCGGTTGGTTCCCGTCTTCGCCGCGGGTTGCCAGGAGCTGCGGGTAGCGGCGCAGGAGTCCGGCCAATCCTTGCACGGCGCTGTCTACCCCGACCCCGTCGAAGAGATCCGAGGTCACGTCCGCCGTGACCAGATCCGCGATTGCGTCCAGGTCACGGGCGTTGAGAAGTTCGACGAACTCGTCACTGGCGTTCTCTCCCGCCGCGTCTACCACGGCGTCGTCCGTCATGAGCTTCTCCCACGGAAGATGGAAGGCACCGGATCCCCCACCGGAAGCACCAGAGCCGGTGGCGGGGAGATCGACATCCGCCACTCCGGGATGGTGCTGGGTGCCAGCGCCAGGAACAGCGCCAGCAGGAGCCGGCCGGCAAGCTCGCGAGACTCAGAAACTCGCCGGTTCACGGTAGGTCCCGAACACGGTCTTCAATCTTTCGACGATCTCCCCCTCGGTGGCCCTTCTCCGAGCCGCTTCGACGAGGAGCGGCATGAGATTGGCATCTCGACGGGCGCCGGATTCCAGCGCTGCCAGCGCCTCCTCGACGGCCTGCGGATCGCGGGTCTGCCTCACTTGCCGAACTCGTTCTCGTTGCCCCTCCTCCACGGCCCGGGCAATCCGGAGGATTTCGATAGGTTCTTCTTCGTCCTTGGCAAACCTGTTGACTCCCACCACGGATCGGTCGCCCGAGTTGACGGCCTTCTCGAACTCGTAAGCAGAATCCGAAATGGCCGACTGGAAGTAGCTCTGCTCGATGCCGCGCAGCACTCCTTCCAGCATGGAGCCCTTGCCCAGCCGGTCCACCGTCTGCAGGATGTCTTCGACGCGATGCTCCATCCGATCGGTCAACTCTTCGACGAACCAGGAGCCTCCCAGCGGGTCGATGGTGTCCGCCACCCCGGTTTCCTCGGCGATGACCTGCTGCGTTCGCAGTGCCAGTTCGGCCGCTGCCTCGGTGGGAAGCGCGTACACCTCGTCTCGGGCGTTCGTGTGCAAGCTCTGGGTACCGCCCAACACGGCGGCCAAAGCCTCCACCGTTGTCCGGACGATGTTGTTGTCCGGTTGCTGAGCCGTCAGAGAAACCCCGGCCGTCTGCGTGTGGAACCGCAGTTTCATAGAACGCTCGTCTCGGGTACCGTATCGATCCCTCATCCAGCGGGCCCAGATCCGACGCGCGGCCCGGAACTTGGCGATCTCTTCGAAGAAGTCGATATGGGCATCGAAGAAGAACGAGAACCGGGGGGCGAAATCCTCGGTGCGCATCCCGGCCCGCAGGCAAGCCTCCACGTAGGCGAAACCGTCGGCGAGAGTGAACGCCAACTCCTGTGTGGCGTTGGCACCGGCCTCCCGGATGTGATAGCCGGAAATGGAGATGGTGTTCCACTGCGGCACCTCCCTCCGACAGAAGTCGACCATATCGACGATGAGCCGCAGATGGGGTTCCGGCGGGAAGATCCATTCCTTCTGGGCGATGTACTCCTTCAGAATGTCGTTCTGCAGGGTGCCGCGCAGGTCCCTCCAATCCACTCCTTGCTCTTCGGCGGCCACGAGCAGGAAGGCAAAGAGGATCGCGGCCGGGCCGTTGATGGTCATCGATACGGAAACGTCCCCGAGCGGTATAGCTGCGAAGAGATCCTCCATGTCGTCGGCCGAGTCGATGGCCACTCCGCAATGGCCGACCTCCCCGAGCGCCGCTGCCGCGTCGGAGTCGTGTCCCATGAGGGTCGGCATATCGAAAGCAACGGAAAGACCGTGCTGGCCTTCGGCCAGGAGTTTCCTGAACCTGGCGTTCGTGTCGGTGACGCCGGCAAAACCCGCGAACTGACGGATCGTCCATAGCTTGCCGCGGTACCCGGTCGAATGGATTCCCCGCGTGTACGGATAGGCCCCCGGGTATCCGATGCGAGGGTCGACCTCTTCGCTGTCGACTAGGGCGGGGATCTCCTCGAAGGAGATGCTCACGAATCGTTCACGGCGCTTCGGCTGTTTTTCGTGGTCTCGTTCCCATTCTCTCCGGCCGCTCAAGACTTCCCTCCGGCAACGACCTCCGCGCCGCAGTTGGGGCACCGGGCGACTTCGATATCCCCGACGATGAAGCTGAACGAGCAGTTGTCGCAGGTCGCCCGGGGTGAGGGGGCCGTCGGCTCGGGGCCGGGCGGGGGAACCACCAGCGATGGTTCCGGTGCCGGAGCGGGTCGAACCTCGTTCACGGCGCCACAGGCGGGGCAGGGAAACCGGCCGGCCCCTTGGACGGGAAATTCGGTAGTGCATCGGCCACAGCGAACCGTCATCATGATGTTTCCTCCACAGGTTCCCCCACCGCACCGATCGTAGCGAGATACCCCGCCTCCCCGGCCAGCACCCGACGAATGTCGCCTTCGGCGTAGTCCACCCCGTGGCGACTGCTGATCTGATCGGCGATGTACTGGACCGCCGGGTCGTGACCACCCGCGATCACCGTCACGTCTTTGGCGCGCTTGCCCTCGGCCAGACCCTGGAGGTAGTAGACCTCCCACTCCAGAATCCTCCGCACACCGGCCTTCCCCAGACGTATCCGAACGTCGTCGTCCAGGTCGGCGACAACAAACTCGACGGCATCATTCACCGAGTAGACGAGCCGATCGCTGTCCGATCTGCGCTTGGCCTCCTGCCAGACCATGGCGGCGATGACAATCAGGAAGACGGCCAGCAGCAGGGCACCGACGACGACCGCGGTCTGGGGCGACATGCCGGTCATGCTACCGGCGCCCGGCGCGCAGCACCGCCCGATGTCGGGAACTCCGGGACCCGGGTTCCGGCGCCCCGGCCCCGGTGGCGGCAACTCGACGAGGAGTATCCTCGTCGAAAAGGAGCCGGAGTGGATTTTGCCCTGATGACGGAGCCCCAGCTGGGAGGAACCTACGCAGAGCAACTCGCGGCAGCTCGCCTTGCCGAGCGGGCGGGTCTGGTGGCCTTTGCTCGTTCCGACCACTACTACGCGAGCCGTGAGCCGCCTCCGGAAGCTACGGACGCCTTCGCAGTACTGGCCGGGCTGGCCCGGGAAACGGAGCGCATCCGCCTGTGTGTGCTCGTATCGCCGATCACGTTTCGGCACCCGGCGGTGCTGGCCAAGATGGGTGCCACGATCGACCAGATGTCCGGGGGGCGCCTCGATCTTGGTCTCGGCACTGGTTGGATGGACGTGGAGCACGATGCGTTTGGGTTGCCGTTTCCTGCCTGGACGGAGAGGTTTGAGCGGCTGGAGGAAGCCCTCCTCTACGTGAGGGCGGCTTTCGCCGACGGATCCCAATCCTTCTCGGGCCGCTACTACGAGCTGGAGGCGGACGTCCGGCCCGGTCCGGTCACCAGTATCCCTCTTGTGGTCGGCGGGCAAGGACCGACCCGGACACCCCGCCTGGCCGGGACGTTCGCCGACGAGTACAACCACTTCGTCGCCGACCCGGGGGAGATCGCCGCCAAGATCGAGGCGGTCCGACGGGCAGCACGCCGGGCCGGCCGGGACCCTGATGCCATCACGATGAGTGTGATGGGTCCGGTCTTGGTCGGCGTCGACGATGCGGACTACCGCCGGAAGCTGAAGGCTGCGGCCGGTGCCCGCGGCGATCCGCCGGAGGAACTCGAACGGCGGTGGGCCGCCCACAGAATCCCGCTGGGCCCTCCCACCCGGGTCGCGGAGACGCTGGCGGAGCTCGATCAGATCGGCATCACGAAGTTCTACGTCCAACACCTCGATCTGGCCGACCTGACGGGGCTCGAGCAGACCTTCGAGGTGCTGCAGTCGTAGTGGGTCGCCGGGCATTCAAGAGATCCGGCCATCGGTCGATAATCGCAATAGCCTNNACCGGAAGCCGCGCCGGTCGCCTTTGCCTACTCCTATGAGCCCGGCGACCACCATGACTATGCCTTCACGCTCGACCAGATCCTCGACATGACCATCGAAGCCGAGGGCGAGGAGGTCCTGCTCGGCGAGGAAGCCCCGCAGAACATCAACGTCGCCACCTTCGTTGCCGGAACGGTCTCGTACGACGTCGCAGCCGGACCTCAACCGGGAACGCATCAGATATCTATCTCCGGCCTGTTCGATGAACTCCAGATCGACGGCGTGGTGGATGGTGTGCCTCTGGAGGAGGGGATCACGGAGGAGGGCATGGTCCCCGATCTCGTCGAGGTCCCCGACATCACCATCGTCATCGACGACCAGGGCCGGCTCGTGTCGGTCGACGGCGAGGGGGTCCCCGAGGAGTTCCCGTTCCTGGGTGATCCGTTCAGCCGGTTGGGTGATTTCACCTCTGGAGGACTCGGCAGCCATTTCGGTCCCGCCTTCCCGGATCAACCCCTGGGAATGGGAGATACCTGGTCTTCGTCCCAAGCGGAGGAGATCGAAGGGTTCGGCGCCACCATGTCGATCGATTCGACCTATGAGGTCGTCGGTATCGAAGTCCTGGACGGACGGCAGGTCGTGGTAATCGATTTCACCACAGAGACATCTGAGGTCGTGGTCGATCTGGGTGAGATGTTCCGGGCGCTCCTTGCGGCCTTCGATGAATCAGGTGCGGGGACCGCGGACGCCGCGGCGGAGATTCCCGAGGTGACGTTCTCCATAACGGTTGACCCTTCGAGGGCGACCGGAACCGTGTGGTTCAATCAGCAAGCCGGCTTGGTGGCCAGATTCACTCAGGACACGGCCGCCAGCATTTCGATGTTGATGGGTTTCTCAGACGGAAACGGGACCGCCCGCACTGCCGTCGAGATGGACCTCGTGATGCAGTTGGCCGCGGAACGGCTCGACGGATCCTCGGCCTGACGAACAACCCCGGAATTCCACTACCCCCGTGGTGTATTTAGGCTGTGACCATGTCCACCCAGCCACTCCTCCAGATCGAAGACCTCCATGCCCGGGCCGGCGATGCGGAAATCCTGCGCGGGGTCAACCTCACCGTCGAACGAGGCGAGGTTGCCGCCTTGATGGGCCCAAACGGATCGGGCAAGTCGACTCTTGCCAACGTGCTCATGGGAAGCCCCAGTTACCAGGTGACCGCCGGAAGGATTCTCTACGAGGGCGAGGACGTGACCGAGGCGCCTCCCAATGATCGGGCCGGTCTGGGGATGTTTCTGGCGTTCCAGTATCCGGAGGAGATTCCCGGAGTGTCGGTGGTCAATTTCCTCCGCACGGCACTGTCCAACCGCACCGGTATCGACTACACCGTGCTGGAGCTTCGCCTGAAAGTCATGGACGCCATGAGGGAGCTCGGGATGGAATCGAGCTTCGCCGATCGGTATCTCAACGAGGGTTTCTCCGGGGGTGAGCGAAAGCGCAACGAGGTACTCCAGATGGCGGTGCTCGAACCCGAATTGGCCATCATGGACGAGACCGATTCGGGATTGGACATAGACGCCTTGCGGATCGTTGCCGAGGGGGTCAACAAGCTGACCGGACCGGAACGCGGGTTCCTGATCATCACCCACTATCAGCGCCTCCTCGACTACATCACACCGGACGTCGTCCACATCTTCTTGAACGGCCGGGTCCTCATGTCGGGAGGTCCCGAGCTGGCAGTTCGGTTGGAGGAGGACGGCTACGAGGCTTTCCGGGCCGGCGCCCCGGTGTGAAAGTTCGGGCGGAATGAACGACCTCTCCCATCTGCGGCTGGATTTTCCGGTACTCCAACGTCGGGTACACGGCAAGCCCCTGGTGTTCCTCGATTCGGCCGCCTCGAGTCAGAAGCCGAAGCAGGTACTGGACGTGATGGACGCTGCCTACCGGACCTACTACGCCAACGTCCACCGCGGGGCCTACCTGCTTTCCGAGGAGTCCACGGCTGCGTACGAGCAAGCGCGCGGCAAGGTGGCTCGTTTCATCAACGCGGCACGGGCGGAAATCGCTTTCACCAGAGGGGCGACCACGGCTCTCAACACCGTGGCCTTCGGGTGGGGCATGGATCATCTCAGAGCCGGTGACAGGATCGTGCTGACCATGATGGAGCACCACGCCAACGTGGTCCCCTGGCAGTTGGTCGCTCGCCGGACCGGTGCCGAACTCGTCTACGTTCCGATGACCGACGACTACCGGCTCGACCTGAAACGGCTTTCCGAGCTCCTCGACGAGCGCGTCAAGGTGGTCTCGTTCACCGGCATGTCGAACGTGACCGGGACGATGCCTCCGGTGGCGGAAATCGCCGGCCTGGCCCGGCAGTGCGGTTCGCTCGTCGTAGTCGATGCCGCCCAGTTGGTCACCCATGCTCCGGTAGACGTGCAGCAACTCGGAGCGGATTTCGTAGCGTTCTCCGGCCACAAAATGCTGGGACCGACGGGAATCGGGGCGCTGTGGGGCCGCCCCGAAGTGCTCGAGGAGATGGAGCCCTTCGAAGGCGGAGGTGAGATGATCAGCGATGTCCGGCTCGACGGATCGACGTGGGCGCCGGTACCTCACAAGTTCGAGGCCGGAACCCCTCCCATCATCGAGGCGATCGGCCTGGGAGCGGCAGTCGACTATCTCGACAAGATCGGCATGGAATCCGTGCGCCGTCATGAGATGGAACTGACCGCCTATGCACTGAGCCGACTGGCCGAGTTGCCGGCGGTACGAGTATTCGGGCCGGCCGAAGTCGACCACCGGGGCGGGGTCATCAGCTTCGCCCTAGCCGATGTTCATCCTCACGATGTGGCAACGATCCTCGATCAGGACGGCATTGCCATCCGAGCCGGCCACCACTGCGCCAAGCCCCTCACCCGGACACTGGGCGTGCCGGCAACGGCGCGGGCTTCGTTCCAGGTGTACACAACAAGGGAGGACGTCGACGCCCTCGTAGACGGGTTGCGCCGAGTACAAGAGGTCTTCCGTGTCGATTGAAGAGCTCTACCGCGAAGTGATCCTCGACCACTACCGAAACCCTCGCAATCGCGGATCCCTCGACCACCCCGACGCCCATGCCGAGGGCACCAACCCTTTGTGCGGAGACGAGCTGACGCTGGACCTTCGCCTCGAGGAGGACCGGGTCACCGACGTGGCAATTCAGGGACAGGGGTGCTCGATCAGCCAGTCGTCGGCGTCGATGATGAGCCAGGCGATCAAGGGCAAGAGCACGGACGAGATCCGGGAACTCATCGCCACCTTCAAATCGATGATGGACATCGAGACCGCCCCCATCCAGGCGGGGCTCGACCCCGACCGGCCCGGCGCGGTGCTGGGAGACCTCGAGGCGCTGCAAGGTGTCCGCAAATTCCCGGTCCGGATCAAGTGCGCCAACCTGGCCTGGACCACCCTGGAAGAGGCACTGCGCGACCAAGACGACTAGGAGCGATCTGTACCCGAGGCCCGCTACAGCCTACAACACTCCCCCTTCGGTCATCCGCTTGAGGTCGAGAGCCTGGTCGATTTCCTCTTCGCTCATCAATCCCCTTTCCAGCACCACCTCACGGACCGTTCGGCCGGTGGCAAAAGCCTCTTTGGCCACCAGGGAACCGTTGTCGTAGCCGATGTGGGGATTGAGAGCGGTGACCACGATCACGTTCTTCTCGAGGAGGTGACGGGCGCGGTCCGCATCTGCCTCGATGCCGTCGACACACTTCTCCGCCATCAACCGGCAAGCCGCCGCGAGCAGGGAGATCGACTCTCCGAGGTTGCGGGCCATCATGGGCATCATGACGTTGAGCTCGAAGTTACCGTTGGCGCCGCCCCAGGCGACGGCGGTGTCATTGCCCATCACCTGAGCGGCGACCTGCATGGCCATTTCCGGCATGACCGGATTGACCTTGGCCGGCATGATCGAGCTGCCCGGCTGCAGGGCCGGTAGCTTGATCTCGGCGATGGCCGTCACCGGACCCGACGACAGCCAGCGGAGGTCATTGGCGATCTTGAACAAGGCGGTCGCCACGGTCTTCAACGCCCCCGAGGCGTTGACGACGGCGTCCTTCGCCGCCTGCGCTTCGAAGTGGTTGGCGGCTTCGCGAAACGCGTAGCCGGTACGCTCGGCCATGACCGAGATGACCTTCGCCGCAAACCCCGGCGGGCAGTTGATGCCGGTCCCCGTGGCGGTGCCGCCGAGTGGTAGTTCCTCCAGTTCCGAGACGACCTTCTCGATCCGCTCAGCTCCCTTGCGAACCTGGGCTGCATAGCCCGAGAACTCTTGACCGAGAGTTACCGGCACGGCATCCATGAGATGGGTCCGTCCCGACTTGACGACCTCGGCGAACTCCTCGGACTTGGCCTCCAAGGACGCGCCAAGCTGAGAGAGCCCCGGGAGCAGATCCTCGCGGAGGGCGTCCACCGCCGCTACGTGCATGGCCGTGGGGAACGTGTCGTTGGACGACTGGCCGAAATTGACATGATCGTTGGGATGCACCAGTTTCGAGCCCGGCTCACCTCCCAATAGCTGAGTCGCTCGATGGGCAATGACCTCGTTGCTGTTGGTATTGCTCGAGGTGCCCGATCCGGTCTGGAACACGTCGACCGGGAACTGGTGGTCGAGAGCACCCGACATGACCTCATCGGCCGCCTGCCGGATGGCGTTCGCTTTGTCCGCGTCTACATAGCCGCCGGCTCCGGAAGCTTCGGCGGCAGAGCCCTTGAGCAGTCCGAAAGCCCAGATGATCCGCCGGTCGACCTTCAGGCCGGAGACCGGAAAGTTGTCGACTGCCCTTTGCGTCGACGCGCCGTAGTAGGCGTCGACCGGTACCTTCACCTCGCCCATCGAGTCACGCTCAATGCGATACTCCATGGCTGGCTCCTCTCCTGGTAGCTCTTCCTAGCGTAAGCGCCTCTCCGCCGTGCAACACAGGGACCTAAGTCACTTCCAGGTGATCAAGCCCGGCGGTGGCGCTGCCGATACAAGCAAGACAAGGGCGGCACGAAACGCCCGAGGCAAAGAGGAAGCACTTGACGGACATGGAGCGCCGGCCCGACGGCCCAGTGGTTCGCGGCACCACCAAGGTGTGGGCGCTCACATCGATCATCGCCGCCGCTGCCGCCGCCATCTGGTATTCCAAACTCGATCTGCCCGCATTGCTGGACGCCCCGCGGCTCCCGTGGTGGGGTTTGGCCATCGGCTTCCATGTGGCCGAGCTGGCAGTGGTCCACCTCCGGTTTCGGAAAGACGCGCACTCCTTCTCGATGAGCGAACTCCCCCTCGTACTGGGACTGTTCTTCGCGGCGCCTCTTCATCTCGTGATCGGACAGTTGGTAGGAGTTTCGGCCGTCTACGCCTTCCACCGGCGCCTTCCGCCCATCAAGTTGACGTTCAACATCGCCCAGTTCGCCCTGCAAAGCGCCCTGGCCATCACCGTCTTTCGCAGCATTGTCTCCCTGGGAGATCCTCTGGGAGCGGCCGGGTGGATCGGGGCGGTCGCAGCCAGCCTGGCCGCCACAGTCACCGCCGACCTGCTCATCAACCTGGCCATCCGTCTCACCGGTGGACGAGTACCGCGCGCTGACCTGCTACAAGTCCTGGCCCTCAGTTCCCTCGCCGGAGCGATGAACGCCAGCTTGGCGGTGAGCGGTGTGGTCGTCTTGTCTGCCGCTCCGGACGCAGCCTGGCTGGCGCTCATGCCTCCGTTGATTCTCTTCCTCGCGTATCGGGCGTATGTGTCGCAAAGACACGAGCGAGCCAAGCTGGAATCGCTCTATGAAGCGACCCGAACTCTGCACGGGTCGCCACAAATCGAGGCTGCCCTGGTGGCTGCCTGCCGAGACGCCGCCCAGATGCTCGATGCGGAATATGCCGAGATTCTTCTCTTCTCCGACCGGACCCCTTCGGAGATCTACTGGACGGCGGTCGGGCCAAGAGACCGTTTGGTAGTGATGCAAGCCGCCGACCTCGGGCCGGGGGCATGGGATAGGCTGGCCGAAGTCGGCCGGGCCACCCTCCTCGACGAACAGGATGCGTCCGCCCTCAACCTCCCGCCTTCGGATCGCGGCCGTATCGAAGAAGCGATCGTCGCTCCCCTGACCGGAGCAGCGGGAGTCGTCGGCGTGATCGTCGTCTTCAACCGGATCGGCGACATCAGTTCGTTTGCCGCGGACGACGTACCGTTGCTCGACACGCTGGCCAGCCAAATCAGCGTGTCGCTGGAGAACGGCCGCCTGGAGGACTCACTCGCCCAGCTCACGGCCCTGAAGGACCGACTCGAAGAGGTGATCAGGTCGAAGGACCAGTTCGTCGCCTCGGTCAGTCACGAGCTGCGAACGCCGCTGACCGCGGTGGTGGGACTCTCTCATGAGCTTCACGACAACTGGTCGATCTACGCCGGCGGCGATGCTCAAGAGATCGTCGACCTCATCGCCTCCCAGAGTTCCGAGCTATCCGACATCATCGAAGACCTCCTGGTGGCAGCCCGGGCAGACATCGGAACGCTCACGCTCCAGCCCCGCCGCGTCGACCTTAGAGCCGAACTCGATGCCGTGATTGCCGGCCAGCGGGCGACCGGGGGGTCGGCCATGCCGACCGTCGAGCTCAGTCCGGGGTCGGATTACGTATGGAGCGATCCCCTCCGACTGCGACAAATCGTTCGCAACCTGCTGTCCAATGCAGCCCGCTACGGCGGTGAAGAAGTCTCGATCCGCGCCTTTCGGGAGGGCCCCCGGGTGCGGGTCGAGGTGTGCGACGACGGGCCCGGGATTCCTCTCGACCGTGCCGAAACCATCTTCGAGCCCTACTTGTCGGCCCACAAGCCCGGAACCCAACCCGGATCGGTAGGGCTCGGATTGGCCGTGTCGCGCACCTTGGCGCGTCTCATGGGGGGAGATCTGGTCTACACCGGAAACGGCGGCACAACCTTTGAGCTGACCGTGCCGGTTGAGACACCCAGCGCCCGGGACGGGACGAGACCCACGGGGTAATCAGATATCGAACGGAGTGTCGGTGAAGTATTCCGAAGCGGCCTTCTCGCGGGGAGCCCCAGCAGACGGCTCGATTCCCAGGCGTTGCCGGAGGGCTTCGTAGCCGCCGTCTTCGAGTTCGTCGGCGAGTTCTGGCCCTCCCGACTCCACGATCCTTCCGTCCATCATCACATGGATCCGATCCGGCGTTAGATACCGGAGAATCCGGCTGTAGTGGGTGATCATCACCACTGCCATTTCCGGACTGCGCATGGCCTCCACCGCTTCGGCAACTTCCCGCACCGCATCGATATCGAGGCCCGAATCGATCTCATCCAACACGGCCACCTTCGGCGCCAGGACCGCCATCTGGAAGATCTCCGAACGCTTCTTCTCGCCCCCCGACAGGTCAACGTTGACGGCCCGATCGAGGAACGGTTGCATGTCGAATTCCGCAGCGGCAGCTTCCAGGCGGGCTTCGAGTTCATTCTCCGGGATGGCCTGCTCGTCGGCGATCTCTTCGAGGAATTCCTGCAGACCGACTCCTGCCACCTCAACCGGGTACTGGAATGCCTGCATGAGTCCGAGCCGGGCGCGGTCGCTCACCGGCTTGTCGAGCAATTCGACACCGCCCAATTCGGCGGAGCCTTCCACTTGGTAGTCCCTTTTCCCGGTCAGGACATGGCAGAGGGTAGATTTACCCGAGCCGTTTGGGCCCATGATGGCGTGGAACTCGCCAAACGGGACTTCGAGGTCGACACCCTTGAGGATGTCCGTACTCCCCACCGCCGCCCGGACGTCTCGAATCGAGAGAGCGGTATTGGTCACGATTCCTCCCGGTCGTCGAGGAGCACGTACAACTCGCCGCCTTCCGTCTTCGTCTGGTATACGGGCACGGGCTGGGTGGCGGGCAGCGACAGCGGCCGTCCGGTCCGAAGATCGAACGCTGCGCCATGGCGGGGGCACTCGATCTCCTCGTCGAACAAGTCACCTTCCGCCAGCGAAGCCTCGGCATGGCTGCATCGATCCGCAACGGCGTGCACTGCATCTTCGACCCGAAATACGGCGATCCGGTGGGAGCCGGCCTCGATCCGAATACCCCTGCCCTCCGGTAGAGACGCAACACTGGCGATCTTGGTCCAACCTGCCATCACACCCTGCCTTCCCGCTGGGCCTCGACGAATTTGCGGTTGACGGCTTCCCGGACCGTTCCGGCCAGGTCTGGGTGGGGAAGACGGCTGATGACCTCCTCGAAGAACCCATGCACCAGCAGCCGGGCGGCTCTCGCCTCTGAGAGCCCCCGGCTCATCAGGTAGTAGAGCGGCTCCTCCTCGAGGGGCCCCACGGTCGAACCGTGCCCGCAGATCACATCGTCGCTGAGGATTTCCAGGTTGGGCACCGAGTGGGCCGAGGCACCTTCAGACAGAACTAGGTTGCGATTGGTCTCAAAGGCGCTGACCTTGGAGAGGTCCTTCTCGATCTTCACCAACCCGGTGAAGACGGATCGCGCTTCGTCCTCCACCGCACCCTTCAGGAACACGTCCGAGGAGGAGTTCGACCCCAGGTGGTTCATGAAAAGCCGGTAGTCGAGGGTCTGTTCCTGCTCGCCGAAGAAGAGCCCCACCAGATCGGTGGAAGCGCCGCGCCCGGCCACATCGAGGACGATATGCATCCGCCCCAGGCGTCCACCGAGGCCGACCTCACCCAACCGGGCGTTGGCATCGCGTCCGATGAGAACCCTCTCGTGGGTGATGGATTGCGTTTGGTATCCGAAACGCTGCACCGTGCTCAACCTCAGTCGTGCCCCGTCGCCGACGAAGGCCTCGATCTGCGGATTCACAACCAGGAACCGACCGGCCGGAGAGCGGAAGCCCACCACCACGCTCGCTTCGGCGTTGGCTTCGATCAGCAGTGTGACGTGGGGAAACGACACCGTCCCCTCGGCAGTGGCCTGCACGTCGACGTAGAAAGGGCGCTCGAGACTGCAATTGGCGGGAACCCGCAGGAACACCCCGTCGTGGGAAAAGGCATGGTGGGCCGCGGAGAACACATCTAGGTCGGGAGCCACCCCCGTCCCGAGCAGGTCCATCCCGGGCCCGTCGTAGCCGGCCGCGGCCTCCCGCAGCGACACGAAGTCTGCGCCGCTGGACTGGATCTGCAGGTCGGTCACCGTTCCATCCACAATCGTGGCATGTCCGGCGGTAGCCCCCAGCGCCTCGGCAACATC
This sequence comes from Acidimicrobiia bacterium UBA4744, assembly GCA_002403855.1. GTDB lineage: Bacteria > Actinomycetota > Acidimicrobiia > Spongiisociales > UBA4744 > UBA4744. Next base: position 36,192 of record DHIO01000013.1, read on the forward strand.
GTCGGCGTCGTCCAGACCTCCATCCGGAGAGGGAGCAAGCTCGAGATCTCCGAGCTGAAACGGAAGATCAACGTACCGCCAAACCTCTTCTGCGGACGACGGCATATCCAGTTTCTCAAAGAGATCCAAGCCCCGGCGGCGCGAAGTCGCCATCAGGTCGGGGACCTCAGCACTCAGACGATCGGAAGTCTCCGATCGGAGCGGTAGAGATGGGCGGGATTGCACGAATGACTCCTGCGCGGCGATGTGGCGTCATGGTATTAGCACTGAGTAGATAGGAGAACCGCAAAAGGGGGAAGGCCCGAGGCGAACTAGGTTCTCCGCTCTGAGACCCTCAACTTCGAGCTATCGACTTCTGTTGCCGACTACTCCCCCGGCCCGAGCAAACACCGCGTCGAGCATCTCCTCGGTCAACCGTCCGGTAAACGTGTTTTGCTGGCTCGGATGATACGAGGCGATCAGGACCGGCCCGGAAGGCCGAAGGTCGACCTCGAGACCGTGTACGAACCGGGGCCGTGGAGTGGGCACAGTTACGCCCCGACCGTGCAGGATTCGCAGCACCTGGGAGAACGCCATACCGCCCAGGGCCACCACCACCCCGACGCGAGGGAGGAGATCGAGCTCGGCCTCCAGCCACGAGCGGCATGCCTCCCTCTCTGCGGGCAGAGGCTTGTTGTCGGGCGGAGCGCAACGAACGATGGCGCTGACGAACAGGTCGGCCAGCACCAACCCGTCGTCCTGGGAGGAGGCCTCCGGCTGATTCGCGAACCCGGCCCGATAGAGGGCCCGGTACAGCCAATCTCCCGACCGGTCGCCGGTGAACATCCGGCCGGTGCGGTTGGCTCCGTGGGCCGCCGGAGCGAGCCCTACCACGAGAACTCTGCCGCGAGGATCTCCAAAACCGGGGACCGGTTTCGCCCAGTATTCCCAGTCGCGGAAAGCAGCGCGCTTCTGCCGGCCCACCTGCTCCCGCCACCCGACCAGCCGCGGGCAGCGCCTGCAACCTACGAGGTCGAGTTCTAGGCGAGCCATCGTCACCGCCCAGAGGGTACAAGGTTCGATCCGGCACCCGGGATCGGGCCGCACGAGCCGCGCCCGTGCTTGCCGCGATGACGGGGGCGGTGGAGACCGGCGCTACTGGCTGGGCGGGGTCGGGCCAGAGTCAGTCGGCGGTAGCATCCGCAGGTTTGAGCGCACCGGAGGTGTGATTGCTGTTGACGTTCCACAGCATCCAGCCGACGCCGTACTGCTCAGCCGCCTCGATTTCTGCCCGCACTTCCGAGGGACCGTAGTAGTAGTCGGCCAACCACGGCCGCATGATGGCCGTCGGCTGCAGACGGGGCATCCCGGCGGCGAGGGCCGAGTCGACGACCTCACCCGGATAGTCGAAGGGCTTCCCATACCCAAACGCCCCGTCCGCGTAGTGGTCCGGATAGATCATGGGGCTGATTGCGTCGACCACTCCGGACAGCTCCTCGGGTCGCTGCCCGATACCCTGATCATCCGGATAGGAGAGGGTGATCGCGAACACATCTGCCGATACTGCGCAGCCCATCCCATGGAGCTTGTCACGAGCTTCCTCCAGGAATGCGGCGATCACCGCCACCCGGGCGTTCCCTGCTTCCGGGTCGTCGTACGCCCCCAGATAGACGGCCCCTCCGTCGAACTGGACCGTACTCCCATACCCGTCGGGAAACCTGACGTAGTCGAACTGGATTTCATGAACTCCCGCCGCGCATGCCTCGACCGCGAGGTCGATTGCGTATTGCCCGGCATTCGGATCGGTCGGGTCCAGGAAGTACTGGTCGTTCTTGTTGAACGGGGTTCCATCGGAGTTGAGGATGGCCAGGTCGGTGCGTGCCCGAGCCGCCTCGGGGTCCTGGAAGGTCACGATGCGACCGATCACGTAGAGATCGCGCTGCTTGAGTTGTTGGAGCACCTCGTCCAACTGGTAGAACTCTCGAGTTGCGCCCACCTCATTGGCGAGCGGGACGCCGGAGGGGTAGTACACGCGTCCAGACTCGTCCTTGAGGTCCAGCACCAGCGAGTTGATCTCGGTGGTTTCGGCCAACTCCAGAAGCTCGTTCCAGTTGTCCCGGTTCTGCGGGGTCCATCCGGCAATGTGCAGTCCTTTGACCGTCCTCGGCTCGAGCGTGATATCGAGACGGCCGGTACTACCGTCCCAGGTCACCGGGGCCGGCATCCAGGCCGGGCGGGTCACGATGCCCTCTCCGGCCACGGCCCGTTCGAGACGGAACGAACCGTTCGCATCGCTGATTGCTTGCGCGTCACCCAGCTGCACCGTGGCACCGGCGACGCCGTCCCCCTCTGTGTCGGCCACTCGCCCGTTGAGAACCACGGGCCGCAGCGCTATCTGCACTGGGTCGTCGGTGAACTCTTCGATGGTGGCCGTGGCGTCGTGGTAGCCCGGAGCAGTCGCGGTCACCACCAGCAGCTTGTCTTGCCATTGTGTGGACACCCTGCCGGCTACGTCGGTCTCCGCAACGGATCCTTGGAGATCGACCTGGGCCCCGGCCACAGCGTCGCCGGCGTCGTCGACGACCACCACGAATAGGTCGGGAGGCGGTGGAGCCGGAGGAGCCGGCGTCTCTCCCACCACCACCATCGACGTGTTGAGACAAGCGCTCAATCCGAGGGCGCCGGCCAGGAGCAGGGCGACTCTGGCACGGATAGTCGGCAAGCGCGGCAGTCCGCGGCTGTGCATAACACGAAAGGGTACCCATTTCGTCGCGCTGTTCGAAGGTCGATAGTGACTCCCGGCACTCACCGGAAGGACTATTCGCCGTTGTCAGCGTCGGCGCGGCGTGATACCTTTCGATAGCTGGCAATAACAGGAGATGCGACAGCTTGCCCAAGCGCGGCCGTGATTCCGTTCCAATGTACGACACGGTGGGCATCTACCTCGAAGAGGTATCGGCCCATACCCTGCTCGATGCCGAAGACGAGGTGCGGTTGGCGCGGGCCATGGAGGCCGGCCGCAAAGCCCAGCACAAGCTCGATTCAGGTGAGGAACTGACGACCGTCGATCGGGCCAAGCTCTACCGTCTCGTCTACGAAGGCGAAGAAGCCAAGATGATGTTCATCAGGTGCAACCTGCGCCTGGTCATCTCTATCGCCAAGCGGTATGCGGGGCGGGGGCTCGACCTCCTCGATCTGATCCAGGAAGGCAATCTGGGTTTGATTCGAGCGGTTGAGAAATTCGATTGGCGGAAGGGCTTCAAGTTCTCAACGTACGCGACATGGTGGATCCGCCAGGCCATTACCCGTGGCCTCGGCAATCAGGCCCGCACCATCCGGCTTCCGGTCCATATGGTCGATGTGGTCAGAACGGTGCAAGACACGGAACAAGCCCTGGCCGAGGGGCTTCACCGGCAACCGACCCATGCCGAGATCGCCGAGGCCAGCGGACTCGACATCGAGCGCGTGCAGGCAGCCCTGTCGGCTCCGTCCGACACAGTGTCGCTCGACCGCCCCGTGGGCGAAGAAGGAGACGCCGAACTCCAGGATTTCGTCGAGGATGAGACTGCTCCCGACCCGTTCGGACATACGGCGGCGGTGATGCGCCGCCTTCACCTGATCGACGCCCTCGGTATCTTGGAAGAGAGCGAGCAACAGGTGCTGATGATGCGTTTCGGGCTGGACGGCGGTGAGCCCCGGACCCTTTCCGATGTGGGAAAGATCTTCAACCTGACCCGCGAGCGTGTACGGCAGATCGAAGGGCGAGCCATCTCCAAGCTGCGGCACCCCTCGTGCTCGGTCGATCTCGAGTCGCTGCTGTAGCCTGCCCACATGGATTTCGAGTTCACTCCCAACATGCTCATCATTGTTGCGGCCGCCGCGCTGGGCGGCCTGCTGGGGGGGGTGTTGACCGGTCGCAGGGCTTCGGTGCTCGGTTCGATCTTGATGGGCACAATTGGCGGTCTGGTGGCCGCCGTTCTGACTCGCGCGGCAGAGTTTCCGCCGATCGTCGAAGTGGCCGGGTACTCGGTCGTCTATGCAGTCCTCGGCGGGATCGTGCTGGCTGCCATCGTCGGTTTCAGCAGCCGGTAGCCGGTTCGACGGGGGTTCGTACCCGAGGCGCCGACAGGCAACGCTTGGTGCTTGGTGCTTGGAGCTCCGGATACCGATTTGACCGACAATAGGCTGCGTTGCTCTACGTCGTCATAGGAACGGTTCCCGGCCATCCGCCTCGATGAGGCCGGCTACAGAATGCGGGGACGGTTCCCCAGCACCGCCGGACGACTCATCGAACAAGCACGGCCACCCGAGCCGACCAGTTCCCGGGCCCACCGGACGGAAATCAGCGCCCTCGTGCCCAACGCCGGGCCGACGCTGCATCGCCCAGGACTGAAAGGCCGAAGAGCAAAGGGAGCCCCGGCCGTGAGCAGCCGCTGCCCTAGACCGAACGGGTGATGCCCCCGTCGACCCGAAGGTTCTGCCCGGTCACGTACCCGGCATCGGCGGACAGCAGGAAAGACACCGCCTTGGCGATTTCCTCGACGGACCCCGCACGACCCATCGGGACTCGCGACAGGGTTTCTTCGGACACCGGATGGCTGTCAACGTATCCGGGCAATACGTTGTTCATGCGGATGCCCTCGGAGGCGTACGCGTCTGCATAGAGCTTGGCAAAGGTCCCCAGGGCGGCGCGAAGGCTGGCGGAGACGGGAAAGGCCGGATCGGGCTCGTAAGCGGCGAAGGTCGAGATATTGACGATGGCCCCGCCACCCCGGGCCTGCATGTACGGGGTCACCAACCGGGCCATGCGCACCACGTTGAGAAGAACCAGGTCGAGACCCGCATGCCAGTCGTCATCCGGTATCTCGAGGAGCCGACCTCGAGCCGGATGACCGGTGTTGTTGACCACGGCGTCGATCCGACCGAAGACCTCGACCGTCTTCTCGACGAGCGTCGCAAGATCAGCCGGATCCGCAACCGAGCCGCTCATGCCCAGTCCACCGAGCTCATCCGCCAGGTCGACGGCCGAATCCGAGATCGACATCAACGAAACGACGTACCCGTCGGCGGCAAGCCTGCGAGCGATTGCGGCCCCCATGCCCCTGCCGGCTGCAGTGACGATAGCTGTTCTCCGCCCGCTCACGGTTCTCCCGACTCCGCTTCGACCGGCAACCCCACGCTCACCCAAGCCCGATACCCTCCGACCACATCTCCCGCACGTCGAAACCCGAGATCCCTGAGCACCAAAGCGGCCAGGCTAGACGAGTACCCATCATTGCAGATCACGATGAGTTGCAGATCGAGGTCGGCCAGCCGGCCGTCGGCATACTCCGAGTCCGGATCACATCGCCAAGGAAGAACCGACAGAGGGATGTGCAGTGCCCCCGGGATCACGCCTTCCTGCGTGCGGTCCTCGGCACACCGAGAATCGACAATCATGGCACCCTCACCGGCGGCGGCATGCGCCTCAGACGGGATGAACCGGTCTATTCGCTCCCGCGCCTGCGCCATAGAGTCTCGATCGTTGAACGACCAGCCACCGTCTCTCACTCCGTTCCACAGGCGGGCGAGCCAGGCCCGTCCTACCCGATCGCTCCGGCCTCCACCATATTGAGCTCGATCAAGCGGTTCATCTCGACGGCGTATTCCATCGGAAGCTCCTTGACAATCGGCTCGATGAAGCCGGCCACGATCATCGAAGTCGCTTCGTCTTCGGTGAGGCCGCGGCTCATCAGGTAGAACAGCTGATCCTCCCCCACTTTGGATACCGTCGCTTCGTGCCCGATTTGGGCATCGGCTTCTTCGATCTCCATGTACGGATAGGTGTCCGATCGGGAGTGATCATCCAGAATCAGAGCGTCGCAGCGCACGAAGGACCTGGTGCGCTCGGAACCCGGCTCGACACGTACCAGTCCCCGGTAGCCGGCCCGACCGCCGCCGCGGGAGATCGACTTCGAGGTGATCGTCGATGTTGTGTCCGAAGCCGCGTGCACCATCTTGGCGCCGGCGTCCTGGTGCTGCTCCGGGCCGGCAAACGCAATCGACAGCACTTCACCGTGGGCTCCCGGCTCCATCAGCCAGACGGCCGGGTATTTCATCGTCAGCTTGGAGCCGAGATTGCCGTCGACCCACTCCATGGTGGCGTTTTCGTACGCCGCCGCTCGCTTGGTGACGAGGTTGTACACGTTGTTGGACCAGTTCTGGATGGTGGTGTAACGGCACCGACCGCCTTTCTTGACCACGATCTCGACCACGGCCGAATGAAGCGAGTCGGTTGAGTAGATGGGGGCCGAACAACCCTCGACGTAATGGCAGTAGGCGCCCTCGTCGACGATGATCAACGTCCGTTCGAACTGCCCCATGTTCTCCGCGTTGATGCGGAAGTAGGCCTGCAGCGGCTGGTCGAGGTGGACGCCGGGCGGCACGTAGATGAACGAACCGCCGGACCACACCGCCGAATTGAGTGCGGCGAACTTGTTGTCGTTCGGCGGAATGATCGTGCCGAAGTATTCCTTGACGATGTCGGGATACTCACGCAGCGCGGTATCCATATCGGTGAACAGCACCCCCAGGTTCTCGAGATCTTCGCGGTTCTTGTGGTACACGACCTCCGACTCATATTGAGCTGTGACGCCGGCCAGGTACTTGCGCTCNNGGCTTGATGTAGTAGTAGATGTCGTCGAAATCGATCTCGTCGAGGAGGCCGCCTCCACCCCACATCGGAATGGGTTTGCGTAGCCATCGCTGATAGGCCTTCAACCGGAACTGCAACATCCATGCCGGCTCACCCTTCATCTGCGACATCTGCCTGATGATGTCCTCGCTCAAGCCCTTCTCGGGCTTGAAGACGTAGTCTTCGTCGTCGCTCCATCCCAGCTTGTACGCACCCAGGTCAATGTCGACTGTGGCCATGTCCACCCCAATTTTCACTACGGAGATAGGAGATACTACTACCGGCGGGGGATAACTCTAGGCGACCGTTCCACGCAGGAAACGTCGAGATCGAGCCGGACCAACGGCCGGAGGCCGCACTCCCGATCGAACATAGCCGGTTCACTTCTCCGTGGTGGGGTTCCGAGGAGAGGAAGGAACGCAGCGCCGGAGTCCGCGGCAGGAATGCTGATAGCGTCCCCTTCATGCCGGTGATCGTGGTCGGCGGAGATACCCCGACGGGAACAGCCATTGTTGCCGCCCTGCTGAAACGCGGTGGAGAGGTGCGTTCCTTCGTCACCGACCCCGTCGCCGGGGCCGACCACCGGGCCCAAGGCGCCAGGGCGGCAATTGGTGATCTGTCCGACGGGTCGCACATTGGAGCTGCCGCCTACCAGGCCTTCACGGCCGTGCTGGTAGAGGCGGCCGCGACAGACGGTCGACCGCTTGCCTTCGCTGCCGATCAAGTCGGGGTTCTCTCCACGTGGTCGGCGGCGCTTCGGGATGCGGGAGTGACGAGAGCCATTTGGGTCGGCAGTCGGGACCCATCTCTGATCGAGGGCGGCGCTCCCGAAGTGGCGGTGGTCGACCCGTCGGGACGAGCAGACGCGGAGGTTGCCGAGGAGGTGGCGGATCTCAACGATCGAGCGAACCTGAAACCCGAAACCTGAAACCCGAAACCTGAAACCCGAACCTGAAACCCGAAACCTGAAACCCGAAACCCGAAACCTGAAGC
>DHIO01000040.1 GCA_002403855.1 Acidimicrobiia bacterium UBA4744
CGACCTGCGACCTGCGACCTGCAACCTGTGACCTGCGACCTGTGACCTGCGACCTGCGACCCTATTCCGCCACCACTCCCAACCGGTCGAGCGGCAGGTTCTGGGCGTCGGCGATCAGCTGGGCCAGGTCGTCCAGACTGGTAGGGGTTCGGGGACGCCAGGGGACGGTGGCTACTTCAGCCTTCCAAAGAGCCGCAAACTCCTCTCGAACGTCCGTCTGGCGGTGCGCCTCGGCTCCCCACCGCAGCAGATTCTCGACCAGGGGACCGTCGACCGGTGGCTCCGGCTGGTGCCACATCGCCGGCAGGACGCGGTTGAACACCACCGCGTCCGGGCGTTGAACCCTATCCGGGAGGTCTCGGTAGAAACGAGCGGCTTCCAGAAGGGGAGCCGGATCGGCGGTGGCAACGACCACCGTGCGGGCCTCCCGGAAGTGATCCTCGATCTGGGCAGCCCTACGGGCCAGGCCGTCGTAAGTCGTTCGCAGGTCCATGAGGAACTCCGCGACGCGTTCCAGAAGATCCGAGCCGAGGACCGTCCCCGCCACCCGCAGAGCGGGCCGGGCCGTGAGTTTGAAGAGGGCTCGTCGACCCGGAAGGGCCCCGCCGGTCAGCCAGCGCAGCAGGCGGCCTCCGACCAGGTCGCGCATCTCGGCAGGCGCCGAGAAGAACTCGATGCCTCCCGCCGATGGGGGAGTGTCTACGACAACGAGATCCCACGCCCGGGCTTCCACGTAGTTCGCCATTTCCTCGGCCGAGGCATACGACTGGCTGGCCGGGAAGTGTTGTGCGGCAGCCTCGAAGAACGGGTTGTCGACCAACCGGTTGGCCACGTCGGCGGGTGCGTGGCGGCGAGCGATGGCTTTCCACGACGCCGAGGCGTCGAGCATCGCCGCCCAGAGGCCTTCTTCGTGGTCGTGGGGGCTCGGCTCGGATCCCAGCTGCTTCAACCCGAGTGCAGTGGCAAGACGGCGGGCCGGGTCGATGGTGACGACGAGGGTCCGAACCCCGTTGCGAGCCGCCGTGACTGCCAGGGCTGCCGAAAGAGTCGTCTTGCCTACACCACCCCCGCCGGTGACGAGGAGCACTCGAGACATCACTCCTCCCCCCAGATATCGGCGAGCCGCGCCGCCACCTCGGGCGGGGTGTGCAAACCGAACAGGTAGGGAAGCTGCCGGTCGGGAGGCAGCTCCTCCAGCCACTTCTGCTGTTCGCCGTAGAGCGCTCGGTGCAGGAGCGCCGCTTCTCGGACGGGGCCGGGGTCGGCTTCCTTGATCTCTCGCTTGGAGACCGGTAACGGCGGCAGGACTCGGTTGGCGACCACCTGCGGACGGTCGATCAACCTGTGTTCGGCAAGCCACCCGATGGCTTCCTCCGTTTCGGTGATGGGCAATTCCTCGGCGAGCGTGACCAGCAGCATTCCACTGACCGAGGAATCGCTCAGGATGTCCATCATCCAGCCGGCCTGTTCCTGGACCCGCCCCACCGGGACCAACTCGGAGACGGTCAACGGGGCTCGGAGATGAGATCCGATCTGTCCGAGCGGAGGTCCGTCGGCGATGACCAGATCCCAGTTGTCCGTTCGGACTTCCCATAGCACCTTGCCCATGGTGATCACCTCACGGATCCCCGGCGCGGTCGATGCCAGAGCATCAAAAGCTCGGGCGAGGGGACCCATGCGACTGACCCTGGGCACTCCCAACTGGACCTTCAGGTATTCGTCGAGAGCAGTGGGCCGGTGCACGAAGAGGGCGTGCAAGCCGGGTCGTACCTCCTTGGCGTCGTAGGTGAGGCGCTCCCGTCCCAGGTGCAGAGCCAGGCCGAGGTCGTCGGTCATCGCCACGGCGAGAACACGTTTGCCCAGGTGGACGGCACGCAACGCCAATGCCGCCGAAACCGCCGAGCGACCGACTCCCCCCTTGCCGGTGACGATGATCAGCCTGCGTTCGAGCATCAACGCCGAGGCTAGTGGCGTTGCAGGGAGTCTCGAGGGACGGTGGTTCTCGCCGGTGCCGTTGGGGCAGACCTCCGGCACCTCGAACATGGCGACGATCTGCCGGAAGGCTGTTCGACACTCCCCGTTGCGATAGCCTGAGTTGGCGAGATGAACCTGGAGGTCGTATGACGCAGTTCGACGTGGATGCCTTTGTCGAGCGGTTTCGTGACCGTGCCGCGGCGGTCAAGGACCGGGGCGTGCCGCCGGTGGCCGGGGAGGAGCGCCGGCTCTTCATCGAGCAGGCCGAACTGGACTACCTCGACTACTCACTCGTCGGGTCATCGAAGTGGGAAATCGAGGACGAGTGCCTGGTCTTGAGAATCCCGCTGAAGAAGTGATTGGTCGTCGGTAGCAACAGGCGACTAGTTCGGACTGCCCGGCACCTGCCACCTGTTACCGGTCACCTGCTACCTGCTACCTGCTACCTGCTACCCGTTACCTGTCACCTGCCACCTGCCACCTGCCACCTGCTACCTGCTACCCCTTACCCGCTACCTGCTACCTGTTCATCCGCCGTTCTTCCGCCCGTCGTTCGGATTCCAGGCGTTCCAGATCTGGGTCGCTGTAATCGACGAACTGCATGGCCTCGGCAATCAGGCTGTGGCCGGCCACATCAAGGATCTGGCGGTGCATCTCCTGGCACACCTCCCGGTAGCCGCGATGTCCGGCCGGTTGGGTGCGGAGTTCGATGAGGTGGAAGGCCTCGCGGGCGTTCATCTGCATGACGAACCGCACATTGAATGCAAATGGGACCACGTACTGGGCGACATCGACACCCAGGTCGGCACGTACCTTCTCGTAGAAGGTACCGGCTCGCTCCATCGCTTCGTGCCATGGGTCGGTGAGTGAGGGGCTGATCTCACTGAGTTCCGCCGGTGTGTCGTAGCCGAGGCGGGCCGAGAGCGGCTGCCACTCGATCGTCAGGATGCGGTGCCGTTGCAGATCCCGGAACACCCCGTAGTCGCAGAGAACGTCGAAACGGTAGGAACTGCGCTCCATCCCCCGTCCGGGTTTGTGGCGACGGTTGCCCCGGTCACCGACGTAGGCGGTAATGATCCTTGCCTTCTCCTCATCCGTCATGCGCCGGGCGATGGTCGCCAGTTGATCGTCCGGGAGATCGCTGGCCGCGTACAGCGCGGCGGCCACCAGCTTGGTTTCGGCCTCGGGGTCCCAATCGGTGAGCGTCACCAGGCTGCGCGGTTCCGGGTCTTCCGCCAACTCGGCTGTCATCTCCCTCATCTGTTGCAGGATCGCAGCCTGGTAGTCCGAGGCCAGCACCCCACGGTCGGGCAGATCGACTCGCCGCAAGAAGGAGGGGATCATCGTACGGAGCTCCTCCAGCATCATCTTTCCGAACTCGCGCACCTCCGCCAGCGGGTGAGCTTGCATACGCACCAACGCCATCTCGTACGCTTGGCCCGTCGCGTAGATGCCGACATTGGACAGGGTTGAGGCCGGCAACAAACCCCGGGCCGTATCACACGCCTTGGCCCGGATCGTCGACTTCCACACGAAATTGGAATCGCCTTCCCGTTTGGGAAATCGATCGGCGAAGAAGGAAGTCAGGGCGGCCACGACGCCGGAGTAGGTGTCGAATAGGCGGTCCATGTAATGGGTGTACTCGTCGACCAGCGGAGACTCGGATATCTCCGTCGGAATCTGATAGCGGTATCGATCGCCGATCTTGGCGTCGTAGTAGATGTAGCGGGTGCTCTGCTCCAGATAGGCGGCCAGGCGGCCCCACTCGAGGACCTTGGTCAGGATGTTGGACGCCTGTTCAACGGCGAGGTGCACCCCGCCCAGTTGCGCCACCGAATCGTCCCCGTACTCGAAGAAGACCCGGTCGTACAGCTGTTCCGCATGTTTCAGATCGACCAGCGGATCGTCTCCGTCGAGGTGGGCGGCGATCGTCTCGATGCCGGCCTCCGGGTCGGCCATGAACTCGTCGAGAAACAACCGGCGCACGGATTTGGTGGTGCGGCTGTATCGAGCGAACAAGGCGCCTTTGACGACTTCCGGAAGGTTGATGAGACCGAAGACCGGACGGTCCACGTTGGTGAAGAACCGGGATAGGACGGCGGTCTCGGCAGGGGTGAAGGGTTCTCGGTAGTACTCCACGGCGCGCTGATTGTACAGGCCCGGGAACCTCGAGGCGGTACGCTCTCGTTCGATGAGCGTGTTGTGGCTTCGATTGATCGTCGGGGTGCTTCTGATTGCCGTCGTTCTGGTGGCGGTTGTTCCCCTCCTGGTTCTGCTCAACCTGGCGGGGGGCGGTGACGGGTACGGGATGTGCCCCGACGGCTTGCAGGCTTGCGACGTTCCGTACACCGGTTGGCTGGAACTCGCGGCCGGTTTGGTGCTGGTCATCTTCGGGTTGATCGCGCTGTTGCGGCTGACGATGAGAGTGGTGCGACGTGAAGAGCGTCGCCGGGAGGCCGTCGACAGGGTCGGTGGGTTCAATGGGCCGGCGTAACGGCCTCGGCCGCCGGGACCGCATCCCGATCGCCGGTATTGACCAACACCAGATAGATAGCCACCAGGATGAGGGCGGCGCCGACCCACCCCTGGGTATCGAGCCGTTCGGCCAATAGCCAGGCGGCGAAGGCGGCGGCAAAGGCGGGTTCCAGCGCCAGGATGATGGCGGTCCGGGAAGGTCCGATCACCGTCTGCGACCAGACCTGCAGCAAGAAGGCTCCGGCACTCACCACGAGACCCGTCAGCAGCAACGCCGTCAAGACCTCCCCACCGGGGAGCGGGAACCCTTCGGTCAGCGCCGAACCGGCGAGAGCCAGCGACGCCGTGACCAGCAGCTGGACGGCGGTGAGGGGAATGACCGGATGGCGAAAGGCCACGCGGGACAACACCACGATGTGTCCGGCAAACGCCACAGCGCACCCGAGGGTGAGCAAGTCGCCGCCCGCCAGGCTGATCCCGTCGTCGATGGTGAGAAGGGCCAGGCCGACGAAGGCAACGATCGTTCCGCCGATGGTAGGGAGGTTCACGCCGTGCCGGGCGACGATTGCCGCCAGGAGGGGGGTGAAGACCACGTAGAGGCCGGTGATCAGCCCCGAGTTGGAAGCACTGGTCTCGGCCAGCCCGGCGGTCTGCAGGGCGTACCCCGCAAAGAGGAGCACTCCCGCGGCCAGACCGTCTCGCCAGATGGTTTTGCCTCGTGGAAGGCCGAGCAGCAGAAGAGCGGCTGCGCCAATCAGGAATCGCCAACCGACGAACGCCAGCGGGGGGAGGACGGCCACTGCTTCCTTGACGACGACGAAGGTGGCTCCGAAGAGCAGCGCGGCAAGAGCCAGCGCTGCGTAGGCGACCATGGGGCGGCGCACGGTTCTACCTAGTCCCCGGTGGCGTGTCCGGCCAGCAGGTCGGCGACGTTGGCAGTGGCGACGTAGACGCCGGCCGCCGTGACGGCCGGGCCCCCGTCGTCAAGCAGGTCACCGGAGACACGGAGGCGGCGTCCGGACACATCGTCGACCCGGCCCCGCACCCGGTAGGGCCGGCCGGTGGTGAGCGGCGTTCGATACCGCAGGTCGAGACGGGCGGTGACCGACATGACCCCTGGGCCGAGGATTCCGGCCCAAGCGAGGATCTCGTCGAGAGCGGTGGCGGCAATGCCTCCGTGGAGCGATCCGACGAACCCTCGGTAGTCGGCACGGGGAGTGAACGACGCTTCCACGGTGCCGTCGGTGAGCGAGAACTGATCCAAATGGAGGCCGATGGGATTCTCGCGTCCGCACGCGAAGCATCCGTCGTCGTAGTGTCGCCGGATTCGATCGACCAGATCGGCGATCTCGTCAGGGCGCAAGCCGGACCTCGCCGTCCGCAAGTGACTCCACTTTGACCAACGACCAGACCGGCCATCCGTGCGCTTCGAGGCGTCCCCGGCCTTCGGTGAAGGTCTTCTCGATGACGAACATGGCGCCCAACAGGGTGCAGCCCGCCTCCTCGGCGATCTCGCCGAGCGCCTCTGCCGTTCTGCCGCCTGCCAGGAAGTCGTCGACGATGGCCACCCGCAATCCCGGTTGGAGAACGTGCCGGGCCACTTCGACCCGGTACTCGGTCCCTTTGGTAGGGGAAACGACCTCGCGGGAGAAGGTGTAGCGACCGCCCGGACCGAGGTACTTCTTGGCGTAGACGATCGGGATGCCCATCTCGATGCCCGCTGCCAGGGCCGGGGGAATCCCGCTCGCCTCGGCCGTGAGCAGGAGGTCCGGCTCCAGGAGGCCGAGCCGCCCGGCCATCTGACGTCCTACATCGGCCATCAGCGAAGGTTCGACCCGATGATTCAGGAACCGGTCCACCTTGAGGATGGGGCCTTCGACGCTTGCCATGGAATCGATAGCAGTGAGGAGATCCATGCATGCATCGTAACCGGCACCGCGGCCCGGTCCATTCCGGATGCCGCGCCGGGCCGCCGGCGGGACAAGACGTGACGGGCGGCAACTACTATCGCTCGCCGTGACTCCCTCCCGACTGCGCGCCGACGGGACCCGGCCGACACCGGCGGAACGAGGCCGAGCACGCCGGATACTGAATCGTCTCCAGGACCGGTATCCGGTGATCTCGACTGCCCTCCACCACCGGGACCCGTGGCAGCTGCTGGTGGCCACCGTGATCTCGGCTCAGACGACCGATGAGAACGTCAATCTTGCAACTCCGGAGCTGTTCCGCCGTTTTCCGACGTGTGCGGCTCTGGCCCGGGCCGACCCTGCGGAGGTGGAAGCCATCATCTTCTCGACCGGGTTCTATCGCCAGAAGACGAAGTCGATCATCGAACTCTCGCGGGACCTGGACGAACGATTCGAGGGGATCGTCCCGGAGACGATCGATGAGCTGGTGCAACTACGCGGGGTCGGCCGCAAGACGGCCAGCGTGGTGCTGGCCGAAGCCTTCGACCGGCCGGCCATCGCCGTGGACACGCATGTTCGCAGGCTCTCCAATCGGTTGGGTCTGTCGACCGAAAACGACCCGAACAGGATCGAGACCGATCTGAAAGCAGTGGTCCCGCCCGCGAGCTGGTCGGGTCTGTCGATGCGCCTCATTCAGTACGGACGGGACGTCTGTGTGGCCCGCAATCCCCGCTGCGGCGTATGCGAGCTGATAGAGCTGTGCCCGTATCCGGACAAGACCGCCCCCTTGACCGGGCGCCATGCGGGGTAGAGCGACCTTCGCGCAGTACGACCGGACGATCCTGCGCCTCGCCGTTCCGGCCCTGGGAGCGCTGGCAGCGGACCCGCTGGTGTCGTTGGTCGACACGGCGTTCGTCGGGCGTCTGGGGGCTACGGAGCTGGGCGCTCTGGGCGTCAACGCAGCAGTGTTCTCTCTCGCATTCGTCCTCTTCAACTTCCTGGCGTACGGGACGACTCCGCTGGTGGCGGCCGCATGGGGTAGAGGAGACGAGGAGACGGCGAGCCGGGTGATCATGCAGGCCATCGGGCTCGCCATCCTTATCGGCACCGTCGCCGTCGTTCTTCTCGAGGCCCTGTGGCAACCGATTCTCAGGGCCATGCAAGCCGGTCCCGATCTGATCGTTCCGGCGGGAGAGTATCTGCGCATCCGGGCGCTGGCGGCACCCGCCGTGCTTCTGGTGACCGTCGGCCACGGTGCCTATCGCGGCATGCAAGACACCCGAACCCCTCTGGTGGTGACGATCGGCCTCAACATCGTGAACCTGGTAGGTGACCCGCTGCTGATCTTCGTGGCCGGGTGGGGGCTGCGGGGAGCAGCCACGGCGACGGTGATCGCCCAGTGGACCGGGGCGATCTGGTTCCTCGTGCTCTTGAACAGGAGACGCCGTCAATTGGGAATCGCGGTGCGTATGCCTCGCCTCTCCGAATTCCGTCCTCTGGCGACGGCCGGCACCGAGCTCGTTGCCCGCACGGCCGGGTTGCTGGCGGTATTCACGATGGCCACCGCCGTGGCGGCCAGGGTCGGGACGGCAACCGTGGCCGCCCATCAGATAGCCGCCCAGGTGTGGCTCTTTCTCTCGCTCGTGCTCGACTCGCTGGCGATAGCCGGTCAGGCCCTCATCGGTCGCTACCTGGGGGCCGGCGAAGTCGGCCACGCCCGGGCCGCCTCCAACCGTTTGCTGCAGGGGGGTCTCGTCTTCGGCGCGATACTGGGAGCGGCCTTCTGGATCCTGGGACCGGTCCTTCCGAGGCTCTTCACCGACGACGCCCGGATCGTCGCGCTGGTCGTCGGGGTGATGCCCTTGGTTGCCGCCCTGCAGCCGATCGGCGCGTTGGTCTACGTGGGGGACGGGATATTCATGGGGGCTCGCCGGTTCCGGTTCTTGATGAGGTCCACGCTGGCATCTGCCGCACTCGCTGCCGTGGCCTTGATCGTGGCGGCGGTCTCCGGATGGGGCCTGGTCGGGGTGTGGTGGGGAATTGTGGCGTTGATGCTCGCCCGGTTCGGGTTCCTGGCGTTTCGCTACAGGATGCCAGATTGGGGAGAGCGTTGAGGGGCGCTACTCACGCATCTCGACGGGCGCGCATCGCCGGGCGNNGGCGCGACGACTTCAGCCAGCAGACTCCGAGTCCAGCACCCGCCCGCGCGTTTCCGGCAGCAGCCGGACCAGGAACGCCGCCAGCAGCATGCCGGCGCCCAGATAGGTGACGGTCATAGCCAGTCCCACCTCATCGATGGCGAACCGTCCAATGGCCAAGCCCCCGATAGATCCGAACACCCCGATGGTGTTCAACCACACCACCGCGGTGGCCCGGATCGAGGTCGGGAACAGCTCATTGCGATGGGCTCCCAGCGAGGGAACGGCGGCAAATGACCCGAAGCTGGAGATCGCCACGGCGGCCACTATGAGGCCCTCATTTTCCAGCCAGTACAGGCCCAGCCCACCGGCGAGCGACATCATCAAGCCCAGCGTGGTGGTCGGTCGCCGACCCCAGGTGTCGGCCAGACGACCACCGACCAGAAAGCCGATTCCCCCGGCGGTGCCTCCGACCAGCATCACGGCGACTGCCCGGGGGGTCTCGATGTTCAATTCGTTGACCAGACGTTCGAGCGCGAAAGCCAGGCTGACTGCTGAGAAAGCTGCGGCCAGCAGGGAGATCATCGCGAGAATCCAGAAGTCGGCGGAGTGGCGACCCCCCAGAGCTGAGAAGAGGTTGACTTCCCGTCCGGGTTCGTGGAACGCTCGGCTCTCCTGCAACTTCGTGTAGAGGAGCGGGAGGACCACCAAGCCGAAGGCGGTGGCCGCGAACAAGTATCTCCAGGCTTCGGTGCCCGACTCGGCAATGGGGAGCGCGAAGAGGGCGGTACCGGCCCCGAAGCTCGCCGCGCCGCCGTAAATGGCGATCCCGTAGGCGCGGATGGTTGGGGCGAGTTCTTCGGCCAGGTAGACGAGGGCCAGGACGGCGACGGCCGTTGCCGTCATCCGAACCAGCCCTTGAAGGATGGTGTAGAAGGTGGGATTGGGCACAAAGGCGGTCGCCACGTTGGCGAGAATCAGGAGCACGAAGGCAAGCAGAAACGGTACTCGCCGCCCTCGTCGATCACCGTAGAAGGAGAAAGCCAGCGCCAGTACCGAGCCGATCCTGGTAATGGCCAGGATCTGACTCATCTCTCCCGGGGTCAGCCCCAGCGAAAGGCGGGCGAAGGGCAGCGTGTTGGTTGCCTGGGCCTGCGCGTACCCTTGAACGTAGGCCGCCGCCGACATGAGCAACACGATCCTCCGGTCACGAGGCTGGAACCGGTCGGGGGGTCGGAGAAACCGCGGGAGCAGTGCCATCTCAAGCCCGCTCCGAGTGAGGGTGGCCTCCGTGCCATACACGGTGCCTACCGAAGCGGCGCACGTGCGGGGCAGTCGACATGGGCGAAGAGGTTAGCCGGGCCATGCGACGCGGCTCCTGCTCCATGTCGACCTTGGTCGCCACCCGGCCGGAGAAGATCCCCGGAGGGGGCTCAGTGCACCCGGCTGGTGCCTCGGTCGGCGGGTTGACCACGCCGGAGTTTTCAGAACGGTAATAGTCGGGACCGGCACTTTGCTCTGGCAACCTGGGAACATAGGCTCACTCGAGTGGACGGGTCATGGCAGACGTTGGCATAGGCGCAGCTTTCGTGTTCGGGATCATCTCCTTCGTATCGCCCTGCGTCCTGCCGCTTCTCCCCGGATACCTCAGTCTGATGTCCGGGTACTCGGTCGGCGATCTGGAAGCCGGAACCGCCTCCACGGCCCGGATGGCCAAGGTCACCGGGCTGTTTGTGATCGGCTTCACCACTGTGTTCGTGTTGTTGGGGGCTGCCGCTACTTCCCTCGGCCAGCTCGTCAGCCGGTATCAGTTCACCGCCACCCGGATTGCGGGGTGGCTGGTCGTGGCGTTCGGCGTCCTGATCGTCGTCTCGGCAGTGAGCAACAGTCCTCTCCTGGCCGGTCTCATGAGAGAGCGGCGCATGGAGGTCCGGCCGTCGCGGCTCGGTTCGTGGGCGCCGATCGTCATGGGGCTGGCGTTCGGTTTCGCCTGGACGCCTTGCATCGGACCGGTCCTGGCCGCCATTCTTCTCACCGCCTCCGTCCAGGAGACGGTCGGCGAGGGCATGGTGCTGTTGTTTGCCTTCGCCCTCGGTCTGGGCGTCCCGTTCGTCCTGGCCGGTATCGGAATGACGAAGATGCTCGGAGCCGTCCGCTTTCTCCGCCGGTACCTCCGCCCCATCAACATCGCCTCGGGCTTGCTCTTGGCCGCCTTCGGAGTGCTGATGATCACCGGAAATCTCGCCCGCCTGTCCGGCTGGTTTCAGGAACTGTTCACTACCATCGGGCTCGACCGGCTGGCCGAGATCTGACGGACCAAGTTTGGCCGCCATGCACATCATCCCCACTCTGGAGCCGCCATGCACATCATCCCCACTCTGGAGGAGTACGTAGCGCTGGCGGCCCGGTATCCGGTTGTGCCGGTGACCGTCCGGTTGTTGGCCGACCGGGAGACCGCCGTAACCGCCTACGAGAAGCTCGTGGGTGACGCTCCGGGTTTCCTTTTCGAGTCCGTCGAAGGTGGGGATCGATGGGCGAGATGGTCCTTTCTCGGCTGGGACCCGGAGTTCACGCTGGTTTCCCGGGATGGGGTAGCCCACGTCGAAGGGGCTCAGCTCGACCTGGTTGCAGGCAACCCTCTCGAGGTCTTGGAGGATCTGCTCGGCCGCTTTGCGACACCCGATTTGCCGGGCCTGCCGCCACTCCATAGCGGTGCGGTGGGGTACCTCGGCTACGACTGCGTTCGCTACGTCGAAGCTCTGCCGGACCGGCCGGTGGACGATCGGGGACTCCCCGAGATGGTGTGGCAGTTCGTCGGCTCGCTCGCGGCGCTGGATCGCTTCGACCAGACCATCACCCTCGTTCGTAACGTCTTCACCGGCGGCGACCCGGAAGCGGAATACGCCGGCGCCGTGCAGGCCCTCGAAGACGCGGCTGCCGGACTCGGCTCCGGAACCTCGTATGAGCCTCGTCCGGTTCCTACTCGGAACGGCACGGGTCCCGTGCCCCACTCCACCATGGGCCGCGCCGACTTCGAACATTCGGTCGAGAAGGCCAAGCGCTACATCGAAGAAGGCGACGCCTTCCAGATCGTTCTCAGTCAGCGGCTCGAGACTCCTTTCGTCGGCAACCCGTTCGCCGTCTATCGCTCGTTGCGGTTGCTCAATCCGTCGCCCTATCTCTTCTACGTCAAACACCCGGACGTGACCGTCGTCGGATCGTCGCCCGAGTTGCTCACCAGGGTCCGGGACGGGCGGGTGTACAGCAGGCCGATCGCCGGGACCCGGCCGCGCGGCGCCGACGAAGCGGAGGACGCGGCACTCGAAACAGAGCTCCTGGCGGATCCGAAAGAACGGGCCGAGCACATCATGCTGGTCGATCTGGCGCGGAACGACCTGGGGAGGGTGACCGAATTCGGCACGGTGGTGGTCGACGATCTGATGGTCGTCGAGCGCTACTCCCACGTGATGCACATCGTCTCGGGTGTCTCCGGGCGACTTCGATCAGGGATCAAACCGGTGGACGTGGTTCGGGCGGTATTTCCACACGGCACGGTATCCGGCGCTCCCAAGGTCAGAGCGATGGAGATCATCGACGAGCTGGAACCCGTTGCTCGCGGACCGTATGCCGGGGCGGTCGGATATGTGGATTTCTCGGGGAACATCGACACTGCGATTTGCCTGCGGACGGTGGTGATCGCCGGCGGGAAAGCCTGGGTCCAGGCGGGGGCCGGCCTGGTGGCCGACAGCGATCCGGGCCGGGAATACGATGAGACGATGGACAAGGCCGCCGCCGCGTTGGCCGCCATCGAAGGAGCGGCCGGTGTCTAATACCGAGAATCCCGAGACGTTCGGCGACGTGACGGCCGAGTACCTGGCGATCCGCAATTCGGCGGGTCTGGTTACCGGCCACTACGACGTGGTGGCGGTGCAGGGTCACGATGCCGTCCCGTTCCTGCAGGGCATCATCAGCCAGGACCTGGCGACCTTGCCGGATGGAAGCGTGGGCCGCTCCTTGCTCCTGGGACCGGAAGGCAAGCTGCGGGCCCTGCTCTGGGTGCTGGCGGGTGAGGAAGAAGTCCTGCTGGTAGTGGACGGCGGGCGAGGCGAAGCATTGGCTGCCGAATTGGGTCGCTACCGATTCCGGGTTGCCGCCGACCTCGCGCTGGTTGAGGCCGGAGTAGCGGAAGTGTGGGGCCCCTCTGCGGGCGAGGTCCTGAAGCGGGCCCAACTTCCGCAACCCGCCGGGTGGGCACGTCGGGGCGAGTTCCAAGTGGTAGGGAACCTGCCGCTGGGGGGACTGGATCGCTATGTGGTAGTCGGCGCGGATCCGGAGACGCTGGTGAGGGCCGGCGCCCGTCGAGTCGGGACCCTGGCCGCTACCGCCGTACGGGTAGAAGCCGGTGAACCGGTGATGGGCCGGGACGTGGACGAGAGAACCATCCCGCAAGAGTCGGGTTTGGTACCGGAGACGGTCTCGTTCACCAAGGGCTGCTATCTGGGTCAGGAACTCGTTGCTCGCATCGACAGCCGCGGGCACGTCAACCGGATCCTGCGGGGAATCACCGTCCAGGTGAATCTTCTGCCGCCGGAGGGNNTGCGGGCGCCGGTCGGTATGGCGCTGGTGCGGCGCGAAACCGAACCGGGTGCACGGGTCGAAATCCGTTGGGAAGGTGGTTCGGCCCCGGCCCTGGTCCGTCGATTGCCGCTCAGCGACTTCACAGAATCCTGACACTTTTTGAACAAGTCGGCAGCCGGTCGCGCCGATGCTGGTAGGGAGAAACCCGAAGCATCATGGTGGATGGACAGGAGGAAGCCATGGCGGCACGAGGCCGGGTGCTGCTGATCGAAGACGAGGAGAGCATCGCCGAGATGCTGCGCGGGTTCTTCGAGCGGGCCGGGTTCCGGTTGATGCATGCCGCCACCGGCGAGGACGGTTTGGCCCGACTCGCCGAACGACCACCCAAGGTCGTGCTGCTCGACCTCAACCTTCCGGGCATCGACGGCGTGGAAGTCTGCAGGCGGATTAGAGCGTCTGGATCCGATGTGCCCGTCATCATGCTGACTGCCCGCGACTCGGAAGTGGACAAGGTGGTCGGTCTCGAACTGGGTGCCGACGACTACGTAACCAAGCCTTTTTCTCCCCGCGAGTTGCTGGCCCGCGTCCAGGCGGTGCTGCGGCGCTCCGAAGAACAGCCGGTCGAACCTCGCTCGATCGACATCCGGGGTTTTGAGATAGATGCCGGCAGGCGGCAGATCGTCACGCCGTCAGGGGCCACGATTCGACCCACCGCCAAGGAATTCGACCTGCTCTGGTATCTGGCGGAGAACCGGGGACTGGTGCTGTCCCGCGCTCAGATCCTGTCGGCGGTGTGGGGGTACGACTACTTCGGTGAGACCCGCACCGTCGACGTGCACATCCGGCAGCTACGGAAGAAACTCGAGGGCATCCCGATCGAGACGGTATGGGGAGTCGGCTACCGGATGGAAGACTGATGCGGCGCCGCTTCTTCTGGAGCATGCTGGCGGTGGCCGGCCTCGCCCTCACAGTGGTGGCGGTGGTGAGCGCCGTTCTCACCCGCGTCGGCGTCGTCCAGCAGACCCGGGTCGAAATCGCCCGTCAGGCGGAGGCCGTGGCGGGATTGGTTGAAGAAGCTGCTTCGGTGGACGGGCGGGTCACGGGCAGGAGGCTGCTCGAGCTGTTCCGCGATGGCAGTTTGGATCCGGGAACGGAGGGCAGAGAGAGGTTCATAGGGCTGCTCGCTTCGGCTCAAAGGGTCACCGGCGGCAGCCTGGTCGATCTGGGATGGATTGGAATCGACGGCACGCTGCATCTGGTGCGCAATCCCGGGTTGGGCAATGCCCTGGGCTTCGACACTGCGTCGTTGATCGCCGGCGAGGACCAGTTTCGGCGTATCCAGCTGCCCGAGGAGGCCCAGGCGCTCGAGGCGGTCGCCCACCCGATGGACGCCATCGACCAGGGAGGGATCACTCCCGTGGTCGTGGTTGCTCAGCGTTTGGACCTCATCGACTGGAGGGAGATCATGCGCAGTCTCCTGGTGCCGTTGGCCATCGCTGCGGCCCTTTCCGCCGTCGCGGCCCGATCGCTCTCGCGCTGGCTGGGATCCCGGTTGGGCGGGTTGGCGACCGCCGCCCACCAGCTGGCAGGAGGCGATCTGACGGCCCGGGCCCGCCCAGAAGGCGATGATGAGATATCCGAATTGGCAGAGACCTTCAATGTGATGGCGAACCGTCTCGAAGACGTCCAGGTGCGGGAGCAGGAGTTCCTCATGAGCGTCGGCCACGATCTCCGGACGCCGTTGACCACCATCGGCGGGTACGCCGAAGCGCTCGACGAGGGGGAGCTTGATGAGGAGGAGATCAAGCGGATCGCCGGGGTGCTGGGCCGGGAAACCGACCGGCTGCGGAGGTTGGTGGAGGATCTGATGCTGCTCGCCAGGCTGGAAGCCCGCGAGTTCACCCTTCGCCCCGAGCCGGTGGACGTCGGCGCCCACCTGGCGGAGACCGTCGAGGTGTATCGGCCCCGCGCCGAAGCGCTGCGGGTGTGGCTGGACGTCAACGTCGAAGAGACCGGGATCGTCGTCACCGATCCCGACCGGCTCGCCCAGATAGCCGTCAACCTCATGGAGAACGCTCTGCGGTACACCCCGGAGGCGGGTCGAGTCGGTCTTTCGGTGGTCCCCCGGGACGGTGGTTTCGCACTGAGCGTGACGAACACCGGACCGGGCATCGACCCGGAAGACCTTCCCCGGGTGTTCGAGAAGTTCTATGTCGCCCGCAAATACCGGCGGGTTCGACCGGAAGGTTCCGGATTGGGCCTGGCCGTCGTCAAACAGCTCGTGGAGGCGATGGGGGGGACCGTCACCGCCCAGTCGACACTCGGGGAAGGAACCCGCTTCTCCGTCGCGATACCGGTCCAGGCCCCTTCCAACCCCGACCGGCGGTAGCGCCCTACGATGTCGGGATGCTGTTCGACATCATCGCCGACGTTCGTGGCCGTCTGCCGCGCCTCCGGCAGCAGAGCGCCGACCTGCGCGTCGCGGCTCTGGCCCGGGAACCGGCCCGCGATTTCGTAGCCGCTCTGACCGGTCCGGACTTGTCGGTGATCGCGGAGATCAAACGGGCATCACCGTCACGGGGTTCGATCGACGCCGATCTCGATCCGGCCGCCCTGGCCGCCGAATACGAGCGTGGGGGAGCGAGCGCCGTTTCGGTGCTCACCGAACCCCGCTTCTTTCAGGGATCTCCCGACGACTTGCGCCTCGTTCGTGCAACCGTCGCTGTTCCGGTGCTTCGCAAGGACTTCATCCTCGATCCCGTCCAGATCTGGGAGGCCCGGGCTTGCGGAGCAGATGCCGTGCTGCTGATCGTGGCGGCTCTGGACGAGCAAGCCTTGGCCGGTCTGCTGGCCGAGACCCGTCTGGCCGGTATGGAAGCCCTGGTCGAGGTCCACGACGCCGGCGAGGTCGATGTGGCGGGGGCTGCCGGAGCCCGGGTGATCGGCGTCAACAACCGTGACCTTTCAACCTTCGAAGTGGATCTCGCTACTGCCGAGCGACTGGCTCCCTTGCTGGGCGAGGACGTGGTCACGGTGGCGGAGAGCGGCATCCGCGACCGGGCCGACGCCGCCCGCATGCGAGCCGCCGGATACGACGCCGTGCTGGTCGGTGAGAGTCTCGTGCGGGCTGGCGACGCCCGTGCCCTCGTGGCCGGCTTGCGGGAGTCCGGATGATCTGGGAGAAGATCGGGCCCTTCGTGATTCGATCCGCGAATTGCGAATCGACGGGGTTTCCTGTGCGAGCACGACCTTTCGTCTGTCCCGAGGTTTCGCACCGGCGTGCGGCCTTGAACTGCGAGTAGTTCTGGGTTCTTCCCGGGACAACAGGGACGGGGGGCTTGTCGCGTTTCCGGGCAGTTGCGAAGCCCGTGAGGGCCACCAAGCCGGTCCTTACATCTGCTCTTGAATGGTTCGAAGGATCGACTTCGAGTGCCGCCATCCCGACCGCCGAACCTCACGAGGCCCGGTCCGAAACTCAGATGGACCGGGGCCAACACCGCGCCGATTCCTCGAACAGCAGTGGGGCTACTCGGCTTTGGGTCCCTTGGCGAACTCGACTGCCACAAAGCCTGCCAGAGCCGTCAACATCGCGGCGGCGAGCGGAGCGAGGATCGCCGCAAACGGAAGCTGTGTCGGATCGGTGCCGGACTCGAAAGTCGGCAGCAGGACACCGGCCAGCGTCGCCGTGACCCATATCGCAATGACGGCGATCGCCAGACCGATCCAGATGGGCCTTCTCTCCGCTCTACCCCGCAACCGGTTCATCGCCACCAGGATGCCCACCGTGCCTCCCAAACCCCACAACCATGACACCAGGGCGGCCACAGGAAGATGCTCCTGCTGGACGCCGGTTACGAGATCTGGAGCAAACACACTGATCAAGACCACTCCGACCCAGATCGCGGACAGGGCAATGGCCGACCACAACATCCACGATCCGTCGGCCGTGGCCACACGTCGATCAGCCACGACATCAGGGGTAGCGTCGGTAATTGGTGTCGCCATATCCACCTCCTGGTGAATGTCGGCCCGAAAACAAGATCGACTAGCCAGGAGCTTCAGGGCGCCCGCTCGGGACGAACTGCCGGGAGGACCTTGTGACTCCCTACCCGTCCCGTTTCCTCTCCTCGAAGCCTACTACGGGGTCGCCCGGGATTCGATCACCAAGGTCAACATCAAAGGCCGCCTGCAGGTGTGGCATGACGGTACCGCTGACGAGGTCTCGTACCTGGAGGTACCCCTCGCCGAGTGTCGACGGTTCACCCGTCCCGGATGTACGCACTGCCCGGACTTCGCCGCCGAGCATGCCGACGTGTCACTCGGTGGCATCGGCAAGAACGCCGGTATGACGCTGACGATCACCAGGAGTGAGCTGAGTGAGGAGATCCTTACCGGGATGCAGCGAGAGGGGTGGGTCACCGTCGCCGAGGCCGCCCCGGAAGATCCCAAGGCGGTCGAGCTGATCCAGCGTCTGGCCGCACGGCAACGCCGCCGCTGGCCGGTCGAGGAGACGAAGCCTCACCGGGCTCCGGCGATGGTGCCTGACGACTCCTGAGCCTGCCACCCCGATCTGAGGTCTCGGCGGGCCGCCCTCCGATCGACTCGTGTGTGCCCGACCCCGGCGACGGGTCGGCCGATTCGAAGGTGACGATGACCCGATCTTGTCGGCGTTGGCTGTCAACTGCCCGCCAGCCGGACGCCGACGATTCACCATCAAGACCAGCATCGTGATGAACAGCACCACGTTGGCCCATCGCACCCATCGCCAGAATGCCCAGATGCCGTGCCCAAGCGGACCGAGTCGATCCACCGCTTCCATTCGGACCCGGTGTGTCCAGCGCAGGCTGCGGTAAGCCCTGGCGAAGAACAGGCGATCCCTCCACCTGCGTATCCCGCTCGCGATTCTGCCAACGTCGCCCACCGCGGAACCTGCCGTCCGATGGGCGAGTGGAGAGGCGATGACCAACCCGAGGAACCCGACACTGAGCCTGATGGCCGAGGCCACGATGATGGGGGCGAGAGGTGAGATCAGATCGGACAGTAGCTCACCGGCCGAGGTGTAACCGCCGAAAACATCCGCCGGCGAGGTTGCCTGTTCCACGTCCACGGTCTGCCTGGTCAGGATCAAAAGGATCGTCTCGAGCAGCAAGAGCGGAAAGGCGATCCGTCGCAGACACCAGAGCGTCAAGAGCAGCAGAGGATCGGCACGCCCGGGTCACAAGGCGGTGCGAGGGTCGAACTCGGCAACCTCGGGCGACGCGCCGTTCTCGTTCACGTCCATCGGCGTGGTGTAGTCGCGCAGACGGTGAACGCCGTCGCGAAGCCCGAGGTCGCCGTGGTATCGGACGCACCTCGCACCTCCGTACCTTCCTGCTCAACCTCGGCTGCGAGCGGCTATCCGAGCGTTCGGAAGTACTCGTCTGACTCGTCGTTCCCGTAGAGCGCCCACAGCACGAACAGAGCGATCAGGATGGTCACGAAACTCCGAGTCGTGTAGCCGCCGCCGTGATGGGTGAGCAGCAGATAGATGGCGAACCCCATCCCGAGCGCCTGGACGATGGCGACGACAAGACGAGCGCCCCGACTGCCACCGAGAATGCCGAAACCCACCAGGATGTAGAGGAGGGCGACGATCGCCTCGCCGATCCCCGCTCCGGTGAGAGCCGCGGCGGTCTGGTTGGTGGCTTCCTGGATCGTATCGCTGTTGCGGAAGGCGATCACGACCACCGCCGCCACCGCTCCCAGAAAGCCCTGAATCAGAAGGATGACTCCGATGAACGTGATGACTCCCGGTCGCCGAGGGACCCCGAGCGTCGGGGAAGACTCTGGCACGGCCACTTTCCACTCCCTTCTCAAGTGCAGGTGAGACAGTAGTCGACCCGGTAAGAGAGCCACAAGCGATCGACGATGACCGGCCGGCCGAAACGATGATCCCGTCGGCCGCTGCGCGGTCGGGACGTGTGCGATCAGGAGGAACCCGAGTCGTATCCTGCCTGGATGTTCTCCAGAACCGAGTCGAGATCCAACCCGGCCACGTAGTTGATCATGCCTTCCCAGAACGTTCCGGTTCCAACGGCAGGTGGCATGAGGTCGGAGCCGTCGAACCGCACCACCTCTGCTTCCGCCACCAGCTCACCGAGCCGACGTTCGAACTCCGTCCCGTAGGCCGTCTGGTCGAAACCGAGGTGGGGTGAGATGTATCCTCCGATCTCTGCCCACGGCTCGCCGGATCTCGGATCGGCCAGGTAGGGGATGAGTTTCAGCGCCTCGTCGGACGGGCTGAAGGCGGCGGCGATCTCTCCGGAGGTCAGCAGCGGCGGCTTCTCGTCGTTGACCGGTGGGAGCGCGAGGACATCCACCTCACCTTGTGGCCCTACCGTCACGTCGGCGGGAAGGTTGCCTTCCTGAAAGCTGGCTTGGCGAGTGGGCAGGCAGCCCGGAGGATCCTCGAACATCGGGGCGATCTCCTCCAGCGCCGGCACGGTGAGAATACTGCGAGGTCCGCCGGTAACCCGGCCGGGATGGAGGGTGATCTCACCGAAGTGGTCGAAAGCGGCCCGAATGAGATCGTCGGTGAACGGAACGGCTCCTGCCGTCCACTGGTCGTACACCTCGGGTCCGTGCAATCTGAGGACCAGGTCTTCGATCCAGTCGGTTCCGGACCAGCCGGTAGCGCCGAACGACTCCATCCCCAGACACCAGGGGGTTAAAGCCGTCGAGCTCCATCTGCTCGGTCAAGGCCAAGAGATCCTCCCAGGAGGCCGGGACCTCATAGCCGTGCGCAGCGAAGATGTGGGGTGGGTACCACACCAGACTCTTCACATTCAGTCGATACCAGGCTCCGTAAACGCCCCCGTCGACGGTCACCAGGTCCATCGCGGCCTTCGGGTAGTTCTCCCGGACGGCGGCTTCGACGTCTCCCTCGATCCTGATTGTCGCGCCGGCGGGTGGTCGTGAGAAGCCCCGGCAAACCACCGAATTGGGTGGATCCATGATCTCGGGGCACTCCTCGAGGGTTACCGTCAAGGGGAGGCTGAAGGAGGCGAGCGACGCACCGCTTCGGCGTGATCCTGTCTTCGGTCTGATCTGTCGGTACAGTTCCTCCGAGTTCAAACGCTACGAGGGTCACCAAGGAACCATGACCTGGGTCAAGGTTTGTGGACTACGGGGCGAGCGGGACGTAGCGGCGGCCGTGGAAGCGGGCGCCGACGCCGTCGGGTTTGTCCTGGCGGACTCGCCGCGTCGGGTTACCGAGTCGTCCGCTCGGGCGCTGGCTGAGGGGGTCCCCGTGCTCAGCGTGGCAGTGACCGTGGATCTCACGCCATCAGAACTGATGAGGACGGTAGCCGCCACCGGGGTGGGAGGTGTTCAACCGCACGGGGCCCACCGTCGAGAAGCAGCGGTCCGGGCAGTGCGGGAGGGTCTCTTCGTCCTCCATCCGGTAGCCGTGCACGATCGAGTGGACCTGATCGGCGTGACCGAGGGGCAGATACCGTTGCTCGACACCTACCGGGCGGGGGTCCACGGCGGAACGGGCGAGAGGTTCGACTGGGGATTGGTTCCGGACCTGGGCCGGCCCTTCGTGCTGGCCGGAGGGCTCGGGCCCGAAAACGTAGACGAAGCGCTGCAACTGGTCGCTCCGTGGGGGGTTGACGCTTCGTCGGGTCTAGAGTCCTCGCCGGGCGTGAAGGACCCGGACCGCATCCGGGATTTTGTGGAGAAGGCACGAGGTCGATGAAACTGAAGAGACCCGACGAATCGGGCCGTTTTGGAGAATTCGGCGGCCGCTTTGCCCCGGAGACATTGATTCCCGCTCTCGATCAGCTCGCGGCGGCCTTTGAGAAGGCCTGGGACGACGAACACTTCGTCGATGAGTACCGGCGGGTATTGCGCGATTTCGTGGGTCGCCCCACGCCGCTGCACGAAGCCACCCGCCTGTCCGAGCGTCTGGGCGTGCGAATCTTGCTCAAACGGGAGGACCTGGCTCATACCGGCGCCCACAAGATCAACAATGCCGTTGGTCAAGTGATGCTCGCCCGCGACATGGGCAAGCCGCGGGTCATCGCCGAAACCGGCGCCGGCCAGCACGGTGTGGCGACGGCCACCGCCGCCGCCTACTTCGGGTTGGAGTGCGACGTGTACATGGGCGAGGTCGACATCGAGCGACAGGCGCTCAACGTGCACCGGATGGGGATGCTCGGGGCCGAGGTGATTCCGGTGACCTCCGGAGCAGCGACGCTCAAGGATGCGGTCAGCGAGGCCATGCGAGACTGGGTACGCACGGTCGAGACCACTCACTACGTCATTGGTTCGGTAGTCGGTCCCCACCCTTTCCCGTGGATGGTCCGCGAGTTCCAGAAGGTCATCGGCGAGGAGGCGCTGGTCCAGCTGGGGGGGACAATGCCCGACGACATCGTGGCCTGTGTGGGGGGCGGCTCTAACGCCATCGGGATCTTCTACCCGTTCGCAGGGCTGGGCCCCCGGCTCATCGGCGTCGAAGCAGCCGGTCTCGGTATCGCCTCGGGCCGGCACGGGGCTTCGATCGGCGCCGGAACCCCAGGAATCCTGCACGGAACGAAGACGTACCTACTGCAGGACGCGGAAGGCCAGGTTCTGGAAGCCCACTCGATCTCGGCGGGACTCGACTACCCGGGGGTAGGCCCGGAACATGCCTTCTTCGCTGAGACCGGGATCGCCCGCTACGAGTCGGCCACCGACGAAGAAGCGCTGGCGGCGCTCGAGCTGCTCACCCGTACGGAAGGCATCATCCCGGCCCTCGAACCGGCACACGCCATCGCCTGGATCGTCCGCGAAGCAGAGGCACTGGCCGGACGGACCGTGCTGGTCAATCTCTCCGGCAGGGGCGACAAGGATGTCGAACAACTGGCGAGGATGGAGCCGTGAACCGGGACCTGCTCGACCAACTATTTGCGGAAGTGCGTTCCTCCCATAGAACGGCGCTGCTGCCGTTCATGACCGCCGGGCTGCCTTCGCTCTCTACCAGCGCCGACCTCTTCGTCGCCATGGCCGAGGCGGGGGCGGACGCATTCGAGGTCGGCATACCGTATTCGGATCCGATGATGGACGGCCCGACGATTCAAGCCGGCAACCAGCTGGCCCTGACCGGCGGGGTCACCGTCGAGTCGGGACTGGCGGTCGTTGCCGAGGTCGTGGCGCGCACCGGGAAGCCGGCGCTGGTGATGACCTACGCCAACCCGATCTTCCGGATCGGCCCGGCCCACTTTGCGCGGCAATGCCGGGAAGCGGGAGCTTGCGGGGTGATCGTGGCCGACCTGCCGCTCGAGGAGGCCGCCGCCATCCAGGAACCGATCGAACGGCACGGGCTGGGAATGGTCTTGTTCGCCGCTCCGACCGCCACCGACGCCCGGCTCGAAGCCATTGCCGGCGCCGGGCCGATGTTCATCTACGGGATCGCCGACCTGGGAGTCACCGGGGAACGGCGCCGCTCCAGCTCCCACGCCCGGGAACTGGCGGCCCGGATCAGAAGCGTCACCGACGTGCCGCTGGTCATGGGCGTGGGCATCTCGACTCCCGACCAGGCCCGTTCCCTGACCGGGGAGGCCGACGGGATCATCGTCGGATCGGCCCTTGTCCGGCGGGTCCTGGAGGCTCCCGACGAGCCCACTGCGATCACCGAGGTGAGGAGCGCCGTGGCCGACCTGGCCGGAGCGTTGCGGTGAAGCGATGGCTCTTGGTGGCGACGACGGCGGTCGCCGTGGCGCTGTTTGGGGTGTTCCTGGCCCGGGAAGTCCCCAGATCGCTCGAGGAATCGGCTCGTCCGGACTTTCCCAACTACTACCTGGGCGGCGAGCGGCTGTTCGACGGCCGGCCCGTCTACGGGTCCCTGCAAGCGGAAGTCGAGGAACGTTTTGGGGTGGCGGGCTACGACGCCTATCCGGCCGATCCCCCTCCGACGGTGCTCCTGGTGGCGCCGCTCAGCTTGCTCCCGTACGACACCGCCTGGCTGCTCCTGGCCGGATTGTCCATCGTGACCTTGGTGACCGTGGTGTACTTCACGGCCCGGGAACTCGATTTCTCGCCTGAGGTCGCTGTGGCGCTGGCCGGTGTCGCTCTGCTCACCACCAGCTTCCGCTTCCTCTTGATTCGGAACCACATCGAGACCCTGGTCCTGCTGTTCGGGTTCCTGGGATGGCGGGCACTGCGCCGCCGGGGAGCCGAGGCGACCGGCGTATGGTGGGGCCTGGCGACGGCGCTCAAGCTCTTCCCGGGGATGTGGCTGGTGGGGCTGGCTCCGCGCCGCTACCGGGTGGGAGTGGTGACCGGCGTTGGAACGATTGCGGTGGTCGGCATGGTGAGCTTCGCGGTGCTCGGCTGGTCCAATGTGGTGGACTTCGTCACCGACGTCGTCGGGTCATCATCAGAGTGGTACGGGACGTTGGGCAACTATTCGCTCCTGTCCTTCGGTACGGCTTTGTCGTCGGAGACCCTCGGTTGGATTCTGACCGGCCTCGGAGCAGCGATCCTGGTACCTCTCTACCTCAAGCTGGCAACCGGACCCGATCAGGTGTGGGTGGCGGGCACGGCCGTCGCCCTGCTCCTGTCACCCCTGTCCTGGCTCAACTATCTGGTGCTGGCCATTCCGGCCCTCGTGATCGTTGGCTCCCGATTCGACGTGCGGGTATCCGCCGATCGTTGGTGGCTGTTGGGACTGGTGGCTTCTCTGGGGTTCTGGGGACCGGTGGTGTTCGCGGCCGAGCTGCCCAGCATCCTGGTGTCGTTCGTGCCAACATACGGGCTCGTGGCTCTGTTCGCGGCGGCCGTCACAAGGCTCGGAGAGCCGGCGCCGGAGGTGCTGTAGACAGCGGCCACCCGCCAGGGAGAGGAACCGTCCCGGCCGGGGGAGTGGGGGGATGCGGCAAATGGGACCGGTTCAAGATGGTCGGGTGACCGCTGTCG
>DHIO01000046.1:0-116458 GCA_002403855.1 Acidimicrobiia bacterium UBA4744
GATCTCAGCCACCGTAACCTCCTCTTCTACTCATGTTCTCTTGGTTGACACTGAGTCCGAAACCGCGCGGCCACAGCGGCGGTTCGGCACTCGATTCCATCGCCGTCCGGGGCACCTGACTGTGGTCCCGGGGCCAGGCAAACGGGAGCCGGCCGGTGAAAGGAACCTCCCCGAACAACACGTCGGCGATGCCGGCTCCTTCGCTGCCCGGCAGCCAGGCCGCCACGAACGCATCCATGGCCCCGAGCTGATCGGTGACGAGCAGCGGCCGTCCCGAATAGAAGACGCAGACGAGCGTGTCACATTTTGGCCGAATTCGTTCGATGAGGGCCACGTCTTCCGGTGGCAGCGTGAGGTCTGCTCTGTCACCCGTCATCTCTGCGTAGGGGGGCTCGGCGATGACGACCAGGCCGACGTCGGCCGTCTTCTCCCCGAAGGCGCCCTCTGCGTCGAACACCACCTCGGTGTCCGATGCGACGGCGCTGCGAACGGCTTGCAGAAGAGTCGTTCCCGATATTTCCCCTCCCGGAAGACCCCGCCATTCAATCGTCCACCCACCACATTGCAGCCCCATGTCGTCTGCTGCTCGACCTGCCACATACAACAACCCCGAGTCTCTGCGCAGCGGCAAGGCGCCGTCGTTCTTGAGCAGCACCAGCGATTTGGCGACCGCTTCCCGGGCCACCGCCCGATGCGGGATCGATCCGAACGCATCGATCAGACTACGGTCCGCCCGTACCCCTTCGAACAAGCCCAGCTCGGCCTTCACCGTGAGGATTCGCCGCACGGCATCGTCGATACGCTCCACCGATACCTTCCCCGTTTCCACAGCCTGAATGAGCGTCTTCGTGAAGAGACGCCAGTCGTGGGGAACCATGACCATGTCGACCCCGGCGTTGATGCACATCACCGTGGCCTTGAAGTAATCGGGGTGGAGGTTGTCGATGGCCAGCCAATCCGAGATCAGGAAGCCGTCGAAACCCAGCTCCCCCTTCAGAACGTCCGTGAGCAGGCGCCGGTGGGCGTGCAGTTTCACATCCTGCCAGCTGCTCAGAGACACCATGATGTTGCGGGCTCCGGCCGACAGTGCAGCGACGTAGGGAGGTAGATGCACCCGATGTAGCTCTTCCTCGCTGAGGTACGCCACCCCCTGGTCGATTCGCTGCCCCCACCGACCGTGCTCGTACATCTCCCCGAACTCACTGTCGTGCTCCTCGAGCGTGCGGCGTCGTTCGTCGCTTATGTCGTCGACCCCGCCGAAGCTGCCCTCAGCGTCGCCGACCTCGGCGTGGCCACCTGCGCTGCCCCACTCGGTGCCACCGTCGGCGACGAAGTGCTTGACGCAGCCGAGAACCGCTCTCGGATTGGAGAGACCCGTACCGTCCACATCTTGCAGGCCGCGCAAGAACGCCACCCCCAGTTCCGTCACCAGTTCGGTGTCCTCTGAATAGGACTCAAAGGTCCGTCCCCACCGTATGTCCTGAGGCACACTGACCGGCGGGGCAAAATCCCAGCGGACCCCGGTGGCCGCCAGCTCTTCGGCGGTGACCCGGGCGATGCGACGAACCAGCCCGGCGTCTCCGGAGGCACCCAACCCGATGTTGTGCGGAAAGACCGTTGCGCCGCAGACGTTGGTGTGCCCGTGTACCGCATCGACTCCGTACAGAAGCGGGATCCCGAGCCGGGATCGAAGTGCACCTTCTTCGAAGGAGGCGACCATGTCGGCCCAGGTCTCCGGTCTGTTGGGCGACGGGTTGCCGCCCCCGCCGGAGAGCACCGAACCGATCCCACGTTCTGCCACCTCGTCGGGTGTGATGCTGTACTTCTCGACCTGGGTCATCTGGCCGACCTTCTCGGCCAGGGTCATCTCATCAAGCAGCCGGTCGATGTCGGGGGTCGTCATCGATGCTGAAGCCTCTCGCCTCGATGGGGTGGTTCACGACCGACCTCTCTCGAACGCGGAGGAAGGGACGGGTAAGGGTCGGCCGGTCGTGAACCGTCGGTCATGGCGCGTCCTCGTAAACTCCTTCTTCTTCGTTGCTATGTCCCCTACTTCTCTGCACCCGACACGACGATGCCCGAGAGGAAGATCCTCTGGGAGAAGAAGAAGATCACCAATGGGATGACCAGGGCGATGAACGAAGCCGCCATGATCAGGTTCGGGTTCTGTTCGTAGGTCCCACTGAAGAAGCTCAATCCCACCGAGATGGGAACGATGTCCCGGTTCCCGGCCAGGTAGATCAACGGCTCGAAGAAGTCGTTCCACGCGAAGAAGAAGTGAAACAGCGACACGGCCGTCACCGCCGGGACGGCCTGCGGCAAGATCACCTGGAGGAACGTCCGCAACGGCCCTGCCCCGTCCACCGAAGCCGCCTGCTCCATCTCCCTCGGAATCGTCATGAAGTACTGACGCAACAGGAACACGTTGTAGGCGTTTCCGAACATCAACGGAACGATCAGCGGCAACCACGTCCCCGTCCAATCGATCGCCGTGAAGAAGGTGTACCTGGGTATGAGCACCACGGCGGGTGGAAGGATGATCGTCCCGATCAACACGATGAAGAGAACGCTCCTTCCCGGGAACCTGAACCGGGAGAAGCCGTAGGCGACGAACGCCGACGACCCCACTGCTCCCACCATGGTCACGAAGGCATACAGCAAGGTCCAGTACAGCAGCCTCGGGAAACTGATGAAGTTCCACGCTTCCGAGTAGTTCTCCCACGCCCAGGAGGACTGCCGCACCGGCTCCAGTTGCCTCCAGTTGCCTTCCCAAACGAACGTGCCCGCTTCGGGATTGGCGGGATCGACGAACTCGCTTTGCTGACGCCCCGGGCTGACGAGCGCCAATTCCCGCGTTTCGCCGTCTATGGGAACGAGAAGGATAGGGGCTTCCTTGCCTTCGTACTCGAAGGTAGCGGGCTCCGATGGAAGGATTGGAGCCGCCGGATCAGATGCCTGCTCGGCGGTCTTCGCGGACGTGACGAACGCATAAGCCATCGGCATCAGAAACACTGCCAGCAAGGCCGCCGCCAGGGCGGTCGTGCCCATCTTCATCAAAAGCGTGCGGCGCCGCGCTCGGATCTTCCACTCGGGCTCTCGAGCGAGAGCGTCTCTCTGTTCTCGGCTGGTTGTAGTTGCCATGTCAATCCCCCGCCGCGTAGTAGACCCAGTACTTCTGTGTTCCAAACAGGAGGATCGTGACGGCAAGTCCGAAGAAGAACAGGAGCCAGGCCAGAGCCGCTCCGTAGCCCATCTGGGAGAAGTCAAACGCCTGCTGGTAGAAGTAGATCATGAAGAAATTGGTCGCTCCTTCCGGATATCCGGTGGTGCCGTTCAGCACGAACGGGGGCAGGAAATACTGGAGTAGAGCGACGACCCCCAGGACGAGGTTGTAGAAGATCACCGGAGTGACCATCGGCAGACTGATCGAGCGCAGCCGGCGCCACCAGCCGGCCCCATCGATCTGTGCTGCCTCATGGAGAGCGGTGGGGATGCCCTGCAGTCCGGCCAGGTTGATCAGAATGGCGTTGCCGATTCCCCAAATCCCGATAAATGTGAACGTGACAGGGATCAAGGTCGGATCGTCGAGCCACCTGATTCCATCCAGTCCGACTGCGGGAATGCCGAACCACTCGATGATCCGGTTGACCCAACCGGTTTGCGAATTGAGTACCTGGCCCCAGATCAGCGCCGAGGCGACGAACGGAACGAGGGAGGGCGCGAAGAACGCCGTCCGGAATATGTTTCGGCCCACCAGGTTCAGCGAGTTGAGTAACACTGCCAGCAAGAAGGCCGAAGCCATCCAGATCGGCAGCGAGATGAGGCCGAACCGCACGGTGATCCACAACGACTTCCAGGTGTTGGGATCATCGAACAACATCCTCTTCCAGTTGTCCAACCCGTTGAAGGCGGCTTCATCCGGGTTGGCAAGGTCGAAATCGAAGAACGAGATCACGAGCGACGCGATCATCGGTATCAAATAGAAGATCGAGAAGCCGATCAGCCACGGGGAGATGAAGGCAAGGCCGAGTTTCGCCTCGCGTTTCTCGGTTGTAGACATCTTGTGGCGACGGACCCGCGGCCCGCTTCTGGACTCTCTTATCGCTTCTGCGAATGACATACCCCTCTCCCCTGCCAAGCCCAGCGGACCGGGACGAACCCGGCCCGCTGGGGAATCGGGCTCGCGTTCTAGCCGGTAGCCCGATCGTAGATAGGCTGCAAGATCCCTTCCAGCTCAGGGATAGCCGCCGCTACGTCGGCATTGGGATCCCGCACGAGCGGGTCCCACCAGCTGTCCAGGCCGTCGACCGACTCCACGTAAGCCGGCCACCAGGCCTCATGGCTGGGGATGTCCGGATAGCTCAAAGCGTCCTGGCCGACGGACCACGTGAACCCGGCGTCGTTTTCCGGATCCGCGACGAAACTCTCCTGCGCGCTATTCCGGGCCGGCAGAGCACCGTAGATCCCGGCGAGAACCGGGCCTTGCTCCGGTCCCAACATCCAGCCCACCACCTGGAAGGCTTCGTTCGGGTTAGGGGCACTCTCGGGGATACCGAACGTATCGGCGTGCAGCTTGGCCGTGATCGTGCCGTCGGGTCCGGCGGGAATGGCGGCCGTGTCGAACTCGTCGAACGCCAGCTCACCCGTACCCCAACCCTGGAACCAGGTGTGGGTAGCCATCATGGAGCAGTTGCCGGAGCCGAGCGGCGAGGGATTCGCCAGGAGATCGCTCTCACGGAAGTCTGGATTCGGGATCCAGTAGTCCTTGTAGATGGCGTCGTGGTACCACACCGCGAAGTCCTTCCAGTGCTCGGGGAACTGGAAGGTCTCATTGTCGTCGGCCACGAACGAGCCCGCTCCAAACATGGTGGCGAGTCCCCGGAACTCGTTTTGGACGGTTCCGCAGTACCCCCACTGCACCGTGGCGTTGGGATCGAAACCATCATCCAAGGGGGTGAGCCCATTGCTGTCGACGGTGAGCACCATGCCCAGTTCGCGCAGCGTGTCGACGTTCCACGGCTTTTCGTTGCCGTCGGCGTCTACGTAGGGAGCACCGAACTCTTGCGGCGGGTACGCCAGGCCGGCCTCATCGAAGTGAGCTGAGTTGTACCACATCATCTGCGGAAACGCTCCGAAGGGCAAACCAATCTGTACACCACCGATGTTCCAGAAATCGACAAACGCCGGATCGAAGTCGCTCAGATCGTAGTTGTTGGATTCGATGTACGGAGCCATGTCCAGCCAGCCACCGAAGAACGTCGCGGCGCTTCTGACTCCCATCGGACCGACGATGTCGGGCGGGTTGCCGCCCGCGATCTGCGTCTGCAGAACGGTCGGCGCGTCGTCGGCGTCCACGACCTCCATCTTCAGCGTGATGTTCTCGCCGAGAGGCTTAGTCGCGTTGAACTCATCGACCACTGCTTGCTGCAGAGGAATCACCGGGGCGTCCGTTCCGGCCCCCATCCCGATGAACCATCGGACTTCCACGGCTTCACCCGATGGCGGGGCCGTAGTGGCGGTGTCACCGTCGCCGGCCGTCGTCGTTGTTTCTCCATCGCCGGCCGTCGTCGTGGTTTCTCCATCGCCGGTGGTGGTGTCGTCACCACCGCAGGCGGCGGCCAACAAGGCGAACACCAGCACCATCACGATGACGGCTCGGTATTTGCGTAGTCGCATTCCTATTCCTTCCTTTCCGATTTCAACTTCGAGCCGCAAGAGGCTCGCACTGCCAGTTGTGTGGGGAGAACGACCCGTCTGGGCGGGCCCGACGGGTCGTCGATCAAATCCAATAACATCTCGAGGGCGGTCTCGCCCATCTGCTTCGCCGACTGACGAACCGTGGTCAACGGCGGATCCATCTCTGCCGCGAGAGGGATATCATCGAACCCAACCAGAGCGATGTCCTCGGGAACCCTCAGGCCGCCGGCACGGATTTCGTTCAACGCCCCGGAGGCCATCCGGTCACTGGCGGCGAACACCGCGTCCGGGTGGTGCTCGAGAAGACTGCGCATGCCGACTCGACCGCTCGCCTCGGTGAAGTCTCCTTCAAATATGAGCTGCTCACGGATCGGAAGTCCGTATGCCTCTAGCGCATCCCGGTAGCCGTCGAGCCTGTCCAAGGCGGCAGTAGCAATGGGATCGCCGGTGATGGTCGCAACGCGGCGATGCCCCAGCCGAAGTAGGTGAGCGGTGATCTTTCGGGCGGCACCCCGGTTGTCCACGTCGACATAGCTGACGCGACCGTCGCTGTTCCGGCCGACGCTCACGAACGGCGTGCCGGAGCTCAGGAGTGCCCGAGTCAGCGGTTCGTCCTCCTCAGAAGAAGACAAGACCACCCCGTCAACCGCACCCTGCTGCGCGAGTTCATCGACGCGGTGTTTGAAGTCGACGTCCGACAGGGAGAGCAGTAGGTAACGGTCACGAGAGTCGGCGGCCGATGCAATTCCGGACAGCAAGACTCCGAAGTAAGGATCGGCAAGGATATTGGAGATCCCGCCCGGGATGACCGCCGCCACGATGTTTGATCGACCAGCAGCCAAACCGCGTGCATGCAGATTTGGGCGATACCCCTTGCGCTGGATGGCTTCCCAAACCTTTTCCCGCGTGGCGGGGCTAACGCGGCTGTCGTTGTTCACGACCCTGGAGACAGTAGACCGAGAAACTCCGGTCAACTCGGCGATCTCCTCGAGCGTGGGCACCCGGATCCCCTCCTCGTCGATCCCGTTTGTGAGATCCCTCCCAAGAAAGCTGTGGGAGCGTTCCCATCATATGCGTCACGGATCACGGCTGTCAAATAGATCTGATTCGGGATCTTGCGGGAGCGTTCCCAAGTTGCGAGAATGCAAGTTGAGGGTCTCTTCCGAGCGACCCAAACAGACGCTGCACTCGCATACGACGCCTCAAGGGGGGAGTTCATGACCGACCCACAAGGCCCGGCCGAGCATCCGGCGATAGCCTTCGACCACAGTGCCGTCTCCGGCGAGTTCGTAACGCTCGACGGTGAGGAAATGTACTGCATCTCGGGTTTCGAGGTCATGCCGGCCTTCCTGGTCAGCATCGTCAGCGACTCGGACCACTGGTTGTACGTGTCGAGCAACGGTGGGCTCTCGGCCGGACGTGTTGAGGCCGAACGATGCCTCTTCCCGTACG
This sequence comes from Acidimicrobiia bacterium UBA4744, assembly GCA_002403855.1. Lineage (GTDB taxonomy): Bacteria > Actinomycetota > Acidimicrobiia > Spongiisociales > UBA4744 > UBA4744. The sequence continues at coordinate 7,150 of DHIO01000046.1, forward strand.
AAACAGACGATCGACTGTATCGATCCGGCGGATCGACCGGACCCTTCACGAATCTGCGCGTCACCCTGCCCAATGGCCGGCAGGCCTATTGGGAACCTTTCACAGAGTGGGCCGACCTCGAGCACATCCACCGAAACCTCTACAAGCACATCACCGGCAACAGCATCGTCTTCGAGGAGGTCCACGATGATCTCGCCTTGACCTTCCGCTATCGGTGGAGCACCTCGAGCGCATACGGATTCATCCGCACCGCGACACTCGAACGCCACCCAGGTTCCGAAGCCAAGACCGTCGAGATTCTCGACGGACTACTCAACATCATGCCGGCCAACGTCCCGTTGGGCCTCCAACAATCGAGCAGCACCCTCGTCGAGGCCTACCGCCGGAACGAGGTCGACCCGGCCACCAACCTGGCGGTCTTTTCGCTGGAATCGCGCATCAGCGATCGCCCCGAGCCCGCCGAGTCGCTCCGGGCGAATATTGCCTGGGTCACGGGACTGGAAGACCCACGAATAGTGCTGTCGGCCTATCGGATACCCGCATTCAGCCAGGGTCAGCATCTGGAAGGCCAGAGAATCACCAAAGGCCGACGCGGCCACTACCTGGTCACAACCAGCATCGATCTCGAGGCAACGCCGACCAAGACCTGGTCGATCGTGGCCGATGTCTACCAAACCCAGAATCAGATCGAGTTCCTGCGCTCCCGCCTGTTGAACGAACCCGCCCTTGCCGCCGACGTCGCCGAGCAGGTCGACCAAGGAACCGTTCGCCTCCGACAGCTCATCGATTCCGCCGACGCCAACCAGTGCACCGCGGACCGGATGGCGACCGCGCACCATTTCGCGAACACCCTGTTCAACTCGATGCGAGGAGGGGTATTCGCAGATGGCTGCTGCATACCAGTAGGTGACTTCGCGCAATTCCTGCAGAGCCGCAACAGGCTGGTCTCCCGCGCCCACGCCGAGTGGCTGTTGACGCTCGGCAGCCAGATCGACTACCGGGACTTGCTGACGAAAAGTTCTCAGCGCAACGATCCCGACCTCGAGCGGCTGTGCTACGAGTACCTGCCGTTGACTTTCAGCCGTCGTCATGGTGATCCCAGCCGTCCCTGGAACCGGTTCACGATACGGGTCAAGCACGACGACGGCACACCGATTCTCGACTATCAGGGAAACTGGAGGGATATCTTCCAGAACTGGGAGGCGCTGTGCTACAGCTTCCCGGAGTTCTTCGAAGGTGTCATCGCCAAATTCGTCAACGCTTCTACCGTCGACGGCTTCAACCCGTACCGGATCACCAGAGATGGAATCGACTGGGAGGTTCCCGAACCAGACGATCCGTGGAGCAACATCGGCTACTGGGGTGACCATCAGATTGTCTATCTGCTGCGACTCCTCGAAGCGGCCGAAGCGTTTCGCCCGGGCGCCCTGGAGAACCTGCTCGAGCGGGAGATCTTCAGCTATGCCGATGTCCCCTACCGGCTCCGTCCCTACGAAGCGATCGTGCGCAACAGCAAGGACACCATCGAATACGACCCCCGGCTCGCCCGTCACGTTGAGGAGAGAACGGCCATCGTCGGTTCCGACGGCAAATTGGCTACGACCTCCGATGGAAGCATCTACCACGTCAACCTGGCCGAGAAACTCCTGGTACCTGCCCTGGCCAAACTGGCCAACCTGGTCGTTGACGGTGGCATCTGGATGAACACTCAGCGGCCGGAGTGGAACGACGGCAACAACGCGCTGGTCGGCAACGGCCTATCGATGGTGACCCTGTCATATCTCCGGCGGTATCTCGGTTTCTGCGAACGGCTCTTCACAGCACTGGCCGGCGAGACGTTCGTAGTCTCCGTGGAAGTTGCCGAATGGCTGACCGAAACCGAGAGAATCCTGTCGACCTATCAGGATCGACTCGAGCAAACCTCGATTTCCGACCGGCGCAGAAAACGGCTGCTGGATGCCCTCGGAACAGCCTTCGACGAATACCGCATGAAGGTTTACAACGGCTTCTCCGGAAAGACCACGGTGGACTCCCGGACGGTGATCGAGCTCTGCCGAACCGGCAGTGCCTACGCCGACCACAGCATCCGCGCCAACAGGACCCCCGGCGGGTTGTACCACTCCTACAACCTGGTGAGCTTCCAGGAAGGGGCCCGCGAGGCGAGTATCGAACACCTGGCCGAGATGCTCGAAGGGCAGGTTGCTGCCATCAGCTCAGGCATTTTGTCATCCGAAGAGGTGCTGAGCGTGGTCGATGCGCTGTTCGCCAGTTCGCTCTATCGATCCGACCAACAGAGCTTCACTCTCTATCCGGCGAAAGAGCTCCCGAGTTTTCTGGACAAGAACGTCATCCCGGCGGAATCAGTCGAAGACAATCCCCTGTTGAGTGCCCTGGTGGACACCGGCGATTCCTCGGTAGTCGTCAGAGACGCTCTCGGTGCATATCGGTTCGCCCCTGCGCTGGTCTCATCCGCAGAGCTGATGGCGGCCCTCGATCGGCTGAGCGAACTCCCGAAGTGGACCGAGTTGGTCTCCGTCCACCGCGTCGAGGTGTCCAACGCATACGAAGGCGTGTTCCAACACAAGTCCTTCACCGGCCGGTCCGGCTCGATGTACAAGTACGAAGGCATCGGGTCGATCTACTGGCACATGGTCGCCAAGCTCCTCCTGGCGGTTCAGGAGGCCTTCTGGCGAGCACGGACCGAAGGAGAACCAGCCGAGAAGCTGGGAGCGCTGGCCGAGGCGTACTATCGCGTTCGCCATGGCCTCAGCTCGGACAAGACCCCCGGCCGGTACGGCGCGTTCCCGATGGACCCGTATTCCCACTCTCCGGCCCACATGGGGGCGCAGCAACCGGGAATGACCGGTCAGGTCAAAGAAGAGGTATTGACTCGGTGGGGAGAATTGGGGGTCCGAATCGACGGCGGCAAGTTGGTTTTCGATCCGATCCTGTTGCGCCGGCGGGAGTTCCTCGTGGAAGAACGAGAGTGGCAGCATGACTACACGCCGGGGCGAGCTGCGCCGATCACCCTTCCTCCAAACTCGCTTGGATTCACCTACTGTCAGGTCCCGATCGTCTACCGGCTCGTCAAAGGCCCGGGCTCGGTGACCGTAACCCTCACGGACGGACGCGAGTCGACGTTCGGCGAGTTGCAGCTCGATCGGGAGACAAGCCGGGCCGTATTCGAGCGTCGCCGCGCGGTGCATCGGATAGAGGTGCTCGTACCAGAATCGGCGATCACCCTGTCCTGATCAGTTGAAATGCCTCCGAGGCGTCCTCGCATCGGGGTACTGACCAGCACAGCGGACCTAGGCTGCATCTTTCGAACTCTCTTCTCAGAGCCCCGAGATGAAAGAGAACAAGCCACCCACAGCCATGATCCAGAAGATCAGCGCCGCGCCGCGATAGCGTCCACCACGCCTCCAGACCAGCCAGGCTAGACCGGCAAAGACAGCGAAGGCGACAAGATCGAAGCCGAGCGGGGGCACCGGTAGGGGTTCCCTGACCTGTAGCAACGAGATCCACTTCATTGCCCGGCTCCCTTCCTTTCTCGCGGCGATGGACGGGGGGTTTCTCCTGGGTCGAGGTGTCGCGACCCAGGGAGTCGCGCATACACCGCATCCGCAGCGTAGTGCCTGTGCTGGCTACCGGCAGTCAGATCTTGTCAGCGGTCATCACTCGTTGAAGCCGAGAAGGATGCCGGCCATCGGCAGGATGGCTACCACCATCAGCAATGGGGCAACGACCAGAATCGCCGCCAGACGGGTGGGGATGTCGTGAACTTCCCGCACCGCCACGATGGCGCAGGCGACGGTCCAAATGCTGCCGGCCAGAAACCCGGGTACGAAGTTCCCGAGCGGCACGAACCCGAGCGCTTGCGGGGCCATCGCATAACCAAGTGCGCGAAGCATCTGCCCATAGTTCGCTCGCCCGCCCAACCGACGCCCGACGGCAACGACGAACCACGTTCCGACGAACAGCACCGCCACAGCCCAACCGATACCACCGACGAACCACCAGAGAGGCCTTATGAGCCTGACGAGCATCATGCCAAGGCCCATCACCAGTGACGAGACGACGGCTACCAGCACGGCCTCCCTGGTGAGGGAGGTGTCTTCGGCGACCCTCCTGTAGAGGAAGGGGTCGAGCCGCAACGCCCTGGTCACCCGTCGGGCGGTCGCACTGCCCCATCTCTCCTTGTATTCCGTTCGAGCCCTCCCCAATGACGTTGGCCATACTCGCACCATTGTTCCGAGTCATCCAACTCACCGACCGGAGGACTGAGCAGGCATGCAACTGGTGGCCGCCAGAGGCGAAACTGCATCGACTCGGTGGGGAAGACCGGCTGGTAGCAGCGACAGGCGCGCCGGGTTCATCGATGCCCCTCGCGACCCGGGCAGTGCCGTTCGACCGGATAACCTGTCCACACCAAACTGCTATGACCCCCCAACGCAAACCCGAAACCAGCAGGAAACGCAGCAAGCCCGGAAACGTGGTGCCGTTCCCCGACGCTCCCAAACAGCGGCGCCCGTCGATGCTCCCCGAGCGAGGCAAACTCCTTGACGAGGATGTGGTGTGGGAAATCCCGGTAGCCGGCGCCAAACCGAGTAGCGAGTCATGAGCCAGAAGGTACGAGTGCTGGCGGTGTCCGACGAGATTGCGCCCGCAATCCACCGGTTTGAGGTCCGGGATCTCGAACCCGATCTCGTGGTGTCCTGCGGGGATCTACCCTTCGACTATCTCGAATACCTGGCCTCGACTTTGAACAAGCCGGTGGTCTTCGTCCCCGGCAACCACGACCCGGATCTCACTCCCGACCCGACCGCAAGACTGGACCCGGGAACGTTCAGCTGGAGTGCTTATATCGACACCGGAGCCGGGCCGGGAGGTTGCGAGAACATCGACAGGAAGATCGTGAAGGTTGCCGGCTTGAGGGTCGCCGGCCTGGGGGGCAGCATCCGATACAAAGACGGCCCCAACCAGTACACACAACGACAGATGACCCGACGTGCCTTGCGGTTGGAAGCCTTGCATCGACTGCGGCTCGTGGGCGATAGGACCGTTGATCTGCTCGTTACGCACGCTCCACCACTGGGAATCGGCGACGGTGAAGACTTGCCCCACCAGGGCATCCACGCACTGCACAGACTGGTGCGAGTTCTCCAGCCGACCTTCCTGCTTCACGGGCACGTCCACCCTTTTGGCTTCGAGCAGCCGGATCGACGGGTGGAGGACACCGCGGTCGTGAATGTGATCCCCTACAAGCTGCTGGAGGTCGAGCGATGAGCTGGGATGCACCAACGACTTCTCGACCCAAGCTCGCCGCGAGGAGCCGGCCCGGCGATTGGTCCGCCTCCGGGGCTGCAAATGATCGCTTCACGCCCACCCGCCTCCACCGACGTTCTTGACATGGGCAGGCGGGTTCGTCGCTGATGCTGCAGCGCCGGACGGCTGTCACACCGGCCGTTATGGCCGCACGACCAAACGAGCCTCTCGTACCTACCGGCGTTGGAGTTGATCAGGGCCCGGAAGTTCCCAGATTTCAAAGCCTCCCGAGTCGCCGGTCGGTGTCGAGCGGATCTTCTGATCGCCTCACCGACGATGACCTTGGGATTTGCAGCGCCGGACGGGACGATTGAGACTAGGCGACCCGCCCGGAGGAACCGGTGAAACGATCAGCGACGATCCCCTTCCTGGCCATCGTGGTTGCATTGCTCGTCGTTTCCTGCGCCGAGTTGGTCGATCCGACTACGACGACCGATACCGGCATCGGCGCCACGACGACGGTCGAAGCCGCCACCGCCCGGATCGAGAGTCACCACCCGAAGGACAAGGGTTGGGAACTGGTCTGGTCGGACGAGTTCGAGGGCGACACCCTGGACGAGACCAAGTGGGGCTACGAGCAGAACTGCTGGGGCGGAGGCAACCAGGAACAGCAGTGCTACACCAACCGGACGGATAACACCTTCCTAGTCGACGGGTTTCTCCACATCAGGGCAGAGCAAGAAGAGTTCACCGGCCTGGACGGTTCGGAAGACTGGGACAACGTCGATGAACTGGGCACTACCACTCTCCCTTACACCTCCGGGAGGATCCGAAGCAAGGGCAAGGGTGACTGGCGCTACGGCCGGTTCGAGATCCGGGCCCAACTTCCCTTCGGACAGGGCTTGTGGCCGGCTATCTGGATGCTCCCCACCGATCAGACCTACGGTGGCTGGGCGGCCAGCGGTGAGATCGACATCATGGAGGCCGTCAACCTGAAGACGGTCTGGACACCGGACAACAACGCGGTGCACGGAACCCTCCACTACGGAGCCGAGTGGCCGTCGAACACCAACTCCGGAACCTTTCTCCAGTTGTTCGACGATCACCCGGCCGATACGTTCCACGTCTACGCCCTGGAGTGGGAAGAGGGAGAGTTCCGCTGGTACGTCGACGACGTCCACTACGCGACCCAAGTGGCGGACGGTTGGTACACCCAGGTCACTGAGGACGACGGCTCGACCACCGTCGTCGAAGGGACCGCACCGTTCGACCAACCGTTCCACATGATTCTCAATGTCGCCGTAGGCGGCGCATGGCCCGGTCCCCCGGACGAGAGCACCATCTTCCCGCAGGAGATGCTGGTCGACTACGTGCGCGTCTATCAGTGCAGCACGTCACCGGACGATGGCAAGGGATGCGCCACAGTCGGAGAGGGTGCCGTCCTGGTGGCCGGCAAACAGCCGGCCGAGCCGGCCGAAGACCTCTTCACGGAGGCGTTCACCGGCAAGTTCGACCCTGCCTCGCTGGGTGACACCATGACGGTGTTCGAAGACGACCAGATCTTCCCATGGAAGTGGGATTCGTATGTCGCCAGCGGATCATTGGACTTCGAGTTGATCGAGACCGACGATGACGACCACCGGACCGTCATCCAGACCACCTTCAACACCGACGAGTCAGTCGTGTACTTCCAGGCGCCGGTGAGCTACGACCTCAGCGAATGGGTCGACGGATTCGTCGAGTTCGACATGCGAGTCACGGACCTCGGCAGGGCCGCGGATTTCATGATGAAGGTCGATTGCGTCCACCCGTGCAGCTCGGGCGACTTCTCCATCGGCGAGCCGGCGGTCGGCGAGTGGACGCACTACCGAATCCCCATCGCGGACCTTCTCGCCAACGGAGGTTCGACGCTGGACCTAACCCAGGTCAACACCCCGCTGGTGATCTTCCCGGCATGGGGAGACCAGACCGGTGCAGTGATGCAGATCGACAACGTCGCCTGGACGCGGTGAGAGTTGCTGCGGTGAGCATTCCCAGCCGGGCATCCCTCGCCAGAGCCGTTAATGGCGGTCATCGCCATGATTCCGAGTGGCCGCTCGGGGGGTTCCAGGCAACAGCACAGCCCGGTGCCGACTCCCGGTTGCTGCCTGGATCCGTACGGCGCAACTTCGCCGGTGGTCGGTGGCGGGGGCGCAGGCGAGCATGGCCGGACCATGCCGGGAGCCCCTATCCCCGGGTGTCCAAGAAGCTCAGTAGCTCCCCTTCAGTCGGGCTGTTCACCACGCCGGGAGTTGGCTCGCACACCATTCCGGCCACGGCGCATCCCGTTCTGATCAGGTCTGTTCGGGTCTACCCTTTCAACATGCCGTGGAGGATCCCGGCGCGCAACGCGTCGCCCGCCCCGGTGGTGTCTTCGACCTGGACGGGGAACGGATCCAGGCAGACGATCCGACTCGCCCGGATGTCGCCTCCGGAAGGGACATTCCACGTGCGGTCGCCGGCCAGCACCCTTCCGTAGTTTGCCGAATACGGTCCTCGCTTGACGGTCCGAAAAGGCGAACTCGCGGAAGGTCTCAGCATCGTCGCTCAGTCTTATCCGGCTGCAATCCACTCCCGCCCGGAGGAGCTCGACGGTCCGGCGGGATCCCTCGCCCGTGTTGGCCGTCCGACTTCGTGGAAACCCCGAGTCGTGCCGGCACGTACGCCCCACCGGCGGCCTCCCCGCCGATCGTGTGGCCCACTTCGGCAGCATCGGCAATCTCTGCGTACCCGCCCTGGGCGGGAATCGCCCTCGAGCGTGCACAGGGTGCTCTGGGGGATTATTCCGTACGCGTAGACGTCGTGCACGACATCCTCCTTCTGGCAGATTCACCTTCATCCGGCATTTGGCAATCCCCCGTCTCGACGACCGAGGTACGAGGGAGCGCGCCCGAATCCCCTACTCGTAGGTCAATCCGTGTCCGAACTCGAACAGAGGACCCTCCGAGTCGAAGGGCACATCCTCCTTCTGCGCCCGCACGGCTTCCATCGAGGCGGGCAGCTCGATCGGCAGCCTGCCGGTGGGGTTGAATACTCCGAAGATGGCATCCAAGAGCACCTCGTCGGCTACACCGAAGGTGGCGAACAGCCCGACCGCAGCGTCGGCAATCTCGGGGATAACGGCTGCCCGCTCGAGATGAATGTCGACGATCGTTGGAGTGGACTCGAGGATTTCGAGAATCCGTTCCTTCTCCCTGCCTTTGAAATCGAGGTCTCCGTGATGGAACAGACGGGAGAGGAAGCCCCTTCCCGTGGGCTGGTACGGAGTCTGGAGGCGCAAGATCGCGACATCCGCTTCCGAAGAGCCGCCGACGACATCCGCATACCGCCCGGCAATCCCTGTGGAGATGTTCTCGACGTAGAGCTTCGGCCGGTTGCGAATCGGCAGGGCCGTCGATTCATCTGGCAACCGACCGTTCTTGAGAAGGACCACGCTACGACGTTGAGCGCCGAGGCCTGCTTCTACGAACTCCTGGGTACCGGTGAGCGACACCGCGGCGTCGACGTCGACATGCGGGTTGTCGAACAAGCCCAACTTGAACTTCAAGGCCAGAAGACGCCGAGCCGACTCGTCGATCCGGCCCTCGGTCAGCTCCCCCGCCCGCACCAGGTCGACGAGATGGTGGGGAGATTCCTGGCCCCCGAACTGGTCGACACCGGCCTCGATAGCTTTGGCATAGCGTTCCCGGACGTTCAGATGCTCGACGCCCCAAGCCCGGGCGGGCATCACCTCGAGCCCGAAGATCTTGTGCCCTTCGGTGATCCCCCAGTCTGTACAGATCACACCGTCGAAGCGGTACCGTTGACGCAACAGCCCGGTGATGATGTCGGCGTTGAAGCCCATCGCCACGTCCTCGCCGGTTTGGCCGACGGGGATCCCGTAGTAGGGCATCACCTGCTCGACGCCGGCCTCGAACGCCGCCTCGAACGGAACGAGGTGGTATTCGAAATTGTCACCGGGGTACACCTGCTCCCGGCCGAAAGCAAAGTGCGGGTCGTGACCTTCTTCCTGCGGCCCGCCCCCGGGGAAGTGTTTGACCATGCACGACACGCTCTCCGCGCCCAGGACTTCGCCCTGAAAGCCGCGGATGTAGGCGGCCGTCATTTGGGCGGCCAGTTCGGCGTCCTCGCCGAAGGTACCCGCCATGCGGGCCCAGCGCGGTTCGGTGGCCAGATCGGCCATTGGGTGAAGGGCCACGCGGATCCCCACCGCCAAGTACTCGCGGCGGGCTATGTCGCCAAACCTCCGCACGAGTTCCTCGTCTCGCGTGGCGGCCAATCCCAGCGGATCCGGCCACTGTGAGAACCCCTCCATGAGGATGCCGGTGGCCGGATTCTCCCCGGTCGAGTGCCGGGGATCCGTGCTGACGGTTACGGGGATGCCCAGACGGGTTCTTTCGGCCAGTTTCTGCAGGCTGTTGTGCCAGACGGCCACCGATTTGGCGTCTCCGGAGAACATCAGGTTGAAGTGAACGATATGCCGATTCACCACCCGCTCTGAGGTAGTCACCGGGCTTATCAGCGAGGGAAAGTCGACCAACTCCCCGCCTTTTCTGGCGTTGATCACGGGCTGGACCATCAACCCACACTTCTCCTCCAATGTCATCTGTCCGAGAAGATCCTCAACTCGTTGATCGATCGGTCGACGAGGGTCCTCGTAGGCGTCCAGCCGGCCATTCTTGTTGAGGTCACGGAAAGTCATACCGTCGAGGGTGAGAACCGGAGCCGGGGAACCCAGTGCTTGCGTGGTTCGTCGAGTGTTGAGTTTCGCTTTGCCGACGAGCCCCAATGCCGCTGCGCCGACCGCACCAAGACCGATGACCAACCCCGTTCGAACCCTGGCACGAATGTTCATTGCTTCCCCCAACTCCTGGTCGGCTTTCGATGCCCGGCCGCGAACGTAGCAGCTCCGGCACTGCCACCCTCATCGACGGGGCGGCGGGGAGTTCTTCGAGCAAGCGTGCTCGCGAGGTGCCCCCGGATGACGAGCTGGATCTCGGCAGACCCACGGCTCAAGGGTCGCACCCTCCGGATTCGGTGAGCGGTTCGGCACCCGTGAGTAGCCGGAAGGCAACCAAAAGAGTTTCACAGGAACGGTCCGAGAGACGAGCCGGCACGTCCGGCCGGTCGAGGAGACCCCATGCGATGACGTCGCTCGCGTATTCCACACCCGCCTGGGGCGGTCCGGGCCTGGACGGATACCAGGTTTCCAGGCCGAACAACGTAAGAAACCGGGCACGAGTCTCCTCACCGAGATGGATGGCAAACCATGCGTGCGCGAACTCGTGCAAAAGCGTTGGTCGGGCGAGGGACCCCGGCCGCTCCTCACCGAAACAGAGGCTCACTTGAGAGCCGAGGCCCGAAACCTCTGTGAACCCTCCCGCGTAACCTTGCTCGTGGCACGCCACGTCCGCCGAGAAGGTGACGGTGGACACTCCCGGTGAACCCATTCCGGATTCGACGAATCGACCGACCGACCAATCGACAAGGCTGTGCAGCCTGGGCGTTCCGTTGCGGATGTGGATGTCACCGAATTTGCTGTGGAGGGTCCTGGTCGGCACCGGCTCTCGACGCGGCTGGAATTCCAGGGAACCAATCACCTCCTCCATTTCGCCGAGCAAGCGCGAACCGGGCTCCTCGTGCGAGGCGGCAATCAACACGTCCGAGGCCTCCACACGTACCACCCAGAAGCTGAGGTTGGATGAGGCGGGCAGCCAGACCCATCGGTGGGCAGGGTCGTTGAGGTTGGATGCTCCAATCGCAAACATCCGTATTCCATAGCCGCAAAACCTCCACCCGGGCTCCACCCGGTCCGGGTTGAGCGTTCCGTCGATACGCGTCGCGTGGTACCCGCCGACTTCTGTGAGAGATACGGCCGTCACGTCGAACCGGGCGTCGTCTAGAAGGGTCTCGGCCAGGTCGTCGAAGGGCACCATGCGCTGCTCGACCGGGTCGTAGATTCCTTGCAGCACCACGATGGTGACGAGCGGATCGCACGTTCTTCTTCCCCAGTCGGTCAGTGGCCCCAGATCAACGGCAGTCACCGTATCAGTGACCCACCAGCCATCGTCGATCGTGAGGCTGAGACCCGGCTCGAGGTGAGTCCAGTTCGTGACGTAACGCCCGGCCTCGCTGGCACCAAAAGCGAGCTCGACGAGAGGAGGGGGCAAATCGGCCGGCTGAGATTCCGTGAGCATCAGTTGCACCTCGCGGCGGACCCGGGCCCCGCTGCTTCCGGTGACGGTCAGCGTCACCTCAAACGTTCCCGCATGGGGGTAGACATGGCTCGGGTTCTGCGATGTCGAAGAGGTTCCGTCACCGAGGCTCCAGTGCCATTCCGCTATCTGTCCGGCAGAATCGACCGATGAGTACCCATCGAATTCGCATACGAGATCGATACACGAGTGGGTGAAGAGTACGGCCGGGTTCGCGTCGCGACCCTCATCGGTAGCTCCGCATGATGCCGTCATGAGCGCCAGCGAGCACCACGCCACGATTGCCCATCGCCCGGCGACCAGAACACCGATCGGCTTCTCCATCCCACCTTCCGTGATGATTCAATAGTGGCACAGCCTCAAGGCGGCGGCCCACCATGACCACCGTCCAGTCGGACCCGATGTGGACGATCGGAAGCGGACTGGGCTTAGACAGAGCTCGCTCTGGTTCCCCCTGTTGAAGATGACCCGTCTCGAGCGCAGTCCCGCTTGGACCGGCCCGACTACGAGCGGTTCATCTGGACGGCCTGAAAGGGCTAGCGTTGCGCGTACATTCGACCAGCGAAAGGCCGGCTATGCCGATTGCCACTCCCGAGAAGTATCTGGCCATGATCGACGCAGCGCGGGAGGGTGCGTACGCGTATCCGGCCGTCAATGTCACGTCTTCGATGACCTTCAACGCAGCAATGCAGGGGTTCGCCGAGGCCGAATCGGACGGGATCATCCAGATCTCGACCGGTGGCGGCAGCTTCCTATCCGGTCTCTCGATTCAGGACATGGCTCTCGGCGCTCAGGCCCTGGCGGAATTTGCCAGGCCGATTGCGGATCGTTACCCGATCAACATCGCGCTCCACACCGATCACTGCCAACCCGATAGGGTCGACGCCTACATACGACCGCTCCTGGCCGTCAGCCGGGAACGACGCCGGCAGGGGTTGGACCCGTTGTTCCAGAGCCACATGCTCGACGCTTGCCTGTTGCCGCTGGATGACAATCTGGCGCTGGCCGCCCAACTCCTGGAGGAATGCGCGGAACTCGACGTCGTGCTGGAGTTCGAGATCGGCATCGTGGGCGGTGAGGAGGACGGGGTGAGCGGTGAGGACCAACCCTCTGAAAAGCTCTACACGACTCCGGAGGACATGCTCGCGGTAGCCGAGAGACTCGGCACCGGGGAGAAGGGGCGCTACCTCCTGGCAGCCGTGTTCGGCAACGTGCACGGTGTCTACAAGCCCGGCAACGTGAAGCTGCAGCCGACCATCCTGCGGGACGGCCAGGCCGCCGTCGAGAGGGTGTATGGCCCCGAAGGACGTTTTTCTCTGGTCTTCCACGGGGGAAGCGGATCGACACTCGAGGAGATCCGAGAGACGCTCGACTACGGCGTCATCAAGATGAACATCGACACGGATATGCAGTATGCCTTCACTCGCCCCATCGTCGATCATGTGTTCACCAACTACGACGGCGTTCTGATGGTCGACGGTGAGGTCGGCAACAAGAAGGTCTACGACCCGCGCTCCTATCTCAAGAAGGCCGAGGAGGGCATGGCCCGGCGGGTCGTGCGCGCCTGTGAGGAGTTGAGGTCGGTGGGAACCAGCCTGGGCACATAGCGCAGCGTCGACTCTCCGGTCATCGGATGATCGGAGGTTCTCAGGTCTTCGATGAACCCGGCCGTGCCATGACCCTGGCCAGGGGTCGCAGCGCCATCCAGCTCTGCTCCCGCGGGCGGTGAACACCGGACTCGATCAGCGACGGGAACTCGGCGAGTTCGGTGAACCGTAGCTTGCCTTTCTGGAGTCCGATGAACGCGCTGGTGGGTGTTTCGGCCGAGGCCTGCTCGATGAGGTACTCGACGCACTTGGAGGCCAGCCGGGTGGCCTGGATCCGGTCAAACGGCGAGGGATCGCCACCCTGCTGGACGTGTCCCAGGATGGCCTCCCGTACATCAAAGAGATCGCCCCCTTCGCGCTGGAACAGAGCCTTGATGAAGCCGGTGGTATAGACGGGGTCGGCGTGCTCGCTGCGGATGAAGAGTCCCAGTCGCTTGCCGTGCTCGACGGCCTCCTTCAGGTTGCTCACGTCGGTTTCGAGATCCCGGAGCGAAATCCCGTCCTCGGGCAAGTAGACGCGCTCCGCGCCGGTGGCCAGCCCGCTCATCAGCGCCAGGTAGCCGCAGTCTCGGCCCATGACTTCCACAACGAAACAGCGTCCAGACGCTACCGCCGACTGTTTGATCTTGTCGACGTCGCTCACGATGTTGTTGAGCGCGGTGTCGGCACCGATGCTGAGTTCCGATCCGGGCAGGTCGTTGTTGATCGAAGCGGGCAGACAGACGATCGGAATGTCAAACGACGGATATTCGTCTCGTCGAGTGTGCAACTCGTAGGCCGCTTCGTAACCGGACCAGCCTCCCACCATGAGCAGGCCGTCGAGGCGATGTTCGTCTAGTTGCGCAGCGATGGCGTCCAGGTCGCCGGCCGCCGGCACGAACCGGCTCGTACCCAGCTCTGCTCCTCCGCGCGATACCCAGCCGGTCACGCTCATCCAGTCCATCTCTTCGACACTGCCCTTGCCCAGTCCCTGGAATCCGTTTCTGACGGCGAGCATGGTGTGCCCACGGTCGATCCCGACCCGGACGGCTACCCGGACCGCAGTGTTCATGCCGGGAGCCGGGCCTCCGCCGTGCAGTACCGCGAAGCGCAGCCGTCGCTGCCCCGGTGCTGGTTTGTGCGGTTGAGCCCGCACCATGGTGCGGATCATGCGGAAGGAATCCCTGAAGCTCCCGCCTCTCATTTCCATCGCAGAGTCGTAGTCCTGTTCGGCGATCACATCGGCCACGGCATGAGTCTTGCCCACACACTCCATGAGAGGAGAACTGATGATCTGGTGTCCGCGGATTCCGATGAGCTGCGCATCGCCCCCGGGAGAGGTGACAACCTGCTCCACGGCTGCATATCCGAGGACGGTACTCAGGTAGCGGTCGAAGGCACTGGGGGCACCGCCCCGTTGCACGTGTCCGAGGCTCGTCACACGGGTGTCTTCTCCGAGCCGTTCTTCGAGAACCTCTTTGACGTGCTGAGCCGTGATCAGGTTTCCGTGCAGGTCCTGGGCTCCTTCGGCGACGATGACGAGGTTGCGGCGTCGACCGATACCCCGCCCCGCCGTCAGGGCGCGACACATCGACTCCTCCCAGTCATCGGTGTCGGGTGGGCTCTCGGGGATCAACACCCAGTTGGCGCCCGCGGCGAGGGCACTCATCAGCGCCAGGTAGCCGCAGTTGCGTCCCATCACCTCGATGACGAAGGAGCGTTGGTGACTGGAGGCCGTGCTGTGGATCGCGTCGATGGCCTCGGTGATGCGATGGAGGGCCGAATCGGCTCCAATGGTCATGTCCGTTCCGAACATGTCATTGTCGATCGAGCCGACCAGCCCGACCAGGGTAAGGCGCCGGTGGGCGTCGGCCAGGGTTGGATCGATCTCGCCCTGTTCGACCAACTCGCCTAGCAAGCCGGGCCACTCCTCGCGAAAGAGGTTGGCGCCGGTCAGGCTGCCGTCGCCGCCGATGACCACCAGGGCATCGACACCTCGGTCGATCAGGTTGCGGGCGGCGCGGAGCCTCCCTTCCCGGGTTCGAAACTCGGCGCTACGGGCGGTGCCCAGGGTCGTTCCGCCCTGGTGCAGGATGCCTCCTACATCACTCGAGGACGCAAGGCGGATTGCCTCTCCCCCATCGACCAAACCCTGCAGACCCTCAGACACTGTGTAGACATCCAGCCCGGAATCCAATCCGGTCCGGACCACTGCGCGCACGGCGGCGTTCATGCCTGCGGCATCGCCCCCGCTGGTCAGCACGGCCAGGCTGGTCGGCCGCTGCGGCGTCTTCAACATGTTTCTCTCCTGTGTCCAATACGGTGTCGTTGCGCATCCACGACTCGAGGGGATCGATCCGGGACGATCTCAGGCAATCTCCGGCTTCCTGACCACCGGCACCCCGGGTACCGGTGTGACCTCATCGTCGACGAATCACCACCTCACGCAACGACCGGTCCGGCGGCCACGATCTCCGGTCCGGCCTCATCGGCGAAGTCTGTGAAGTTCGCTTTGAACAATCCGGCCAGTTGGGCGGCCTTCGCGTCGTAGGCATCCTTGTCTGCCCAGGTGTTGCGGGGCGTGAGCAGCTTGGTCGGTATGCCCGGACACTCGTTCGGCACCGCCATTCCGAACACCGGGTCCGTCGAGTATTCGACGTCGTCGAGAGCACCAGAAATTGCGGCCTTGATCACGGCTCGCGAATGGGCGATCTTGAACCGCTCACCCGTCCCGTAGGGGCCACCGGTCCAGCCCGTGTTGACCAGCCACACTCGCACGCTGTGCTCGGCGATCTTCTCGCCCAACAAGTCCGCGTAGACGGCCGGGTGCAACGGCATGAACGGCGCCCCGAAACATGCCGAGAAGGTCGCCTTCGGTTCCTTCACCCCCCGCTCGGTGCCCGCCACCTTGGCCGTATAGCCGGAGATGAAGTGGTACTTGGCTTGCTCGGGGGTGAGTCGGGAGATGGGCGGAAGCACCCCAAAGGCGTCGGCGGTCAGCATGAATATGTGGCGCGGGTGCCCGGCCATGCTCCCTTCGGCGATGTTGTCGAGGTGTGTGATGGGATAGGCGCCGCGAGTATTCTCCGTGTCGGCGCGCTCGAGATCGATGCGGCGGGTATCCGGGTCGATGGTGACGTTTTCGAGCACCGTACCGAAACGGCGGGTCGTCTGGTAGATCTCCGGCTCGGCCTCGTCGGACAACCGGATCATCTTGGCGTAACAACCGCCCTCGAAGTTGAACACTCCCCGGTCGCTCCACCCCAGCTCATCGTCGCCGATCATGGCCCGGTCCGCTTCCGTGGACAGAGTGGTCTTGCCGGTCCCCGACAGACCAAAGAAGACGGCCGAGTCGCCCTCCGCACCAACATTGGCGGACGAGTGGAGGCTCAAAACGCCTCTCTGAGGAAGCAGGTAGTTCATCACCGTGAAGATCGACTTCTTGATCTCGCCGGCGTAGCTGGTCCCCCCGATCACCACCATCTTCCGGCCGACATTCAGCAGAATGAAGGCTTCGCTACGCGTGTGCTCGTGCTCGGGATCGGCCTGAAAGTCCGGGCAGTGGACCACCGTCCAATCCGGTTCGAATCCCGCCAGTACCTCCGGATCGAGTTCCCTGATGAACATCGTGCGAGCGAACAGATTGTGCCAGGCGTGCTCGCTGACCACCCGCACCTTGATCCGGTATTCCGGGTCCGCCCCTGCGTAGCAGTCCTGAACGAACAAGTCCTTGTTCTGCAGGTACGAGCGCAGCCCGTACAACACCTTGTCGAAGTCCTCCACTTCGAAGGGCTTGTTGATCTTGCCCCACCAGATCTGATCCTCGCTGGATGGCTCCCGGACGACGAACTTGTCCTCCGCCGAACGGCCGGTGTACTTGCCGGTGCTGACGACAAACGGCCCGAGGTGCCCAACCTGGCCCTCCCCTCGCTTGATCGCCTCCTCGTACAGCGACGGCGTCGACAGGTTGTGATGGACCTCTCCCACGTTGGTCAAGCCGATTCCCGACAGGTCAACCATTTCTCTACTCCTTGGTAAGGTCCGCGCCGGACCCAATCTAACCCTCTGCTATGGAGCCTCGTTCGCCGTCGACCTGGCCGCAGACAATGGAATCTCGAGGCATCGAAAGCCCAGCCGTCTTTTTCGACCCGCGCGGGAGCGAAGTCGAGGTCGACCAGGACGAAGCGCTGTCTGGCCCGACGACTCCATCGTTCGCCGCGCCACCGTCGACCCGACGGTGAACCTGTGAGGGAGGCGCTTCCACGTTCTCCAGACGAGCGCCGCACCGCCTCGGCCTCGTCCGGTCGAAGGAGCTCACCAGAGCGGGCCGGTTGCAGGAATCGCCCGAGCTAGGGTCGAGCGACCAACTTGTAGGCAGGGGAGGATCGAGTCGGCGGAATACCTGCGAGGTCCGCCATCCGATTCGCCCCGGGGCCCTCCGGCTAGTCGTCCCGTTTGAGGATCTCGTAGATCTTGGCCTTGGCGTCGGCGACGATGTCCTTGGCAGCCTCCACTTGACGGTCGCTCCCCGAGGTTGCTACCTGGATCAGCGCCGCCCCCAGCTGGAACGCGGCATCTCGGAGGCCGACCAGCTGGTCGTGGCCTCCGCTCACAAACTGCTCCCAAGGCGCAGGCCCGGTCTGGCTCTCGAGGTAGGCGCGCCCTTCATCGGTGAGCGAGAAGACCCGCTTGCCGGACGATGCAGCTGCTTCGATCAGACCCTCGTCTTCGAGTTGCTGGAGTGTGGGATATACGGAGCCAGAGCTGGGACGCCACATGCCGCCGCTGCGCTCGGACAGCTCCTGCATCATCTGATAGCCATGCATCGGTTCCTCATTGAGAAGGAACAGGATGGCCAGCCGGACATCTCCCCGGCCGACTCTGGGACCTGCTCCCCACGGCCAGGGTCCTCTCGGACCACCCATGACCCATCCAGGTTCGAACATCCCCCGGCGACCCCGCTTGTCCTGCCATTGACCGGACATGTGCATGCGGCCGGCTTCCATGGCGTTCTGAATGAATTGGGGGATGTCGCACTCCTGACGGTGTGCGTAGGTAGACATATCGCATCCTTTCCCAGAAAAGCCTCTTACTGAGATATCCCGATATATCGCGATACTATCAGTATAGCATCGTACGCCGGGTCGGGACGGTCCGTCGCGGGCAAGTGTTTCGTTTCGGTACGAACCGCTAGATGTTCTCATCCCAACTTCCCCAAGCGGGTTCACGTTTCCAGACTCCTATTTGGATCTCCGACACCGAGTACATCCCGTCACCCGACATCGCCTCAAAACGGAGTAGATCGGTGGTCACCGGTTCGGGGAACACCGACCGGCAGGTTTGCATCCCGCCGAAAGAGGCATGGGGGGGTCTGCCACAGTGGCTCAAACCGCCGCTGATCAGGTCACGGTAGGACAACAGATACTCATCGTTACCGTCGGCCTGGACCACTGCTGAGTCGATGGTGGTCGGGTCACCCAGATCGAGTTCGATCCACCGGGGCTGCTCGCCAACGCCCACCTCATCGATCGCTCCACTCTCCCACCACACCGGCCCCTCATCCCACGGGTGACCAGGACCAAAGACCCTCCCGTCGACCACCGTCGAAGCAGCCACCACCAACCCGAGACCACGCCATTCGCTATCACCGGCGGCGTTCCGCTCGAAGAAGGGGCCGCCCCCCAACCGCACCCTCTGCACCGGTACCTCAACACCCACCGCCCCCGTCGTCGTGGTCGTGGTCATAGTGGTCGTGGGGAGAACCGGCGGGGGCAGGGCATTGCCCGGACCATCCCGTGAACTGAAGACTCCCAACCACGTCAAGCCGCCCACCGCCAACACCACCACCCCGACAAGCAGCCCCGGCCGGAAGAGACGCCCCCCACCCTGCGGCACCCCACCGGCGGACACCCTTCCCGGAGATCTCGGATTCGAACTGTGTTCGGTGTACACCGAAACCGACACGACCTCTCAGCTACCACCATCCTCGATGCCCACCCCCACCGGAACTAGAGGCCAACGACCCGTCACAGACGTCCGTCACCAGGCAGCCCCAGGCCGACCGGGCCCGGTCCTGCACGCCGGGACAGGGTGGTAGGGGTGGTGCTCCAGAGACTTCGGCGGATGGACGGCAGAGAGGTGCGAGGTGACCCCGACCTGGCAGCCGACCTCCAGAATGCCTGCCAATCAGACGTTCACACCAACCGGAACCGTATGGCAAACACCGACCCAGGTGCCCGAAGGTAGAAGTACGTTCGGCCCCGATGTCTCGCCGGAATCGGCCTGTAACTCGGCTGCAACCGACCGCGGAGGAAGCACATCTTCTCGAACGCCGACCCGACTGGCGGACGTACCTCCTCCAACGCTTCGCTCGTGGGGACGGTGTAGGCGTGCACCGGCCGGGCCGCCTCTGGTCCGGGTGGAGGGTGGCAAATCCTACGAACCTCACTGGACCCGTCTTGCAGGGCGCTCGGGCCTGCCGGATAGGGGCGGGGGTCTGAGATCATTGGCGTCAACTGACTGAGGTGGAGGTGTTGGTGGTTGATGTGTTGTCGGTTGTCGACCGTTTGTGTTCGGTCGTTCCGGATCGTCGTCCCGGAAGTGCCGGAAACCGCGAGGCGGTCGATCTCGTTGCCCGACTGTTGGGGAGCGCCGGGTGGGATGTGTCGACACCCGAGTTCGACTGCCTGGACTGGGTCGGCGGTGATGGCTCGGTTGAGATCTGCGACGAGACTATTCAGGTGGTACCCAGCCCGTACGGGTTGGGGGTCGATGCGGTCGGTCCTCTTCGTGTCGTGACTGGGTTGGTGGACCTCTCTCGCCCGGACCTTGCCGGAGCAGTCGTGGCGGTCACGGGCGACCTGGTGGCGGAACCGATGACTCCGAAGTCCTTCCCGTTCTACGGATCCGACGAGCACACGGCGATCATTGCGGCCCTCGAAGCGGCCCAGCCGGTGGCAGTCGTCGCAGCGACGGGGAAGCACCCGGAGCTTTGTGGAGCGCTTGACCCATTCCCATGGATTGAGGACGGCGACTTCGATGTTCCGGCAGCTGCGGTGCGTCCCGACGACGCCCGGGTGCCTGGTTGGGTTGGAAGGGCAGTCCGCTCACGTGAAGATTGAGGCGACTCGAATCCCGTCGAGAGCACGGAATGTCGTTGCTCGACGGGGACCGCAGGATCAAAGAGTGACCGTGTGCGCCCACATCGACACCAAGCCCGGCACTCCCGGAGCAGTCGACAACGCAGCCGGGGTTGCAACGCTGGTTCTCTTGGCGGACCGGTTGCGCCCGTTTGACGAGCTGCCCATTGGTGTGGAGCTACTCGCTGTGAACGGCGAAGACCATTTCGCTGCGGCGGGCGAGGTGGCATGGCTAACCGCCAATCGTGATCAGTTGGATGCGATCGAGCTGTTCATCAACATAGATGGCGCCGGATACCACAGAGGTCGCTCGGCCTACTCGTTCTACAACGTCGATGACCGACGCTCGACTATTGCCAAAGGACTGTTCGGGAGTATTGATGATCTCGTCGAGGGGCCGCCCTGGTACCAGAGCGATCATGCCATCCTTGCCATGCAGGGCAGGCCGGCCCTTGCGTTCACCACAGAACTATTCGACGAGATGCTTGTCGAGCTGTTTCATGCAGCCACAGACACGATCGACCAGGTATCAGCCGATCGGATAACCAGCCTCGCCACGGCCCTCCAACGTCTCATCACCGGGTGGTAGACAGCCGGCCCGGCTCATTGCCCGCACAGAATGGCCACATCGAGCGCTCCGTCGGCCCACCGCCCACCCGGTGGACGCGCCGGCTTGTTGCCTTGCCGTCACACCCGCCCACCCTTCCCTGCATTGACCCGGGAGATCTCTGCGACGGACCTCGTGGGAGTCGTGAACCTCAAAGATGGGGCTCTATGCAGCATTCGGGCCGGCCGCCACGACCGGTTTGCGCCGCGGCGAAGTGCCGGGGCTTCGATGGTCGATCGATGTGGAGCTGTCCCAGGTGGCGGTGAACCAAACCCCTGTGACGGTTGAGGTTCGGGCATCGACGCCGAAGAGCGCCAAAGGCCGGAGGTCTGTGGATTTGGACTCGGGCGCAGCACGCGTTCTCCGTGAGCATGCTGGAGGCCGGACCGAAGATATCGAGGCTATCGCGACCGGAGTTTGGGATTTGGTTTCAATGGTGAGATTGGTCGGCCGGTACACGCCAACCCCTTCACGAAACCCGTCGGGGTATGTGGCCGAGGCCGCGCTCCCTCGCCTTCGCCTTCATGATCTGCGACACACCCGCGCCACCTTGACTTTGAAGTCAGGGCGGCATGCCAAGGTGAGCGGTTGGGGCATGCAACCGTGGAGTTCACCTGGATGTCTACTCCCACGTGGTGCCGGGGATGCCGAGGCACCTTGCGGAGCAGTTAGGGGACATGGTGTTGGGAAGCTCGGTAGAAGATCGCGGAAGAACCGAACCCCCGGTCGGCGAGAACTGATCCGCTGACCTGGGGTTTTCGGCTCCGGGGGTGGGACTCGAACCCACAACCTACGGATTAACAGTCCGGTGCTCTGCCAATTGAGCTACCCCGGAAGGGGCTTCGAGCACGGGATGGTACCACCGTGTGCCAGAATCGAATACTCAACGAGAACACGGAGATGAGCATGAAGTTCCGTTTCGGCATGATCCTGGGGTTCATAACGGGCTACGTCCTCGGGGCCAAAGCCGGCCGGGCTCGGTATGAGCAGATCGTCCGCTCCCTTGGGCGACTGATGGGGACCGAACCGGTCCAGCGGGCTACCGAACGCGGGCGAGAG
Source organism: Acidimicrobiia bacterium UBA4744 (assembly GCA_002403855.1). GTDB lineage: Bacteria > Actinomycetota > Acidimicrobiia > Spongiisociales > UBA4744 > UBA4744. The sequence goes on from DHIO01000046.1 coordinate 29,060, forward strand.
TATCTAGGGAACGGAATGACGGCGGCGTCAGAACGGATTCGCTCAACGGTTGAGAAGTGAGTCCAGGGTTCCCGGTCTCCCGGTTTCAGGTTCGGGGTCCGGCCGTCGGTCGCCACTGGTCGTGAGTACTACGAGCCCCTCATGCTTCGCCCAGGAATCCTTCCAGGCGTTTCGACCGGGCCGGGTGACGGAGCTTGGCAAGCGCCTTGGTTTCCAACTGGCGAATCCGTTCCCGCGTCACCTCGAAGTGGTTACCAACCTCTTCGAGAGTGCGAACCTTGCCGTCGTCGAGCCCGAACCGCATGATGATCACCTGCCGCTCGCGCTCGTTCAGGTCCTCGAGCGCCCGGGCTACATACTCCTGAAGCAGCTTGAAAGCGGCCGCCTCTACCGGCACGACTGCTTCGGTGTCTTCGACGAAATCGCCCAGAGTTGAATCCTCTTCCTCGCCCAGCGGAGTCTCGAGAGAAACCGGATCTTGAGCGATTTGCCTCAGCTCCGTCACTTTGCCGGGTGCCACCTCCATCTCAGCGGCAATCTCATCGATCGTGGGTTCCCGGCCGAGATCCTGCATCAGCGCCCGCTGGACCTGAGCCAGCTTGTTGATCGTCTCCACCATGTGCACCGGAACCCGGATAGTTCGGGCTTGATCCGCAAGGGCTCTCGTCACTGATTGGCGGATCCACCACGTCGCGTAGGTAGAGAACTTGAAGCCTTTCCGGTAGTCGAACTTGTCCACCGCCCGCATCAACCCCAGATTGCCTTCCTGGATGAGGTCCAACAGTGGCATCCCACGCCCCACGTACTTCTTGGCAATCGACACCACCAAACGCAGGTTTGCCTCCACCAAGCGACGCTGGGCAGCTTCCCCGTTCCGCACCGTGAGTTCGAGAATGCTCCGGTCTTCGGCGCTGAGGACCGACGGCGAATCTGCCGAGACCTTCGCAGCAGCGCGCAATCCCGCCTCGTTCTGCATGGCAAGCTCGACTTCCTGCTGGGGAGTCAGAAGCGGAACTCGCCCGATTTCCTGCAAGTACATACGGACGGGGTCCGACACGGCTACCAGCTCTTCGACGGGAAGAGGCGCAGCGTCGAGCGCGTCGGGACCGTCTTCCTCGATTCGAATATCCCGACTTCGTAGCTGGTCGAAAGCTTCCTCGAAGGACTCGGCCGGGGCCTCGTCTTCGAGCAGCTCCTGCTGGATTTCGGCAACGGTGAGAAATCCGCGCTGCTGTGCTCGGCGAGCGAGCACCTCGACCGTTTCTTGGTTGGGTGACACCTACCGGTCCCCTAGTTCGCGCTTCGTCCGCTCCAAAGCTATCAACTGTTCGAACATCGTGGAATAGGTTTCCGGTTCTTCGGACGGATCCGTGCGGTCGAGCACGTGACGCAACTCGGCAATATCTCGCTCGATTCGCCAGGCTCGGAGCCGGTCTACGAGGGCGGGCGGGTCGCTGATCGGCAAAGCATCCAACGCGAGGGCGCGCAGCAGCGCCGGCGGCCCGGCATCGCCTTCTCCTATGAGCGCGGCCAGATCCGGAGGTTCTCCCGCGGGCAAGCCGGCGACGGCAGGCGCCAGCAGAAGGTATGCGTCCCTGAACACACCGTCCGTGAAGAGGGAAGCGTCGATTTCGGTGTCACCAAGCCGCGCGTCGTTGGCAAGCAAAGCCCGAAGCAATTCCCTCTCGGCACGTTCGACCCCGCTTCGCCGGCGAGGTTCCGAGTCCGGTGGTTGGTCTTCTGCCCTTCCAGCATCAGATTCTCCCCTGATCTCCGCGACGACCAGGTCGAAATCGGTTCCCACTCGACGGGCCACGAACCGGGCATACTCGCGCCGAACCAGATCGTCCCGCTGCCGAGCGATCAGACTCGCTGCGGCGCGCACGGCTCGCGCCCGCCCTTCCGGCTCGGCGAGATCGAACCGCTCCAACTCCCGAGTGAGTCGGAACTGCAGAAGCGGCTGCGATTCCTCGACTGCGTCCCGCATCACCTGCAGCTCTCCGGCCCGGACCAGGTCTGCCGGATCCTTTCCCTCCGGCATGACCGCCACTCGTAGATCCAGGTTGAGCTTCACCGGAATCTCCAGTTCATCACCCCGGATTGCGGCTCCCGCTCCAGCTTGATCGGCATCGAATGCCAGAACCACTCGCTCGGCGAACCGACGAAGAAGATCGAAATGCTCCTCTCCAAGAGCAGTTCCGCAGGTGGCAACAGCTTGCGGCAGGCCTGCCAGGTGCAACCCGATCACATCGGTGTATCCCTCGACAACCAGCGAAAACCCAGCCCGCGTGATGTCCGGTTTCGCCCAGTTCAGTCCGTAGAGCAGCCGGGCCTTCTGGTAGATGCGGGTCTCGGGCGAATTGAGATACTTTGGTCCCTCCCCTTCCAGGAGACGGGCCCCGAACCCGACCGGCTCACCCCGCAGATCGAAGATCGGAAACATCACCCGGCCCCGGAACCAATCACGCAATCGCCCCCGACTCGACCGAACGGCCAACCCGGCGTCGATCATCACCTTCTCGGGTACGCCTGCTTCACGAAGATGGATGACGAGCTCATCCCACAACTCCCCGCCGGGGGCGTAGCCCAGCAGGAACCGATCAATGACCTCAACGTCGTAGCCGCGCCCCCGCAGATACGAACGCGCTCCCCCGGCGTCGTGCCCTTTCTTGAGTCGCTGGTGGTAGAAGTCGACCGCCCGCCGGGTGGCCTCGATGAGCAATTCCCGGTCTCCCCTGCGGCGGACGGCCTCGGGGTCACGCTGCAAGGCGATGCCCGCCCGGGAGGCCAGTTGCTCGACGGCCTCGGAGAAGTCGAGACCCTGAGTCTCCTGCACGAACTTGAACACATCCCCGCCGGCCTGACAGCCAAAACAGTGGTAGAGGCCCTGGCCGACGTCGATCGATAGGGATGGGGTCTTCTCCTGATGAAAGGGACAAATGGCGGTGAAGGTGCGGCCGCGTTTGCGGACCGTCGTAACACCCTCGAGGAGCTCGACGATGTTGGTCGCGTGACGGACCCGTTCGATGTCTTCCCTGCGAAAGGCCATGGCTGCGAGTGTAGAGGGGCGATGCGTCAAGGATTCGGAGACGTCTCCAAGCCCGTAGAATCGCGAGATGCACCTGGCGTTCCTCAACCCGCAGGGAAACTTCGACCGCGCCGATTCTTACTGGACGGAACACCCCGACTTCGGCGGACAGCTCGTCTATGTGAAGCAGGTGGCGCTCGCTCTGGGTGCGGCCGGACACCGGGTCGACATCCTCACGCGATTGATCGTCGATGCGGATTGGCCGGAGTTCGCCCATCCCGAGGACCGGTACGAAGACGCCCCGTCGGTTCGAATCATTCGCCTCCCGGCCGGCGACACCGATGGCTTCCTGCGCAAGGAAGACCTCTGGCCGTTCCTGGTCCGCGACTGGGTTCCCAACATCCTCCGCTTCTACGACGGGAAGCTTCCCAACGCCTTCACCGGCCACTACGGCGACGGCGGCGTGGCCGGGGTATTGCTTCGTCGGACGACCGGGGCCCCGTTCACGTTCACCGCCCACTCTCTGGGCGCCCAGAAGCTGGACAAGCTCGGCGCCGGTCCCGACAACCTGGCGACGCTCGACGCCCAGTACCACTTCAGGTACCGCCTCGCCGCCGAACGTCTGGCTATGAACCACGCCGGAGTGATCATCACCAGCACCGTCGGCGAACGGCTCGAACAGTACGGTCATCGCGCCTACGAAGGGGCGGTCGACGTTGCGGACGATTCTCGCTTCGCGGTCGTGCCGCCGGGCGTCGATCTGTCGGTGTTCGGCGCCGACACCACCGCACCCGACGAAGGGACCGTCCGGCAAGTCGTCGACCATCGTCTGGCCCGTGACATCGCTCCCGACCGGCTGCACCTCCCGGCGGTGGTGGCGTCCAGCCGATTGGACCCGAAGAAGAACCACCTCGACCTCGTTCGAGCCTTCGCCGTTTCCGGGCCGCTGCGAGAGGCCGCCAACCTCGTGATCATCACCGGCTCCCTCGATGACCCCCTCCGCAGCGACGAAGGAGCCGGCGAGACCGAACGGCAAGTGCTGGCCGGCGTCAGGAGCACCGTCGAAGAAGGAGGACTGTCGGGAAAGGTGAGCGCCTTCTCAATCCGCGGACAATCGTCGCTGGCGGCGGCCTACCGCTACTTGGCCGCTCGCCGTTCGGTCTTTGCCCTCACCGCCCTCCACGAGCCATTCGGCCTGGCGCCCCTCGAGGCCGCCGCGGCCGGACTTCCGGTGGTGGCCACCAAGAACGGTGGGCCGTCCGAGAGTCTGCGGGACGACTCGACCGAGTACGGAGTGCTGGTCGACCCCGAAGACCCCCGCGAGATTGCCGCCGGTCTCCAACGCGCCCTGGGCTCCGAGTGGGAAGACTTCGCCCGATTGGGAAGGCAACGAGTACTCGACCGGTACACATGGGACCGTTCTGCCGCCGGATACGTGGAAGCGATCGAGCAGGCGGTCACGTCGCCGGACCGCACCCTGCTGCCGATCGACCCTTTCTTCCAGAACCCGGAGAGGCTGCTCGGCATCGAACGGCTCGAAGCATACTTCCCGGGCTGAACCGGCCCGTCAGTCGGGTTGGGACGGAGTGGACTTCCGCTCCATGACCGAATCGGCCACGCCTACCGCCAGGAACGGCAGCATCGCACCACCGACGAGAGCCGCGTCGGACGCGAACTGAACGAGAACGAGTGTGTAGACGGCGACGAGCGACACCGCAATGATCCGCGATTTCGTGGTGTGCTCCTCCTCGGCCCGAACCGTGACCACCGCCCCGGCTCCAAAACCTGCCACCAGACCGGTCACAATATCCAACGCAGCGATGGGGATCCCTATGACCAACCACAGACCCATCGCCTTCAGAACCGCTACGGACGCCCTCGAATGACGGGTCAGAAACGCCGCCACCAGGAAAACGAACGGCACCAGCGCCAAACCGAGGGCGAGCGGCGGACCGGGGTCGGGGCCGTCTTCGGTTGAACCCGCGACGAAAGCGAAGAGAATGAACGAGTAGCTGATCAGGGTCGCCACCGTGGCGATGGCGATGGCAAACCACTTGCGGCGCGGCGTCAGGACGTTGCGATCGTCACTTACCATCCGGCCAGCGTAGCTTCCCGCTCGACGGAGATCGTCAGCCCTTCACCGAACCGGCAGTCAAACCTCGCACGAAATAGCGTTGGAGCGCAAAGAACACCGTCAGAGGAAGCACCATGGTCAGGAACGCTCCCGAGGTCAGAAGGTGCCACGCTTCACCACGGGTTCCATTCAATTCGGCCAGTGCTTGCGTCAACACCCGCACGTCCCTGGTGCCGCCCAAGAACACCAGTGCCACCAGGAAGTCGTTCCACACCCAGAGGAACTGGAAGATCGCAAACGAGGCCAGCGCCGGTACCGAGAGCGGAACGATCAGCTTCCGGAAGATGGTGAAGTGGTCCGCACCATCGATCTGAGCGGATTCGATCGTCGAAGCGGGGAGTTGCCCGATGTAGTTGCGCAGCAGGTAGGTCGCCAGCGGCAACCCAAACCCGGTGTGAGCCAGCCAGACCGCCATATAGGTTCCGTTCAGATCCAGGTCGGGGAAGACGGTGACCCCTCCGATCATCGCGCCCTGGCTGTAGAGCTTCAGAATCGGAATGAGTGCCATCTGCAGCGGTACGACCAGCAGACCGACCACCACGACGAACATGATCTGCCGCCCGCGGAACTCCATCCAGGAAAACGCGTAGGCAGCAAACGCGGCAATGGTGATGGGGATCACCGTCGCCGGCACGGCGACCGCAATGCTGTTGAGGAACGCGTTGCCGAATCCCTCCGACGTGAGCACGTCCTCGTAGTTGGCGAGTGTCCACTCAGCTGAATCGAAGATGTTGGCCGTCCACCAACCGGTGGTGCTGACCAGGTTGGGCTCCCGGAACGAACTGACCAGCAATCCAATCGTGGGGATCAACCACGCAATGACAATGATGAGGACGGCCAGTTTGACCGGCCAACGGTCCCAGAGGCGACGGAAGAAACCAGGTCTGCGGACTTCGGCAGCTTCTCTTTCCGTCGCACGAGAAGTCGTGGCAGTCATCGCATTGCCTCCTCCGCGCGGAATCTTCGGACGTTGACCCACATGACCGGGACGATCGCCAGGAACAGAATCACGGCGATGGCGGCTCCCCGCCCGTTGTGGTCGTTGCGGAAGAACCAACGGACCATACGTTCGGCAATGACCTCCGTACCGAACTGACCGTTGGTCATCACCCACACGATGTCGAAGATCTTCAAGACGCTGATCACCATCGTCGTAGTCACCACCACGATGCTCGACATGATCGAGGGAATGATGACTCTCCAGAAGATCTGAATCTCGGTCGCTCCGTCGATGCGGGCCGCCTCGAGGATGTCATCGGGGACCGCCTTGATGGCAGCCGAGAGGATGACCATGGCGAAGCCGGTCTGGAGCCAGATCATGATCACCATGAGAAAGAGATTGTTCCAAGGTTCCTCCGACAACCAGGCGACCGGGTTCCCGCCCAGCCCCATCCAGATTCCGTTGAGCAGGCCGATCTGCTCCCCGAAACCCTCGGGACGGAAGCTGTAGATGAAGCGCCAGACGATCGAGGCGCCCACGAACGAGATGGCCATGGGCAGGAAGATCATCGACTTGGCCAGGGCCTCGCCCCGGCGGAGACGGTCTACCAGCGTTGCGAAGACCAAGCCGATACCCACTGAGAAGAGGGGCACCACGATGATCCATCCGACGGTGTTGCGGATGGATCGCAACATCCCCTCGTCGGTGAAGACGAACTTGTAGTTGTCGAGGCCGGTGAACTCCTGCGACTGGGCGTCCATGAAAGAAATGACGGTCGTGTTGACCGCCGGGTAAACCAGGAACACCGTCAAGATCACCAGCGCCGGACCGACGAATACGAAGGGCCGCACCGATTCGCGGAACCGGGCCGGCAGCAGGTTGACGACCAGGTCCATTCCCCAGTAGAGCGCAAAGACGCCGGCGACGCCGACGACGATTGCTACCAAGGCGAGCACGAGGCGGTTGGCCTCGGCGTCGCGCAGAAACTCGAAGGTCAACCACAGCACTACAAAGGAGATGATGGGGACGGCGAAGGCGGCGATGATTCGCAAGATCGCGACGCCGGCGGTGCCTCCTGCTCCTAGCTCGTCGGAGTCGACCCGCTCCTTGGTTACGGTGCCCCTGCCGGGGTCATCATCCGCCATCCCCGCTCCTCCATATCGCCGACCCGGTCACTCTACACAAATGAAGAGGGGGGTGGCCACTGGACCACCCCCCTTTCCTCGATTGCAGGCTATTCGGCTTACGGCCAGCTTGTGTCGATCGCCTCGAGGACACCAGGCAGGCTTTCCGGTCCACCGAGCATATAGTCGACCATGCCGGTCCAGAAGGATCCCGAACCGACTGCCGACGGCATCAGGTCCGAAGCATCGAACCGGAAACCGTCCACCTTCAGCGCTTCCACGATGACCTCGGCCGAGGTGGCAATGATCTCGTCCCGATAGCACTCGGGGCCCACATTGATGTTCGGCGAAATCCGGGCAACGCCTTCGATCGCACCCTGCGCGCACTGCAGGTCGGCGGCGATGAAGTCGTTGAGGAACTCGCGGACCTCGGGAGCGTCCCGGAAGACGGCCGCCATCTCGCCGGCGCCCAGCGCGCCCTTCTTCCCTTCGTCGATGTCCGGGAATCCGAAGACGCCGTAGTCCTCACCGGCCACGAGGCCGCTCGCACCCTCTTCATCGCCGGGGGCGTTGAAGAAGTTGGTGATGAACGTGGCCTGACGATGCAGGTAGCAACTGGGCGGATCGTTGAACATCGGGTCCGGAGCGTCGCGGAAGTCGATCGACGGGATGTTCTCCGCTCCACCGAGCGCGTAACCCTCGGTGAACGCCACCTGGCCGAGATACTCGGCCGCCCGTGTCACTTCCGGGCTGGAGAAGAGCAACTCGTGGGTGACCCACTGGTCGTACAACTCAGGCCCGGCCGTCCGCAACATGATGTCTTCCATCCAGTCGGTAGCCGGCCACCCCGTCGCGGCATCGCTGCCGATCCCGATGCACCAAGGCGAGGCACCGTCGGCGACGATCTGATCGCTCAGCGCGATCATCTCATCCCAGGTGGTCGGAATTGTGTACCCGGCCGCGTCGAACGCCGCTTTGGGATACCACACCAGACTCTTCAAGTTGACGTTGGTCGGCAAACCGTAGTGCTTGCCATCGGCGCCCATGCCCAAAGAGACCAGATAGGGGCCGAACAGCGCCTCGAGCTCGGCAATGTCGAACCCCAGATCCTCGAGGGCAATCGCGTTACCCAGATCGCCCTGCTCGACTACCGAGCCGGGCTGCGGATAGAGCGCCACATCCGGCGGGTTCCCGCCGTCAACGCGAATCTTGATCTGCTCCTCGAAGCTGTCCGAGCCTTCGTATTCTGCGGTGTAGCCCTTCACAGCGTTGATCTTCTCGTCGATCACCTGTTGCACAGCCTGCGCCTCGATGCCGGAGAAGGCACCAAACACGCTCACCTCACCGGTGGCACCGCCGCCGTCGCCGTCGCCGGCCGCCGCCGTAGTCGTGGTCTCAGCACCATCGCCGTCGTCGGCTTCGCCATCGCCGCACGCGGCGGCGATCATGGCGAAGACAACCATGACGACGATCAGCCATCGATACTTCTTCATATCCCTTCCTCTCAGAAGCCAGCACTTCCGGGGGTTGAATCCCCGCGAAAGTCAGCTTCAGTGTAACCGGAGTGTTGTCCCCTAGCTAAGCCGGTTCCGTCCGGGTGACCACTTCGGCTTCAGTATTGATCCCTGCTCCGAATGCCCGGGTTCATCGGCTCGACTCTCAACCGAACGGCTCTATCCGCGAGGCCCCGGGGATTGCGGCTGCGACTGGTTCTACCGGTCAACAGGTTGCGTGCACAACNNAGCTTCACACCGAGGTACTTCACCAACCCTTCGATCGGAATCCGATCCTGCTCCATGGTGTCGCGGTCCCGGACCGTCACCGCCCGATCCTCCAGCGACTCGAAGTCGTACGTGATGGCGTACGGTGTGCCTATTTCGTCCTGCCGCCGGTACCGGCGTCCGATCGATTGGGTCACATCGAACTCGAGGAGGAAGTGAGGGCGCAGCAGGTCGGCCACCTTCTCCGCTTCGGCTACCAGTTCAGGCTTTTTGGACAGCGGAAGCACGGCCACCTTGAAGGGCGCCAACGCGGGGTCCAGCTTGAGCACGACCCGGGTTTCGCCCCGTACCTCTTCTTCGTGGTAGGCGTCCATCAGAAAGGCAAAGGTGGTGCGAGTGGCGCCGGCGGCCGGTTCGACGACATAGGGGAAGAACCGCTCATCGGACTCGTCGTCGTAGTAAGACAGATCGGTGCCGCTGAGCTCGGCGTGAGCTTTCAAGTCGTAGTCGGTGCGGTTGGCAATACCCTCGAGTTCATCCCAACCCCACGGATAGCGGTATTCGACGTCGGAACAGGCTGCGGCGTAATGAGCCAGTTCGTCATGACCGTGCGGGCGCATCCGCACGTTCTCCTCCGACATCCCGAGGTCGAGGTACCACCGGTATCGTTCGTGTACCCAGTACTGGTACCACTGTTCGGCCTGCTCGGGGCGGCAGAAGAATTCCATCTCCATCTGCTCGAATTCNNACGAACTGCCCCGGCGTGATCTCATTCCTGAATGACTTGCCCATTTGAGCGATCCCGAAAGGCAGCTTCTTCCGGGCGACCCGGCGAACGTTTTCGTAGTTGATGAAGATGCCCTGGGCGGTTTCCGGTCGGAGGTATACCAGTCCCGTCTCGTCGTCGACGGGCCCCATGTAGGTCTTGAACATGAGGTTGAACTGGCGGGGCTCGCCAAAGGTCTTCCGTTCACCGCAATTGGGACACACGTCCTGGTCGTCGAGTTTGTCCAACCGGTAGCGAGCGCTGCAGTGAGAGCACTGGACGAGGGGATCGGTGAACGATGCCTCATGGCCGGACGCAACCCACACCTCGCGAGCTTGGAGGATTGCCGAGTCGATTCCGACGATGTCGCCCCGCAACTGCACCATCGAACGCCACCATTCGTTCTTGACGTTGTGGAGCAATGCGACACCCAGAGGGCCGTAGTCGTAAGCAGATCGAAGACCGCCGTAGATCTCCGAAGACGGGAAGACGAACCCGCGCCGCTTGGCGAGGTTGACAATCGTATCGAGCGTGATGGTCATGAGGGTGCCCACATGGTCGAAAGGTGAAGGGGGATAGTAGTTGGCTGTCGGCATTTGGACATCAGAGGCACTTAGTACTTGNNCTCACGCTCTCCCGAACCGGCGCTTGCGGCGCTGGTATTCGGCGATGCACTCGACGAGATGTCCCGGGGTGAAGTCCGGGAAGAGCACCTCGGGAAACACGAACTCGGCGTAGGCGGCCTGCCACAGCAAGAAGTTGCTCAACCGGTGCTCCCCCGAAGTGCGGATGATGAGGTCGGCATCGGGCATCCCGGCAACGTAGAGGTACGAGGAGACCGTCTCCGAGTCAATGGTGTCGAGAGCAAGGTTTCCGGACAAGGCGTCCCCGGCTATTCGCCTCGCCGCCTCAGCCAACTCCAGGCGACTGCCGTAGTTGAAGGCAAACACGAGGTGCAGGCGGTCGTTGTCGACCGTCAGTTCCTCCGCTTCCTTCATCCTGGCCTTGTTGAGCTCGGGGATCCGTGGGTCGTCGAGGTCCCCCATGAAGTAGATCCGCACTCCGTCGGCATGGAGGTCGTCACGGCGCCGCAAGAGCAAGTCCTGGTTGAAGTGCATGAGGAAGGCCACCTCATCGTCGGACCGTGACCAGTTCTCCGTGGAGAAGGTATAGACGGTCAACCACGGGATACCCAGGTCGAGCGCCGCCTGTATGGCATCAAACAAGGCCTGCTCGCCCGCCGCGTGGCCGGCCGTTCTCTGCAACCCTCGTTGTTGCGCCCAGCGCCCGTTGCCGTCGAGGATGATCCCCACATGACGAGGCATCCGATCGGGATCGAGCCTCGATTCACTCATCGAGAACCGCCAGGCTCGACAGCCTCCGCTCCAGGTGGTATTCGACGAACCGGCGGGCGATACCCATTGCCTCCCCCGAGAAACGCGGGTCTGGTTGGGGAAGATCCGCCAGATCGGCTTCGGCTAGAACCGAAAGGTAGGCGGTGAGCCCGGGGCGGAGACGGACGGCACCTTCCGTCGGGCAGTTGTCACACACGGCACCACCGGCGGCAAAGCCGAACCGGAGCGTCTGGGCCTGTCGACCGCAACTCGCACAGAAATCGAGAGCGGGGGCCAACCCGATGACCTCCGCCAGCTTGAGCAGAAAGGCCGTCACCAGGTCGGATGACGTCTCCCCCTGGTCGAGGGCGCGCAGGCCACGCTGCAACAAGAGGAACAGGCGGAGCGAAGGCTCACCTTCGCTGGCCACCGCGTCTACGGCCTCGACCATGGTTCCGGCGGCGATGACCTGATCGAGATCATCGCGCAGATGTGAAAACGTCTCGATCACCGAGACCTGGGTGATGGTGTCGAGGTTGCGGCCTTCGTAGAGGACCAGATCGACGTGGGTGAACGGTTCGAGCCGGCCTCCAAACCGGCTCTTGGTCTTGCGGATTCCCTTGGCCACCGTGCGCAGCTTGCCGTGGTTGGGGCTCAGAATGACCACCACCCGGTCCGCCTCCCCAAACGGGAAGCTGCGGAGCACAATGCCCTGGTCGCTACGGATCGCCATGGGACGGATGGTACCGGGGAGCTACCGGTTTCAGGTTGCAGGTTTCAGGTTTCAGATTTGCAGCCTGAAGACCGTGCCGATACCTGAAACTAGGAACCTGGAGCTTGACACCTGCAACATGGAACTTGAAACTGCTCGGCCATGGGCATCCTCACCGGACCACAACGAGAAGCCTTCGCTGCCTCTCATCCCGCATGGACGCTGCAAGGGGAGGCCATCACCCGTACGTTCACCTTCGAGGATTTCGCGGAGGCGGTCGGCTTCGTTACGCGGGTTGGAGTCGTCGCCGAGCGGATCTTTCACCATCCCGACATCGACATCCGCTGGAACAAAGTGACTCTTTCCCTCACCAGCCACGACGTGGGGGGACTGACCGAGCGCGACGTGGAGCTGGCCTCCAGAATCGACTCCTTTGTGGGTTGATCAGGACCCGCGGAGCTCCGCCAGGCAAGCGTCGATCCATTCCGGCGGGCTGAAGAGCGCCGGGTCCTCTCCTGCGGCCCGGCGGTAGGCCTCTGTCAGATTGCCGAGCATCCTCTCGAGAATCGCTTCGGGGGCGACCGGTTCGAGCCAATCGGGGTTCAAGCGGGGTGGCCCCCCGTAGTTCTCGGCGACGAGAACGGCCGCCTCGTCCGCTCCGATGGCCTCCCCACCGTGAAAAGGATCGACCAGTTGCCCGCCGGCAAAGACCAAGAAGTGGCCGGGCAGCGCCACTCCCTGCACATCGATCCCGGCCAATCTCCCTACTTCCATCCACACCACGGCCAGGGTTATCGGGATGCCCTTGCGACGGTCGATGACCTGGTTCAGGAAAGAATTGGCCGGATCGTAGTAGCTGTCGATGTCGCCGCCCAGGCCCTCGCGGATTGCCACAACCCGACGGAGATCGAGGTGGCCGGTTCCTTCGACGAGTTGTGCCATGGCGGTCAGTTGAGCGAGGTAGCCGTGTACATCAACGTCCGGATAGGCGAAGCGGGCGTATTCGAGAGCCGCTTCCGCCACTAAGCCTTTCCCGGCCAGCGCGGCGACGCGCCCGGGGTGCGGATGGGTATCAGCCACTGCCGCTCACTCCTCGAATCCCAACCGGTCGAGCAGTTGAGGGTGCCGCTGCCAATCTCTCTCCACCTTGACTCGCAAGTCGACGTATGCCTTCGTACCGAATAGCGCCTCGAGTTCCTGGCGGGCGGCGCGGCCGGCGGCCGCCAAGAGGTTTCCCCCCTTGCCGATCACTATCCCTTTCTGCGATTCCCTCTCGACGACCAGGACCACATCCACATACAGCACGCCGTTCGCTCGTTCCTCCACATCTCTCACCACCACGGCCAGCGAGTGAGGCAGCTCCTCCCTCAGACGTTCGAGGAACTTCTCGCGAACGATCTCCCCAATCAGCAGTTGCTCGGGCTGATCGGTAGTGACGTCCCGGGGGAAGTAAAGCGGCCCCTCAGGCAGCAGCCCGATCAGCTCGGCGACGAGCCGGTCGAGCCCGTCGGCGGCCAGAGCGGAGAGAGGCACATACGCGTCGAAATCCCATGCGGCCGCCTCGGCGAGCTGCTCGATGATCTGGGAGGGCGAGGCAATGTCGACCTTGTTGACCACGAGGATCACGGCCCTGCCGCCGGCAATGACCCGGTCGGCAATTCGTCGATCTCCCGGGCCGATCTTCTGCGTTCCGTCGAGGACGAAGATGACGGCGTCGGCTTCTGACAATGTGCCGTACACGAGGTTGTTGAGACGCTCACCCAGACTGGTCCGCGGTTTGTGGAGTCCGGGGGTGTCGATGAACACGATCTGATACTCGGGCTCGCCGACGGCAGGGATCGTCAAGACCCCTCGGATCCTGTTGCGCGTGGTTTGCGGCCGGGAAGAAGTGATTGAGACTTTGCTGCCCACCAGGGCGTTGACCAGAGTGGATTTTCCCACGTTGGGCCGGCCCACGACGGCTGCAAAACCGGACCTCACGTTGCCGGTTCGATCGGGTGGGCGCTGTGCGCCTGCACCTGGGCAACTCGTCTGCCTTGCACCCGGACCACCGTCAGGAGCACTCCTTCGTGCTCGAACGACTCGTTCTCACGGGGAACTCGACCGGCCAGCCCCAACACGAGGCCTCCGACCGTATCCCATTCCTCGCGAGGCAACTCGACATCGAGCAACTGGCCCAACTCCTCCACAGAGAGCCGGGCGTCGATGAGGTACTCCTGCTCACCGGTTTGTTCGATCAGGGGAGCCTCGGTGTCGTACTCATCGACGATTTCACCAACCAGTTCCTCCAGCAGATCTTCGATCGTCACCAACCCCGCCGTCCCCCCGAACTCGTCGACCACTACTGCCATGTGAACCTTGCCTGCCTGCATATCGCGCAATAGATCCGAAACACGCTTGGTCTCCGGGACGAAGTAGACGGGCCGCATCAGGTCGGTAGCAGGCTGCGGCCCACCTCCCTGATCCATGATCCTCAAGAGGTCTTTGGCGTACGCCAGCCCGACGATGTCATCGGTGCCCTCGCCGGTCACCGGGACCCGCGAGAACCCGTGTTCGATGACCACATCGAGGGCTTCGTCCGACGAAACATCCGAACCGATCGTGACCATGTCGGTCCGGGGCACCATGACCTCCCGCACGATCGTCTCGGAGAACTCGAGCACCGAAGAGATGAGCCGCCTTTCCTCTTCGTCGTGGGCCGCCTCTTCTTCGGCGCTCTCCGGCGTTTCGGCTACTTCGTCCTCCGAGACCAGATCCGCGGCTCTATCCCCAAGCCGGCAGGCAACATCCAGCATGGGGGCCAGCCGGTAGGCGAGACGGCGCGGGTGATCTCGACCCCAGGCCCGTGGCAGCAGTTCGCCGAGCACCACCAGCGCCAGGCCGAACACAACGAGCAGAAGGACCAATCGCCACCCGGAAGTCAGTTGCGTGGCCGCCCATGCGGCGGGTAGGGCGGCCGCTACCAGCAACGCCGAATGAACCATCCCGATCGCCGGCTGCAGCCGGGCGCGATCCTCGAGCAAGTCGGCGACCCGCCGTGCCCCGTCGTCCCCTTCCGCTGCGTCGTGGAGGGCATCTGCTCGAGGCGTCCGAATCAGCGACGCCAGGGAAGCTCGAAGGCCCGCCGCCAGAACCAGCAGCAGAATCGAAAAGGCAAACGCCACAATCAATGCCGTCGTCTCCCTATTCCCGCCAGCAGCTGCCGCTCCCGCTCCTCCATCTCTTCGGCTTGCCGATCCTCTTGATGGTCGTAGCCGAGCAGATGGAGCAGGCCGTGCACGACCATCAGCGACAGCTCGTTTTCGAACGGCAACCCTGCTTCTTCGGCCCGGGCTCGCACATACCGGGGCGCCACGACCACATCGCCGATGTTCAGCGGCGGACCCCCGGGCTTCCGTTCCGGTACGGATCCGGGCTGCAGGTGGCCGAGAGGAAAGGCCAGCACGTCGGTGGCCCCCTGACGGTGCATGAACCGATCGTTGTAGGTCGCTATCTGATCGTCTCCCACGAAGAGCAGCGTGACCTCGGTGTCATCCGGGAACCGCTCCTCCTCCAAGACCATCTCCGCCAGCCGCCGGAGCGGCTCAACGTCTATGGGGTCATCCTGCTCGTCTGCCAGAAAGACGTTCACGGACGGAACTCCACATTGGTGACGTCGCCGACTGAGGGCTCACCTTCCACCTCGCGAGTCAGGCCGCGGTCTCTCCGGGACCTGGAGGAAGCTTCCGGGAAGTCCGGGTAGGGGATCCGCTGGTGGTAGTGGCCGATCAACGCATCGACAAATGCTTCTTTGACCATGGTCAACTCGCCGAGAGTCAGAGCGCTCTCCGACAGCTGGCCGTCTGCCACCTTTTCCCCGACCACCCGGTCAACCACCCGACGGATCTTCTCCGGTGACGGGTCATCGTCGGCAAAGACCGCTCGAGAAGCGCCTTCGAGGGCGTCGGCCATCATCAAGATGGCGTTCTCCTTGGTACGCGGTTTGTGACCGTGGTGGCGGTAGTCGTCAACATCGACGTTGTCCTCACCGTATCGATCGATGGCCTTGTGGTAGAAGTACCGCATGATCCCGTCGCCATGATGGGCGACCACGCTCTCGGCTACCAAAGCCGGAATCCGGTACTGCTTCGCCAGTACCACTCCGTCGACCACGTGCTGGCGGATCGCCTCGGCCGATTCTTCGGGCGGCATATGGTCGTGGGGATTGGATATCCCGAACTGGTTTTCGATGAAGAATTGCGGGTTCTCAGTCTTGCCAAGATCGTGGTAGTAGGCCGACGCACGAACCAGCAGGTTGTTGGCGCCGATCGACTTGGCCGCCCGGTCCCCGAGGGTGCCGACCAGAAGGGAGTGATTGAACGTACCCCGCGCTTTCTCCTCCAACATCTGCAGGGCCGGATGGTTCCGATCCGTCAAGTCCAGGAGCCGCAACGTCGTCGTGATATCGAAGATGATCTCGAAGAATGAGACGGCCGTCACCCCAACCAGACCGGACAGGAACCCGCTGAGGAAACCGTACAAAGCCGCCAGGGCCGCCGTTTCCGGCCCGACGAAGAACCACGAGATGGCTGCCGCCAACGGGGCCAGTGCCAGCGCCGTGTAGATGACGGCCTTGCGAAGGTCGCCCCGAGCGGAGATCGAGGACACGAAAGGGATCGGCGACATGGCCGAGAGAAGAGCAAACAGCGAAAGCCCCGGATCACGAGTGGCGATACCGGTCAATGCCCCGACCGCCAGAGACATGATCACCCCGATCCGGGCGTCAAAGAGGATCGCGGCCATGAACCCGAAGGTGGCGGCCGGAATCAGATAGCCGACGGTGGGATTGCCTTCCGGCGTGAGAATGCCGATCAGCCGCGCCGTACCGGCAGCCAGCACGATCAGGAACCCGAAGAGGATCACGCGTCGAGTGTTCGCCCAGAACTGCTCGCGGAACCGGGCCAGGTAGAACGAGAGCATCCCGACCAGCATGGTGACCACGGCCAGCATCGCCAGGAGTTCGAGACCCGTCTGACTGAGCAAGCCCAGAGATTTGATGGCTGCTTCGTGCACGGCGGTAACCGGTTCGCCTTCAGCGACAAGGATCTCCCCCTCTCGGAAAGAGACGGTCACCGGTTCCACAGTTGCCCGCGCCGCCTCCCGGGCGGCGGCGGTTGCCTGCTCATCAATGGTTTCGTTGATCACGAGGTTGGTGGCCACCACATCGGCGGCGGCAGCGCTGGCCTCCGGGTTGTACTCGTCGTCGAGGATCACGGGCGGCCAGTTGACGTCTAATGCCGCCCGGGCGGCCGTCAACTCCTCGGCAGTTTCGATGCCGTCGGTCAGGATGTCGGCAGCCCGAGCGATCGCCTTCTCCTGCACCTCCGACAGATAGGGCGTCAACCCCTGTGCCAGGCGCATGACGTCGGCCGTGCCCAGCGTCGTCAGTGCATCGATGGTGGCCGGCTGGAGAGTCGGATAGGCGTCGCCCAGTGCCTGCCTCTGAGTTTCGAGAGTCCGGGTGAGCGGCGCAAACCCAACGGCCTCGATCTCGACAACCGATTCCGCCTCGGCGGTGGCCTCCTGCCGGACGTTCTCCGTCGACGCAGCGAAATGTTCGAGGCGGGCGTCGTTCTCGGCAACGGTGACGGACAGATCGCCGGCGGCAACCCCGAGTACGGCGAAGCTGCCCGTTGCATCGGTCTGGGCCTGGAACTCCTGACCGTCCCCGTCCAGCACGGTCACAGACGCCGAGACCAGCGGAGCGTCTCCGGACTCGACATCGAATATCGCGTCGCCGTTTGCATCGAGAAAGAGCAAACCGCGCACTCCTGCCGTCTCCGGAACCGGCTCGGTCGTGGTCGTCGTTTCTTCTCCTGTCCCCGCAGTCGTGGTGGTCGTGGTCTGGGTCGTCGACGTCGTCGTCGGTTCGAGTTCGGGGAAGGTCGTGTTCGTCGTGGTCGTGGTCGGTACTTCCTCCCGATACACGCCCTCTCGGCCGGTCTCGATGACGGCGGCTATCTGATCCAATACCTCCAGCGTGCGTTCGGGATCGGGAGTGAAGATGGGTTCGACCCCATCCTCCATTGATTGCTGGGCCAGCTCGGTAGCCGCCTCATCGGTAACGGTTACGGGGCCGTCCGCCACGAAGGTCAACGGAGAAACGTCGCCGACGGTCAGAGTGATGTCGCTCCGCTGCTGGCCGATGAGGAGTGCCCCCCAGGTGAGGGCGATCGTGAACATGACGATCAGCGCTCGCGCCAACCACGCCCGGGTCAAGTGTTTCCTCATGATCCGCCGTTCTCCTCGAACCTCTGATAGGCGTCGACGATGGCGGCGACGATCCGATGCCGGACGACGTCGCGAGAGGTCAGCTCTACGAACGCCACCCCCGGAATCCCCTGAAGAACCTCACGAGCAACCTGCAGACCCGATCCCTTCCCGATCGGAAGATCGACCTGGGTGATGTCGCCGGTGATGATCATCTTCGAATTGAACCCCAGCCGGGTCAGGAACATCTTCATTTGCGGCGGCGAGGTGTTCTGCGCCTCATCGAGGATCACACAGGCGTCGTTGAGGGTTCGCCCTCGCATATAGGCCAGCGGAGCAATCTCGATGGTTCCGCGCTCCATGGAGCGAGCCGTTTCCTCGGGGCCGAGCATCTCGTAGAGTGCGTCGTAGAGCGGCCGAAGATACGGATCGATCTTGGCGGTGAGATCTCCCGGCAGGAACCCGAGGCTCTCCCCTGCCTCGACCGCCGGTCGAGTGAGAATGATCCTTCGCACTGCTCCCGAACTCAGAGATTCAACCGCGGCCGCCATGGCCAGGTAGGTCTTGCCGGTCCCGGCCGGCCCCACGCTGAACACGAGGGTGTTGTCGCGAATCGCGTCGATATAGCCGTGCTGACCTACCGTCTTGGGGCGAACCACTTTCCCGCGACCAACCGGCACACCGTCCGTGAGCACTCCCGAGGGACTGGGCACTTCCTCACGGACCATCTGGATCACGCGGCCCACCCGATCCGCGTCCAGTCCCTCGCCCTCCTGGACCAGGATCAGTAGTTCCTCGGCGACGGTACGCACTTCAGCGGCCCGGGCCGGATCGCCGGAGATCAAGATCTCGTTGCCCCGCACCACTATCCGCACGTCCGCATAGGCGGCCTCGAGCACCCTCAGGTGCGCGTCGTGCTCGCCCACCAACTCGAGCATCAGGTGGTTGGAGGGGACGCGCAGCCGAACGCCGGAAGCAGGGGTGTCGAGCAAAGAATCCTCTTTACGAGGGGAAACCATATGGTGGCTGCATTATACCGGCCGGTGTCGCCATTTCAGAAGCACCGGTTCGTACCGAGAATCCTGATCGCCGCACCACTCGGCCCATCATCCCGGCGGCCAGCCGAGAGGGCGACCGCCCAGCAGGTGGACGTGGAAATGAAAGACGCTTTGCCCGGCGCCCGCGCCGACGTTGGTCACGAGCCGCCACCCCTCCTCGAGGTGCGCCTCGGCAGCGATCTCGGCCGCCAGTCCGAACAACTCGGCCAGCATCAACCCATGTTCACCGTGGAGCTGTTCCGCAGAGTCCGCCACATGCTCCTTGGGAATCAGCAGCACATGGGTCGGTGCAGCCGGGTTGATATCGCGGAAAGCCAGAATCCGTTCGGTTTCTGCCACCCGCTCAGACGGGATCGAACCCCCGACGATCTTGCAGAAGAGGCAGTCCGCCAATGATGTCTCCTTCCACCGCGTCCGGTCCAGTTGAGGCTACCAACACCTCGGCCGTGTGTCCGACGGCTTGGGCCGGGCCCGAGGTACGTACGCGCAGGTAGTTGTCGGTGAGTCCGCTCAGCCGTGGGTACCCACCGGTGCTGTCCGCCGCCGGCCCGGCTTGCTCGATCAACACCCCGACCCTTCGCCCCATCTGTCTTCTCAACCATTCACCCCTCAGCTCGTCGCCCAGTTGCCGGAGCCGCGCCGAGCGGTCCCGCATGATCGCCGTATCTACCCGACGAGGATCGGCCGCGGCAGGAGTGCCGGCCCGCGACGAGAACCGGAAGACATGCAGTTTGCGAAACCCGATCAGCTCCACAACCGCCAGGGTATTGGCAAACGCTCCTTCGTCCTCACCCGGAAAGCCGACCATCACATCGGTCGTCAACGTCAAGTCGTCGATCATCTCCTTCGCCCGGCCGGTGATCTCCAGGAGGTGCGTAAGGGTCCCGGGGCGCTCCATGGCTTGCCAAACCCCCGCGTCGCCGGTCTGAAGAGGGACGTGGAGATGGCGACAAGCCTTGGGTTCGGAAGCGAGCACCTCGAGGAGCTTCTCGTCGATCTGTGATGCTTCGATCGACGACAACCGCACTCGCTCGAGTCCGGGCACTGCAACGAGCTCCATGATGAGGTCCGCCAACCTGTACTCTGCGGATCGGTCCCATCCGTACTTGCCCAGGTGAACGCCCGTCAGGATGATCTCCTTCGTGCCCGATTCGACCATGGCCCGGGCCGTCGCGACGACCGCCCCGGCCGAGCGGCTGAACAGCTCCCCGCGGGTTTGAGGGACGATGCAGAAAGAGCACGCCTCATCACAACCCGTCTGGATCTTGAGATTGGCCCGGGGACGGGTGGGCAGCTGAGTCACCGACCGCGTGTCACTCACGTCACCGGCGATCCGGGCCGCAAGGTGGTCCTTGTCCCGATTCGAGATCACCAGGTCCACTCCGGGAATGGAGGCAACCGCTTTCGCCTCGGCAACTGCGTAGCAGCCGGTGACAACGATTCTTGCTCCGGGATGGTCGACGACGGAGCGTCTGATCAGCTGGCGAGATGCCTTGGAAGCATCTGCCGTGACTGTGCACGTGTTGACCACCACCACCCCGGGGGCACTCGAGTCGACCTCATAACCTCGAAGGGCGAGCGCCGCACGAATCTCGTCCGACTCAGCCTGATTGAGTCGACAACCGAGGGTACGGAGCTCGACGGTGCTCAGCAGTCTCCTAGGTCGTGCCGGCGTCGTCGGCGCCGATGTTGATCAGCATGTCGCCGAGCGCAACCTCGTCCTCCTCAAGGAGGCCGGCCAGCAACTGCAGGTCGCTGCGCCGGATGGTGAGCACCCGGCCGTTGAAATCCTGCCGCATGATCTGAATCGCCCGGAGGAAGCGCTCCAAGATCTCAGCGGTGGTTCCGTCGGTTCTTTCCAGCTTGCCGAGGTCGATGGTGACGCCGCCGCTCGACCAGGAGGGAACGGCCGTTCTACCGCGCTCGATTTGGGGAAGCAACTGGTCGACCGGCACGCCGTAGAAGGCCGCCAAGCGATGCATTCGGGGAAGAGAGAGGGAACGCTCCCCGCGCTCGTAGGCGCCCAGCACCGATGCCTTGAATTCCTGATGTGAGAGCGCCTCGACTTCCTGAAGCGACAGGCCCTTTTGACGCCGGATGGCGCGCAGCCGTTCACCAACCGTCTGGTTGTACGTTTCCGTCATGCTTTCCCCTCCGACCATGCTCGAGAGCGTACCAGACCGACGCCGGCATCCCCGGACATGTATGTCACTCTACGTGAAATTGTACCCGATTTCGAGCACGAATTGTCCCTCTAAGTGTTCATTCTCCCCAGGTGGCAGAGAACTAGTCCCGATGCCACCACTGCGGCCGTCTCCACACGAAGAACCCTAGCGCCGAGACCGATGGTTGGGTAGGCCAGGGCCAGTTCATCAGGAGAAAAACCGCCCTCCGGCCCAACGGCGAGTGTCACATCGCCGCCCGGTTGGGGCAACGACCCACCACCGGGGTGAACCACCCAGGTTGACGGTGGCAAATCAGCCAGCCCGACGGCGCCGTCGATTGCCATGAGCCATGCGCCCCGGCTCTGTTCGAGCGCGCCGATCGCCCATCGAGCGGCCTTGTCGGCGCGGGGCGGCTCACCCTGTCCGTGTTGGGTGGTCAGCCAGACCAACCGGTCGACGCCCAACTCGCCCAGTTTCTCCACGACGATTCGAGCCCGGTCGGATGAACGAAGAGGAGCAACCGCCACCGTCAACGCCGGCGACGACCTCGGCACATCGGACTCTGCTCCGCGGCGGACACCCTCCGGCCCGAGAGCCCCGCTCCCCACCCGGCCTTCACCGTCTGTGTACGAGACGGGTGCACCGTCCGCGGCGCGCAACACGCGGCGCAGATGGTGCACCTGCGGGTCCGTCAATGTCAGGACATCCGTCTCCCACGGGCGGGGCAAGAAGACGTGCGGAATATGTGCTGCCCCGGTCACCCTACGTTTCGACGCCGACGCCATTTCGCCCGACTGGTCTCCTCGCCTCGAACTGAGGCATAAGCCCGCAACGCCTCTTCCTCCTCCTTGGACAAGGTGTCCGGCACCAGGACGTTGATCTCGACGAGCAGGTCTCCACGTCCACGTCTACCCAACCGGCCCATGCCTTTGCCCCGCAAAGGAAAGACCGTCCCCGGCTGCGTGCCGCGCGGCACATCGATTTCTTCGGAACCGCCCTCGATCAAAGGTACCTCGATCTCGGTGCCGAGCGCCGCCTGAGCCAACCCGAGATCGACCAGGACGATCAGGTCGTCGCCGTCGCGCACGAAGCGATCATCGGGCCCGACGTGGATCTCGACGTACAGATCTCCGCGGCGCGCTCCTCGGTCGCCCGGTTCACCCTGTCCGGTCAGGCGCAGCCGGGTTCCCTCAGAGACTCCCCCCGGGATCTCGACGTTCACGACCCGCTGGCCGGGAGTGACCCCGCGCCCCCGGCATGTCTCGCACGGGTGATTGATGACGTTGCCGGTTCCGGCACAAAGGTCGCAGGTGGTGAGGGTCATCACCGACCCGAGGAAGCCTCGCCGGGCGACCCGCACGGCTCCCGAGCCTGCACACCGGTTGCACATCTCCGGATGGGAGCCCGGCGCAGCTCCTGATCCATCGCAAGTCTCACAACCAACCTGCGCAGCGAACTCCAGGTCGCGCGTCACGCCGAAGGCCGCCTCGGCCAGCGTGATGCCGGCCGGGACCAACACATCCCTACCACGGTTCGTCGGACGGGCCGGCGGGGTGAATATCCCGCTGTCGCCGAACACGGAACGGATCAAGTCGTCGAAGCCGCCGAAAGATGCGAAGAGATCACTCAGATCAATGGTGTCGCCCCGGTCGTATCGATGGCGTCGCTCCGGGTCGGACAGAATCTCGTAGGCTTCGGCGATCTCCCGGAAACGGGCTTCGGCGGTCGGGTCGTCCGGGTTGGCGTCGGGATGCGATTCTCGGGCCAGTCGCCGGAAGGCGCTCTTGATCTCCTCGGTGGTGGCGTCACGGGAGACTCCCAGGATGTCGTAGAAGTCCTTGCTCATGACGAGCCGAGGCTCTCCTCCAGGTTCTCTCGGACCTCCTCAACGGCCGAGATTGCCCGGCGATAGTCCATGCGCATAGGCCCGATGACCCCGACGCTACCGCCTGCCTTTCCTCCCACTTGATAGGTAGTCGAGACCACCGCCAGGTCGACGTCGTCGTTGACGGGCAGTTCGCCGCCGATCTGGATTCCGGTGCCCTCCGGCACGTTGGTGAGGATGCTCAAGACGAGGGCTTCACGCTCCAGCAGTTCGAGCACCCGATGAACCTTGGCCAGGTCCTCCCAGAGCGAGGCCATCTGGCTGGTACCGCCCACGTACACGTCCCGGGTCACCTCCTCGGAGCGAGCGGCTGCATCGAGGACTTCGGCAACGATCTCCGCCACGGGCGCCGGCCAGTCCTTGGAACGTTTGGCCGCCGCAGACCGGGCGTCTGCCAACGAACCGCTCTCGAGCAGGTCGGCCACCAGTCGCTCGGCGGTTGCCACTTCTTGCGGTTCGACCGGTTCGGCGAGCCGGACCAGTTCCTGATTGACGCGGGCGGAGTCGGTGACCAGCACCACCAAGAGGAGCTGGCCGGCGATCTGGACGAGATGGATACCGTGGATGGCCTCTCCGCCGAGTCCCGGGCCGACTACCACGGAGGGGTAGTGAGTGATGTCGGACAGTAGGTCGGTCGTCTCCTTGAGCAGCTCACCCAGGCCGTGGTGAAAGCTGGAGAAGAACCCCGAGATCTTGCTGCGGGTCGAGGTCCGTAGCCGGCGCGGTGTGCAGTTGTCTACGTAGTAGCGATACGCCAGCGAAGTGGGGATGCGCCCCGCCGAAGTGTGGGGCTTCACGACGAATCCATCGCGCTCGAGCGCGGCCACGTCGTTGCGGATGGTGGCCGGGGAAACCTTCAGGCGAGTCAAGTCGAGGATCGCTCGGGAGCTGACAGGCTCGGCCGTCCGGATGTGCTCCTCGACGAGCGCCCGCAGAACTTCGGATTTTCGCTCGTCCAACATACGAGATACGTTAGCGCTCTCGTGGTTGGAGTGCTAAGACGGCCCTCGCCGCCTCGTCACCGAGGAGCGGCTGCAGGACCGTCAGCCGGTCTCCCTTTCTGGCGAGTACTCCCGCCCGCTCCAACCTCCGACCCCAGGAACTGAGAAGAAGAGTCTCACCGCCCCATCCGGGCACGACACCGGCCGCCCGTCGCAGCCCGATGATCAGCCGCTCCTGTTCCCTTGCCCATTCTTCGAGGGTTTCGGCGCCCTGTTCGGGACGGTGGCCGCCTTCCACCTTCTCCAGGTAGGCGTCCAAGCGGCGAACATTCCTGCGGCGGACACCGTCGCGATGTCCGTGCGCTCCCGCGCCGAAGGCCAGGTACTCGCCCTGCGCCCATATGATCAGGTTGTAGACGCAACCGTGATCGGGGCGGGCCCAGTTGGAGACCTCGTACTGGACCAGTCCGGCCGCCCGACAGAGCTCCTTTGCCGCCTCGTAGGCATCGGCTTGACGGTCGGGATCGGGAGCAGGCGCACCGGCCGCAACGGCGCGGCTGAGGTCGGTACCTCTCTCGACCGTGAGGGCGTAGAGCGACAAATGGTCGGGCTCCAAGTTGAGGGCCCGATCAACGGTAGCCCGCCACGATGCGGCCGACTCGCCCGGAGTACCGAAGATCAGGTCGAGGTTGACCGATCGGAAACCGGTTCGACGGGCGTTCAGCACAGCAGTCTCCGCCTGCTCCGGGGTGTGCATCCGGCCGAGCGAACGAAGAACCTGGGGGTCGAAGGACTGCACGCCAAGCGAAACCCGGTTGAAGCCCGACCGCCGCAGCCCATCGGCCAGCGACGAGGTCCAATCCTCCGGGTTTGCCTCCAGGCTCACCTCGGGACGGTCGCCGAACCCGAACCGGCTTCGCATTTCCTCGAGGATGTACCCGAGTTGCTCAACGGTGAGACGGGAAGGCGTGCCGCCTCCCACGTATACCGCATCGAGAGGACGCCATGACGGCTCCATGGCGATTTCGCTCTGCAAGGCCGAAACGTAGCGATCAGTCTGGTCCTGGCGTCCCGCGACGACTGCGAAGTCGCAATAGGGGCAGAGGCGGGCACAGAACGGTATGTGCACATAAGCAGCCGACCATCCCGCGGCCGCATCGGCCAGGAAGGGGGAGTCAGGCGAACCGACGGGGACGGTCATACGGGCCGATCAATCGCCGGCGTCGGCCTGCAGCGCAGAGATGAACGCCTCTTGAGGGACCTCTACCTGCCCGACCATCTTCATCCGCTTCTTGCCCTCCTTCTGCCGCTCGAGAAGCTTTCGCTTCCGGGAGACGTCCCCGCCGTAGCACTTGGCGATCACGTCTTTGCGAGTTGCCTTGACCGTCTCCCGGGAAATGATGCGGCTGCCGATAGCCGCTTGAATCGGCACGTCGAAGAGCTGCCTGGGTATCAGTCTGCGAAGACGCTCCACCATCCTCTTGCCGTACTGGTAGGCCTTTTCCTGGTGGATGACCGTGGAGAACGCATCGACGGGTTGCCCGTTGAGCAAGATGTCCACCCGCACCAAGTCGGATACCCGGTAGTCGTGGGGCTCATAGTCCAGTGAGGCATACCCCCGGGTACGCGACTTGAGGTTGTCGAAGAAGTCGAAGACGACCTCGGCAAGAGGCAGGTGGTAGATGAGCTCCACCCGTTCGGGGCTGAGGTATTGCATGTGTTCCATGACCCCGCGCCGTGCCTGCACGAGTTCCATGATGGTCCCGACGTACTCGGAGGGAGCGATGATCATGGCTCTCAGAAAAGGTTCTTCCATGTGGTCTATGCGGTCGGAACCGGGGAGGTCTTGGGGAGACCGGATCTCTTTGACCGACCCGTCGGTGAGGGTGACGCGATAGGCGACCGACGGTGCCGTCGCCACCAGCTCCAGGTCGTATTCGCGTTCGAGACGCTCCCGGATGATTTCCATGTGCAGCAAGCCGAGAAAGCCGCACCGGAATCCGAACCCGAGCGCTCGCGAAGTCTCCGGCTCGTAGACGAGAGCCGAGTCGTTGAGCCTCAGCTTCTCGAGCGCTTCCCGCAGCCGCTCGAAATCGTCGCCATCCGCAGGGAACAAGCCCGAGTAAACCATGGGCTTCGGGTCCCTATATCCGGGCAAGGGTTCGATGCTCACGCCGGCGTGCGCCACGGTGTCACCGACGCGGATCCGGTCGATCTCCTTGACCCCGGTGATCAGATATCCGACCTCACCGGTGCCGAGAGTAGGGACTCGTACCGCCCTCGGTGTCAGCACTCCAACTTCTGTGGCCTGGTGTTTCTCCCTGGTGGCGGAGAAGAGGACGCTATCGCCTTCATCGAGCGACCCATCGACGACCCGTACGTAGCAGACCACTCCTCGGTACGCGTCGTAGTACGAGTCGAAGACCAGGGCGCGCAGCGGCTGATCAGGACGGTGGCGCGGTGCGGGTACATCCCGGACGATTCGCTCGAGCAACTCGTCGATCCCTCCTCCCGTTTTCGCCGAGACGCGCACGACGTCGTCAGGATCGACTCCGATCACCGCGGCCAGCTCTGCTGCAGCCCTCTCCGGTTGGGCGGCGGGCAGGTCGATCTTGTTCACCACCGGGATGATCTCCAGGCCGGCTTCGATCGCCAGGAAGGCGTTTGCGAGGGTCTGCGCTTGCACCCCCTGAGCGGCATCGACCAGCAAGACGGCTCCCTCACAGGCAGCCAGCGAGCGCGAAACCTCGTAGCTGAAGTCGACGTGGCCGGGGGTGTCAATGAGGTTGAGGACACAGTGCCGACCATCCCCGGCGCGGTAGTCGAGGCGCACCGACTGAGCCTTGATGGTGATGCCGCGCTCTCGTTCCAGGTCCATGGTATCGAGCACCTGCTCGCGCATCTCCCGCTCGCTGATGGCTCCTGTCCGTTCGAGCAGACGATCGGCAAGTGTCGACTTGCCGTGGTCGATGTGCGCGATGATGCTGAAGTTGCGAATGTTCAACGAGGCTCCGAGGGCGGCGGTGACATTGTACCGGGCGCCGGGGCGCTGCTAACCTACTGTGCCGTTCGAATCCGGCTCGACGAGTCCGGGAGTCGAATCCCCAAGCTACGAAGGCATCTCTCCCATGGCCAACATCAAGTCACAAATGAAGCGCAACCGCCAGAACAGCAAACGCAACGAGCGCAACAGGGCGGTCCGCTCCGAACTCAAGACCCGCACCAAGGCTGCCCTAACGGCGGCTGAGAGTGGCGACGCGGTTTCGGCCGCAGACGCTCTTCGGGTTGCGCAGAAGCGTATCGACACCGCCGTGTCGCAGGGTGTGCTCCACAAGAACACGGCCGCCCGGCGCAAAGCCCGCCTCGTCCGGCGGGTCAACGAACTGACCGGCTGAAGCTGGGGCCCCACCAGTTCTCATTCGGCACCCTCCGGCCGCCCTTCATTCATCAGCGACTGATACCCGGTTGATGACTAACTCGCCCTCCGACCCTTGCCCCCGTACCAAAGACAGAGGGCCACGGTGAGCCGCTCCATGGTGACCCGGTGCATGTCCTCGGGAGCGGTCTTCAGCAACCGATCGGCCCGGCTCAGAGCCGAAAGGGCGCGCTGCAACTCGGAGTCGCTGGTGTTTCCCCTCCGCCTCCAGGCCTTCTGGACGGGGTACGAGGTCGGTTGAGCGTCGAGCCACTCTGCCAGGGTCTCCAGGTTGGGGGCAGTGGCGGCGAATGCCCTGCGCCGCAGATCGCTCTCGAGGAAGCCCATGAGCTGCAGCGGATGGCCGTGGACGAGGAAGTCGGCCAAGCGGCGCAAGGCCTCAGCGACATCACCCGCGGCCACCGCATCCGCGTAGTGCCACATCGGTTCGTCGGGACGGTTGTGAAAGCGAGCCAGGACATCGGGGCGCGAGACCATCTGACCGGGGTCGAGTTGGTCGAGAGCCTGGGAGAGCGCGGCGACATCCGAGCCGAACCGTTGCACCAACGCCGCAACTGCATCAGGACCGACTTTGAGCTTGCGGTCCCTGATCTCGTTGTTCAGCCAGTCGACTGCGTCCCGTTCCCGGAACTTCTTCACCTCGATGACTTCACCGAGCGACCGGATCGCCTTGGCGAGTCGAGCCGGCAAGGCTCCCGCCGTGAGGAACACTACGGTGACGGCGTCGGGATCGGCCGCTTCCAGCAAATCTACGATGATGTCTCCCTCGGCTGCTTGGAGTGCATGAGCGTCGAGAACCTCGATCCCCTGGCGATCGCCGAAGAGAGACCCTGATTGCAGCGCCGGGACGATCGGCTCAACGGCCGGTCGAAGTAGTCCTCCTTCGCCCGGTTCCTCTGCTCCCCGGCTGGGCACATCGATTCGAACGACTCCGGACGGCTGCACCCCGGCCTGAGCCAGCAAACGACGCGACATCTCCAACATCTCCTGGCGCTCGCCCGGCCCGGCATCGGAGGGCCCTTTGACATGGACGATCGCTTTCACAACTGGGCTTCCGTTGTACTCCGGCCGTACAGACGCACGAGGTCGCACGCGGCCTCCACGTCGTGGACCCGGATGACATCGGCCCCGTATTCGAGGGCCAGGGTTGTGTAGGCCATCACCCGCCCGAACTCGCGTTTGCGGGGTACCGGAATCAACACCGGATGGCCGAGGCTCCTCAGAGCCGCGATGGCCCTGATGACCTCCATCTGCTGCAGCGTGTACCGGCGGTAGTCGCTGCGGTAGTTGATGGAGAGACCGGGGTCTATCAGCACGTCGGTGATCCCCTCACCGGCCAGGGCGGCGAGACGGCCCTCCAGATGTTCGGCCATGGTCTCGGCCTTCTGGTGGGAGAACTCCATCGAACCAACCTGCAGCGGGTTCTTGCCCTCGATATACATCACGACGGCCGGCACCTCCGCCCGGCGAACAACCTCGACCATTGCCGGGTCCTGCAGCCCACCTGTGTCGTTGATGATGGCTGCACCGACCGCCGCTGCCTCCGACGCAACCTCCGGCTTCCAGGTATCGACCGCCACGACGAACCCGTCGTCAACCAGCATTTCCAGAGCAGGCAAGAGGCGGTCACATTCGTCTTGGACCGGCAATTCGGCATTCTCGAAATGCGATGACTGCGCTCCTAGGTCGATGATGGAAGCGCCGTACTTTCGGTAGTCGCGCGCCATCTGTAGGGCAGCCCGGGGCGATCGGGCCACGGTGTGCTGATTGCGCGACTCGGGCGACATGTTGATGACACCCATCACATGGGTGCGGTCACCGGGGAATTCCAGCCGGCGACCACCGGCGTCAAAAGCTGCCACAGATTGCATGGGCCGACTATTCATCGATCGCGGGCAGCGTAGCGCACGACAGTGGCCAACCGATGCGGGCCGTTGGGTCCGCGGTGCAATAGCTAGCTCCCCTCACCGAGGGGAACGATGACATCACCTTCTTCGTCCGTCTGAAGCACCCGCGCGCCCGCGTTCTCGAGAGCGGCAACCACTTCCGCAGCGGGATGGCCGAACGAGTTGGGGCCAACACTGACGACGGCGGTGCCCGCGCCCACGGACTGCAACCACCCGAGGTCGGAAGTCGCCGCCCCCTGATGAGGAACCTTCAACACATCAGCGTGCACGGCGCCGAGTTCGCGCTGCGCAATCGCCTCGACGTCGCCGGGAAGTAGCACAGTTCGGTCGTGCACCGTTGCCAGGAGCACCAGCGACTGATCGTTGGGTGACTCGTACCGGCGTATCGGACCGAGCACTTCGAGATGGATACTGCCGATGTCGGCGATCCAGCCCGCTGCGGGCACCTCGACACTGATGCCTCGGGCGCCGGCAGCCTCCACCAAGCGCTCAAACACCGGTCCGCCGTCGACGAAGCCGGGATGCCAGAGTCTCCCCGTCGGTACGGCCTCGAGAGCCGCCACCATGCCGGACAAGTGGTCCGCGTGGGGATGTGACAGCACCGCCAGGTCGATGCGGTGGACACCAAACTGCCGCAGTTTCCGAAGCAGCACCACCGGATCGGGCCCCCCGTCGACCAGCACCGTCTCCCCCGCGCTCCCCCGCAACAGAATGGCGTCCCCTTGACCCACATCGAGAACCGCTACCGCTGCACCGCGCAGAGGAGCGGCCGGCACAAAGACGGTGGCGGCCAGCCAGACGGCAGCAGCCACCAGCACCGGAGCGCGGAGGGGTCGCCACCCTGCAGCCACGAGTGCCGTGCCCAAGGCGATCAGCCCGGTGAGCTCCATCTGGGGCCACGGTGAAGCAAACCGGGCGATACTCAGCACCACCCCCGCAGTCGCTACTGCCAGATCGATGAGCGGCTTCACACCGATCAACAACCCCAACCCGCCGGACACCGTCGAGGTCAGGACCAGCGGAGCAGACAGCAGATTGGCCAAAGGCGAAACGAGCGGCACCGAACCGAAGTGGACCAGCAACAGAGGAGCGACGGCTATCTGGGCGCTCACGGTCACTCCCAGCGGCGCCGCTATCCACTTGGCTCTGGAGGCCTTGAACATCTCCGCCCCGACAATCACCCCCATCGTCGCAACCACGGACAGCTGGAACCCGACATCGGCACTGAGCTCTCCGGCGATCAACAACACTCCGCCCACGGCGACCCCCAGCGCCGACCACGGAGTGAGAGCGATGCCCAACGTACGGGCGACGAGCACGAGCCCGGCCATCGCCGAAGCCCTCAACACGGATGGTTCCCACCGGGTGATGACCACGAACAATGCCAGTCCGGCCAGCCCGGCCAGGGCGCGACGACGAGGTCCCATCGCCAGCGGTCCGGTGATCACCCACCAGAGGGTCAGAAACACCGCCACATTGCTGCCCGAAACCGCCACAAAATGAGACAGGCCCGCCGAGCGCAGGTGTTCCCCGTCCAACGGCGGTAGCAGGCGCACGTCTCCAATCAGGAACCCGGAGACCAGCGCTGCGGCAGGATCCTCGCCGTAGGGAACCAAGCCTGCCGAAACCCGAACGCGCACTGCGTTGCCTGCCCGGAAGAGCGGATCAGAGGCAGGACCAAGCATGACTACCCGCCGGGCGGCGACCCTTCCGGCGTAGGGATCGCCCCGTGCGTAGCCCGCCGTCGGGCGTGCAGTCCCGTCAACCTGCAGGCGCTGCCGGGCGGCTACCTCGACGTGGTCGACCAACCCGATCAGCAAAGGGGCACCCCCCCACTCCACCCACCTTCCCTGCATCCGAAGGTGGGTGGGCTGCAGCAGAAACCAGTCTCCGTTACGACCGGGGCGCACATCGTCCAACGCCCAGCCTGCCACCCGGATCGGCCCGGCTGGGGCCGGAGCGGATAGTGTTGCATGTTCATCGGCCGCCGCCAGCGTTCCCGAGACCGCACCGCCCAGCAAGCAGGCAGCCAGCACCAGGGTTCCCCCGCGCCGGTACCCGACGACGGCGGCAATCCCAACCGCCAGAGCAACCAAGATGATTGTCCACCCCGCGGCCCGCCCGGCGCCCGCGCCGACCCAAACCAAGCCCCCGGCTGCCAGCGCCCACCGCTCCGAGCCGAGGGGAAGACGCAGCCGTCCGAGGAACGATCTCACCTCAAGACCAGCGCCTCGCGCAGAGGTGCGAGTTTCCCTTCGCCGATACCGGGCACATCGAGGAGATCTTCCGCCGTCGCAAATGGCCCGTGCTCCTCCCGGTAGTCGAAGATGCGTTGCGCCAGCACGGGCCCGACCCCGGGCAACGCCTCCAGATCGGCGACCGTCGCATGGTTGATGTCGACCAACCCCTCGTCGTCCGCACCCGTCCGTCCAACGGGAGCGGTCATCTCACCTTTGACCGGCACGGTCACTTGATCGCCGTCGTCGACGGCAGCGGCCAGATTCAGGGCGGAGAGATCCGCAACCGCGAGAGCACCGCCGGCCGCCGCGACCGCGTGGGCAACCCGATCTCCCTCCGACAACGTCACCAGACCCGGCGACTCAACGGCTCCGGCCACGTGGACGGTTATGGATGAGGAAGCGGTGGATTCGACCACCTCTTCCGACCCGGTGCGGGTAATTGCCACCGGTGGTGGCTCTCCCGACGGGGTGCCCAGCCAGACGCCGGCAACCGCAGCGACGACCAGCACCGACATCGCCGCCATCACATGAACTCTCTGCATGAGTCGACCTCGGGATCGGTACCAGAGTCCTTGTATCAGCTGACAGCCACACGTTGAAGTAGGTTGCGGACTAGCAACCTCTGGGAGGGCCTTCATGAATCGGTACCGAATCCAGCCCGGGACGGTGGTCGATCTCGCTGCGTGGGACCCGGCAGACCGGAGCGCGTTCGACGGCGACAAAGACGCCGCTCGAGGTGTCACCAAGGAACTGAACAACCGGCTGGAGGAACTGCAGGAACTGCTGTACGCGGAAGCCAAACACAAGGTCCTGATAGTCCTGCAAGCCATGGACACGGGCGGCAAGGACGGGACGATCCGTCACGTCTTCGACGGGACCAACCCACAAGGGGTCAAGGTAGCCAGCTTCAAGAAACCGACGGAGTGGGAGTTGGCCCACGATTACCTGTGGCGGGTCCACCGGCACACTCCGGGTGCGGGAGAGATCACGATCTTCAACCGCAGCCACTATGAGGACGTGCTGGTAGTCCGGGTCCACAACCTCGTACCGCCGGACGTGTGGAGCAAGCGGTACGACCATATCAATGCGTTCGAGCGAATTCTGTTCGATGAAGGCACCACCATCCTGAAGTTCTTTCTCCACATCTCCAAGGAGGAGCAGAGGGAACGCCTCCAGGCTCGCCTGGACGAACCCCACAAGCAGTGGAAGTTCGCCAAGGGCGACCTCTCCGAACGGAAGCGCTGGGATGACTACGTGGGCGCGTTCGAGGCTGCCTTGTCGAAGACAAGCACCGAGTGGGCACCTTGGTACGTTATTCCCGCCGATCGCAAGTGGTACCGGAACCTGGTGATCTCCAAGATCCTGGTCGACACCCTCGCAAGCCTGGATATGCAATATCCAGAACCGGAGGAAGACCTCGAGTCCATCGTCATCGAATAGACGTCCCGGTCTGAGCGTCGGGCAGATGGGAGCCGGCCGTTCTCGTCTACCTTCCGTCGAGTGCTGCGAGTACCGGAGCCATTGCCTCGATGGCCTCGATGCTCTGTGGCCATAGATAGGCGCGGACTTCGGACACACCCATGGGTGAAAAGGCGGCAAAGTGCTCGGCAATCTCGAGGACACTGATATCGCTCCGTCCGACGCACCCTAGATCAGCACTAACGGCACGTGCCGACGACCCGGCCGGCATGTATCCGCAGGACTGATGCAGGCGTGTGCCGGGCAACCAAGCTGCGCCGCATCGCGCCCGGCGTCGTAGTCTTCGGGAACCGCCCAGGAGGCAACGCTGACCACGCCGGCCCAGACCATGGTTGCGATCGTCAAGGGAATCCATCCATGTCTCAAGGAAGCAGGGTTCCGCAAACGCCGGCACACCTTCAACCGGTCTGCCGAGCCCGGAGTGATCCAGGTGATCAACTTCCAGATGGGACAGAAACTGCCGCCCGGAGCCCGACCAATTGCGGGACTTCGCCTTGATCTCCACGGTTTCTTCACCGTCAACTTCGGGGTGGCAGTCGAAGAATCCTGGCTGCTGAGCAGGCAAGACCTCGACGTTCAGTTCCCCTCCTTCTTCAATGACTACGACTGCGACATTCGAGAACGATTGGGACAGATTCTCGGCGACCGACAGGACGTGTGGTGGCCGCTGCGCCCGGACGACGGCCGGTCGGCCAGGGTCGTTGGAGATGGCATTGCCGAAGAAGGCCTACTTTGGCTCGAAGCTCGTGGAACCCGGGAAGGGATCCTACGAGTCTGGTCCGACGGCGGTTTGGCTGCTCTCCCGACACCAACCGTGCTGCCGATCGTGATGATCCTCCGGCGCCTGGACCGCCCCTTCGAGGCCGAGCAGGCCCTCCGCGTCTACTACGACTCCATCACCCGGGCGCCACACAAGCGGTACGTTCACAACGTTGCGCACGATCTGGGAATCGAGCTTCCCGAGTAGCCGCCGACCCTCAGGCCCGGTTGTCCTTGATCACGCTCCCGTACCAGTCGTAACTGTCCTTGGGAATCCTCTCCCCGGTCGCATGGTTCGTCCACACCAAGCCGAACCGCTGGGAATATCCGAGTGACCATTCGAAGTTGTCGAGCAGGCTCCACGCGAAATAGCCATCGACCGGCACACCTCGGTCGATGGCCTGCCGCACCGACTCCAGATGCACGCGGAGATAGTCGATCCGTCGCTGATCGTGAATCCGGCCGTCAGAGGAGGGCCCATCGCCGAAGCTTGCACCGTTCTCGGTTATCACGATCCTCGGCGGCGCATATACCTCGTGAACGCGGGTCAGGAACCCGGCCAATGCGTCGGGGGTGATCGGCCAGCCCATCTCGGTGAAACCGTCGGGAGGTTCGGAACCCGGCGGCACGCCCGTCGCTTCGGTCTCGTCCCCGCCGGCGGCAATGACCAGGCTCGTGTAGTAGTTGATACCAAGGAAATCGATGGGAACTCCAATCTCGTCGCGGTCCCCCGGTTCCTCAAACGGAGGTCGTTGGGTGTGATAACGGCCTCGGGCGCGGTAGGCATCCACCATGTCCTGCGGATAGCCGCGACCGAACACCGGATCGAAGAACCAACGATTGCGGAACCCGTCGAAGTGCCGCTGGGCGGCAAGGTCGGCCCGAGCGTCGGAAGCCGGCCTCGACGGACGGCAATCGAGAGCTATCCCGACTTCGGAACCCGGAGAATTTGCCCGGATCGCCGGAACGGCCCGGCCGTGAGACAGGAGAAGGTGGTGGCCGGCCGTCAGGGCCGCCCCCCAATCTCGGAGCCCGGGGGCATGGACTCCATCGAGGTGACCTGCGAATGCAGCCGACCAGGGTTCGTTTTGGGTGATCCAGCGTGTCACCCGATCACCGAGTGAAGCACTCACCACGTCGGCGTAGCGGACGAAGGCGTCGACTGTTGCCCGGTTTCGCCATCCACCTCGATTCTCCAACGCTTGCGGGAGATCCCAGTGGTACAGAGTGACCCACGGCGTGATGCCGGCCGCCAGCAATTCATCCACCAGCCGACCGTAGAAATCGAGTCCCGCCTGGTTGACGCTGCCATCACCCTCCGGCAGAACCCTCGTCCAGGCTATCGAGAACCGGTACGCGTCGATCCCGAGCCCGGCCATGAGAGTGATGTCTTCCCGCCAGCGGTGATAGTGGTCGCAGGCGACCTCCCCCGTTTCATCGCCCAGAATGGTTCCGGGTAAGCGGACGTACCGGTCCCAGATCGACTGGCCCTTGCCATCCGCCTGCGCGGCACCTTCGATCTGATAAGCCGAGGTGGCAACACCCCATTGGAACCCGTAGGGCAGCGAGATCGCCATGGAATCATCGTAGGCGGCCGTCAGACGTGCCGGCCGGCGCACCCACCTCAGATTGGCTGGGAACGTGCCCGGCCGAGAGCCGGACTATCGTTCGGAGGGTGACCGTCATCTCCGTGCCCTTCTTCATCGGCAGTCGTATCGGAGACCTTCAGGTGACGAACACCCACGAGATCCTGGCGCCCGACCTTCCTGAGGGCACCCCCCAACAGCGAGTGGCCGTTCTGTGCCGGCATCTCGCTGATCGGGTGGGGGCGTCCGGCTCAGTAGTCGTGATCGCCGGTGATTGCCTGGCACCTATCGGCGTCCTGGCCGGGTTGCAGCGGCACCGCATCGATCCGACCCTCATTTGGTTCGACGCCCACGGAGATTTCCACACTTGGGAGACCACCTGCTCCGGGTTCCTGGGCGGCATGCCACTGGCCATGATCGTCGGGAAAGGTGACCAGTCAGTTGTTGACGGAGCCGGCCTAACCCCCTTGCGGGAAGAGCGAGTGATCCTGGTGGATGCCCGCGATCTCGATCCGGGTGAGGATGAAGCCGTGGCCTCCTCCGGGCTCACGCACACCTCGGTGATCGACCTCGCTCATACCATCCCTCCCGAGGGAACTCTTCACGTCCATGTCGATGTGGACGTCGTCGACCCTACCGACATGCCGGCGGTCAACTACCCGGCGCCCGACGGTCCTTCCCTGGCCCAGGTCCGCGCCTCGTTGCTGCACCTGGCCTCGACAGGCCGGGTGGCGGCGTGCTCGGTGTCTTCCTGGAACCCGGAGCTCCCGGGGGCCGACCGGGCCGCCCGGGCCACGGCTCGCCTGATCGACCTGTTCACCATCTGAGACAAACAAAGTCTGCCTTACGTACGAACCACGCTCTTCCGTTGTCTGACCACGAGGATCACGGTGGCGACGATCACCACGACGGCGGCGAAAAGCTGGTTGGCCCGCATCCCCAAAATGATCGTGGCGTCGTCGGTACGAATGAACTCCAGAGCGAACCTGGCCAGCCCGTACATGATGACATAGACCAGGAACAGGTTCCCCCGGCGCAGATCAAAACGTCGCTCGACCCACAGCACGACGGGAATCACAACGAGAAGGTTCCAGAGGCTCTCGTAGAGAAAGACCGGATGGAAGGTGGCCGAGTCGGCGAACTCCGACGGCCGGGATCCTTCCTCGATTTCGACCGCCCATGGGAGATCGGAGGGTGTGCCGAAGAGCTCTTGATTGAAGTAGTTGCCCCACCTGCCAATCGCCTGGGCCAGGGGGATACCGACTGCGGCCGCGTCGAGCATCATCAGCATGTCCCCCCCGTTCCGATGCACGAGCCAGACTCCCACGATGACTCCGGCGGTCAAGCCCCCGTAGAGGGCCAGGCCACCCTCCCAGATGGCGAACAGGTGCCAAAAGCCTCGATCCGTGATGTCGCCGAAACGCGGTGCCACATAGGCGATCCGGGCACCCAGGACGCCGGCGACCACCGCCCATACCAGGAGCTTCTCGGCGATGGTGGCATCGCCGCCCATTCGACCGTACCGGCGGGTCGTCACAATGATCGCCGCCACCACCCCCAGTCCGATCATCAGCCCGTAGATATGGATGTCCAGGGGCCCGATCTTGATGACGTCGGTGGGAGGCAATGGGATGGAAGCGAGCAGCATTGCGCGCAAACGGTAATCGAGCGTGCGATTTGAGCAGAGGCAAATGTCCTCAGTCCGCCTCCGCAGGTCTCCTCAACTGGTCGACGATCTGGCGCGCTTCTACCTCGAGGGGGATGGCCCGGTATGCGTCTAGATGGGAGAGCCCGGTCAATCGTCCTCCTACGTACCCGGTGACGTACCTCCACAGGAAGCGCAAGGTGCGGGATTGCAGCCATTGGTGAACATGCACCAGTTCGTGGACGATCAGCGGACCCAGACCGGCCGGATCGGCGTTGAGGGCTTCGGCCCGGACGTAGATCGCGGTTCGGAGGGTCATAGCCGATATCTCGTTCCCCCACAACCGGGTCATCCAGATCGGCGCCGGCCGGATGGTGATCTGGTCGAGATCGAGGTTGGGAAGCGCCCCGGAGATCCGCGCCGGAGAGATCCCGGAAGCGGTGAGGGCCGCCGCCGGGTTCACGCCACTACGATGTTGACGAGCTTCGGCGGTCGGGCGATGACTTTTCGGACGGTTTTTCCTTCCGTCCAGGACTGGATTCGCTCGGCAGCCAGCGCGGCCTCGATCGCATCGTCCTCGCTGATGTCCGGTGGAATGTCGACCCGGTCGCGCACCTTCCCGTTCACCTGGACCACCATGGTGACGGTCTCTTCGACCAGCAGGCCCGGATCCCACTGCGGCCAAGACTCGAGGTGGATGCTGCCGGCATGTCCCAGACCTTGCCACAGCTCCTCGGTGACGTGGGGCGCAATCGGAGCCAGCAGCTTCAGCAGGGTTTGCACCGCCTCGTCCCACGCTTCCCCACTCACCATCCCGGCGTGCAACGACTCGTTCATCGTGTTGCGCAGCTTCATCAGCGCCGCAATACCCGTGTTCCACTTGAAAGCGACCATGTCGTGATCGACTTTCCGGACCGTCCGATGCACCGATCGCCGAAGCGCCCGCGAAGCTTGAGCCGCCGTTTCGGCATCTGCCGTCGATTCGTACCGGGCCGTTCCCAGTTTCCAGACATCCTGGATGAACCGGTATGAACCGAGTATCCCCTGGCTGTCCCAAGGGCCGCCCTTCTCCCAGTCGAATGCGAACATCAGATAGGTGCGAACGGTGTCCGCCCCGTAGCTCTCCACCAACTCGTCGGGATTGACGGTGTTCCCCTTGGATTTCGACATTCGCTCAACATCGAGGTGGTGGCGCAACTGCGACACGTCGTTGGTGCCGGCCACCAGCGGGATCTCGACCGATGCCGACTCGGGAACCTCAACCGTCACCAATCCGGTATCTGCCTTGATCTGGAGGAGGTTCTCGGTTCTGCGCATCAGCTCTCCCACAATCATCCCGCCTTCCGGCCCTGCGGCTTCATCGACGCGCA
This sequence comes from Acidimicrobiia bacterium UBA4744, assembly GCA_002403855.1. Classification (GTDB taxonomy): domain Bacteria; phylum Actinomycetota; class Acidimicrobiia; order Spongiisociales; family UBA4744; genus UBA4744. The sequence continues at coordinate 67,539 of DHIO01000046.1, forward strand.
CCGTTGTCGCCACAACCCGGTTTCCCTGCTGCCGACCACTGACCACGAGCCGGTCGCCCCGGCGCTCTTCGCCCAGGATCTGACCCTGATTGCGCAACACGAGGAAAGGTTCGTCGAAGAGCCCGGTGGCCTCGCGACCGTGTTCCTTCATCAGTTCGGCTGCTCGAGCGAAAACACCCATGTCGCGCATCGCCTTGACGAAGAAGCGAGCGTACAAGAGATGCATGACGGCATGCTCTGCGCCGCCGGTGTAGACATCCACGGGCAACCAGTATGCGGCTTCCTCAGGATCAAAGGGACCGTCCCCATAGTGGGGAGACAAATAGCGGAACCAGTACCAGGATGAGCACATGAAGGTGTCCATCGTGTCGGTTTCGCGCCGAGCGGGCCGTCCGTGGGAGTCCGTCGTCTCGAAGAACGCCGGGGTAGTCGCCAAAGGGCTACGCCCTTCGAATTCGACATCTTCCGGCAGGATGACCGGCAGTCTGTCGTCTGCGACGGGTTCCACGCCACCGTCGTTGCGATGGACCATCGGGATCGGTGCTCCCCAATACCGCTGGCGGGATATGAGCCAATCCCTGAGGCGGTAGTTGATCGCTTCGGACCCCAGGTCTTTCTGTTCGAGCCAATCGATCGTGGCGGCGATCGACGGGTTGGCCCGCCCCTTGGCTTCGGTAGTTTCGGTCCCGTCGATCGGTCCGCTGTTGATCATGCGGCCGGGGCCGACGTATGCCTCCTCCATTGCGTCTGCGGACGGTGCCTCGGCTCCGGATGGGTGGATCACCGGGACGATCTCGAGACCGAACTGACGGGCGAATTCAAAGTCACGCTGGTCGTGAGCCGGTACCGCCATGATGGCTCCGGTTCCGTAGGACAGGAGCACATAGTCGGCGATCCACACGGGAATCTGTTCTTGATTCACGGGGTTGGTGGCGTAGCCGCCGGTGAACACGCCGGTCTTCTCGCGTTCCGTCTCCATCCGTTCTAGTTCTGAACGGCCGGCGGCGATCGCCCGGTAGTCGTCGACGGCCTGCCGGTGCTCTTCGACTGTCAGCGAATCAACCAGTGGATGCTCCGGGGCCAGCACCATGAAGGTCGCGCCCCACAACGTGTCGGGTCGGGTGGTGAATACGTCGATCTCGTCGCCGTGTTCGGTGACGAACGAAACCTCGGCACCCTCCGATCGACCGATCCAGTTGGTCTGCATCGTCTTGATTGGCTCGGGCCAATCGAGTTGCTCGAACTCGAGCAACTCGTCCGCGTATTTGGTGATGGCGAAGAACCACTGCTCCATCAGCTTCTGCACGACCGGTTGACCGGTCCGCTCGTCCTTGCCGTCGATGACCTGCTCATTGGCCAGAACGGTCTGCAATGTCTCGGACCAGTTGACCATCGCCTTGTCGCGGTAGGCAATGCCGTGCTCGTACATCTTCTTGAAAAACCATTCGGTCCACTGGTAGTAGGAAGGGTCGCAACTCACCGCTTCTCGTTCCCAATCGAACATCGCCCCCATCGAACGGAGCTGCGAACGCATCCGCTCGATGTTCTCGTACGTCCACTTGGCGGGATGGACGTTGCGCTGCACAGCCGCGTTTTCGGCCGGAAGCCCGAACGCGTCAAATCCCATCGGAAAGAGAACGTTGTATCCCTTCATACGCATTACCCGTGCTCGCGCATCAGAAGGCGTCATTGCATACCAGTGGCCGATGTGAAAATCTCCGGACGGATAGGGCAGCATGGTGAGGGCGTAGTGCTTGGGCTTGGCCCAGTCCACCTTCGACCGGTAGAGGCCCTCGGCCTCCCAGCGGTCCTGCCACTTCCGTTCGATACTCTTGAAGTCGTAATTCGACACTGCTTGCCTCCTGGAACGCCGCAGGGTACCAGCCGTGTACGGCCGGAAGGAGCCCTGTTGCAGTGGTCAGAAGAGGTCGCCACCCGACTCGTAGCTCCCGAAATCGAGCAGGCCTAGGTGAGCCGCGCCCCTCGTGGCGAGCACTCTCGGTGTCTACCATGTGCGCCATCCAACGGCCACCGTCCTTGGCCCGCTACCCTCCGGATCATGCCCTGGCTTCTCCATCATGTCGGACTGGCCATCCCAACAGGCTCCGAGGACCGGGCGAGGGAGTTTTACGGCGAGGTCCTCGGCTGCGAAGAGCTAGCCAAACCGGCGAACCTCGCCGGCCGGGGCGGCGTCTGGTTCCGCTACGGAGGCGTCGAACTCCACTTGGGAATCGAAGATGATTACCGGCCGGCCCGTAGGGCCCACCCGGGGATTCTGGTCGGCGACCTCGATGAGCTGGAGGCGCGATTACACGCGGCTGGTTTTGAGGTCGAACCCGACTACCTCCTACCCGGGTATCGGCGCATCTACGTGCACGACCCGTTCGGTAACCGACTCGAATTCTTGTCGGTGCTGTAACTAGGCGCTCGGGTCCATCACCCTTCCGAGGAACAGCAGCGCTCCGGTCTCCAAGTCCCGCAACAGAAACAAGAAGGGCCGGTCGATGGTCAGTCGCACAGATTCCATCGGGGCAGCAGTGGCCCGCATCACTACGGCGGTGGCCGCGGCGGCCTCGGTTCCTTCTTCGTCCACCGCGATGTAGGCCTCGTGGATTACTTCGCTGATGAACAATCTCTCCTCGGTTGTCATCTTCGAGAAGTCGGCCAGCTCCGGATCAAGCGCAGTAGCCATGCCGAGCTCCCGAAGCGCCGGGTTGAGGCCGGCTTGGGTACGGAACTGGAACTTGGGCATGGTGAGGGCCACGTCGAGTGGAGCGAGCCGGGCATCCACTTCGGCGATGAGCCCATTGCCCAGGGCTGCCTCGACCTCGGCGAACTGGCCCTCGTCGGGAACGATCACCAACATCCCCAGCTCGTTCCTCAGGTACGGCAACAGGACGGCCTGCCAGCCTGCACCGGACCCGTACGGGAACAGGGCCGATTGCACCATCAAGGGAGTGGTGACCGTTCCTCCGTCGGCCAGGACGAACGACCCTTCGTACGTGCTGTCCGGATCGAACTGAGAAGCCCAGGTTGCGTCCAGGTAGACGGCGTTGACAAGCACCAGACGTGTCATTGCCCCCAGGGCGCCGGCAGGAATGAGATCGGTGATCTTGTCATTGGTCTCGCCGGCGACCCACTCGTTGATGACTACCCGGGCTTCTTCGGCGGCACTCACGAAATCGACCAGCCGCATACCGGCCCCGTAGTTGACGGCCAGTATTTCGAGGAATGCCTGCTCGAACGTGACGCCCTGCTGGCCCCACAAGCTGTTGGCAGTGCTGACGAGTACGCCGTCGTCTTCCGGCCCTTCGAAGCTGCGCGAATCGAGGACGGCATCGAGTGCGTTGAACGCCTCATGGAGAGCCTCGTCCTCGAGCTCGAAGTGGACAACACTCGCCATTTCGTCGGCGGTAGCTCCGTCCGCCCCGGCGTAGGTCATCGCCAGTGCCAGCACGATGCTGGCCGGGGACAGAACGAGGTTCTCGTCTCCGGTGGCAAGCACTCCGTAGAGATCGGCTCCGAATCGTTCGAGTCCGGCCGCAGCCGCCGCCAGTTCGGCTTCGGTGGCCGAGGCGGAAGCCCGAGCGAGATCCGACATCGCCATGGTGGCTACGTCGGGAGTGGTCGTTGGCTCGGAGGTGCAGGCGGACATCACCAGCACCGTAGCGACTAGAAGAGCTACCAGAGCACGAGGTTTCATGTTGCCTCCGTTGGTCACTATTAGGACGATCCGGAACCAGGGCAAGTTCCCGCACGAGGCCGAATCCTCTCCAGACGGCTGGGCAGTGTCTCTACTAACCTGCCCGGTCCATGTCGCCAACGCCTCCCCATGGACCACTTCGCCGCTTGTGGCGGTATGCAACTCCGTTTCGCGGACAGATCGTGTTGGCATCGACATTCTCTGTGCTGAACAAGACCTTCGATCTCGCTCCACCACTCCTGATCGGGGCTGCAGTCGATGTCGTCGTCCAACGGGAGAACTCGTTCCTGGCCGGATTGGGATTTCCCGACACCAGGACTCAGTTGATCGTGCTGGCGGCTCTCACGTTCCTCATTTGGCTGCTCGAGTCCCTTTTCGAATACCTCCACTCAGTGGTGTGGCGAAATCTGGCCCAGAGCATCCAGCACGAGCTCCGTATCGACACCTACCGGCACGTACAGGATCTGGAACTTGCCTATTTTGAAGACCGTTCGACCGGCGGCCTGATGGCCGTGCTCAATGACGACGTCAACCAACTCGAGCGGTTTCTCGATGCGGGGGCCAACGACCTCCTCCAGGTCTCAACCACCGTGGTGCTGGTCGGGGCCATGTTCTTCGCTTTGGCCCCTTCCGTGGCGTGGATGTCTTTCCTCCCGGTTCCGTTCATACTCTGGGGATCGGTGCGGTTCCAGCGCAGGATCGCTCCGCGCTACGCCGCCGTGCGCGATCAAGCCGGCATGCTCAACGCACAACTCGCCAACAACCTGACGGGAATCGCCACCATCAAGAGCTTCACCGCCGAGGGCCGGGAAGTCGAGAGGATCCAGCGGGAGAGCCTGTTCTACCAGGAGGCCAACCGAAAGGCGATCACGCTCAGTTCTGCTTTCTCCCCCCTCATCCGCGTCGTCATCCTGGTCGGGTTCACGGCCACATTGCTCGCCGGAGGGTTCCTCACCCTCGAGGGCAACCTGGCGGTGGGTGCCTACAGCGTCATGGTGTTCCTGACCCAGCGACTGCTCTGGCCCCTCACCCGATTAGGGCAGACGTTCGACCTCTACCAGCGTGCTATGGCCTCCACCAATCGGATCCTCGACCTGCTCGACACGAAGCCGGGATTGCCGGACGGACCGGTCCCACTGCCCCGGAGCGAGGTCGAAGGACGGGTGGACTTCAATCGAGTGAGCTTCGGGTACCAGCCGGGCTTTCCGATCATCTGCGAGCTTTCCATCGGTATTCCGCCTGGATCGACCACCGCCATCGTGGGAGCGACCGGAGCAGGCAAGACGACCCTCATCAAGCTCCTCCTGCGCTTCTACGACGTCACCGCCGGATCGCTGCAGCTCGACGGGCATGATCTGCGCGACCTCAGATTGAGAGATGTGCGAAGGGCCATCGGGTTGGTCAGCCAGGACGTCTATCTCTTTCACGGGACGGTTCGAGAGAACATCGCCTACGGCCGGCCGGAGGCGTCGACAGAAGAAATCGTCGCCGCCGCCCGGATCGCCGAGGCCCACGACTTCATCCTCGACCTACCCAACGGGTACGAGACGATCGTCGGCGAACGCGGACAGAAGCTCTCGGGCGGTCAGCGGCAACGGGTTTCAATCGCCCGCGCCGTGCTCGACAACCCCCCGGTTCTGGTGCTGGATGAGGCAACATCGTCGGTCGACAACGAGACGGAAGCGGCCATACAGCGGTCGCTGGAGCGGATCACACGCGATCGGACCACGATCGTCATCGCCCACCGACTCTCGACGATCCGCCACGCCGATCACATCTACGTGCTCGAGCGGGGCCGTCTGGCCGAGGAGGGACATCACGAAGACCTCCTGGCGAGTGAGGGGATCTACGCCGGATTGTGGAAGGTCCAGACCGGGGAGGCGATCCCCTGGCATGTGACCTAGACCCGGCTGAACGCGGCCCAGCGTTCGTCCCAAGATGGGTGACCGCAATCGGCGACCGGCCGATCCTCGATAACCTGAAAGTCGGGGCCGAGCGCCGCCGTCAATGCGGCCGTCTCCATTCCCCAAGGCGGGCCGCCGGAATCAAGATGTTTCCCCGCCGGAAAGACGATCGAGCAGACCAGGCCGCCCCTCCCGATGAGCCGGCGGGCCAGATCCCCGAAGGCCGGCCGATCCTCGGGATGCAGAGCACAGAAGAAAGTGTGATCAAAGATGAGGTCGTACTGCCGGTCGTCGACGAAGGTGAGGGCGTCCAACAAACCGATACCCAACGGGACCGGAACCACCAGTCACCAATGGTTCCAGTTCGGTGGCATAATCGACCGCCGTCACCTGCCAGCCCGCCTCGGCAAGGGCCTCGGCATCGTGTCCCAAGCCTGATCCGGGAACCAGTGCTCTTCTCCTCCCTCCCTCCACACCAAGCGAGGAGTCGTCCGCCAATCTCGCCACGAGTTCCGGATGCGGTCTGCCGAGGTCCCAGGGTGGTCGACCAAACGCGTAGCGGATCGACCAATCCCGGCCGGTGGGTCTGCTACTCATCCGATCAGCGTAAACGGTCCGGGCGATTGCGAGTACTCTCATCGCACCACCGAGAGGAGCGTCAGCGTGGATCCCAGCGACATCAACGAAGTCACCTCAACCGCCGCCGTGCTGATCGGCCTCGACCTCCAGCTTCGCCGCCATCACTACCACAGTCCGGAGGAGGACTCCGACCAGATGGACCTGATCGAGCTGAGAGCCGTCACGAACCTGGAATGGGACGAGAAAGACGGCCTGTGGGCACAGCTCGACGAGCTGATCACGTTCGACGTAACTCCCAACGGTTCGTCGGTCTGCATCTACCTTGACGAAGAACCGGTGGTAACCCTGTGGAGAACGCCGGGCGGAGCCGACACGCAGTGGCTGGCGGATTGGGAAGTCGACCTGACCCGGGCCGAGCAGCAACGCTTCTTCCGGCGAATCGCCGAGCTTGGCAAGGACAGCACCCGGCGAGTCATCGAGGCCGTCGACCGACTCCGCGCTGAGTCCAGCGAGCCCGAAGAGCGGGCCTTCGTTGCCTCAACCGTGAGGGAGTGGCTCTCACCGAGCTAGGCGCAGCCTCGTTCACGGCTCGACAAAGCCGCCCTCGCGACCTGCGGCCAGCACCATGTCGATGGGCGTGGTCGCCGGGCCGCCCAGCTCTTGGACGTACTGGTAACCGAAGCGCCCTTTGATGCAGAGATGCCCGGCAGTGACGGCGTGGTCCATCGGTGAGGTCACCTTTACGATGCGGTTGTCCTGCACCCAGAGCTCCAGATTGCAGCCAACCCCGCAGTACGAGCACACCGTCCGTGTTACCGTTTGAGCCTCCTCGTCCCAGAGACCGGCGTTGCGCAGCTCATACTCGCTGCGGAAGATCAGCGCCCCCGTCGGACACACGCCGATGCAGTTGCCGCAGTAGACGCATGCCGACGAGGTGAGATCGACGTCGAATTCCGTTGAGATCCGCGCATCAAAACCGCGCCCGGCTACCTGGATCGCAAAGGTGTTCTGCGCGTCCGGACCGCACGCTTCGACACACTTGTAGCAGAGAATGCACTTGCCGTAGTCACGGACGAAGAGTTCGTCCTGGATTTTGGCTGGTTGCGCCACCGTTTCGGCCCAGCCCGGTTGAGGGACCTGATGATGGCCCGCCTGCCGGGCGTCCCGGGCTCCGGCCGGAGCAGCAGGCGCCGCCGGCCCGTATCGGGTGGGATCGACGTCGTAGAAGTCCATCCACTCCCGGGTCTCGGCGTCGACGAGGGAGAGATCCACCGACGAAGCGAGGAACTCGAAGACCACCTTGCGAGTGTGCCGGACTGGCTCACTATCCGTCGCAACCTCCATTCCCTCTTCGACGATCCGCGAACACGATGGGACGAGGGTGCGTGACCCGGTGACCTGGACCAGGCACACCCGGCAGGTGTTGACCGGTGTCAGGGTTTCCAAGTAGCAAAGGGTGGGTTGCGGCTTTCCCGCCGCCCGGCACGCCTGCAGGATGGAGGCTCCCCCCGGAACCGAGATGGCAGCACCGTCGACGGTGAGATGCACCTTCTTCACGGACGGCCTCCGATCAAGCCGAGGGCGATCGCCGACCGGATGGCGTTGCCCGCCGTATGCCCGAGGCCGCAGATTGACCCCATCCGCATCGCTTCGTCGATCTCCGCCAGCAAGCCCAGATCGCTCGATGCCCCGTTGAGAGGCACCCCGCCGATCAGACGATGCAGCGCTTCCTCCTGGCGCACGGTGCCCACCCGGCAGGGCACGCATTGACCGCAGGACTCATCGCGGAAGAAGGCAGCGATCCGCAAAGCCAGGTCGTCGAAGTCGGTAGACACCCCGAACGGCATGACAACTGCGGTACCGAGGGACACCCCGACGGCATGGGTGTCCTCGAACGTCAACGGTAAGTCGAGCAGGTCGGGGCCGACGAACGAGCCGGAAACCCCCCCGAGCAGGATCGCCGCTATCTCCTCGAGCGGGCCGCCGGCCAGGTCGATCAGCTGACGGAGGGTCGTCCCAAAATCAACCTCGTAGACGCCCGGACGGGCAACGTCTCCCGACAAACAGAAGAGCTTGATCCCGGTCGAAGCGGCAGTTCCCCGGGAGGCGTACGCTGCGCCTCCTTCGAGCACGATCAGCGGCAGGTTGATCAAGGTCTCAACGTTGTTTATCGCAGTGGGGAGGCCAAACAATCCTGCTTCGGCCGGGTAGGGGGGCTTCTGGCGGGGCTCACCCCGGAAACCCTCGATGGAGTTGAACAGCGCAGTTTCCTCTCCGCAAATGTATGCCCCACCACCCATGCGGATTTCGATGTCGAAACTGAACCCGGAGCCGAGGACGTTGTCCCCCAGCAGTCCGGATTCTGTGGCCGTCCGGAGGGCACTCGCAACGTGGCGAGCTGCCCGGGGGTACTCGCCCCGGATGTAGAGAAAACCTCGACCGGCACCGATCGCATAGCCGGCAATCGTCATGGCTTCGACCAGGGAGAACGGATCGCCCTCCATAACGCCGCGGTCCTTGAAGGTACCCGGTTCGGCCTCGTCGGCGTTGCACACCAGCATTCGGTCCGGTCCTTGCCCGACTACGGCCTCCCATTTCGCACCGACCGGGAAAGCAGCACCACCCCGGCCCCGTATCCCGGCTCGCTTCACCTCCTCGATGAGTTCCTCCGGCCCCATCGTCAGCGCTTTGGTGAGCGCCGCATAGCCTCCGGTGGCCCGATATTCGTCGAGGCTGTAAGGATCGATGGTCCCCACCCGGCGCAGCAGTCGGAGTCGGTCTGAGCCAAGCTCGCTCTGCGGGACACCGTAGTGGCCGGGCTCCGGATCGATCGGGGTGGCCCCCTCCAGCACTTCGGCGACATCCTCGGCCGTCGCATTCCACAGGCTGGCGTCGTACTCCCCGGCCCGCTGAACCAGCACCGCCGGCGAACGATCGCATTGACCGAGGCACGGGCTGGGCACAACGTCGTCACGCCCTGCCAGCGACTCGAGGAGCCTGAGGCTGCCGCGGGTTCGGCAGGAGACGTCCTCACAAACGTGAGCCATCCGAAGCGACTGCTGCTCCGTAGCCAGCAAAGCGTAGAAGGACGCGACCGCATAGACGTCGGCCGGAGGGACGGACAACCGCTCGGCCACATAGTTGAGAGCGCCGGGACTCACCCATCCGATCGCGCTCTGAACTGCCTGGAGGGCCGGAAGGAGGCGGTGACGGACCCCGACGGCATGGTGATGCCCGCCGAGGGCCACGTGGTAGTCGGCCGCCGCGCGTGCCCCGCCTGTCCATCCGGAGGGTGGACCACCCAGCAACCGGTCGACGGCAACTCTTTCGGGGGTGCTCGGGAATGCGGACGTGAAGTGAAGATCCACTCTGTCAACCGGAGAACTCGACCGGTTCGATGCCGACTGCGGTCGCTTTGAACTCGGCAGTCCCTGCCAAGGGGTCCCAAGCATCGATGGTCAACAGGTTGGCGTCGGCCTCATCGGGATGGTGGATGGCCATGAAGGCGAGCCCCGGTCGGAGACTTCGATCAAAGGAGACCGGAACTTCGATCGCCCCCCGTCGCGAAGACACTCTGACCTGATCGCCCTCCGTCAGACCCAACGCCGCACCATCCTCGGGCGATACCTCGATGATCCCTCCCACCCGGATCGGTGACGAGAAGCCTTCCGACTGAACGCCCGTGTTGTAGGAGTCGAGTCTCCGGCCCGTCGTGAGCCGGATCGGGAACTCGTCGGTCAATTCGTCGACCGGAGGCACCCACTCCGTGGGAATGAAGGGTACAGGTTCCCGAGGCAACGGATCCTCCCAAAGGTCCCCGTGAAGGAACTGGGTACCGGGATGCTCCAGGTCGGGACAGGGCCACTGAATCCCACCTCGCTGGTCCAGTCGTTCGTACGACATGCCGGCATGCATCGGCGACAGGCCGCGCAGCTCGCCCCAGATCTCTTCTGCCGTCGGCATCCCCCAGCTGAACCCGAGGCGGTCGGCGAGCAGGGCGAGGATCTCGAGATCGTCCTTCGCTTCGCCGGGTGGCTCGAGCGCCCTGCGAACCCGCTGGACGCGGCGTTCGCTGGAGGTGACGGTGCCGTCGCCTTCGGCCCATGCCACTGCGGCGGGCAACACCACGTCGGCCATCTCGGCGGTCTTCGTCATGAAGATGTCCTGAACCAGCAGGAAGTCCAACCCGTCGAGCAGGCGCCGGGTTCGAGTTGCGTCTGCTTCGGACTGTGCGGGGTTTTCGCCGAGCACGAAGAGCGATCGGATCTCCCCCCGTTCCATCGCGTCGAACATCAGCGAGAGGTGCAGACCGGGATCCGCAGGCACGGTTGCGCCCCAGGCCGCCTCGAATTCCCCCCTGATCTCATCGTCGGCCACATCCTGGAATCCGGGCAGTTTGTTCGGCAACGCCCCCATGTCGCCGCCGCCCTGCACATTGTTCTGGCCGCGGATGGGGACCAGGCCGGCGCCGTAGCGGCCGACGTGCCCCGTCAACAGGGCGAGATTGATCAGAGCCAGGACATTGTCGGTGCCGTTGTGGTGCTCGGTGATACCCAACGTCCAACAGACCTGGGCGGTATCGGCGGTGGCATAGTCGTGGGCCAGGTTCTCGACGAAACGAGCAGGGACCCCGGTGACCTCTTCGGCACGTTCGAGCGTCCACTCGTCTACCGCTGCCGCGTACGCTTCAAAACCCTTAGTAGCACGTGCGATGAAGTTCCCGTCGGTCAGTTCGGAGACGATGATCTCGCGGCCGATCGCATTGGCGAGAGCGATGTCCGAACCCACGTCGATGCCGAGCCAGACATCGGCCCATTGCGCCGAGGTCGTGCGCCGAGGATCGACCGCGTACATCTTGGCGCCGTTGCGGACACCTTTTAGAAGGTGATGAAAGAAGATCGGGTGGGCCTCGCGGGCGTTCGAGCCCCACAGCACGATCATGTCCGTCGTCTCGATCTCTTCGTACGAGGAGGTGCCGCCCGCTGCACCGAACACTGCCGCCAGACCGGCGACGCTGGGAGCGTGTCAAGTACGGTTGCAGCTGTCAATGTTGTTGCTGCTCATCACGACGCGGGCGAACTTCTGGGCCATGAAGTTCACTTCATTGGTGGCCTTGGAGCAGCTGAACATCCCGAAGGCCGCACCGCGCTGCGCCGCCAGGCCGGCGGCGGCAGCATCCAGGGCCTCGTCCCAGGTTGCCGGCTCCAGAGAGCCGTTGCGACGCACGTAGGGAGTAGTCAGCCGCGGTCGACGCCGTGCCATTCGATCACCTCCTCTCCGGTCCGCAGGCTACATGGCGCCGCCGTCTCGCGGGAAGGGTCGGGTCCGGCAAACCCGTTTGTGGGACGGTGATCGGGCTGCCTTGGACGGATCGATGGGTCCGCCCTCCGATTCCTTCCCACCCGATTTCTCCCTCCTGCCCTTCCCAAACGACAGATGAAGGTTCAAACTGGAGGTGGACGACGCGTTCACTCCTCGAAGCATCCAGACCCGGCATCCAGCCGGGAGGAAGGAGGAACCGTGCAAACAACCCCCCTCAAGGAGCGGGCACCCGCCCACGTGCCGGAACGGCCGAGGACGAGCCTGGTTCCCTGGATCATGGTTGCGGCGCTGGCCGTCATCCTTTTGACGGTCGGTGCGTGGTTTCTGGTTGATTACCTGACACCGACGGACGCTGAAGCGATGCTGCGGGACTACGTGACCGACTGGGAACGGGGGAACTTCGCCGATCTGCCCGAATACTTTGGCCTCGGTGGGACGCTCATCAACGCCACAACGGGCAGGTCTTTCGCCCCTGAGGATATTCAGGCCGAGATGGCCGGCCTGGCCGATGGCGCCACGGTGAACGTCCACAATCTCGTGGTCGGCAGTTCCGACCGGATCGCCACTGCGCAATTCGAGATCGCGCCTCAGGCCGGAGACATGCTGGACGGGGTCTCGACATGGGAGATCGTCGGAGGAGCCATACGGCACCAGACCATCTCGTACGTGACGGTCTACGGACCGCAGGACTGAGACCGAGCGGGCGACGACCTCTCCGAAGAAACCGGAATTACCTCCGCCCTTGAGGCTTCTGCCCGACCGCCCAACCGGGGCGTTATCACCGTCGCAACCGCTCTGGGAAACGTTGCGCCGACTCAGCCTGGGCAGGCAAGCTCTGCCGACAAGTCGTCGTCACCTAGTCGGGTGAGCCGGCAGTAGCCGAGCGGCGGTGATCGAGTTGACCTCTAGCGATGTGCACCTTGCGATGTACCGACCCGCCCCCGACGGGGACAAAGGTTGTCCGGGCCGCCCGTGTGAGCGGGCGTTCGACGCGGATATCGAGCGTGGAGGTGTCTGACAAGGAGGCATTTTCGACAACGACACCTTGCACTCGCCGGAACACTTCCGTCCCTCACTTAGAAAGGTGCGGCACAGTCGCACCAGGACGGTGAGAGTCCTCAGACCGTTACTGGGGCGCTCCGCTGGAGACAGGGATCTTGCTCTCAGTGGCGGGAACTGATCCGCGCTCGGCGCCACTTCCCGAGAACTCGACCTCGACCGCCGCCGCCACCTCCCAACACACCAGCGTCAGCACTGCAACAAGCCAGGTAGCCACAGCCGTACCCTCCAGGGCCCATGGGAGAACGATCACCACCACCCCGGAAACCGCGAACAGCAGAACCACCAGCGTCCCAACTCCATCGCCGACTCGACGACCTCCCCCGAAGTAGCTGGGCGCACCTTCTCTCCGGTATCGATTCCGAGCCTGCTCCATCATCTCCGGGCCGTACCGTTGCACAGCCCAGACCGACGAGGGCCGTGCGATTCTCACCGCACCCACCAAAGCGAACAGCCACAATCCCGGAATCACCAATCCCACCAAGCCGAGAGCAGCGAACCGGCCTTTGCCCTTCCGGTCACAGACGGTTACCACCCACACGGCCACGGCCACCGTCCAGCCTCCGACAATGCTCAAGGCAACAAGGTCTGTGAGGTTCACTACCTGCCTCCTCCGCCGCGGCCGGGGTATCTACAAACCCTCGGGGACCATCCTATTGTCTTCAACGACGGCATCAGCCGTCGAGAGTTGCCAGATCCGTACCTGTAGCATCCAACCGGCGTGGGCAACGATCGTGGCCGCCCGGAGTTTCAACCTGAAGACCCGTCTGAAGGCAGGCGCGTGCCGGCCGAGGAAGCCGACGGTCCTCTCGCCAGTGGTCCCTGCCGCCACCCGGTGAGTAGCCCCGTGCTCCGACGAGCCGTCATTTCGTCGGAGCCGTCTCCCTCCGCCTAGGGTTTCTACTGGCACAAGTTCCCGATCGGATGTATCCGGTTGGCACGGACTACATTCAGGGTGAGGCCATCGCAAAGGAGGAAGGGCGTATGAAGAGGCTCATCAAGTTGGGGCTGTTTGCAGCATTCGTTGCCGGGATCGTCAAGCTCGTGGAGACTCAGAAGGCTGAATGGCAAGGGCTGACCGAACCAGAGATCCGCACCAAACTCCACTCCAAGCTCGATGACAAGATGCCCAGCGAGAAGGTCGATCAGTTCGGCGACAAGATCATCGAGACGATGCGTCAGCGGGGAGCCCTCGAAGAGGAAGCCGCAGAGGAAGCCGCCGAAGAAGCCGCCGAAGAAGCCGCCGAAGAAGCCTGAGGGACGAATAGGGAGCCGGGTCGACACTCCACGATCTCCGGCATTCTTCTGCGGCCCTGCTCAGAGGGCCAACATCCGAGGGTGAGGGAGTCATGCCTCGATCCGCTGGACACCTATGGACACGTGATTCCCCGGATTCGATGAGGTGATAGCCCATCTTTGACGTATCCGTCGGTACGGTCGGAGGCTTCGGGCACCCTCAGATAACCGATCTTGAGACGGCCAAGCCTCCTGCAGCAGAGGATTCTTCTTGAATCCCGGCTTGCCGGTGAGATGCCGGCCACGACGGCAGCCGGCGGTATCTGGTGGTCGGGACGGATTCGACACCGAGCACCCCTCCCACATGGTTCACCACCGCTGCTACGCGCACATCGGCGCGGGTGTCGACCCCACCGATCAAAGCCTCCGGGTTGGTTCCTTCCATGACATATGCCATCTCTCCTCACCGACGGACTGGGGTGGCACGCACTTGCCGGGGAGCTTGACTCAGAGACTCCGGATCCGGTTCCAGCAGATCCGGCAAGGTTTCCCCGCCCGACCGGTGAGTGCCTGATTGATGCCCGCCGGCGAATCGTTCGAAGGACAACCCACAGGGTGCCAGGCGGTCCGCCAGCCAAGCCGAACCCCGGAAAACAAACCAGCCGTAGAAGCCAGGATGACCGCCGCCGCCGCTCGGGCCTGCCGGTTCTGGGCGGTGGGCGGCTTGGATCGCCCTGGCGGAGTAAGTTCGGAGGCATTGATCCACCGGCAAGAGAGGGATGGCCATGGGAGTAACAGCTGAGGTGAAGCGCGCCTATCTGGACACGATGTTTCACTTCGTTGACACGGGCAGGGCACCGCACTACACGGAGTTATCTCGGAGTACGGGCGTCTCACCCGATGAGGCTCTGGAGATTCAGAAGGCCGCAGCCGACGCCGGGGTGGGAAGTTGGTTTTTGGAGGGGACGGACCTGGTCGAGTGTTGGGCACCCTTCAGCAACATCCCCACTAACGACTTCGTCTCCATTGACGGTTCTCAACGGTGGTACGGCCAATGTGGACTAGAGGCACTTGCTGTCACCTGGGTTGTCCCGGACCGGGAGGTTCGGGTGGAGTCGACGTGTCTCGATTGTGGTGACGTGGTGACGGTGGTTCAGCTCAACGGCGAGGTGCTCACAGTCGACCCACCGGAGGCGGTTGGCCACATGAACGAGCCGTTTTCTAGTGCGGACTGGTCGACCAAGGCGAGCTTCATATGAGACAGCATGAATCTCTTCCGGTCGGAAGAGCATGCAACCACATGGTCGTCGTACAAACCGGATTCGCATCAGTCGATCATGCCCATAGCCGACTGGGCGTATGTGATGGGAGCCGCCGTGTTCAGCAGACGGCTTGAAGCCGACTACCTGGACCACATCAACCACGACACTCTTGAGCACTTGGACGATTTCTTTGAGCGGCTCGCCGACTTTGGCCGATCGGGCGGCTTCTGGAAAGACTGACGGGATACCGGCCGGCCCCTGGTTCGGTCCGAGTCAGCGTACCCACCGGCTGTGATCTCCATGGGTAAGCGCAACACCGGTCGGCGAGAGTTGGGGCTCTCGTCGAAGAGGTTGCATGAATCAGCGATCCACGCAGGGAAGCTCTCGGCTGGATGGTTCTCTAGATTGGGGTGCAGGAGAAGGGAGATCGCCATGTCCCGCAAAACACTCGGGATCATCGTGGCGGTGCTGGGAGTCGCCCTCATCGTCATCTCGGCGCTGGCCGACGTGATCGGTATCGGCGGTGGCGGTTTTGGGTTTCGTCAGATCGCCGGTGTGGTAGTTGGAGCGTTTGCTGCCGGTTTTGGTGGCCTAGTGGCCTTCCGGGAATCATCGAGCTGACCGGTGCCGGGCACTACGAAGCCGGGACCGTCGAGGTGGTGCATGGGTTGGGTAGCCCGGTACCCACAAGAGGATTCGATCTGCTGGGCAATCAGGGGAGTCTCCAAAACTCTCCGGTCAAGTCGAAGTGAGAAAAGACCTCCTCTGCCTGAGCTGGGGTGGGCGGCACCCAGTCTTCGCTCATCCGGTCTTCGTACCAGACGGCTCCCAGGTCGTAGGCGGTCTGAACACTGATCGTCGCACCCCGATCATGGCCCATTCGCCGCAACCACCGTTCGAGGTCTGCTTCCGACCGGAAACACCGGATGGTGCGTCAAGTGAAACCAATGTCATCCCAGAACCGTCGAGCGGGAACCACGAAGTGAACCAGACCGTCCGGTCTCACCACGCCGTTGCGGATGGTCCAGGTTGACTCGATCCCCTCTTCCGACCGGGCGCGGACTTCGCCGTCACCGAGAAGGGCGAGGATCGCAAAGGCATCCCAACCACAGTTCGCCCACCACCTCCGGTCACCAATCTCACTCCGGTAATCGGTCGGCACCCCCGAGAACGGATGGGCCATCATCACTCGGTCACCCTCGGGGGTAAGCACCAATCGATGCTCAGCCGCCAGCCGTTGGAAGGACTCAGCGACCGCCTCGGTGGGGTGACCGGTCCTCTCGGCGATGTCGCCGGGAGTTGGTCCGGGCCAGCCTGCCACCAGATGCTCGAAGACCGCAGCTCTCACCGACCGATCGAACGCATTCACCTGACGAGTGTACGAGAAAGCTCCGAAGCAACCCTCCACTACCCAGTGACGTTCACGAAGGCAGCCCTGGTCGCCACACCGGCCGGCCATCCGACCGTCGAAACCGGGGATTCCCGTGAACCTCGCCGCTGTTAGGAGTCGGTTTCAGGTCCACGAGGTCCACGACCCGCACCGGACCTGTCTTGCAGGGCGCTCGGGCCTGCCGGTTCTGGGCAGCTCTGAGAATTCATGGAAAGCCGGGGTGGGTTGGGAGATGCCGACCGATCGGGGTCACTCCTGAAGGGCTGCACGGATCGCTGTCCGGGTCGAATGGCAAACTGAATCACTATCGCCCCTATTCGTGGGGTCTTTCGCTGATCCGCCATGGACACACGCCCCGGTCCGGCCGGACGCTCGGTACCCATCACTATCTACCCGAAGGCCCCGCCAGGTGACCTGCCAGATGCTAGGAGTGGCAGATCCTGGGTCTAGCCATCCGGGCGAGGGTGGCGGACAATGATGGTGAGCCCTGCGGGAAGGACGTGATGGTCCAGATCACCAACCGGCCCATCCCGAACCCTGGAGCCCTGCGAGTCCCACCTCCCCATGACATCGACGACTTTTGGCTGCCGCTGCTCGTGGTGTCTCTGCTGCCATTGGCGCTCGGGATTATCTACGGGCTCGCAGCCGCCATGATGTTGATCGGCTTCTACCTCCTCGCAAGAAGACTGTCGGTCAGCGACGAGAACCCGGAGTGGCGCCGGCCGGAGCGAAACCTCGAAGGCCACCGGTGAGTTCAATACGACGGGTGGTGGGTGGGCTGCTGTACACGACCGGCGTCTTCGTGGCGATCGCTGGCACGTTGAATCTCGTCGCCGTAGCCATAGCCTGTCGGTGACAGCTACTACCCAGCGGCCCCCACTCCGGTTGCCCCGGTCGCTAGACCCGCCAGCCGCCCGACCCTCGAACCTGAGTGGGGAACTTCCGCCGTGGCTGCTGACACGAACCCCGAGAAGTGCCACTGATATCAGGGTTCGTTCCGGGTGATCCCCAATAGACCCGACAGTCGGGATGTCGCATGGTGGAGATACACAGAAGACAACCCCGCAAGGAGACCTTCGATGACCACCCAAACAGATACTTACTCCACCACCTACCAGGTCTCGTCCCAATCCCGCAACCTCGCCGCGCTGAGCCACCTCTCGGCCTTCATCACCTTCGTCGGCATACCGTCGCTGGTCGGTCCGCTGGTGATGTGGCTCCTGAACCGGGACGACCCGTTCGTCGAGGAGCAAGCCAAGGACGCTCTCAACTTCAACATCTCGTTCCTGATCTACGGGGTGGTGGCGGCGTTCTCGATAATCCTCCTGGTGGGCCTGGTTGCCCTCCCCGTCGTGCTGGTGACCTGGTTCGTGCTGGTGATCGTGGCGGCGGTCAAGGCGTCCAACGGCGAGGACTACCGGTATCCGTTCACGATCCGGTTCGTCTCCTGATCCAGCTACCTCCTCCCCTCCCGCAGGAAGGGCCTCCCTTACCGAGGCCCTTCCTTGCGTACCGCCACCAACAACGCCGGCCACGGCTTCCCCCGGTCGCCACGCCCGCCAACCGCCCACTCACACCTATCCCTACTAGCAAAACTCGTCAGCGGAGCCGAGCACGGCCATCCTGGGGCGCGGATGGTGGCCGCACCAGCTCACACGATTCGGCGACGTGACGACACCGACGAACGGGATATCCGGTCAACCCTGCGTCCCAACCACCATGCCGGGAACAGCGCAATCGCCAAACCAACCAGCCAAAGCCCAGTCATCGGCGCAGGACCAGAAACCGGGGCGATTCCGAGCAGGGCAGCCACTAGTGCCGGAATCCACAGCGGAGGAGTCCTGATGGCCGGGGCGGTGACCTCGGTGGGGCGGGTGGGAGTTTCGGTGGACATGNNTGCGCGAGCACAAAGGCGCCCTCGAACAGGTGGACCACTAGAGCCGTGGTATAGAACGCCGGTTCAAGATCCGGGAACAGGCCAAGAACGGCGAGAATCAAGGGAACCTGAATTGATGCTTCGAGCAGGAGCCAGAACACCGCCGTCATCACCGGACTGGTTCGTGCCTGGCTGATCATGAGCTGCCGGTTTTCGGGCCGTCGGAATCCCAAGATCATTACTCCCCAGAGAAGAAGTAGGAACGCGAGGCTGCATACGAACCAGAGGGTCCGCTCACCGACGCCGTAACGGCCTAGGGCAACCGGCAGGAGGGCGGCGACGATCACCAAGAGGCCAATCGACACAACTCCGCGGATCTGCGCGAGTTGGAAGGCCGCGACCTCAGTCCGCCGGGTGAAACTGATCAGCGCGGCGAACCCGACGAATACGCCGGCGATCTCAGCCAAGCCAACGAACAGATCAAGGTCTTGGACCATGTTCCTCCTCCCAGCCAGTGGTCAGCTCCAGGGTTCGCCATCCCGACCGGAGCATGGAAGGTCTCTTGCCGGAGGTTAACAAGGACCATGCAAGAAGGTCCGCGTACCGCGAGTGCTGTGGATTGTCTGGGCTTGCGTTCGTTGTACGAGACCCATCGCATCGACTTCGCCGAGGCCTATGTCGTTGCCCGATACCCACCTGGCGTGAATGGCTTCCTCTTCGCCGGACCTGACGGAGGCGGACCTCGTCGAGGCAATTACCGGGGACAGGTCTGGTATCCCGCAGTCGCGTCCACGGTGGACGAACTCTGCACGTTTCACGATCTCCGGCATACTCCTGCCGCCCTGTTGATCCGTGGGGGCTTCATCCAAAGGTGATTCAGGAGCGTGGGCCATGCCTCGATCCAAACCACTCTGGACACCTGTTCCCTGGCCTTGATGAGGCCGCAGCTTGGACGAATCCTCCGTGGAGTTGGTATGGGGTTGGAGGTTTCGGGCGCCCTCACGTAGCACTCCCTGAAACGGCGAAGTCCCGGGCACGCCTCGATCCGCACCACCTACGACACCTACCGCCACCTGTTCGAGGGCCGGGACCCCGACGCCCTCGAAGCCGCCCGGACCCAAACTCTCGCGGACTTCCCGCGGACTCTGGGCCGATCTGAAGGACCGTCACTCGGTCTCTGAAACGGCGAAATCCCCTGCCCGTCGGCAGAGGATTCCTCGATGAGTTCCGGCTTGCCGGAACTCCGTTACCCAGGCCGAGTTTCGCTACGCCAAACTCGAATGAACCCGCACCAAGAGGAGGTGTGCCCACGCGCAAGAGTTCCGGCTTGCCGGAACTCTGTTAGGTGGCGAAGCCACCGGCGTGGAGCTGAGGGGATTTGAACCCCTGACCCCTTGCATGCCATGCAAGTGCTCTGCCGAGCTGAGCTACAGCCCCAAGATTGCGGTGCGTGATTGTACCAGCCGTCAGGCCTCAGAGGCCAACGTCTCCCACTCGAGCCGGGGAGCATCTCCCCACAGTCGCTCGAGACCATAGAAGTCGCGGGTCTCCGGTTGGAAGAGGTGGACGACAACATCGCCGTAGTCGAGGAGCGCCCACTTCCCTTCCCGCCGGCCTTCAACCCGCAGCGGCCGGCGTTCCGCCTTCTTGAGCTTCAGTTCCACATCCTCGGCGAGAGATTGCACGTGGGGCCGGGAGGTGCCGGAAGCGACGACGAACACATCGGTGATCCAGAGCAACTCCGAGACATCCAGCAGAACGAGATCCAAACCTTTCTTCTCATCGATGACGGCGGCGATCATGTCGACGAGGTCCTGTGTCTTTGTGTTGAGAGCGATGAGTGCTCTGCCTCCTACGCGGGGATGTCCCGGCCGACAATGATAGTGAGATCCACGATTCCGGAAGGCTGGCGAGCCTCGAGCAAGACTTCTCCACTCCCGAGGATACGCTGCACATCGATGGCATCTTGCTGGTGTTCCCGGCCCTGGGCGATCACTTGTGTTTCTGCATAGTCATCGCGGTCGGCGTTGTCGGTCTTGAGGATCCGATATCCCTTCTCGACCAGCAAAGCGGCAATAGGTCCGGTTGTTCCAATTCGCCCATTCCCGTTGAGCACCTCCACTCGGGGCCTTGGCTCCTCACGGATCACCAGGAAGGGGAATCGGTCGGAGACAAACGAAGCGGCGGCGCTGCTGGGCAATTGATAGCGCTCGGTGTCGCCTCCGGCTGCCTCAATCCTCCGCACGGGCACCGCCGTTGCCAGGAATCCCGGGTCCCTGGAAGAAGCCACCATCGCCTGCAGAGCCGCGTCGGGATCACCGACCGCTCCTCGCGTCAGGCGCTCGGCGATCGCCGGGTCGCCCTCGATGGCCTCGATGGTCGCGCGCCACACGGATCCCTGCCGGTCGAGCCATTCCAGCTGATCGCCGGCGCCCTGGTTGGTCAACAACGTCGCCAGCATGTCCGGGTCGCGTTCTGCCGGACCCTCAGCAGCCACCACGGTCAACCCATCCGAATCCGCCTCCAGCAAGGGGTTGGGCAGGTCGACGGTCAGCGATCTCCCAATTGCTGCCGCAAAGCCCTCTTCGTTGAGATGGACCACCGAATCGATTCTCGTCCCCAACAGGTTGACAACCGTGGTCTTCGCAAGGGGAGGCCCGTCGAAACGGACCGTGTTGGCAATCTCGCTCTCGCCAAAGCCGGGGAGAATCGCCAGTAAGGACGGCGGGAACAGCACGACTTCAGATCCGTCGGTCGGATGTGCAACCAGCAGTGCGTTCGAACCAACCCGGTCATCTTCGTCGGTTATCAGAAACAAAGTCGAAGAACCGGCCGCGGTCGGTGCCCCGAGGTCGGGTTCGGGTTCGGCGGTCTCCTGCAGCGTCAACCAAGTCAGCAAGACGGACGTTCCGACTATCAGCACCGCACCCAAGAACGCCAGCGCTACGCGCCTCCGGGCCAGAGACGCCGAAGACCGCCTGGCGGAGCGGTGCAGTTCCCGGGCGCTTTTTGGTGCGTCGTCAATCACCCCCGACCGTCTTCTGCGGCCCCCACCCGAGCGAACGGCCAGTCCCTTGCGCCGTTGCGGCTTCTTGTGACGCGGCTCAGCCATACACGTTGTGATCTTCGATGTACTGCCAGACCGTTTCGGCGACCATGAAACGAACGGTCTTCCCTGCAATCGCCCGCTCGCGGATGGTGGTACCAGAAAGCAGCAACAACGGCATGTCCAGCCAGGTGAACGGATCCGCGACGGCGGCTTCGACTCTCTCCCGGTCCACACCCGGCCGGGGTGCCACGGCCAGGTGAGCACGTGACAGTACGTATTCCCATCGCTGCCAGGTACGAATGTCCTCTGCCGCGTCTGCTCCCAGGATCAGTACCAGTTCATCCTCCCGGTTGAACTCCGCCAGCGTGTCTGCCGTATAGGTCCAGCCATCCCGGCGAACTTCGCGCTCATCCGCCTCGAAGTAGGAAATGCCTTCAACGGCGCAGCGAGTCATCTGCCAGCGGTGCTCGGCGTCGCTCACCCGGCGGTCCGCCTTCTGCCAGGGGGCGCCGGCCGGAACAAACGTGACCACGTCGAGACGAAGATCGCGGTAGGCGACCTCACCGGCAATCAAGTGAGCCACGTGAGGTGGGTCGAAGGTCCCGCCGAGTATGCCCCTGCGCACCCCGGAAGGATAGGCACGTCATCGGGCGTCGGGGACGGGCACCAGACGCAACGCCATCGACGGGTCCCCGAGGCGGCACTCCATGACCTGGAGCGGGTCGACATATGAGCTTCCCACCCGAACCGAGAAGTGCAACGCCGGCATCCCGTGGTCGATGCCACTCCTCCCCAGCGTGGTCGATCCGATGACGCTGTCACCTCGTTGCACCGTCACCGCCGACAGGTACGAGTAGCTGCTTCTCAATCCCCCGCCATGAGAAACGGTTACCGTCAGGTTGCCGGCAACGGTTCCGACGAACGCTACCGCACCGGTTCCGGCCGCCTTGACGTCGGTACCCGTCGGCACGCCAATATCGACTCCCCAGTGGCCCGAGTATCGACCGGTCGGTGCAAAGGCTTGCACCACTGGTCCCTCCACCGGCGGGCCGAGACCGTCGCACAGCTCAACCGCTTCGCCGGCGGAAGCTGCGAACAGCGAGAAGATCATCACGAATGGGACGGCAGAACGTAGCAAGCCTCACCTCTACGTCCCCCCCCGCCGTTCCCTTGAGAACGTATCCCATTGGCTCGAGAAAGAGAAGGGGTACGAGGGTGTCTCTGAGCACCGCGCAACGTGTGCCTCGTGAAAGCCCGTGGACAAGCCTGAACTGCCAACGCTTCGCGAGCCGACCACTCGACCGTCAGATTGTCACCGCCGCATACGCCGATCCGGTCGCATTGATGCAAGGGGTCACGCAGACCAGGACGTTGCCGTTGGATTGGAGTCGGTCAGACGACGGCTTCGACGGAAATCCTGGCGATGAGGTTGAGGACTTCCTGGCGGAAATCGTTCGGTTGGAAGGGCTTCGTTACGAAGGCGTCGGCACCACCTTCGTCTGCCCGGCGCCGCGATTCTTCCTCGGCGTGAGCAGTCAATACGAGCACCGGAAGCTCTTTGGTGCGAGGATCGGACCGCAGCCGGTCGAGCACTTCCCACCCGTCCATTTCGGGCAATCCGATATCGAGGATCAGGAGATCGGGTTTTTCCGTGATCGCCGCGGCGAGGCCCGTCGGGCCGTCTTCCTGCATGATCACCTCGAGGCTGGCGGGACGGAGGCAGACCTCGATGAGCCGCCGGATGACGGCCGAGTCCTCAACTACCAACACTCGACGGCCCACTGTCTTCTCCTATCTTTCCCGGCCCCGGGTTTCTCGTTCGATCGTATGTGGGTCGAAACGTCCTTTTTCCTGTATCGACACGGTCCGGCCGATTCTTTATCCGAATTCGCCGGGTAGGTGCAGTCTGCGCATCGGGCGTTGTGGCAGAGTCAACCCTTCAACAAACGCCTCGAGCTGGCGGAGATTCCGAACCTCGAACACGTCCTCACAATGCGCCGCAAAGGCCGACAGGACCGAATCGCCGGTGTCCCAATATGCCCGCGGTTCCGGATTGAGCCAGTAGACGGCCCGAGAGGCTTCGGCGACGGCGGGCATGACGTCGCCCCTCAAATCCCGGTAGTTGTTCCTCGCATCGCCCGTTACGATCACGGTCGAGCGGGGGGTGAGGTCACCTCCATAGCGTTCCCAAAACTGGGCCAATACGTTGCCGTAGTCCGAGTGCCCGTCGAGCCATAGCACCTGGGCTTCCGAGCTGATCCGCTCGAGGGCGGCCTCGAAATCGGCTCCGGCTTCGAAGACTGCCGTGACCTCGTCGAGGGCATCGACGAACACAAACGACCGCAGCTTCGAGAACTGCCCGGACATGGCATAGACGAACTGCAGGGCAAACCGGGCAAAGGTGGCCATCGATCCGCTGATGTCGCACAGGAGAAACACCTCGGGTCTGGCAGGGCGGGGTATCCGGAACTGAGGCTCCATCGGAACACCTCCCGTCGACAACGACCGCCGTACCGTGCGCCGGAAGTCGAGCCGCCCCCGTCTCCCCCGTCGACGGCGCTGGGCCAATCGGGTTGCCAGCTTGCGAGCCAGGGGATGGATCACCTGACCGACCATCGCCAGCTCCTCTCTGGACGCGTGCATCAGGTCGGTGTCTTCGAGCAAGGGCCGGCGCAGAGTCCTGGCCACCGCCTCTCTTCCTCGGTCGGCCACCAGCCGGCGGCGGATCTCGGCCCGAACCTCCTCCCGGAAACTTTCAATCCTTCCCTCATACTCTTCCCGTAGAAGACGTTCTTCGAGCGCCGTGAGGTGGGGTGACTCCGCAGCGGCCTCGAGGAGCCGTTCCAGGATGCCGTCCACATCGAGACGCCGAAGGGTGCGGTACAGGTAGTACGTGCCTCCGACCGGGCGACCGCGCTCCATTCCCGCCAACTGTTCGACCGACCGGCGGGCTACGGCTCGGAGCAGCCCTCGATCGCCCGCTGAGAGTGCCCGGACCAACGATTGGAGTAACGCCTCGAGCTCCCCCTCGCCTGCGCCCGACTCACCGCCTTCTGGCTGCAAACCCGGCCGGGGGCGTCCCGGAGACGGAACATCCGCATCGTCCTCGCCGGGAGCCGGTCGAAGCAATGCGAAATAGACTTCGAACGCAGTCTCAAATGTCCCGTAGTGGCGGGCGTTCTTGACCAACGTCGATCCCAGCGTCGCCTTGAAGGCCGCCCGGTTGCCGATATCCGCGAAGCGCAGCGCTTCAGCCGCGTCGAGCGCCTCCACAGTCGAAACCGGAATCCCCGCGTGGCGCAGCTCCTGGACGAAACCCGTGAGCATGTCCAGCATCACGTAGCGAGAGAGTCGGTTCTTGCCGAACTCAAGTCGCGAGAGACGCGATCGATGTCGTTCTGGTATTTGAGTAACACGTGCAGGGTGTTCTCCACCGTTTCTGATTCGACCTCAGCGACTCCGAGAGCCAGCAGAGTGCGGGCCCAGTCGATCGACTCGCTCACGGAGGGGGGTTTCTTGAGCTGAATATTCCTGACGCTGCGCACCAGACGGGCAATCTGATCAGCCAGAAGCTCGCCAAGGCCCCCGACCCGGGCCAGCAGGATCTCCTTTTCCCGTTCGACGGACGGATAGCCGATGTGGAGGAAGAGGCACCGTCGCTTGAGAGCCTCGGATAGCTCGCGAGTGTTGTTCGAAGTCAGCACCACCAGAGGTTGTGTGGCGGCCGACACTGTGCCCAGCTCCGGAATCGAGACCTGAAAGTCGGACAGCACCTCCAGCATGAGGGCCTCGGTCTCAACCTCGACCCGGTCTATCTCATCGATGAGCAGCACCACCGGATCAGCCGATCGAATCGCCTCGAGGAGCGGCCGGGCAAGGAGATAATCCTCGGAAAAGATGTCTTGTTCCAGCTCGCTCCACGCGGCGCTCTCATCCGCCTGGATCCGCAACAGCTGCTTCTTGTAGTTCCATTCGTACAGCGCCTTCGATTCGTCCAAGCCTTCGTAGCACTGGAGGCGGATCAGTTTCCGATCGGTCAAGCCGGCCAGCGCCTTGGCCAGTTCGGTCTTCCCGACCCCGGCCGGACCCTCTACCAGGATGGGTTTGGCGAGTCGATCTGCAAGATAGACGACCTGAGCTATGCGATCGTCGGCCAGGTAGTCGAACCGGCGCAGTCCCTCCTTGACGTCGAGCGGGCTCTCCAAGCCCTGTTCGATCATGTCCTTACCTGGCCGTCGCCAAACAGCAAGTACCGCTCCGACGTCAGCGACTCGAGACCCATCGGACCCCGTACGTGGAGCTTCTGCGTGGAAATTCCGATCTCGGCGCCAAACCCGAACTGTTCACCATCGGTGAACCTGGTCGAGGCATTGACCATGACGGCCGCCGCGTCTATGTCCTGAGTGAAGCGGGTAGCCGCCGAAACATCCTCTGTGACGATCGCTTCGGTGTGCCCGGTGCCGTAGGTGAGAACGTGACCGATCGCCGCGTCGAGATCCGGAACCACACGAACCGACATGATGAGATCGTGATACTCGGTTCCCCAATCCTCCTCGGTGGCCGGCAGGATCTCACTGACCAGAGAACGAGCACGGTCGTCCCCCCGCAATTCCACCCCTGCGTCGAGGAGCAGGCGGGCGACGGCCGGAAGGAACTCGTCGACGACTGCTTCGTGAACCACCAGAGACTCCGCAGCGTTGCACACGCCCGGTCGCTGCACTTTCGAGTTGACCACTATGGATGCTGCCTTGCCGAGATCGGCTGCCGCATCGACATACACGTGGCAGTTGCCTGCCCCGTCGATGACGAAGGGGACGGTTGCTTCAGCCTCGATCGCCGCGATCAATCCGGGCCCTCCGCGCGGTACGAGAAGATCGACCCATTCCCTGGCCTGCATGAGGGCTTGGGCGCCTTCCCGGGAGGTGTCCTCGATTACCTGAATAGCATGCTCTGGCAAGCCCTGCGCCGTCAGCACCGCCGTCAACGCCTCGCCGATGGCGGTATTGGATCCCAGCGCGTACGAGGAGCCCCGCAACAGGGCGGCATTGCCAGATTTCAGGCAGAGCCCCGCCGCGTCGGCAGTCACGTTGGGTCGCGCTTCATAGATAACGGCAACCACGCCGAGTGGTACTCGCACGCGCTGCAATCGGATTCCGTTGGCCAGATTCCATCCGCCGGTGATCATGCCGACCGGGTCGGGCAGACGTGCCACCGATCGCAAGCCATCGGCCATTCCCCGGATTCGATTCTCGTTGAGCAGGAGCCGGTCGAGCAAAGCTTCCGACACGCCTTCGGAACGGGCTTCCTCCATGTCCCCGGCGTTAGCCGAGAGAATCGAAGAGGCGCGCCGTTCAACTTCAACGGCCATCGCAACGAGAAGATCCCGCTTCGCTTCGCCCGTCAGGCGGGCCAGAGAGCGTCCGGCCGCCCGTGCTTGCCTTCCAAGTTCGTTGATCATGGGGCGAGTGTAATGGTCCGGTCTTCGGATGGGCTTGGTCGCAAGGACGGGGAAGCTACCCTTACCGACCAGCCCTGCGAGGAAGCCCATGAGGATCGTCATCGTTGGAGCCGGAGCGGTTGGATCATCATTGGCCGAGCGTCTCTCCGGCGAAGGCCAGGACGTAGTCATCATCGAGGCCGACCGAGAGAAGGCGGCCGAAGTCCAGGAAACCCACGATGCCTTGGTCTTGACCGGGAACGGTTCGAGCCAGCACGTGCTGACGGAGGCAGAGGTCGAAAAAGCCGATCTCCTGATCGCCGTCTCCAACAACGACGGCGCCAACATCCTTGCTTGCCACACCGCCAAGGGACTGGGAGTCAAACGGACCGTCGCCCGGGTCGAGGACCCGAGCTTGCACGAGGGTCTCGAGACCCTTGGTGTCGATGTGGTGATCGACACCGGAGAAGCGGGAGCCCGCGAGCTGGTCGGTCTCGTCCGACAGGCGGGGGTCTCCGATCTCGTCGAGTTCGCCAACGGCAAGCTGTCCCTGATCGGAGGCACGGTTCAGGGTTCCTCGCCGCTGGCGGGACGCTCGCTGGCCGAGTCGCGCCGCCTGACGGACTGGGACTGGGTGCTCACCGCCGTCGTACGGCATGGGGTTACCACCGTGGCCCATGGGCAGACTGTGATCGAAGAAGGCGACCACGTACTGTTGATGGTGGCGGCAGATGACGCCGGCCGGGTCGGGTCGCTGATCGGTCTCGCTCGTCATCCGATTCGGCGTGTGTTCGTCGTCGGAACGACCCGACTCGCCATCCGGACCGTCGAGCATGTTGTGAACGAAGGGTTCGACGTCATCGTGATCGACTCCGACCATGACCGATGCCGAACCCTCGCCGAGCGATACGCACGACCGTTATTCGTGTGCGGAGATCCAACCGATCCTGCTACCTACACGGATTTCGACCCAAGTGAACGTGACATGCTGCTGGCGCTGACCGGTTGGGATGAGGTCAATATTGTGGCCAGCTTGGTTGCCAAGGCTCAGGGAATGGCGACGGTCGTGGCACGCTTCAACCGGATCGAATACGTGGCACTGCTCTCCGGCCGTGGGATAGACGCAGCCGTATCTGCGAGGCTGGCGGCGGCCAACGCCATCCTCCGTTTCGTGCGCCGAGGACTCATTCATTCAGTGGCCACATTCAAGGACACCGCAGCCGAGGCAATCGAGATCGAGGCCGAACCCCACGCCCGGCTCGTCGGCAAGGCAGTCAAGGAACTTGCCCTACCCCGAGGAGCCGTCATCGGAGGCGTCCTGCGGGACGGTCGGGCGTTCGTGCCGGAGGGTTCAACGGTCATTGCGCCCCGAGACCATCTGATCTTCTTCGCGCTGCCCGACGCCATCCACCAGGTGGAGAGGCTGTTCACCTAGTGCCGGGTATGGGAAAGAATTCCGGAGGAGTCCGCCGCCGGCGGCCGGAACGGTTCCCCATGTTGCAGCGTCTGTCCTATATCACCGGAGCAGTTGTTGCCGGAGCAGGGGTTGCGATGGTTCCCCCCGCCGTCGTGGCCTTTTTCTATCGAGAGACCACCGAGGCGGTTCAGATTCTGATCGCCGCTCTCATCACCATCGTCGCCGGTGTCTTGGGATGGCGTGTCGTCGGCCGACAGGGGCAGATCACCGCCAAGGAAGGGTTTGCCGCGGTCGGGCTGGCGTGGTTTGCCATGGCTGCTTTCGGGACGCTGCCGTACCTCCTGACCGGATCGATCGAGAGCGTGACACAGGCGTTCTTCGAAACGGCGGCCGGTTTCACTACCACCGGCGCCTCCGTGGTGCCCGATCCGTCGGTGCTGTCACACGGCATTCTGATCTGGCGATCCGAAACGCAGTGGATCGGCGGAATGGGCATCATCGTGTTGTCGATCGCCATCCTGCCGCTGCTGGGCGTAGGAGGTGTTCAACTCGCCAAAGCGGAATCACCCGGCCACCAACCTGATCGCCTCACACCCCGCTTTCGGGAAACGGCCAAGCGCTTGTGGTACGTGTATGTCGGGTTCACTGCCCTCGAAGCCACCCTGCTCGCCCTGGGGGATATGACCTTGTTCCAGGCGGTGGCCCACGCAATGACCACCATGTCCACGGGGGGATTCGGAACCGAAGCAACTTCGATCACCGGGTTCAGTCCCTACACGCAATGGGTAATCATCGTGTTCATGTTCATGGCCGGGGCTTCATTTGCCCTCCACTACCGGGCTTTGCGGGCACCCGTCCGGTACCTGAGGAGCGCAGAGTTCCGCCTCTACGCTGCCCTGATTCTGGCCGCGACGATCGTGGTCACCGTCGTCATCATTGGCAGCGGGCCCTTCGAAAAGGCCGTTCGAGACGCTCTCTTCACCGTCACCTCACTGATGACTACGACCGGATACGCCACGGCCGATTTCGGCTCGTGGGTGCCCGGACTGGAGATCCTCGCAGTCGGTCTCATGTTCCTGGGCGGTATGGCCGGTTCCACTGCGGGAGGGGTCAAGACGTTCCGAATCGCGGTTCTGACCAAAGCCGCTTCGGCCGACCTCCGCCGCATTGTTCATCCCCGCGGCGTCTTCGTCACCCGGTTCGGCAAGGAGACCGTGTCCGACTCCGTCATGGAGAGCATCCAGACGTTCTTCCTGTTCTACATGTTCCTCTTCATGTCGGGGACCGTGGTCCTGGGTCTCATGAGCTCCAGCCTGGATCTGGTGACCTCGGCCTCGGCCGTTGCCTCATCACTCAGCAACATCGGCCCCGGACTCGGCCAGGTCGGACCCACCGGCAACTACCTGGCTATTCCGGACGCGGGCAAGTGGCTCTTGTCGTTCCTCATGATCACCGGCCGGCTGGAGATCTTCCCAGTCGTGCTGCTCTTCACCCGCTACTTGTGGAAGGGTTGAACGACCGGCATCCAACCTGCCCCGCGTTGGAATCCCTATCATCTTCTGAGTGCGCATCGTTATCGCCGGTTCCGGCCGCGTTGGAGGGGAGCTCGCTCATGCACTAGCCGCCAACGGTCATGACGTCGCCGTAGTCGACATCTCGAAGCCCGCGCTCGACAACCTCGGCTCAACTTTCAACGGATCGGTCCATCTCGGTCTCGCTTACGACGTGGCGGTTCTCAAAGAGGCGGGGATCGAGTTCGCGGATGCGTTTGTGGCCGTCACCGACTCGGACAACGCCAACTTGATGGCCGTCCAACTGGCCAAGGAAGTCTTCATGGTTCCCAAGACCATCGCCCGACTCGATGATCCAGATCGGGAGCGAGCCTATCGCCAACTCGACGTCGCCTACGTCCCGGCCTCCACTTTGGTATCAAAAGTGGTGTACGAGCAGATCATCGAGCAGGAGTTCCAGTTTCACGTCACATTCGAAGATGGCGAGACCGAGATTGTGGACATGCGCATGGGCCCCGCCGCCGAGGGTCTGCGTATGACGGACCTGGAGATCGGCGAGCGGCTCCGGGTCGCGGCCATCAGACGAAAGGGACAGACCTTCATTCCCACACCAGACTCCCTTTTGAGGGACGGCGATCTGGTGGTGGCAGCCGCCCGCAGAGGTGTCTTCAGCAAAGTGCGCCGCTATCTGGCGACCGGTGAGGAACAGTGAGAACCCTCATCGTCGGCGGAGGCAAAGTCGGGGCGTACCTCGCCCGAGCCCTGAGCTCGGCCGGGCACACCGTCACTATCATCGAAGCCGACCCCGCCAAGGCACAGAGCCTGGGCGATCAATCCCGATTCCTCGTTCTGGCCGGCGACGGAACCGACGTTGACGTGCTCAACAATGCCGGCGCGGCCCGATCAGACTGGGTTCTCGGAGTGACGGGAAGGGATGAGGACAATCTGGTCGCCTGCCAGTTGGCCAAGACGCTGGGCGCCGAGCGAATCATTGCCCGACTCAACGACCCGCGGAACCGTCCGACCTTCGAGGCGTTGAGCCTCCCGGTGGTGGCCGTCACCGACCTCATCGTCGACGTCATTTCGCAGGAAGTTCGGGTTGAGATCTCCGAGCTCGAGCGCCTCCGACTGCTCGGGGCCGGCAAGCTCAGCCTCGTCGAAATCGACATTCCCGACGATGCCGAGGTCCGCTCCGTGCTGGAGATCGACCTGCCGCCTCAGTCGGTGCTGGTGACGCTGCTGCGGGCAGAAGAAGTATCGGTCCCGAACGCCGGTACCCAACTCCGGCCCGGCGATCGGGTCCTGGCCGTCACTGCTATCGAACATGAAGCCGATCTGCGCGAAGCCCTCACAACCGGCTTCTACGCAAAGGAGAAGGCTTGACCCTCTATCAAGCGGACCGTCCATGACCGGTATGCCGGGAGCATCGAGACCCTCTGGGCGCTCGACTCTCTGGGGAGCGATCAGCACCCTCATACTCGAGGGATTGGTGGTCGCCGTTCTGGCGGTCGTGGGGACTGGCATCGCCGCCCTCATGTTGTTGCTCACCGGGTAGGAGAATGCTGATCCGTCCGACCGCCGAGGATCTGCGGTTGATCGGGTGCAACCTGGGTCGCGTGCTCGTGGTAGTCGCCGGGACCGGCCTGGTGCCGCTGGCTTGGGCTCTCGTCGCCGGGGAGTCGGCTCCGGCGGCATCGTTCCTGGTGATGATCGGTGCCTTCGGAACGTTGGGGTTTGCCTTGATGCTGAGACCGCCCCACACCGATCAACTGGAGTGGAGCCACGGGATGGTAGTCGTCGGGCTGACCTGGCTGATCGTGCCCGCCCTCGGCGCCATCCCGCTCGTACTGTCGGGCCACTACGGGTCGTTCATCGATCCCTACTTCGACGCAATGAGCGGCTTGACCACCACCGGCTTGACGTTGATTCAGGACCTCGATCATCTGGCCACGTCGCTCAACTTCTGGAGGCATCTCCTCCACTTCCTGGGCGGACAGGGCATCGTGATCGCAGTCCTCAGCGTCTTCGCCGGGGGCGGGGCGATGACCCTGTACTACGGGGAAGCGCGCGATGACCGGATCCTCCCATCGGTCCGTTCGACTGCCCGTTTCATCTGGCTGGTCAGTGCCGTTCACGCTGTCGTTGGTATCACTGCACTGGGCGTCGTCGGCCGCTTCGTACTCGGGTTCCGTCCCGGCCGGGCAGTCTTTCACAGCGTCACAATCTTCATGGCGGCCTTCGATACCGGCGGGTTCGCGCCGCAGAGCACCAGCCTCGCCTACTACCACTCCGGCGTCTTCGAAGCTGCAAGCGCGGTTCTGATGGTGGCCGGAGCTCTGAGTTTCGGACTTCATTTTGCGTTGTGGAGAGGGGGTCGGAAGGTGGGGACCAACCTCGAAGTCCGTACCATCCTCGCTACCTTTCTGGGAACTCTCCTGCTCACCATGGGCGGACTGGCCGGCGCGGGGATCTATCAATCCCTCTCCGGCCTGAGCAGGCAGGGATTCTTCCAGGTCCTCTCGGCCCACACTGGAACGGGGTTTGCGACCGTACCGACGGCGGAACTGGCGTCGTGGGGTGGTCTGGCGTTTGCCGGTATGGCGATCGCCATGGCGCTCGGTGGAATGGGTTCGTCTACAGCCGGAGGTGTCAAGTCGCTGCGGGTCGGATTGACCGTCAAGGCGCTGAGCGCGCAGGTCCGCCAGATTCTGCTCCCGGAAGGAGCCGTGATCTCTACCCGGTACTCGCACCATGGCTGGAGGCAGTTGAATCCCGGTCTGGTCCAGGCCGTAATGGGGGTTTCCCTCCTCTATGTCGCCCTCTATCTCCTGGGCGCGGGAGCGGGACTGATCTATCAACTCCCCCTGCAGTCGGCACTGTTTGAGTCGGTCAGTGCCGGGGCGAATGTTGGGCTGTCCGTCGGGATCACCGAACCATCGATGCCGGTGTTCCTCAAGTTGACCTATTTGTTCCAGATGTGGGCAGGCCGCCTCGAGTTTGTGGCGGTCTTCTCCCTGATCGGCTTCATGTTCGCACTGGCGCGGGGAAAGTGATGCGCAGAATCGGCCCCGCCCTCCTCCTGGTCTTTCTGCCGGCGTTGCTGATACCCAATCCGGGGTGGGCGGCCACAGACGTGACCGTTTCCGAGCTGCTCCAAGACCCTGCTGCGTTCGAAGGCCGAACCATGAGTGTGGTCGGCGAACTGGTCGGCGACTACGGGTTCCGCCGCGACGGTTGGGCGTGGAGCCAATTGAACGGTGATTCGTATGCGACCGCCCCCCTGCTGGAGGGCGGGGCTCTCAGCGGATCGAACGCCGGCATCGGGATCCGAGCTCCGGCCCACGTGATCAGAGCCCTCGATCCGCCGGGGGACTACCACCATCGCGGTCCACTCGTCCGAGCGACCGGAACGTGGCGCTACCACGACGAGGATCGCGGTGGAGAGACCTACTTGGATGTGACCTCCATCGAGGTGTTGAGAAGTGGAGCCGAACTCTCCGAAGGGCTCAACCCCGTCGTGGCCGGGGTTGGAGCCTTTCTAGTCGTCATAGCGTTGTGGCTCGGGTATCGCAGCCGCAAGCGCTCAACCGGCTGAGGCTTGTGAATCCACCAGCACGACCAGGTCGTCGCGATGGATGACCTCTCCTCCCCAACCCTTCAAGCCTGCGGCCGAGCTGTGCCTGCCCATGAGCGGACGCAACGAGTCCGACGAAAGGGTCACGAGCCCTTTGCCGACCAGATCCCCGTGCTCATCAAGGACTTCGACGGCCGCTCCTTCCTCGAAATCTCCTTCGAGGCCGGTGATGCCCACCGGCAGAAGTGAGCTACCCAGGGATACCAAGGCATGGGAAGCTCCGGCGTCGACGCGCAGCAATCCTTCCGCCGGTTGACCGAACGCGATCCAGAGTTTTCGGGATGGCAACCGCGAGGTATGGGGCTCGATCCAGGTGCCGACAGGCTCTCCGCCGGCCGCCCTCACTGCCGCTCGGTCCTCCTCCGATCCTGCCACTACCGTCGGAACCCCGGACCAAGCCGCCATGCGAGCAGCCGCCACCTTGGTGCCTACCCCTCCGGAGCCCATCGGCCCGGAAAGCCCACCGGCCAGCCGGTCGAGGACCTCATCGGTGTGCCTTACCGCCGTCAGCAGCTCCGCCTCGTTCTGCAGGCGAGGATCCTCCGAATAGAGTCCGGCCGTATCGGTGAGCAAGACCAACAAGGCTGCTCCGACCAGATGCGAAACGATGGCCGCCAAGCGGTCGTTGTCGCCGAGACGGAGTTCGTCGACCACGACCGTGTCGTTCTCGTTGACCACCGGGACGATCTCCAGGGTAAGCATCCGGTCGAGAGCCTCCCGGGCGTGCAGGTACTGGCCGCGATTGGCGAGCACGTCCTTGGTGAGCAATACCTGGCCGACGGGACGTTGCCGGGCCCCGAACTCAGTGGCGTACCGCTCCATCAGCCGGCCCTGCCCGACTGCGGCCGCCGCCTGCAGCCCCGGCACGTCGGCCGGGAAGCGCTCCATGCGGAGTTCGACGAGCCCGGCTGCAACAGCACCTGATGACACGAGGACCGTGGGATGTCCCCGCGACCACAGCTCGTCAACCTGGTCGACCACGGCGCTGAGAGCCGCACTGTTCAGACCTCCCGTCTTGGAAGCCAGGCTGGAAGAGCCGACCTTGACGACGACCGGTTGGCCGGCCGGAACGCTGCGGCGCGGGGTCACGGGCCCTCCTGGAACTCGAACACCAGATCGCCGATGCGTACTTCATCACCCGGTCGAGCGCCTGCTTCACGAAGCGCATCATCCACCCCGATGCGAGCCAACCGGTCGGCCGCGTAGTCGGCCGCGTCCGGTTTGGTCAAGTCATCGAGTCCGACGGCACGTTCCGCTGCTCGACCCTCGATGATCCATATTCCATCCTCGCGATGGATCTGGAAACCGGCTTGGATCGGTCGATGCAACACAAACCCTTCTCGCTGCGGTGCCCGGCGAACGGCTAGATCGACCGCATCGGCCACCGCATGAAGCAGTGGCTCCATACCGGCGCCGGTCGCTGCAGAAACTGCGTACACCGGTTCGTCCAGCCGGGATGCCAGCGCTGCGACTTCGGGCTCAACATCCAGCAGATCGGCCTTGTTCACCGCGACGACTCGCGGCCGTTGGGCCAGCTCCGGCGAATGACGAGCCAGTTCGTCGACGAGTACATCGTGCTGTCTGCTCAAGGACTCTGCCTGGAGAGGGGATGGGTCGAGCAGGATAACCAGCGCCCGGGCTCGCTCCACATGCCGTAGGAACTCATGGCCGAGGCCTTTCCCATCGGCCGCGCCCTCGATGAGCCCTGGGATGTCCGCAAAGACGAACTCGCGCCCGGCCACCGAGACAACTCCAAGGTTCGGTTCCAGGGTGGTGAAGGGGTAGTCGGCGATCTTGGGACGGGCGGCCGATACCCGCGATATCAGAGTGCTCTTCCCGGCGTTCGGGAACCCCACGAGAGCGGCGTCGGCCAGGAGTTTCAGCTCGAACTCAAACCAGGCCGCTTTGCCGAACTCCCCTTGTTCACAGAAGTTGGGTGCCCGGTGCATCCGGGAGACCAGCGCAGCGTTGCCACGCCCTCCCCGGCCACCATCCAACACAGTCACCACCTGTTCCGGCTCCACCAGGTCGGCGATCACTACTCCGTCCGCGTCGCGCACGATCGTTCCCAACGGCACGAGCAGGGTCAGATCGTCGCCTTGCCTTCCAGACCTCAGATCTCCCTGGCCGTGGCTGCCGGCCCCGGCCTTGTGGTGCGGATTCCTCTTGTACGTGAGGAGCGTGGCCATGGAGGGATCGGCACGCAAGATCACGTCACCCCCGCGGCCGCCGGAACCCCCTACGGCTTTTCCCTTCGGCTTGCCGCGGAGTCTCTGGAAACTGACCACACCGGCACCGCCGTGACCGGCGCGTAGGTGTACGCGGACGCGGTCGACAAACAAGGGTCGGGGCGCTCCCTACTCGGGGAGCACGTCTACCAGGCGCCGACCGTTGCGGTGGCCGTACTTGACCGTCCCGGGAGCCATCGCGAAGAGCGTGTCGTCGCTTCCCCTCCCAACGTTGTCCCCGGGGTGAATGCGGGTTCCCCGCTGGCGAACAATGATGGCACCGGCGTTGACCAATTGGCCGTCGAAGACCTTCGGGCCGAGCCGCTGTGCAGCAGAGTCGCGGCCGTTCTTCGACGAGCCGCCGGCTTTTGTCTTGGACATCGGGTCAGTCCTCCTCGGTCTGGACCGCTGGGCTTGCTTCGCTCTCGGCGGTCCCCGTCTTCTTCTTGGTGGAGGAAGGCTCTGTGGTCGTCGCTTTGGCCTTCTTCTTTCTCTTGGCAGGCAGCTCGATCGAAGTCACTTCCAGCGTCGTGTACTTCTGCCGGTGACCTTGCCGGCGCCGGTACCCGCTCTTGTTCTTGTACTTAAAGATATCAACCTTCGGGCCTTGCGCCTCTCCGAGCACCTTTGCCCGTACCTTCACGTCTCGCAGTTGAGCGCGGTCGCTGATCGCTTTCCCGTCGGCGTCGACCACCAGCAGCGGCGTGAATTCCACGGTTTCATCGGCGTTCTTGAGTCGCTCGACGTCGATGACGTCACCTTCGTGCACCCTGGACTGCTTTCCGCCGGTTCGGATGATTGCATACATGATTGCGTACCTCGATCTGAAGCTCGGTAACTCTAACCGTTTCCCCGTGCTTGCCAATACTGATCAGGTCCCGTCTTCGAGGGGTCTGCCGTGTGTGGCTGCTTCTTCGTGAAGAAGTACACCCCGTCCGTTACAGGTCGGGCACACATCGGAGAAAGTCTCCAACAAGCCCTCCGAAACGTTCTTCCTGGTCATCTCAACCAGCCCCAGGTTGGACACGTCGAACACCTGGGTGCGGGTCTTGTCCTTGGCGAGTGTTTCCCGAAGGCTCCGCAACAAGGTCAGCTGGTTACTCTCGATCTCCATGTCGATGAAATCGATCACGATGATGCCGCCGATGTCGCGCAAGCGGAGCTGCCTGCCGATCTCCTCAGCCGCCTCCAGGTTGTTCTGAAGAACCGTTTCCTCCAAACTCGAACTGCCGACGAACTTGCCGGTGTTCACGTCGATGACCGTCAACGCTTCAGTTCGGTCGATGACCAAGTGCCCGCCGGACGGCAACCACACCTTCCTGTCGAGTCCCTTCCGCAGCTGGTCCTCGACGTGAAATCTCTCGAAGAGCGGCAGCGAATCCTCATACAACTGCACCGTACGAATGAG
Organism: Acidimicrobiia bacterium UBA4744; assembly: GCA_002403855.1. Classification (GTDB taxonomy): domain Bacteria; phylum Actinomycetota; class Acidimicrobiia; order Spongiisociales; family UBA4744; genus UBA4744. The sequence goes on from DHIO01000046.1 coordinate 104,554, forward strand.
GTCCGAGTCGGTTTGCTTGAGGTATTCGATGACCGCTTCGTATGCCTCGGTGTCGTCGATCATCAACCGGCGGAACTCCGGCGTGTAGTGCTCTCTGATGACCCGCAACAGCAGGGCGGGTTCCCGGTACGCGGCGCGAGGCGCATTGCCACCCCGGGCGGACTCCTGGATCTCGGCCCAAGTCCCCTTGAGGCGCTCGATATCGGCCCGAATGTCGCTTTTCGAAGCCGAAGCGGCCGCAGTACGGACAATCACCCCGTAGCCTTCCGGCTTGACATCACGAATGATGTCACGCAATCGTTGGCGTTCCTCGTCGGGAAGTCGCCGACTGATTCCCTGTACATCCGAGTTGGGAACCAGGACGAGATACCGGCCCGGCAGAGAGACCTGATTGGTTAGACGCGCGCCCTTTTCTCCCATGGCGTCCTTGACGACCTGCACCAGAACCTCATCGCCCTTGTCGAGAGCGTCTTCGATCCGCGGCCGGCGCTTCCCGTGCTGGCTGGGATCGTGCTGAATGTCGCCTGCGTAGAGCACACCGTTCTTCGCCTCACCGAAATCCACGAAAGCCGCTTCCATCCCCGGAAGCACATTGCGGACCTTGCCGAGATAGACGTTGCCGACCACAGAGGTCCGATCGGACCTGGCCACATAGTGCTCGACCAGGACCGGACCTTCCATCACCACCACCTGGGTCTGGTGCGGAAGAACCCGCACCAGCATCTGCTTTCGCTCGGTTTCGGGCCGGACGATGATCGGCTCGTCCGGGATCGCCGTCCGCCCGTACGAAGGCCGACGAGATCGCGTAGGGGCAGGCTTCTTGGCCTTGGGCTGGGCCTTGCGCTCAGCTTTGGACGGGGTCTCCTTCACGCGTCGGACTTCGACGACTTGACGTCCGACGCGTCTGGTCTTGTGCTCGACGATCGAATCGCTGCCAACGCCCTTGCGGATCACTTCGGGCGTCTTCTTGCGAAACAGGGCCATAAAGATGTACTCCTCCTCCGGCCTTGTGCGCCGGGTGTAATGCGTGCGTCCACCGGAGGGCCCTACCGGCCACCGGAGACAGAACGGAAATGGGGAAGGAAGGCGTCGAATAGCCGCCGGCTACGAGAAGTGCCGCTACCCGGAAATCCGTGCGAGGCGTGCCGGTACCGGGCAGAGACGGCGTCCTAGTACCCACCGCTCTCTCCGTTCGAGTTCACGAAACATGGACCGCCGACTGGCGGACCCGTTCAGCGTAGCACGCAGAGTGGGGAACCAGCGACCAAACAACTACCAGAGAGACTGGGGGGCATCTTGATACTGGAAACCGAGCGGAGACTTCAGGCCTCTACTCCAACAGCTTCGGCTGTTCCGGTTCCGTCGGGTCGTAGCACAACCGGCAACGTGCCTCATAGGAGTCGGTTGCGCCGAGGACTACCAGTTCGTCCGAGTGCACGATCCGCTGGGTATGTCCGGCGGGTGCTCCGCAGCGGTGGCAAACGGCCAGCATCTTCGTAACGTATTCGGCATGACTGGCGAGCGTGGGAACAGGCTCAAACGGGCGACTCAGGTAGTCAAGATCGAGCCCGGCGACGATGACCTGCTTACCGGCCTTGGCCAGGTCGTCGACAGCTTCCACCAAGGCCTGATCGAAGAACTGGGCTTCGTCGATGCCGACGACGACCGTCACCTCTCGCACGGCTTTGAGCAACGCAGCCGAGTCCGCAACGGGACTCGCCTCAACCGACAAGCTGCTGTGCGAAACTACCTCGGCTCTCGCGTACCGCACGTCGATGGAAGGCTTGAAGGTCTGGACGGGAACCCGGGCGATCTTGGAACGGGTCACACGGCGGATGAGTTCCTCGCTCTTGCCAGAGAACATGGGACCGCAAATGACTTCGACCCAGCCCCGTTCGCCCCTTCGGTACATAGCTCGCAAGCGTAACAGTCATCAGCCATCGGTCATCGGTCCGGACCGAAAGATGGGCCGGTGAAGCCGCCCGGCTGGTGGTTGACCGGGCGAAAGCCCGATCACACGATGTATGTCTCCCCCGGAACCGGCGACCTGCGCAGCCACACCGAGTTGGCAATGCCCAACGAGAAGGCCATGGTCACGAAGGTCGATCCTCCGGCACTCATGAACGGAAGCGGCAACCCCGTCACGGGGGCTATCCCCACCGTCATTCCGATGTTGACGTACACGTGGAAGGCGAACATGGCGGCTATGCCCCCCACCACCAATACCCCGAATCGATCCCGGGCGTTTCCCGCGATCACCAGCAGCCGCCACATGATGACGCCGTAGGCCAGCAGGACCAGCGCCCCGCCGACAAACCCCAACTGTTCGCCGACTGCCGTGAAGATGAAGTCGGTGGTTTGCGCCGGCACGTAGTCCAGGTTCGTCTGCGTACCCAGGAAGAGTCCCTTCCCGAAGAAACCCCCGCTACCGATGGCGATCTCGCTCTGGATTCGGTTGTAGGCGGCCCCGAGGGGATCGGCCGAGGAAGGATTGAAGACGCTTTGTAGGCGTTCGATTTGATACGGACGCAGAAGCTCGAGCCTCCAGATCGCCAGCACCCCCGCTCCGCTTGCCGCCAGTAGGACCGCCAGCTGACGCAGCGTGGTACCGCCGACGAACAGCATAACGAGGGCAATGAACGCGAACACCAGCATCGTGCCGAGATCCGGCTCCAGATAGATCAACACCACCGGGATCGCCACCACCAGCAGCGCCTGGATGAGCCGTCGCCAGCTCATGCCCTCCTCCCGGGCCGGCACCAGGACCGAGGCAAGAACGAGAATCACGGCAATCTTCGCAAATTCGGCCGGCTGGAGCTGGTACGACCCGATCGGTATCCAGCGCTGCGCCCTGGCAGTACCAGGCTCGAAGAGAAAGACGGCTCCCAACCCAATCAGGGTCACGATATAGATGAAGGGGACGAGGTCTCGCCACTCCCGGTAGTCGACGAGTGAGGCAACAAAGAACAACACGAGCCCCACGGCAACGAAGATCGCCTGATCGACCATCTCGCTGCTGGGATCTAGACCCAAGGCATCGAGCCGGTTCCGCGACGCCGAGTAGATCATCAGTACGCCCAGCGCCGACAAAACGACCATGGCCACAAAGAGAATGATGTCCGGGGTCGGTCGCCTGCGATCGGATACGGCCGGCGAGGAAGTGCGGGCGATCACCGCCATCAGTCACCCTCCACTTTCGTGTCGACGATATCGGTCGGTTCGAGTCCCAACAGGAACTGCATGATGTGGCGAGCGACCGGAGCCGCTACCCTCCCGCCGCTTCCTCCCTCTTCGACAACGACCACCACCACGTACTTCGGGTCGTCGACGGGAGCTACTCCGGCAAACCAAGCGGTGTTGTCGCGCTCTTTGCACACTCGAGCTTCCCCGATACCCTCACATTCCTGTCCCATCTGGGCCGTCCCGGTCTTGCCTCCCACCAGATACGCGTCGGCGCCCATGTCCGAGAACGCCGCCGCTGCCGTACCGGCGCTGGTCACGCGTCGCATATCGGCGAGCAGGGAGTTGGTGGTCGCTGGGGTGACACCGACGTTCCGGATAGCCTCGGGCTCGTACTCCTGGATCAGCTGCCCGTCCACGTCAAACGCCCTGCTCACCACCCTCGGTTGCCAGAAGGTGCCACCGTTGACCAAGGTGGCATAGGCGCTGGCCAGTTGCAGGGGAGTGCTCAAGACGGCGCCCTGACCGACGGCCGTCTGCATCAGATCGCCACCCAACCACCCCTCTGGGCGCACACGCCACGGTTGCTCATCGAGCCACTCGTCGAACAGCTCCCGGTCGGGCACGATGCCCTGCGCTTCGTAGGGAAGGTCGATCCCGGTGCGCTCCCCCATTCCCACGCTTCGCGCCCAATCCTGGATGACGTCCTCACGGTCGGTGCCTTTGAAATCGTTCCAGATGCGTAACGCAATCTGCCAGAAGTAGATGTTGCAGGAACGTTCAAAGGAGGTGTGGAGGTCTTGGAGACCGTCGTCATTCGGCCACGTCCAGTTTCGCCAGACGAGCTGCGAAGCGTCGGTGAAGGGTGCATTGAGGCGGGAGCTGCACTCGATCAACTGGTTGGCAGAGGAGACGCCTTCGGGAAAGAGTCTCTCCTCAACGGCAGTCGCATAAGTGATGGCCTTGAAGGTGGACGCCGGCGGGTAGAGGGCCTGAATAGCAAGGTTGCTGAAGACCTTGTCCTCCAGGAGTTCGTCGAACTCTCGTTGAGTCAAGCCGCTCACGAACACCTCGGGGTTGAAGTCCGGATATGAGCCCATGGCGAGAATCGATCCGTCGGTGACATCGATGACGACACCGGCCGACCGCTCGGCGAGGTTTGTGTACTCGCCGGTGGTCACCTTCACCTGGTTGGCGAGACGTACTGCCTCTTCGAGAGCGTCTTCCAGCACTTGTTGAGTGTCGATGTCGGTCGTCAGTTGCAGAGTTGCGCCCGCCTCGGCCGGCTCACCACCGAGCGGCCTGAGTACCCGGCCGACCGCGTTGACCTGGTTCGCCTCGAAACCCGGTATTCCCTGCAGGAGGTCGTCGTAGTAGCGCTCTACCCCCGACTTGCCCACCGTGCTGTTGGGGTCGAGTTTGGGATTTTCCTCCAGGTCCGCGGGAGACGGGCGACCGATGTGACCCAGAACATGCGCCATGACGTCGCCCTGGGGATACTGCCGCACCGGCACCTCTTCGATCCCCACGCCGGGCAGTTCGTCCAGATGCTCGAGCACGTAGAACGCCGTGTCGGTATTTACCCCGGCCAGCAGGAATCGGCCGCCTGATCCGGCCTGTTCAAACGCCGACGTAACCTCCACGGCCGCCAGCCCCAGCAATCCGGATAGCTGTTGTATGACCAGCTCCTCGTCTTCAGCAGGAATCTGTTTCCGGTCGACGAGAATCCAAGGTTCCAGGCTGCTGGTAGCGAGGGCGATGCCGTCGCGGTCGATGATGTTGCCGCGCGGGGCAAGACTCGAGTCGAGACGCACGATCTGATCGTCGGCCTGGCGGCTGTACGTCTCTCCGGCCGCTATCTGGACGAACCACAGCCGTGTGAACAGCAGTGCAAACATGGCGACGAACACCACTGCCATCCATGTCAATCGCCAGCTGAGTTTCACAGCACGAGTTCCTTTCGCCTCCGGCCCGTCACGACCAGAGTTGTAAGCGGGAGGACGCCTATGGCCAACACCAGGTTGTAAAGAGGAACAAGCAGGATCTTCCGGAACACATCGGGATCACGAAAACTTGCTTCGCCGAAAAGGGTACCGATTACCACTATCAACACCACACCGAGAAGGCTGAGCAACACCACCGCAGCGCCGGTGGCCAGCACGTTGCCCTCGAAGCGGTCCCTGGTGCGCACGGTTGCGTACGCGATCAAGGTCAGGACCAAGGCTCGCAAACCGAGTGGTGAGCTACCCAGTAGATCCATGGCCAGGCCGGACGTGAAACCGAGCAGGACGGCCGGTTCGGCATCGAGGCGACGCGCCAGGGCAATGACCGTCACCATCACGAGATCCGGAGCGACCCCGAAGATCCGCACCTGGGCAAAGAGTGTGGTTTGGATGATCACAGCCAACGCAGCGGCCGCCAGCGACAGGCCGATGACCCGGGTTCTCATAGGTCACCCGTCCCTGATCTGCCGGCCGGGGTTTCGTCCTGCGGGGTTTGCTCCTCATCCTGCTCTCCGGCGGAGAAGGTCCATTGCAGGACGACGACGAACTTCAATCGGTTGAAGTCGGCCAGAGGGACTGCTTCCGTTCTGATCTTGGCAGCTTCCGGACTCGCAGATCGGATCACCTCGGCAACCGGCAGGGCAGGCGGGAATTTGGAGCTTCCAGCGGTGACGAGCAGATAATCGGCAAACACGGGTTCTGCCGCCGGGTTCACCTCGAGAATCATCTTGGCCCCGCCCTGTCCCAGCACCACCCCGGTCTCTCCCGTCTGTGACTCCACGGTGACGGCTCCGGTGGGCCGGATGATGGGCAGCACGGTCGCCGAAGAAGCGGTTACGACCCTGATCTCTCCAACCAGAGCACCATGCTCATCTACTACCGGATTACCCACTACGAGACCGTCACCGGTCCCTTTGTCGATGATGAAACTCGAATCGAAGTTGTCTCCCCGAGCGATGACCCTGGCCGGTCTGGTGGCAATGGAGTCATCGGGAAGAGTCAAGTCGGTGATGTTGCGAAGCGTCTCGATCTCGGCTTCGAGGGTACCGACCTCGCTGATCGTGGCCTCCAGTTCGGTGATCCTCTGTCGCAGGGCCTCATTCTCGTCGCGTAGTCCGGCGAGGTTGGCCAATCCGTCGATGAAGTCCACGACCGGGGAGACGAGCGAAGTTGCGAACGCCTGAACCGGGGCAAATACCGCCTGGGTGCCTTCACGCAAGGTGCCCACCACTCCTCCTCCCGAGGCCCTGATGTCAAAGGTCATGAGCAGGAACGAGAGGACGACGAGCACTACCAGCATTGGAGTGGCTCGATCCGGATGGCGGCGTTCCCTCATGGTTTTGGCATTCCCAGGGGCGACCTACCCTCCCCCGTCATCTCCCGACCCTTCAGGCGCGACTCGACGAGACCAGGACTCCCTGCAAAGCGTCGAACTCTTCGAGGCATTTTCCCGACCCCACTACGACCGACTGTAGAGGCCGATCCGCGGTAACGATCGGCATGCCGGTCTCGTATGCGAGTCGCTCATCGATGCCATGGAGCAAGGCTCCTCCCCCGGTCAAAACGATGCCGCGCTCCATGATGTCCGCCGAGAGTTCGGGAGGGGTCTTGTCGAGCGTGAACTTGACCGCGTCGACCGTCTGCTGCACAGGTTCTTCGATTGCTTCGCGGATCTCCGGACTGGACAGAACAATCGTCTTGGGAAGGCCTGAGACCAGGTCGCGTCCCCGCACTTCGGCTGCGGGTTCGTCGGCGTACGGAAACGCCGACCCGATCGCCATCTTGATCTGCTCGGCGGTACGTTCCCCAAGTAGGAGGTTGTACTCCTTTTTGACCCAATCGATGATGGCCTCGTCCAGTTCGTCCCCACCGATGCGAATACTCCGGGATACCACGATGCCACCCAGCGAAATCACCGCCACCTCGGTAGTACCGCCCCCGATGTCGACCACCATGCTTCCCGAAGGTTCCCCTACCGGCAACCCGGTACCAATGGCGGCCGCCATCGGCTCTTCGATCGTGTAAGCGCGGCGGGCACCGGCGTGATAAGCGGCCTCTTCGACTGCCCTTCGCTCGACCGGAGTGATGCCGGAAGGAACACAGATGACGATGCGCGGTTTGGCCCACCGCCGCCGATGGACCTTCTGAATGAAGTAGCGGAGCATCTTCTCCGTGATGTCGAAGTCGGCAATCACACCGTCGCGTAAGGGGCGGATGGCCTGGATATACGACGGTGTCCGCCCGATCATCCGCTTCGCTTCCATACCCACCGCCAGGGCGCGGTTGTTGCGAGTGTTGATGGCCACCACCGACGGTTCGTTCAGGACGATTCCCGCCCCGCGTACATACACCAGCGTGTTGGCCGTGCCGAGGTCGATGGCCATGTCCTGGCCGGCGACTGCAAAAAGGGTGTCAGCCATAGAGGCCTCAGATCCGAGAACCCCGACAGCTTACTAGTCGGTCTGTGGGAATGGCTATGCGGAGCTCAACGCTCCGAGTCCGAGCGGACACAGTCGGTGACAAGCTTCGTGAAGACACGACCTGACGGCCCGCAAGCGGGACTCCCTTCCACCCACGCCTCATTCTTCGAAGAAGAGGCCCAGTTCCCGCTCTGCGCTCTCCGGTGAGTCCGACCCGTGCACGATGTTGTACGTCACGATGAGACCGTAGTCACCACGAATCGTGCCCGGTGCCGCCTGCTTGGGATCGGTGGCACCCATCAAGGTGCGGGCCACGCTCACGGCCGATTCGCCGGACCACTCCATCGCCACGACCGGGCCGCTGGTGATGAAATCAACCAGGTCTGCAAAGAACGGCTTCTCGGTGTGCTCGGCATAGTGCCGATTGGCCATGGCCTCTTCGATCTGCAGGTTGCGGATCTTCTCGAGCCTGAGCCCTTTACGCTCAAAACGACTGATGACTTCGCCGATCAAGCCACGCCGGACTCCATCCGGCTTGATCATGATGAACGTGTTTTCACGGCCCATGTTCACTCCTCGTCGGGTTCCGGCGAGATGGTAAACGGTCAATCGGGATGATGAACCGCACCGGTCCGAGCGGCAAGAGCACCTCGCAGCACCGGACGGGCCTCCCCGACGACGTACAACGAACCCGCCACCAGCAACGCGCCATCGGGCGGTAGGGCCGCCAGGGCGGCGGCGGCGGCCGAAGGGACTCCGGCGAGTTCGGTCACCTCGACCTCGGCTCCGAAGACCCGCCGGGCGGCCCTCGCTACTTCCTCGGGAGGGCGCGCACGGTCGCTATCGGCCGCCGTCGCGTAGAAACGGACCACATGTCCTTTGAGGTGCGCCAGCATGGCATCGAGGTCCTTGTCGCCCAACACTCCCATCACAACCGTCCACCCGCGCGGAGGAAACTCTTCTGTCATCGCCTCCGTCAGCACCCCGAAACCCTCTTCATTGTGAGCGCCGTCGACTACGACCAGGGGTGAACGATCCAGTACCTCCATCCGACCGGGCACCGATGCTGCAGCCGCACCTTCCACGGCCCCGTCTGTCGCCAACTCCCTGCCGAACAGCTCCTCGACGGCGGCAATGGCAACGGCCAGATTGCGGGTCTGGTGCCGGCCGTGGAGGGGAAGATAGAGATCGGGATAGGTGCCGTGAACGCCGTCCACCTCGCACATCCAGCCGCCGACTGCCGGTTGGGATTCCGCCAGCCGATAGTCGTACCCGTAGCGGCGCAGGTCGATTGAGTGGGCAGCAGCGTGCTCGAGAGCTGCTTGATCGGCTTCGTCGGGCAAGGGTCCGGCGATCAGGACGCTTCCCGGCTTGGCAATGGCCAGCTTCTCCCGGGCTATGTCGCCGACGTTGTCCCCCAGGTAACTCATATGCTCGAGGGAAATGCCCGTCACCACCGCCACCCGCCCGTCGGCGGCGTTGGTGGCATCGAGTCTTCCGCCGAGGCCGACTTCGACGACGGCCACGTCTACCGCCTGCGAAGCAAACCAGGCCAGTGAGGTTGCGGCCGTCAACTCGAAGTAGGTTGCACGTTCGCCCAGCCGCTCCTCCAGCAAGTCGGCAAACGGTGCAACATCCGCGACCGCACCGGCGAACTCGTCGGGCGTTGCTTGGACGTTGTTGATCGAAAGCCGCTCCTCGACTCGCTCGAGGTGCGGGGAGGTGAAGGTCCCCACGGTCAGACCGTGGGCGGCCAACATCGAGCCGGTGATGCGGGCGGTCGAGGTTTTGCCATTGCTACCGGTGATGTGGATGATCGGATATGACTGTTGCGGGTTGGCAAGCATGTCGAGCAACTCCCGGATCCGTTCAAGACCCGGTTTGACACCGAGACCGATGTGACGGTCGAGGTAGGCGACGGCATCCTGGTACTGCGTCACGACCCCATTTCAGCTGCCCAGCTCGGCCAGCTGGGCTCGGAGTTTGTCGACCAAAGCACCGAGCTCTACCGCCTTGGTCCTCTCCTTTTCGACCACCTCGGGGGGCGCTTTTTCCAAGAAGGACCGGTTGGCGAGTTTGCCTTGCGCCCGGGCCAGTTCCGACGATGCCGCTTCCCACCTCTTCTCGAGCCTGGCGCGTTCTGCCTCGACGTCGATCACTCCTTCCAGCTCAATGTGGCATTCCAGCGACCCCGCCACGAGCCGGGCGACGTCGCCCCCGGATGGAGGAGCGTCGGCAAGTTGCAGCCGGGCGGCGGCCAGCATTTCGAGTTGTTCGGCCCACCAGGGTTCGGACGACCCTCCAGCCTCGAGGAGAGTGACCGTCAACGGAAAGCGAGGAGCGAGCCCGTGTTCGGCCTTGAACCGGCGGATCCCCGTCACGAGCTCCTGCAGGACCTCAACTCCCACCACCTCGGCGGCCACAGGCGGATCCGGCCACGTGGTTCCGGCCAGCAAGCCCTCGCCCACCAACTCGCTCCAGAGTTCCTCGGTGAGGAAAGGCGTCGCCGGATGGAAGAGCTTGAGCAGATCGCGAAGCACCACGCCCAACGTCGCCCTCGCGGCGGGGGCGGCGGCAGGATTCCGGAGGTTTGCCTTCGACATCTCGAGGTACCAGTCGAAGACCTCAGACCAGGCGAAATTGTAAAGGAGCCCGTAGGCGTCCGAGAAACGATACAGGTCGAGCAACTCGTCGAAGCGACGGGTCACCGTGGCGAGCCGGTGGAGAACCCAACCGTCGATCGGCCCCGGATCCTCCGGATAGCTACCTTCGGGCGGGACCGACCCCGGCTCGAGATGATGGAGCGCAAACCGGACAGCGTTCCAGATTTTGTTACCGAACTTGCGGGCTCCGACGACCCACTCGGGGTCGAACGGCACATCGTGACCAGGAGCGGCGGCCTGGATCAGGGCAAGTCGAAGAGGATCGGCTCCGTGCGCGTCGATGACGTCGAGCGGGTCGATGGCGTTGCCGATCGATTTGGACATCTTGCGGCCGGTGGCGTCGCGGACCAATCCGTGAATGACGACGTCGTCAAAAGGCACGTCCTCCATGAAGCGGAGACCCATTTGCATCATGCGGGCCACCCAGAAGTAGATGATGTCGAATCCGGTGATGAGCGCGGCGTTCGGATAGAAGCGCTTCAGGTCATCGGTGGAGTCCGGCCAGCCGAGTGTGGAGAACGGCCAGAGCGCCGACGAGAACCACGTATCGAGAACATCATCATCCTGTGCGAGCGAGGATCCACCACACCCCGGACAAGAGGTCGGGTCCTCCCGAGCAACAATGATTTCGTCGCAGTCGTCGCAGTACCAGGCGGGGATACGGTGGCCCCACCAGATCTGACGGCTGATGCACCAGTCCCGCAGATTCTCCATCCAGTGGAAGTAGTTCTTCTCCCATCGTTGCGGAACAAACCGGGTTCGACCATCGCGGATAGCTCGGATGGCCGGTGCTGTGAGGTCTCCCATGCTCACAAACCATTGGAGCGAAAGGTACGGTTCCACCACCGTCCCGCAGCGATAGCAGTGCCCTACGCTGTGATGGTGCTCTTCGATGTGGTGCAGATGCCCGCGTTTGCGAAGAGCGTGTTTGACGGCTTCACGGGCCTCGAAACGGTCCATGCCGAAGAACTCCCCACCGTCGCGGGTGACGCTCGCCCGCTCGTCGAAGATCCTCACGGCCGGCAGCCCGTGCCGCTCGGCTATCTCGTAGTCGTTTGGGTCGTGGGCCGGTGTCACCTTCACCGCGCCGGTCCCGAAAGCCGGGTCGACCGCCCGATCGGCAACAATCGGGATTTCTCGTTCGATGAGCGGCAGCAACAACGAGCGCCCCACGAGACCACGGTATCTCTCATCCTGGGGATGAACGGCAACAGCCGTATCGCCCAGCATGGTCTCCGCTCGGGTGGTCGCGACGGTCACTCCCCCGTCACCGTCGACGAACGGATAGGTGATGTGAACCAGCTCGCCGACATCGTCTTCNNTAGAGCCGGACGAACACCTCGCGCACGGCTCTGCTGAGCCCTTCGTCGAGGGTGAACCGTTCTCGTGTCCAATCGACCGAATCGCCCAGCTTTCGCATCTGCAGGCTGATCCGGTCGCCGTACTGCTCCTTCCATCCCCAAACCGCCTGGATGAAGGCCTCCCGTCCCATCTCATGACGATCCGTTCCCCGGTCGGCGAGGTTGCGCTCGACCACGTTCTGCGTGGCGATGCCTGCATGGTCGGTGCCGGGAAGCCAGAGCGCGGCCTCACCTTGCATACGTTTGCGCCGCACGATCACGTCATGGATGGTGTGATT
>DHIO01000046.1:116537-116827 GCA_002403855.1 Acidimicrobiia bacterium UBA4744
ACGCCCGCCTCTTCCCAGACCGCGTACCAGCGGGACTCCACGGATTGGGGATCGTAGGTTGCTTTCATCGCCTCACGGCCCACGCTGGTTCCACTCCAGAACGATCGCAAGGCAGTGAGGTTACCGCGCCACGTCTGTCAAACGGGGATCGGACTCAGTAATCGACGTCGTAGAAATCGATCCGCGTTCCCCATTCACGGGCGATCACCACTTCGGTCTGGCGGCGACGTATCGAGAGCACCATGAGGCTGCCCAGCGCCAGCAGTCCGAAGGCCACTCCCCCGATGCTT
>DHIO01000043.1 GCA_002403855.1 Acidimicrobiia bacterium UBA4744
TACAAGCACTGCCACGGCCTGCCCGGTCAGTAGCGAGCTGCCCTCCCAGATAATGACTTGCTAGCGCACATTGGCCGGATATGGGTGGGGAGCTACCTCTATCAGGCCACCATGATCCTCTCACCATGATCGCGATCGGCAGGTTGCTCACCGATCTCCCCATGCCGATATGAATGCCTTCGCCGGGTCGTTTGCATGGGCCTCTGTTCAGTGCCATTTCCTGGTCGTACGATGAGCGTGGAGGGAGGCGGGGAGGGGAGAGCCATGCGGCTCAAGAAGTTCATCCCGGTTGTTGTTGCGCTGATGTTGCTCGCCACCGGTTGCGCCGGTGATGACACGGCAGCGCCCACCTCCACTACTACCCAGCCGACGACCACGGTGGCTACTACCACGACCACAACGGTGGCTCCAACCACGACGACGGTCGAGGACCGGGCGGTTAACCCGTCCGGAATGGACGTCTACCGCAAGTTCGTTGAGGAGTTGCTGCCGGCCGGAGCCGTGACCGAGTGGGATCTGGTGTATGCCACTTGGGAGGAGGGGTCGCTGACGCTCGACATGTACGCTCCGGCGGAGCCCGCCGGTGCCCCGATCGTGATCTATCTCCCTGGAGGGGGCCAAAGTAACCCATGGCCGTGGATGGTCGAGGGCCTGGTCGAGGAGGGGGCGTTCGTGTTCGGCGTCGGGTATGCGGGAACCCGTAAGCCCGAGCGTGCCCTGGCTGACCACGGTGCCGGCGCTGGGGCTAACGCCGAGAGCGTTGCCTGCGCCATTTACTTCGCCCGTGCACAGGCATCGAAGTTCGGCAACAACGATCCGGTGGTGGTGCTGACCGGCTTCAGCCACGGCGGCGCTCTTGGAGCCCACGTGGCGCTGTTCGGAGCCGACCTCGAAGCACACTGGGATGAGTACGCCACCAAAGGCGGACCGCCACGCCAGGTCGAATGCGAGGTCACCAACGGTTCGACGCATGTGGACGCCCTGGTTGGCATGAACGGCACCTACGACGTGTTCGTGCCGATCATCGACGGGGGCTATGGGCGTGCGTACCAGCAGGCGCTGGACCCCGAGCTGTGGGAGTTTCTGTCCAGCTCGATCGGAGCCAACCCGGATCTGAAGGTTCGCCTGATCCACGCCACCTCCGACTACATACCCGTGGAGGTCATGGCCGAGTTCACAGCCACGCTGTCCGAGGCGGGAAACGACGTGCAGTTCACTACCTTCGACGGACTCCACCACGAGCCTCCCCCGCCTGAGCTTTTCCTCCCGACCATCGTGGAAGTCCTCGGCCGATAGGTTCTGTGACTGGGCGGTCCCACGGTCGGCGCTCGGGCCGAGATGGTCGGAAGATCCGATATTTACTGACATGCACCAAGATGTTTGGTAGCATGCCACCATGGAACAGAAAGCTTTCACGGTCCGACTCGACACCGACCAGGCCACCGACCTCGAGGCTGTAGCCGCCGCCGACGGTGTTTCGGTGGCGGAGGAAATCCGCCGAGCGGTCGCTGATCGTATTGAGGCTCGCCGCCAGGACCCGGCTTTCCAGAAACGGATCCGGTCCATCATCGAGCAGAACCAGCGGGTACTCGAGCGGCTTGCTGAGTGAACGTCGCTTATCTCGACCTCGCCGACTTCCTCACCATCAGCGAGTTGGTCCTCGAGCAGCCCGCTGAGGAGATTGCCCGGGTTTCGCGTCTCGAACTGGCCGAGTCGGCGTTGCATGCCCCGGCCGCTTCCTTTGGTGGGATCGAGTTCTATCCCGACCTGGCGGTCAAGGCTGCAGTGTTGTGCACCCGCCTGGTCAAGAACCATCCGCTGCCCGACGGCAACAAGCGGGTGGGATTCGTGTGCATGATCGAGTTCTGTCTCCGGAACGGTCTCACCTGGACCCCGCCGCCCGGCGACGAAGACGGCGAGGCAAGCGCTCAGATGATCCTCGATCTTGCCGCCGGCCGCGGCGGCGAAGACGCCGTCGCCACACTCGCCGATTGGATCAGGGAGCGGACTGCACCCTGAACCGCACCGACGCCAGACCAATATGGTGACGGATCCCGGACACGTATCGAAGCCGGACCTGCTCGTGCCTGGGCCACGCCTGGGACACATTTGGGTCACAACAGACGAAAAACGACGCAAGACGACGCAAAACGAGATTCGTACAAAATGCCAGGTCAGGAGTGGTTTCTGGGCGTATCGCCAGGTCAGCGAAACCAGCCAAAGACCCCATGAACCGGCCTCTCAAGCCGGTAACGCCGGTTCGAATCCGGTCGGGGCTACAACGCCGGAAACCCTTGTGCTGCGAGGGTCTCGGCGCGTCGGGCGCGATTGGTGGGATGTGCGTGCGTTGCCGCCTCGCTTCCAAGGATGCAGACTCCAGAACGGAGACTCTCCCCGGGTTCTGCGACCGGGAACCGAGGCTGAGCCTGTGACCGCCGTTGCACCAACCGATCCGGCCGCCCCGACTGCCCGGGCATCTACACCTGGGCGATGATCGTGGCGCTCATGGGAGGGTTCCGGGCCTTCCCTACCAAGGAACGACGGGGAGTCGCTATCCGCCGGGTTTCCTCATACTGGCTGTACCTGGTCCACCTACCGCTCATCATCGCCCCCAAGCTTGGATCCGCGACTGGGACCTGCCGTCGGAGTGAAGTTTCTCGCCGTCACCATCGGGTCGAGCATCTTGCTGCTCATCACCTACCGGCTAATCGTCCGCTACACCCCTATCGGCACCATGCTCAACGGCGTGACACCGGTCCCGAGGTCCAGTCACGTCCTCCCGTAGACCGGAATCATCGCGCCCGAGATGACGGCCGAGGCGTCGCTCAACGCAAACTCGATTACCGCGGCGATCTCATCAGCCGTCGGCCAGTTGATATAGTCGGCGAACGGGAGGGCTTTGCGAGTCGCCGGGGTGTCGATCACCGACGGCATGATCACGTTGGCGGTTATGCCCGTGTCCTCGAGTTCCTGGGCGACAGTCATGCCGAGCGCGACCACTCCGGCTTTGGCGGCGTTGAAAGCCGCTTGGCCGGCCGGGGCGTCGACAGCCGCCCGACTGCCGATCAGCAGGATGCGTCCCCACCCGTTCTTCTTCAAATGAGGTATTGCCGCCCGCAACGTCGCGAAGGCCGAACGAAGGTTCACATCGATCATTCGATCGAATCGCACGTCGTCGGTCTCTTCCACGTCGCGGCCTCCGGCCCAACCGCCGACCAGGCAGCACACGATGTGCACGGCTCCGAAACGCTCGACGACCTGGTTCATGAACTCGTTGATCTCGGATGTGTTGGTGGCATCCACTCTGCTCAGTAGGAGCCGGTCTTTGTCGATTCCGACCTCCTTTTCGAAGCGATGGGCCTCGTCCGGGACCAGGTACGTCACTGCGAACCGATAGCCCCGGTTCGCCAACCGTCTGACCACCGCCGTGCCGAGGCCGCCCGTTCCACCCGTTAGGACGATCACTCGTGGGTCGCTCATGGAACCTCCACCTGCACGCTCGTTTTCGTCAGACTACGCTGCAGGTTGCAGGTACGCACGACGGACGAAGCGGTTCGGAGGTTACGGTGGCTGAGATC
>DHIO01000054.1 GCA_002403855.1 Acidimicrobiia bacterium UBA4744
TGGCAGCTGTGGTCAATCATGTTGGTGGTGTGCTCGGTATCGAATCGTTCCCGACCACCGTCAAGGGATACCGGCAATTTGCCCGAATCCGTCGTCAACCGGGTGCTGTTGGTGGCGATCGGTGTGGCGATACCCGGTGGATTGGCGGCCGGACAGCTAGTCGGACGGTACGGTCCGCGGCGGGTGCTGCGGGGAGCTCTGGTGGTGGCGATGATCGCTATTGGATTGGCAGTGGTGGCGGGCGTGACCGATCAAGCCGACTTGGTGTGGGTGGCAGCACCATTGGGTGGAGCGGCGATCGCCGCGACCTGGTCGGCGGATCGGGTGCTCATGGCCCGGCTCTCCCCACCCCGCTACTTCGGTGAGTTCTATGGTCTCTACGCCACCGTCGGTCGATTCGCCACCATCCTCGGTCCCTTGGTCTGGGCCCTGGTCTCCGACATCGCCGGGTTCGGCCAG
This sequence comes from Acidimicrobiia bacterium UBA4744, assembly GCA_002403855.1. Lineage (GTDB taxonomy): Bacteria > Actinomycetota > Acidimicrobiia > Spongiisociales > UBA4744 > UBA4744. The sequence goes on from DHIO01000054.1 coordinate 460, forward strand.
AACGTGGCAATGGGCGCCCTGATCTGTTTTGTGATTGCAGGTCTCATCGGTCTCCGCCGCATCGAGGACCGTGACAGAGTGTGGGCTCAGGAAGACGTGCCATAAACCCCAGATCGTTCACCGAGAACGAGACGCTGCGGACGGTCGTGGAAGGAAACCGCGGGGAAACACTGTGGGTAGCGGACCGGCCGCTACCCACTTCCTGGATGCCGCGCTCCCACCGCGANNATGACAACCAGCAATGACCGGTAGTGACCGGTGATAACCGGTGGTGAATACCCAGACAACCGTGGATGTTCGGTGGTAACCGTTGATGACCGGTGGTATCGGTTTCGCGTTCACACGGCAAAATCGTGACTCGGGGGTGTTTGACCTCCGTGGTTTGGCCACCCAACTCACGATGTCAGGTCCCAGATCATCCGGGCGGCGATTACCCACAGCACGACCGCCACCAGCCGCTTGAGCGCATCGGCCGAGAGCCGCCGGACAGCGAAGTGGGAGCCGACGAGTGCCCCTGCCGCGGCCGCGGCTGCGGTGACTACCGCAAAGATGACGTCGAGGCTCCCGAGTGTGGCTCGGGCCGTGAAACCCGAAATCGATGAGGCCAGTGCCACCAGTGCCGTGGTTCCGGTCGCCGTTTTGGCGTCGATACCGAGGGTGTGCAACACCGGGAGCACGAACACTCCACCGCCGACACCTAAGAGGCCGGCGAGGAACCCTACGCCGCTACCTACGGCGATCCCGGCGCCGATCTCGATCGGTTTAGGCGCCGCCCAGGTTTGCTGCGGCCGTCGGTACCACAGCATCAACCCGCCCGAGATCACGAGGAACCCGGCGAACAGACCCACCAGCAGATCCTGGTTCACGTTGTGGGACACGCTGGCACCGAGCGGCGCCAACACTACGGCGACCAGCAGGATGGAGACCCCGAGGCGCAGATTGACCGTCCGGGCCTGCAGGTGGCTTGGCAGCGCGACTCCGAGCGCTGCCACATTGAGCAGTAATCCCGTCGAGATCGCCTCCGGGAGCGGTGTTCCGGAGTAGTAGAAGATCGGGATAAACAGCGTGGCTGCACCCAACCCGGCCATTGACATCACGCCGAACCCGACGAACACCGCCATCGCGGCAACGGCAAGGTTCACCAGCCGCCGCCTGCCAAGCGTAGTAGCCGGAACACGACCGGCGCATTGGGTCTGACAGCGGCGGGATTGTCGCCGCGGCTCATGAAGGGGTCCGGAGCTCGGACCAGGAGTCGGTTGCCGGGCCTGCGGCCAGCCACATCAACACGGTGATGACGATGGCCGACGTGAGACACCAGGCACATGTGGCACCGATGACAAACGGTTCGAGGAATGTCAGGTAGGCGGAGAGCGCGACACCGCCGACCGTCCCGGCGAAAAGCACGATCCGGGCCACGTCCGAAAGCGGTTGGTGATCGGTGCGAGCCATCAGCCACGCACCCAAAACGACGACATACCCCATCAGTCCGAGTACCCCGACCGGGATCAGGCCGAACAACTCGGCGTAGTCGCTTTGCTGCACGGTGTTGCAGTCACCCACCGGACCACAGACGGCTTCGACGCCGCTGGTTTCGACATAGGCGAGGTAGGCCGCCACCGCGGTCCCAAGCATCGCCATGACCGGAATCGCCGCACCTGGACGGCGTCCGCTCTTCGGCCGGCGCCACACCACGACGACACCCACGAGGCTGGCCACCATCCCGATGAGAACGATCGCCGAAAGGGTGTTTCCCACCGGATCTCTCCCAAACCGGTCGGCCACCGAATCGCCGCTACCGAGAGGAAGCACCCCTCCGTCTACAGTGGTCGTCGTCGCAAGAGTGGTCGTGGTCCTCGAATCATCTTCAGACGTCGTCGTGGTCGCTGCGGGACCCTCGATCGAGGCGACTGCCCCTTCCAGACCGGCGAACGACGGCCAGTCGATCCCGGCACTGCCGAGCCCGTCGGCTATCAGACCAGGGAGGGCATCAGGGATGTCGACCGACCCGATGAAGACCTCGTCGTTGATGATCATCCGGGGAACCCCGTCGCTTTCGATGTCGAAACGATCAGTGGCCTCTAGGAACAAGAGACTTCCGGCCTCCACGCTGACATCGACCAGCAAGAACTGCAGTGTGCCGTTGTCAATCAGGTAGAAGGGGACACCGCTGCCCTGCAGCGTCTCGTCGTAGTAGAGCTTTGCTGGTCCGCCGTGCTCCGCGAAGAGAGGAGGAAGAACGGTGTTGATCACGTACTCGCAGTGACCGCATGTCGGTGAGAAGAACAGGACGCCTCGCACCGAAGGGTCTTCGTCGTCCTGCGCAACGGCTACGGACGTCAATAGCAAGGGCACCGCGAGCAGTGCGGCTATGGCGAAGATTGCTGTAGATATTCGATAGATCACTACCGATGCCATGTTCGCCTCAGCGAGATTCGCGGCCGGACGTGGACGGCGGAGAGTCATCGGAGAAGTATTCCGTAGGTCGGCCTGATCCCCAGGCTACCCGGGCGACCCCAACGCCATTCCCCGACCCGGGCGTCCTGGGAAACTATTCGGTCAGACCTGGTCCTCGGTCCGGCCACATGGCGTTTAGGGGGTCGGTGCATAACGGCGCTTCGCTCCAGATGCGGGCACCTCCTTGTCAACATGCGGTGCGCTCTTGAACGGAGAGGAGAGGATCCCGACACGCGGCGTCGACCGGTAGTCATCGGATTCCAGCCTCGGATGCTGAGAGGCTGGAGAGGCTGCGGTGGGCACCTACCGATTGATCGGTTGACCATCGCTCACGGAACGATCAGCAGCGGACAGGGGGAGGTGCGGGCGAGCGTCTCCGCCACCGACCCCGTCGCATGGGGCGGGGCATCACTCCTGCCGTGCTGCCCGATCACGATGAAATCCACGCCCCCTCTTACCGCTTCAGCGGTCAGTGCCTCGGCTGCGTGTCCCACCAGGACGGCCTCGGTGGCATCGAGCCCATCGGCTCGCAACCGCTCGGCCAGCCTGTGGGCCCACATCTCCGCTTCCCGGAAAGGAACGGCATGCTCGACGGGCTCCATGTCCCAGGGGGTGATGGGATCGCCGTGCTCGACGGCGACCGCTGCCACCGTGAACCGGGCATCGATGCCGCAGGCGAGCCGGGCGGCAAACCGGCCAGCTTTCTCCGCGGCCCGCGAACCATCGGTAGCGAGAAGGATATGGCGTTGCTTGGGCGGCTCCGCCGGCGACACTTCTCCGACGGTTTCCGTATCGAATGTAGTGGTCATGTGAACCTCTCTGATGGCACCCCGCTCATGGATGCGTGCCGGTGGGTGCAGAGTGCGGGAGCAACCTCGGGGGAGGGAGTGGCTGCTCCCGTGTCCCCTGGTTCATTTCTTCGGTTGTGTCTCTACGTGCACATGGATCTTCTTTGAACCTTCCTCGGTTGAGGCTTCGGGAAGGGGAACGCGGATGGTGAGGACACCATTGTCGTAGCCGGCCCGCACCGTTGCAGGATCGACGCCGTCGGGCAGCATCAAGCTGCGCTGGAAAGATCCGTATCGACGTTCCTTCACGTACCGGTCGCCCTCCTTGATTTCCTTGGACTCCGACTTCTCTCCCTTGATCTGCAACACGTTGCTCTCGACTGTGATGTCGAGGTCGTCATCGGGACCGAGTCCGGGCAGCTCGACTTGCACGACGAGATCCTCTTTCTCACGGTAGATGTCGGTGTCGGGCTTCCATCCAAAACCCTCCAAGCCGGGTCGGGCACCGATGCGGTCGAGGAGTGAGTGCATCTGCTGCTCGAGTTCCGTGAAGGCACTGAACGGCGCCCACTTCATGATGGCCATGTTCGCCTCCTGGTGTGTGGCCGACAGATCTCGACCTGGTTGCTACGTCGCCGTGGTAGTCGTCTGAATTTGGTGTATCGCGGGGAGTTCACGGCTCGTTTGGAGTGATATCAACGCTGCTTCAACCATGTCACAACAGTGCCGAGTTGACGCACGGTTGATCTCCGTGAGAGCTGAGCGACAGACAGGCGAGGCACACTGACAGTGGCCAGACCGGTCGAACGAAAGAGCACGACGGTAGGCAAGGAACCGGGGTGCTCATGGAGAACCCATGTCAACCCTGAGCTGGATCATCGTGTCGGGCGTGGCGATGAGTTCGCTGGCGTTGGTTGGGAGCATCACCCTGGTGTTGCCAGAACGTACCCTGGAACGGCTGGTGATGCCGCTGGTAGCGTTCGCCGCCGGTTCGTTGCTCGGTGGCGCCTTGTTCCACATGCTTCCCCAATCGATCGAGGTACTGGGCAATTCGATCTCGGTGTACCTGTGGTTGGTGGCCGGGTTCGTCACCTTCTTCGTGCTCGAGCAATACCTGCACTGGCATCACTGCCATCGCATGGTCGGCCGGCACGGCCACCTCGGCTACCTGATCTTGCTGGCCGATGGAGCCCACAACTTCATCGGTGGACTGGCCGTCGCCGGGGCGTTCATCATCGACATCCACCTGGGGGTCGTGACCTGGTTGGTCGCCGCCGCTCACGAGGTCCCTCAGGAACTCGGTGACTTCGGGATTCTCATCCACAGCGGGTGGAGCCGGCACTCCGCGCTGCTGTTCAACTTCGCTTCGGCCCTCACGTTCCTGGTGGGAGGCATCGTTGCCTACCTCTTGTCCGGTACAGTCGATGTGGCCTTCCTCGTCCCCTTCGCCGCCGGGAACTTCCTCTACATCGCATCTGCCGATCTCATACCTCAGATCACAGAAACGACGGCGCCTCCCTCGGAGCAGGATGCCCGGGAAGCGCTGCGCGAAAAGATCGAGAGATCCGTAGCCTTCGGAGCCGGTCTGGTCATCCTGCTTCTGTCGACAATGATCACCTGATCTCAGGCGGCGAGACGCCGCACGTAGAAGACCTCCCCCCGGTACGTGACCTCTCTCAACTTCCCGGCGGCCACGAGATCTTCGACCACGGCCCACGAGGTGCTTGCCCGTCCGAGGAGATCCTGCACAGCCGAAGCACGCATCGGGTGGACGGCTGTGATGCTGAGGAGATCGGTTACCGGATCGCCGCCGGATGCGAACGCGTCTCCCTCGTAGCCGATGAGCAATTCCACATGAGGAACCGCGTCCGCCAGGATCTGGAACGCCCGGTTGACGCTGGTTTCGTCGGGAGCGGATACGGCTGCGTACGGCGTGGGCCGCGTGGGAATCGCCAGGTAGGCGAGACCGATGCCGGCGCTGCTCAGGAACTCGCCGACTCGCCCAACGGTATCCGGCTGGTCGTTGACTCCGCCCACGAGCATTGTCTCGCTGACCACCCGTCCGTTGAACTCGTCGGTGAACCTCCGGATCCCGTCCTGCACGTGCTGTGCTTCGAGGTCGGAAGGAGGCCGATTGATGCGCCGCCAGGTCGGCTCATCGACGGCGTCCACTTTCACCGACACCCAATCGGCCGCCTGGAGAGCTTGGCGAACGTCCTTTCGCCACAGCAGCGAGCCGTTGGTGATCACGGCAATCTCGATCCCGAGCGGTCGGAGGAGCCGAATGGCGGTTCCCAGTCCGGAGTCGAGGGTGGGCTCTCCGTCCGGAACAAACGTCAGGTAGTCGATTGGTTCGCGGCGCTCTCGTACTCGCTCTACATGGGAAGCCACTTCAGCGGCTACCTGTTCGGGCGGATAGAACACGCGCGGCTCGAGCGTTCGCCGGGTCGTCGGCCCAACCTGGCAGTACAGACAGGAGTAGGTACACACCTTGGGTGGGATGTTGTTGATCCCGATGCTTCGCCCCAACCGGCGGGAGGGTACCGGCCCGAATACGATCGGAGGCTGTTCCATCATCCGACTGCTCCGGCGGCGGCCATGTCGAGCGCGATGAGGTGGTTGATCTCGTCGGCGCAGGCGAGCGGCAGCTCGCGGATGACCGGCTCGACGAAGCCGGCGATCAGCATCGACGTTGCCTGCTCCTCGGTGAGCCCCCGGGCCATCATGTAGAACAGCTGGTCGTCGTTCACGCGGGACACCGTTGCCTCATGGCCGATGCGGGCATCGAGTTCGTCGACCTCGATAGATGGATGGGTCTCGGTGACCGAGGCCGAATCGAGAATCAGAGAGTCGCAGCGGACGAATGATCGTGCGCCGGTGGCCCCTTGGTCCACATGTACGATGCCCCGGTAGCCGGCCCGTCCGCCGTGGCGGCAGATCGACTTCGAGGTCACGGTGGAGGTCGTCTCCGGGGCCGCATGGATCATCTTGGCGCCGGTGTCCTGATACTGGCCTTCGCCTGCGTAACCGATGGACAGCACTTCACCGTGGGCGCCGGCACCACGCAGCACGACCGAGGGGTAGTTCATCGTGAGTCGAGCGCCGATGTTGCCGTCGATCCATTCCATCGTGGCGTCTTCGTAGGCGACCGCGCGTTTCGTGACCAGGTTGTACACGCTCTTCGACCAGTTCTGAAGGCCGGTGACCCGACAGCGGGCTCCCCGTCCGACGACAACCTCGATGACGCCGGCGTGCAGGGAAGTCGCCGCCCAGGCTGCGGCCGAGCATCCGTCGATGTAGTGGACGAAGCTGTCTTCGCAGGCCACCAGCAGGGTTCGCTCGAACTGACCCAGCCGTTCGGCATTGATCCGGAAGTACGCCTGAAGCGGCTTCTCGACGCTGACGCCGGGCGGTACGTAGAGGAATGAGCCGCCCGACCACACCGCCGAATTGAGGGCCGCAAACTTGTTGTCGTCGAAGGGGACGACCGTTCCGAGATACGGTTGCACCAGATCCCAGTGGTCGCGCACGGCGGTGTCCATGTCGGTGAAGACGACTCCGAGTCGGTCGAGTTCGGCCCGGTTGCGGTGGTAGACGATCTCTGAGTCGTACTGGGCGCTCACGCCGCCCAGGAAGCGCTGCTCGGCGTCGGGGATTGCCAGCCGGTCGAAGGTGGTCTTGATCCTGACCGGGACCTGGTTCCAGTCGCGTACCTGCCTTCTCGTGGGCCGGACGTAGTAGCGGATATCACCGAAGTCGAGTGAGGCCAGCTCCCCGTTGCCGGCCCAGGCCGGCACCGGTATGCGTCTGAATGCCTCATACGCAGCCAGTCTCCGCTCCAGAATGTCCGGCCGTTCGCCCTTCTCCGCGGAGATCCGGCGGATGACCGCCTCGTCCAGACCCTGGTCGGCGGCGAACACGTAGTCGATCGGGTCGTGCCAGCCCAGTTGATACCCCTCCCCGATGGAAGATGGTCGGCTCATGAGCACCGCCACTGACTGTCCCTTCTAAACACTATCAACATAGGAAATATGGTCCCGACCGGTGGGCACCGATGGATGGCCTGCCACTACCCATTCGGCGCCCCCAGAACCCTCAATGCCCGGAGGACCCGTTCGGGGGTGAAGGGGGTGGCCTTGAGGCGAACCCCGATCGCGTCGTGGACGGCATTGGCGATGGTCGGAATAGGAGCATTGATGCCGATCTCGGCGATCGACTTTGCTCCCATCGGGCCGGTCGGTTCGTAGGAATCGACCAGGATGACGTCGATGTCGGGGAGATCGGGAGCTGCCGGGATCTTGTAATCGAAGAAGGACGGGTTGCGTATACGGCCGTGGGGACTGAAAGTCATCTCCTCGGTCAACGCGTAGCCGATCCCGTTGGCGATGGCTCCTTCGACCTGCCCTGCGGCGGCGTGAGGATGGATCGCCACTCCGCAGTCGACGGCGGCGACGTAGTCGACGACCTTGATGCGCCCCGTTTCGGTCTCGACCGCCACCTCGGCGAAGCTGGCCAGGAACGGAGGGGGAGACTGGTCTCCGACGTACGACGCGGTTGCCCCGATCTGAAGCTGATCGGTCCCGTAGAACGCTCGCAGGCAGACGTCGGCCAGGTCCACCGTGCGGCCGTTGGGAGCGATCACCTGCTCATCGGCCAGGCGCAGGTGGCTCGCATCCGAGGACAACATCGCAGCCGCTACTTCGAGGATCTGGCGACGGGTGGACTCGGCTGCCCGCCGGACGGCGTTACCCGACACGTAGGTCGTTGAGGAGGCGTAAGCGCCGACGTCGAAGGGCGTCATGTCGGTGTCGCTCGAGTAGACGATCATCTTCTCGAGCGGAACTCCCAGCACTTCGGCGGCGATCTGACCCAGGATGGTGTCGGACCCGGTGCCCAGATCGGTGGCGCCGACCAGCAGATTGAAGGAACCATCGTCGTTCATCTTGATGGTGGCAGCTCCCATGTCGATGGCCGGAATGCCCGACCCTTGCATGTGGATCGACATTCCCACGCCGTGGGCCCACGACCCGTCGCGCCGGCGGAGGCCACGCTTTGCTCGCCAGCCGATCCGATCGGCTCCCACCCGGAGACACTCTTCGAGGGCACAGCTTCCAATGGTCTGCTCGACGCCCTTACGGCCTTCGCCGATCTCCTCAAAGATCGGGGAGGTCTCACCGGCCCGTATGTGGTTCCGCAGCCGCAGGTCTACGGGATCGATGCCGAGCTGCTCGGCCAGCTCGTCCATGGCAGTTTCGAGGGCGAAGTACCCCTGGGTCGCTCCATACCCCCGGTAGGCGCCGCCCACCGGAAGGTTGGTGTAGACGGCCTTGCCGTCGAAGCGCACGTGGGGCGCCTTGTTGTAGAGCGGCAGGGTCTTCGAACCGGCGTTGGAGAGCACGGTGAGCCCGTGGGTCCCGTATGCGCCCGTATTCGAAATGGCCTCCATGGACACGGCTCCCAGGCGTCCATCCGTATCAGCGCCCAGCTTCACTCCGACTCGCATCGGGTGCCGGGTCCGGGATGCATAGAACTCTTCGGGACGGGTCAGCTCGACCCGAACCGGCCGTTCGGTGCGGAGGGTGACGAGGGCGGCGACGTCTTCGAGGAGGACTTCTTGTTTGACTCCGAACCCTCCGCCGACCCGGGGTTTGATGACCCTCACCCGGGCGATCGGGAGGTCGAGGAGCCGGGCGACGATCCTCCGGACGTGAAACGGTACCTGGGTGGAGGTGAGCAGCACGAGCCGCTGATCGTTGTCGAGGTACGACTGCACGACGTGCGGCTCCAGCGGAGTGTGCTGCGCATACGGGGTTTCGCACACCGTCTCCACCACTGCCGCAGACTCGGCGAGCCCGGTCTCCGGATCACCGACCTCCACCAGGACCTCTGCGACGATGTTGCGGCTCGGGTCGCGAACCCCGGTGGCGTCGGTTTCGTCGTGAATGACCGGGGCGCCGGCCGCTACCGCCTCGTCGATCGACAGCACGGCGGGGAGCGCCTCGTATTGCACATCGATGAGTTGGACGGCCCTGGCCGCGATGCTCGGACTTTTGGCCGCCACTGCTGCCACCCGGTCGCCGACGAACCGAACCTTGGTGTCGAACATGCGAGCGTCATAGGGGGAGGGCTCTGGATATCCCTGACCGGCAGTGGTGAACCGGCGAAGCGGCGTGTTCTCGTGGGTGAGCACCACGGCAACGCCGGGAAGGGCCTCCGCCCGGTGTGTGGCGATGGCTGTGATTCGGGCGTGGGCGTGAGGGCTGTACAGGAACTTCACGTGGAGGCAGTCGGGGAAGTCCACGTCGCCGGCGAACACTGGTTTGCCGGTCACCAGCGAGTAGCCATCGACCTTCCGCTCGTTCAGTCCGACGACGTTCCGGGGGGTATCAGTCATGGTCGTCGACCTCCGCATGTGCCATCCGAACGGCGGCAATCTGTTTGACGTAGCCGGTGCACCGGCACAGGTTGCCGGCCAGTCCGGCACGGATCTCCTCGTCGGTTGGATGGGGGTTCCGGGAGAGGAGATCGACTGCGGCCATGATCATGCCCGGAGTGCAGAAGCCGCATTGCACGCCACCCGAATCCAGGGAGGCCGACTGGAGGTCGTGGAGCCGTCCCTCGACCTCCAGACCCTCGACCGTCGTAACCGAACAGCCGTCACAGGCGACGGCCAGCAGCATGCAGGCGTTCACCGCCCGGCCGTTCAAGAGAACGGCGCACGTTCCACAGTCACCGGTATCGCAGCCAAGCTTGACGCTCTTGCACCCCGCCCGGCGGAGGAGTTCGAGCAGGGTTTCGCCGGGTGCCACCTCGACGGCTCGTCCTTGGCCGTTGATGGTGAGGGTGATGCTCATGACGCCTCCAGGCTCCTGACGATCCGCGTGAGGCACCGGCGGATTCCTACTTCAACGAGATGGGTGCGATAGGTAGCCGACGCCCGGCGGTCATCGCCGGTGGTGACATCGGTCGCGCCGAGGCGGGCGGCTTCTGCGATCACTCGCTGGTCGAGTTTCTTCCCCTCCAAGTACCCTGCAACGCTCGTTGCGTCTACCGCCGGGCGCGGGGTGGCACCCACGTAGATGCGAGCTGTTGTGCACGTCCCCCGATCGGCGGATACCCACACGGCGCAGTTGAGCAGGGCGATGTCGACCGCAGAACGTGTGAACTTCTCGAACGCCGCCGCCACCCCTACCCCGTAACTCGGCACGACGACTTCGAGCAGTATGTCGTCCGGGCGGTGACCGGGCCGCTCGTAGAAGCTGCTGAGGGCAGCATGGTGTTCGGTGCCGTCGAAGTGACGGATAGTTGCTCCCAGGGCGAGAAACAGAGGAACCAGGTCGGACCAGGGCTGGCGACGGACGAGATTGCCTCCCAGCGTTGCGGCGTTGCGCAGCATGGGCGAGCCGACGGTGCGGAGTACGCCGGGGATCAGACCTCCCAGGTAGGTGGCGAGTGCCGGATGCTCCAGGACATCGGTGAGGGTGGTCATCGCTCCGATGGCGATGCGGGTGTCGCCCACTTCGACGTAGGCGAGATTCAGGCCGGACAGATCGACGAGGGTGGTGATCTCGTCACCACCGTGGAGAACCAGATCCGTGCCGGCGGCCATGAGCCGTGCCCCCGGTCCCGAGGTTCGGATCAGGTCGACGGCCAATTGCAGGTCGACGGGTCGGTGGTAGCTCTCCAGCCCGGTCAGTGGCATGAGTCTTCCTCGAGGTCTGGGACCGGCAGCCCCTCTGCCGGCCGCTGCGTTGTCAGTTTCCTGCCGGATTGGTCGAGGCCGGGTGGCCGCCCCGGACGTCTAACGTGAGATCACGCGGTGTGCGCATTGGTCGGTCCCGACCGGTGGGTAGCCGAAGCGAGAGCTTTGACAATGCCGTACACGAGAATCGCCAGGCGGGATACGACGATGAAGCCCAGCATCCCGACGGCTCCCCACAGAGCAATGGTGCCCACCACGTTGCACGCCTTTTCGGCTCCGCATATGTCGAGTATCCCGAATATCCCCAGCAGCGCCAGGAAGAGCAGGCCGATGATCAGCGGGATGAGAACGGTCGCTTTCCACAACCAGTCGCGAGCCTTTGTCATCAGCACCTCCTCTTCTCGTTTCAGATCCCAGTCCGTTCCGTGATTCGTATCGGAATCTGGTGGCGTTCGTGTTCTGCCACCGAAACCTCGGGCACGGGTATCCGGATGGTCAGCGTGCCGTTTTCGTAGCGAGCACTGATCTCCTCGGACTTCACACCGTCCGGCAGCATGACACTGCGGTGGAAGCATCCGCAGCGGCGTTCGTGGATGTAGCGGTCCGCCTCTTTGATGGGCCGCGACTCACAGCGCTCTCCTTCGATCCGAAGGACGTTGTCGACGAGGTCGATGTGGAGGTCGCGGTACGGATCCATCCCGGGTAGATCGATTTCGACCACCAGGGTCGAGCCCTCCCGGGAGATGTCGGTATCCGGTCGCCAGCCGAATCCTTCCAGCCAGGGCCGTGCACCGAAGTGGTCGAGCAGAGTGTGCATCTCTTGCTCGAGTTCCGTGAATGCGCTGAATGGCGCCCATTTCGTGATCGTCACGGCCGTGCCTCCTCTCTCGAGCACTTCTAGATGTATCACGCCAGGATCACACGGCGATTCGAGCCGTCTCAACAGAGTTTCAACGATGGAAGTGCCGGCCGGTCAGGGCACGAAGCGGTAGCCCGCCCCGCGCATCGTCTGGATCCAGCGGGGGTTTCCCGGATCACGCTCGACTTTGCGCCTCAGCCGGTGGATGTGCTCACTGACGGTGGCGGCCGTCTGCCACTCGCTGGACGACCCCCACACGCGGTCGAGGAGCATCTCCCGGGAGAAAACCTGGCGAGGTGAGGAGGCCAGGAAGGCGAGCAGGTCGAATTCGAGCGAGGTCAGGTCCACCAGCTCACCGTCGATGACCACGTCCCGGCAGGTCAGGTCGAGACGCAAACCATCGAACTCCAGGGTGTCACACGGGCACACGTGTTCCGTACGGCGGAGCACTGCGTGGGCGCGGGCCAGCAGCTCACGAGGGGAAAAGGGCTTGGCCAGGTAGTCGTCGGCTCCCATTTCCAAACCAACGATCCGATCAACTTCCGAGCCCTTGCTGCTCACCACGATCGTCGGGATGCGCCCCTGGTCCTGGAGACGGCGGAGCACCTCGAGGCCCGGCATGCCGGGAAGCACGACTTCGAGGATGACCAGATCGGGGTGGTGCTCGGGAATCATCGCCAGCAGCGCCTCACCGTCACCGGTCGGTGTCACCCGGAATCCCTCCTCTTCGAGGAGAGCGCGGATGGTGCGGCGAACCTCGGGATCGTCGTCCAGCACCACCACGTGCCGGGTTCTCATCGATATTCCGGTCGTCATCATGCCCGCTGCTAGTTGAAACTCAATTGATGATAGGTCGAACGGCATGTGACATCGATGCAGCAGTCTCGAAGTCACCAACAAGAGGCTTCACGTACAGCGAGACCGAAAGGCGAGCAGCCGGAGGTCTCCCCGGAAAGGAGTTGGCATGTCGAAGATGGTGGTGTTCTGCGGATCGGACGAACCCCAGAGGGCCTTCCCGCCGTTCATGTTGGGATCGGGAGCGCTCGCGCTGGACATGGAACTCGTCCTGTTCTTCACCATGAACGGGCTGAACATCGTGCGGAAGGACGGCGCCGATGTCATCAAACTCGATGGAGCACCCAAGACGCTGCCCGAGTTCATTGAGACCGTCAAGGAGGGAGGGGCCAAGCTCGTTGCCTGCTCGGCGGCTTTCCCGATCGTCGAGTGCAGCGAAGAGGATCTGATCGACGGCGTCGAGTGCAGCGGTGTGGCCACCTTCGTGGCCGAGGCCGAGGAAGCCGACGTAGTACTCACGTTTTGAATGGCAGGGATGAAGAGTCAGGAGACATGATGACTGTTGAAGAACTCACCCAACTCCCCTCAGACAAGCAGATCGATGCCCGCGGCGTGGCTTGCCCCGGCCCGCTTCTCGAAGCAAAACGAGGGATGACGTCGGTTCCGGTAGGAGGCGTGATGGAGGTGCTCTCGTCCGATGCGAGCACCAACAACGATCTGCCGCGCTGGGCGGCCAAGATCGGTCATGAGCATCTCGGGACAATCACCGAGCCTGGGTACTGGCGGATCTTTCTCAAACGAGCGAAATGATCACCCAGACGAAAGACCGTCCGGAGGAGGTCGGGATTCAGCCGCACATTCTGGTGTTCTCGACCTCCACCATCTCCGACATCGGGATCGACCTGGCGGGCAGTAGCCACCTGCACTACTCACCCACCGTGGTGTTCATCCCCGTTTCCTGTTCGAGCGGGATACGGCCGGAGTGGATTCTGTATGCACTAGGTCGAGGATTCGATGGAGTGTTCATCGCCGCCGACGGCACCGATTGTCCCTTCCTGGCCGACTGCACGGATCGGACCGCCCGGATCGTCGGCCGGGCACAAGACCTGATGCGCGAACAGGGAATCGCCCCCGAGCGACTGAAGATGGCGGCGATCTGCTCGGTCTGTGCAGAGCCCTTTGCCCGTCACATGCACCAGTTTGCGGAGTCGCTCATCGCGCTCGGATCCGAGAGTAGGGCTGGTTGAACATGGACTATGACGCCTTGGTAGTGGGAGGCGGCACGGCGGGAATGGAGTCGGCCCTGAGCCTCGGCGATATGGGTTACTCGGTGCTGCTGGTTGAGAAGGAAGCATCCATCGGGGGCACCATGATTCTGTTGAGCAAGGTGTTCCCGACGCTCGACTGTGCCAGTTGCATCGCAACCCCCAAGATGGCTGCCACGTTCCATCATCCTAAGGTGAAGACACTCACCTCGGCCGAGGTGACCGGGATCGACAAGAAACCGGACGGCACCTTCGACGTGCACATCAATAAGAAGGCGACCTTTGTCGATCCGGATCGTTGCACCGGTTGTTCGTCCTGTGAGGACGTCTGCACGGTCGCTATATCCGACCAATTCAACTTCGACCTGATAGCCCGCAGAGCCGTCTACATCCCGTATTCGCAAGCCGTTCCCAAGAAAGCGGTCATCGAGCGGGCCGGAACCTCACCGTGCACGTTTGCGTGTCCGGTCGGGATCAAAGCCCACGGCTACGTTTCCCTCGTCCGCAGCGGTCTCTACGAGGAAGCCATGGACCTGATCCTCGAGGACACTGCAATCCCCGGATCGTTGGGACGCGCCTGCTACGCCCCCTGCGAGGACGACTGCACGCGATGTGAACTCGAGAGCGCAGTGCCCCTGCGGCTGCTCAAGCGGTTCGCAGCCGACTACTACTACGAGAAATACCCGGAGCCGAAGCAAGGGCCGCCCGACCAACTCCGTGACGAGAAGGTGGCCGTGGTTGGTTCCGGACCGGCCGGCCTCTCAGCCGCCTACGACCTGGCGAAGCAAGGGTACCGGGTGACCATCTTCGAGGCCGACGAGGAACCGGGTGGCATGCTCCGCTACGCCATTCCCTCGTACCGTCTCCCCAATGAGGTGGTGGATCGAGACATCAAGAATGTGACGGCCCTGGGGGTCGAAATCCGAACCGGTGAACGTGTTCGGGAACTGGCCGCCCTGGAAGGGTACAACGCCGTGTTTGTCGCCTGCGGCGCGGCCCGGGACCGGACGATGGGAGTCGAGGGAGAGGATCTCGACGGCGTCTTCAGCTCGCTCGACTTTCTGCGGCGCGCCAACGGGGGAGACCCTCCGGACTTCACCGGCCGAAAAGTGCTGGTGGTGGGCGGTGGCAATGTGGCGATCGACTCGGCGCGGGTAGCCCGCCGGTTGGGTGCTGCCCGGGTCACCATCCAGTACCGGCGGAGTCGGGAGGAAATGCCTGCTTTCGACTGGGAGATCGAAGGAGCGGAGGCAGAGGGCATCGAGTTCGAGTACCTCGAGGTTCCGGTGCGTTTCGAGGGCGTCGACGGACGGCTCGCTCGTGTCGAATCGATCGATATGCAACTCGGTGAACCGGACGAGAGTGGACGTCGCCGGCCCATCCCGATCGAGGGCTCGGAGAAGATGTACGACGTGGAGGTGTCGATCACCGCTATCGGCCTGGTGTCGTACACGGCCGACTGGAGAGACGGTGGTGGGATCTTCGGCGACGCGAAGATGTCCGCCGACCCGGACACACTGCAGACGGCCTTGCCACGCGTGTTTGCGGGAGGCGATGTCGTGACCGGGCCCAGCTCGATCACCCACGCCATCGGGCAGGGACGGAGAGCCGCCCACTACGTCGACCGCTACCTGCGGGGCGTCGAACTGAGCCCGCAGAGCTTCAACGGGAAGTTGCCGGCGGTCGCCAAGGATGAGGTACTGACCCGCCAGAAGGCATTCCGGTACATGAACGGAGACCGAACCGCCGAACGCCTACCGCAAGAGCGCATCGGCGACTTCGAAGAGGTCGAGTTGCCGCTCACCGAGGAAGAGGCACGAGCTTCGGCCGCCCGGTGTCTGGATTGTGGGGGTTGCTCGGAATGTCACCAATGCCTGAGTGCCTGTCCGGCGAAGGCCATCGACTTCTCGATGCGCGATGAGCATCTGACGGTGAGTGCCGGCTCGGTGGTGATTTCCACAGGTTTCGAACTCTTCCAACCCCTGAAGAAGCCACAGTACGGCTACGGGCGCTTCCCCAATGTCATCACTGCCATGCAGATGGACCGGCTGCTGTCGCCGACCCGCCCCTACAACACCGTGCTTCGTCCTTCCGATGGAAAGATCCCGGAAAACATCGCCTACGTGTTGTGTGCCGGCTCGCGCGACTGCCGGGTCGGCAATGAGCTGTGCTCGCGGGTCTGCTGCATGTACACCGTCAAACAGGCTCAACTGATCATGGGTGCTCTCCCG
Source organism: Acidimicrobiia bacterium UBA4744 (assembly GCA_002403855.1). Lineage (GTDB taxonomy): Bacteria > Actinomycetota > Acidimicrobiia > Spongiisociales > UBA4744 > UBA4744. Next base: position 16,554 of record DHIO01000054.1, read on the forward strand.
CTGGCCGACGTCACGATCTACTACATCGATGTGCGGGCCTTCGGCAAAGGGTTCGAGGAGTTCTATCAGCAGTCTGCAGCGATGGGTGTCTACTTCGTGAAGGGCAAGGTCGCCGGTGTCGACGAAGGCCCCAACGGTAATCTGATCGTCCGGTACGAGAACATCGCCGGCGACGGTGAAGTGGTCGAAGCCGAGCACGATCTCGTGGTCCTTTCGGTGGGGATGTTGCCCAACCAGGACGCCCTGGGCCTGTTCACCCACGAACAGCTGAAGCACGACTCGCACCACTACGTGCACGAGATCGATGAGGACCTCAGCCCGGCCCGGACGAGCGTCGACGGGGTCTTTGCGGCCGGATCGACGGCGGCGGTGATGGATATTCCCGACACCATCCTCCATTCGTCTGCGGCGGCGGCTCTCGCCGGAGCACACGTCGAAAGGGTGCGCACATGAACGATCGACGGTTGGGTGTGTACATCTGCTACTGCGGAGGAAACATCTCCGACTACGTGGACTGCGAGCAGGTCAGGGAGGCCGTGGCCGGCGAACCCAACGTCGAAGTGGCCAAGACGACCATGTTCGCATGCTCGGACGCGACCCAGCAGGAGATCATCGACGATATCCAGGGGTTGGATCTCGATGGGATCGTGGTGGCTTCGTGTTCTCCCACGCTGCACTTGATGACGTTCCGCGGGGTCGCCGAGCGGGCCGGTCTCAATCCGTACCAGTACGTTCAGGTGAATCTGCGCGAACAGTGCTCGTGGGCGCACACCGACCTTCCGGCGCTCGCCTCGGAGAAGGCGGTGGCCATGGTCAGGGCCGGCATCGCCAAGGCGCGTTACACAGAACCACTGCAGAAGACCCGGATCGAGACGGTGCCCCGCGTTCTGGTGGTCGGGGCCGGCATCACCGGGTTGCGGGCGGCCCTGGCCCTCTCCGACCTGGGAATCTCGGTCTACGTCGCCGAGCAGCAAGAACGGGCCGGTGGCTGGGTCGGTGGGTTCGGGTCGATGTACCCGCACGACGGGCAGGGCAGAGAACTGATCGGCAGTCTCCTGACGGAAATCGAGCGCCGCGACAACATCACGATCTACACCTCGGCCGAACTCGTCGAGAAGTCCGGGAATGTCGGGGACTTCTCGACCACCCTGGAGGTGTCCGGCGAACGCATCACCCTCAACGTGGGCGCCATCATCGTGGCGACCGGATTCGACGTCTACCAGCCGGAGGCAGGGGAGTACGGGCACGGGTCCGCCGATGTCATCACCCTCCCCGAGTTCAAACAGCTCGTCGACGAGGGTGAGGGTCCCCTCGAGTACCGGGGGAAGCCGGTCCGCAGTGTCGCTTACGTCTACTGCGTCGGTGCCCGCTGCCAGAGCAACGGCAACGGATACTGTTCCCGCTACTGCTGCAACGCGGCCATGCATGCTGCGCTGGTGGCGGGCCGGCGGTCGCCCGGCCTGGTCCAGTACCACCTCTATCGCGACATCCGCACGTACGGCAAGTTCGAGAAGCTCTTCGAGCAAGCCCGCCGGGAGGGTTCGGTGTTCATCAAGTTCACCGAGCAGGACCCACCCCGGGTCGAGCGGTACAACGGCGGGAACCGCGTTACGGTCAAGGATGTCCTCACCGAGAACCGGGAACTCGAACTGGACACCGATCTCGTGGTGCTGATCACCGCCATGGAACCGCGGATCAACCCGACACTGAGCGAGGTGCTCAAGATACCGGTTGGTCTGGATGGGTTTTTCAAGGAGATACATCCCAAGTTGCGCCCGGTGGAGACGGTCATCGACGGGGTCTTCATCGCCGGGGCCGCCCAGGCGCCCCGCAATTCCGCCGAGAGCGCCGCTTCGGCGCTCTCGGCCGCCGCCAAGAGTGCCGCGCTGCTGAAACGAGGGTTCGTCGAGTTGGAGCCGCTCATCGCCACCGTCGATCCCGATGTGTGTACCTGGTGCGACGACTGCTCGACCGCCTGTCCCTACGAGGCGATCGAGCGGACACCTTACGGAGACCGAGAGGTGGCAATCATCAGCGAAGCCGTGTGCAAGGGGTGCGGGGCGTGCGCGCCGGTCTGTCGGGTAGGGGCCATCGATCTGCGCGGCTCCACGGACCGGCAGATCAAGGCCATGATCGACGCGATGGAGGTGGTGCATGTCTGAGCTGCTGCGCGAGCCGCGCGAGATCATGCGCGATGAGATGGCCATGCGTCGCCATCTCTACGCCGCACTGGAGGATGGTCCGAAAACGGTCCCGGAGATCGCCCAGGCGATGGGGCACCCGTCCCACGAAGTCATGTACTGGTTGATGGCGTCCCGGCGGTACGGCCTGGTCAAGGAGAGCAGACAACCCAACGAGGACGACTACTTCACCTATGCCCTGGTCGAGAAGGAGTAGTAGACGTGGCCAGCAAGGTTGATCTCGAATTCGCCAGGGAGGTTGCCACCTCCGAGGAGTTCAACGCCTGGGCGTGCATGAACTGCGGGGTTTGCACCGCGGTGTGCCCGCTGGGCATCGCCCTCATGCCGCGCAAGCTGTTCCGTCACACGGTGCTCGGCTTGAAGGACGAAGTGCTCGAGCAGCGAGACGCCATCTTCCAGTGTCTGCTCTGCAGGCTGTGCCAGGAGAACTGCACGGCAGACGTGCACATCGCCGAGAACGTACGGTTCTTGCGCAGCTACATCGACCGTGAGGTATTCGGGCTGGACGCAGATCCGGCGGAGAGGAAGGATCAGTATGCCCTTGCCCACCGGTGACATCGTCGGATTGATGGTCGACAACCTCAACAAGCGTGGCTCGGTGTTTCCCCTGTCGGCCCGCAAGTCGACCCGTTGGGCCAAGGGACTGGGCATTCCCCGCGGCGGAGAGACGGTGCTCTACACGGGGGCGATGTATCAGCTGCTCCCGTACATCGTCTCGATGGTCCGTCTGCTCGAGCGGGTCGAGGACACCTTCCTGGCCCGGTATGTCTTCCTCGGCAGGTTCGCCAACCGGTTCATCAACCTTTCGGGTCTGGCCGCCCGACCGTCCCGAGCCGACGTGGAGAAATACGACCGGATGCTGCAGAATGTGGCCGGGCTCCTCCAGCAGGCCGGCGTTCAATTCGGCTACCTGTACGAAGATGACCTGTACGCCGGCGCTCTGGCCTACGACATGGGGGTGGACGCCACCCTTCAGGCCCACGCCCGGCGGGTCCAGGCCACGCTGCGGAAACACGGCGTCCGGAAGGTGATCACCCTCGATCCGCACACGACGAACATGCTCCGCAGTGTGTACCCCACGGTTCTCGAAGGCTTCGACGTCGAAGTGTCGAGTTACCTCGAGGTTCTGGCCGAGGCAGATGCCGAGCCGTTGCGGCGGGTCGCCGAGGATGTGGTGATTCACGATTCCTGCGTCTATGCCCGCTGTGAAGGAGTGATCGACCAGCCGCGCCGGCTGTTGGAACGGGCCGGGTATTTGCTTCTGGAACCCCGGGAGAGCAGAAACCTGACCTACTGCTGTGGGGGGCCCATCGAAGCTCTGTTCCCCAAGAAATCGCACGACATCGGAGTTGCGCGGGTCGAGCAGCTCAAAGGGACCGGCGGGAAGCAGGCGACGACCATGTGTCCGATCTGCCTGGCATCGCTGGACAAGGCGGCGGGCGGATCGCTGCCGATGGAGGACATCTCGGTGTACCTCCGAAGGGCCTACTGTCCGGTGTCTGCCACGTTGCCGGACATCCCGGAATCGCAGGAGATGGTGGCTGCCGGACCGCTGCGAGGTCTCTGATCGAGAGGAGGATCTATGCGGGTCGTCACACTTCATGAAGTCGAGGAGGCGCTCCGCACGGCCGATCCCGGCACGTTGCGGGAGATGGCCCACCAACTCGCCCGGAGTCACGTCGCTTTGTGCAGCCTGACTTCACGGGAGGGTGATTGCGCTCACATCTCGGAGGATGCGACGCAGGATCGCATCGATGCCCTCGAGGTCGATCGGCTGGCATCGCTGCTGGCGCCGTCGGCCTGGGCCGCCCTCTGGTTGGAAGACCGGTTGTGAGCCTCACCGGCTCGCCCGAGGTCCGGTCCGGGAAGATCGCGCTGGTCACCAACAACGGAGAGACCATCAGCCGGCACTTCGGCAGAGCACGCTTCTACCTGGTGGCAACGGTCGAAGACGGCGACGTGGTCGCCCGGGAACTGCGACCCAAGGCGGGCCACGACGACTTCGCCGGTCGCGGCCACGAGGATCACGAACCCGGTCAACCCCGCGGTTACGGGCACGGCGCACCGGCCAAGCACCGGGCGATGACGGAGTCGATACTCGATTGTGATGTGCTCATCGCCGGCGGGATGGGGCAGGGCGCGTTCGCGAGCCTGCGGGCAGCCGGCATCGAGCCCGTATTGACCGATGAGCGTGATGTCTCGGAAGCAATCGAACGCCTTGTCCAGGGCAATCTGCCCAACCTCCTGGATCGGCTCCACTGATGAGCCGGAGTACTGGTCGAAGAGGTTGGAGGGGGCCTCCAAATGAAGATCCTGGATGATCTGATCACCAGCCTGGAGGATGATGTACCTACCCATGAGGTGCGTATCGGACCGTTCTGGACGGCTGTGTGGAGTCGAGCCTGCGGACTGGCTTCCACCGTCGTGCCACCCAAGCATGAGCACGGTTCTACTCTGGTAGAGGACCCGGGAAAGTTGGCCGCGGCGCCGGCTCTTGATCTGGCTCATCTGGCTTTCAGCGGAAGCACACTCGAGGCCAGCGTCGGCCTGGCCGCCATCAACTCCCTGCTCGCGGTTGATGAAGGGCGTTGCGTTGATCTCAACGCAGGCCGGTTTCTCTTAGAGCATGGTCGCTCCAAACGCGTGGCTTTGGTCGGTCACTTTCCGTTCGTGCCCGACCTTCGCTCTGCCGTGGGTGCGCTTTCGGTCGTCGAGCAGGAACCACAGCCGGGGGACGTTACCGCCGAGGAAGGGGAGGCCCTGATCGACCAGGCCGACATCGTCGCTATCACCGGTAGTGCCTTCATCAACCACACCATTGGACGCCTGTTGAGCCTTTGCCGACCGGAGAGCTTGGTGATGGTTCTCGGCCCTACCACCCCCCTCTCGCCGGTTCTGTTCGACTACGGGGTGGATGTGATCTCAGGTACTCGCGTTGTCGATCCACAACTGGCTCTGCGCTGCTTGTCTGAAGGAGCCATTTTCCAACAGATGCAGGGGGTTCGATTGTTGACAATGCAACGGCAGGACGCGTGTTGATGCATACCGTGGTCCAGACGGCCAGTCCAGAATTGCGACGATCGTACCGGCTGCCGCGATCCTCCCCAGCCGTGTTGTGCCTCCCCGGCTACCGCCTACCGTCGCTGAGCTTCTCTTCTGGGACCGCAGGTTCGATGCATACCAGAGATTCCATGGAAACGAAGGAGTTGAACGTCCGGTGATAGGCGAGTTAACCCTCATTGATCCCGCTGTTCGAGACTGAAAATGGTTCGGCAATGCCGGCCAGTCGCAGAGAAAGGAGGCTGAGTGCGAACGCCGCCCCAGGGTTGATTGCTCCCGTCGTTGGAGGAGAGCGAACCCGGCGATCGGGCGTCAGTCACTTCGATTCTCCGAGTCCTCCACAACCACGACTCCGGTGTAACCGTCCACGACAACGGTCGCTCCGTCAGGCAGTCGGGTGGCTCCTGCGACGGAGACAACACATGGGATTCGGTACTCCCTGGCAACGATGCTGCTGTGCGAGAGCATCCCCCCGGCTTCCGCGATGACCGCCCCCGCCCGGGCAAACAGCGGTGTCCAACCGACGTCGCTGAACGGAACAGCGATGACGTCTCCCGCCTTCACTCTGGCGGAGTCATCGATACCCCTTACAACCCGCAAAGTGCCCCGATATCTACCGCGCGACGTGGCGAGCCCGTGGAGAATGGACGCCGACTCAGCGACCGCACGGGCCGGCACGAAATCGTCGCCGAAAATGACCTCGGGCATGTCCGCATCCTCGAGGTCGACCATCTCGACCCTTCGTTTCCGGGCCATGTTGGCGATGACTGGACTTGCTTCGCCGAGGAGGGCATCCCTCGCTTCCTCGATCGACAGGTACATGACTTCGTCGGGGTGCGGTAGCAGATCACGGTCGGTCAGACGTCTCCCCAACTCGAACATCAGCGGTCGGAACAACCCGTATCCGTACGTGTACATGCTGCTCACCGCCTCACGGTGATCGACTAACTTCCCTGCCCTCCGCCTCAGACTGCTCAACATGCGGCGCCTGATCGGTCCCGTGTCGGCGACTGCGCGGTACCACGGTATTCCGTGGCCCGTTCCGGTGATAGTGGAGTGATCGAGGGCCAGCCGGAGCACTGCTTCAGGCCGTTCGTGCCACGCGGGCACCGAGAAATCGTTGCCGCTGTCGGAGAGATGACCGAACCTGTCGAGAAACTCATTGAGCGCATTGCGCAGGTCGGAGGGCAAAGCTTCCAAGCCTTCCTGCTCTATTGATGCTCGGTCGGCCGGATCGAGGTCGCGCAGGTTGTCCGCCAGCCGATTGAGCGCGGTAGTCGGGTTATGTGCATTCTCGGGGCTTCCGAGGTCGAGATCGACGTCGTCGGGGTTTACGCCGGCGCGCTTCATCCCCGTCCGCAGCAGCGATGCGTACAGGTTGGCCAGGATCGGTGTAACGATGTTCAGATACGCAGCATTAGTGGTGATTTCCGCAAGCTGATCAATGCGGCTCAGCAACGTCTCGTCACCAATCGACTTCAGATCATCTCGCCACAAACCATGGAATTGCTCCAGGAGCCGGTCCAAAGCAGCCTCGACTCTTCCGCCGTGACGAGCCATGCGAGTCGCGGCCGCAATCATGCGGGGCAGGCGACGCATCGTCTTCGGGGTCGGTCGAAACCGCGGGCGAGCCTTCGATTCGAGCCCGAGCAGCATCTCGAGGGCATCACGCGGCATCCCCAGGATCTCGAAGATGTCACCGATGGCGGCCATGTTGAAATAGGAGCGATAGCCAAACGCCTTCGCCAGCCCTTCCGGCTTGAGATCGTTGGTGCCGATGAACTCCGTGAACAAACGAATCCACGCCCGATTCACCACCGGCACGTTTATCGACCACACCAACGGTTTGATCATGCCCGGCATGACTTCTCGTGAGATCCGGTTGGAGTAGATGGCTACATCTTGTAGACCGGTGATCGGGCGGAGCTGAACCCACCACACCCGGGCGCCATCCCACACCCACTCCATGTCCACCGGTTCACCAAAACGCTCGGCGGCACGCCGGGTGTCCTCAACGATGGACTTCGCCACGTGGTCGGGAATCGCGGCGAGAGTTTCCGGAGGCTTGCTCGACCAATCGCCCCATCGCTCAATCCAGCGGCCAGGAGTAACGCCCGACTCGACCAAAGCATCTCCACGACCTTCGAGCGCCTCCACCACAACCTCATTCAGACCGGTCATGGGGTTGCGGGAGAAAGCCACACCGGATGCTCGTGGTGTAACCATCCGCTGAATGATCACCGACATCTCGATCGGCGGTTCGTCGCCTCGGCCCGACCGGTAGGTAGCAACGCGCGAGGCCTCACCCGACTCTCTCACCCTCTCGACGGCGTCGACGATCGCGTGAGCGCCCTCCACGTCGAGGACTGTGAGAAACTGGCCCGCATAGGAGGTTTCCAGGCCGTCCTCGACCGAGGCCGAGGATCTGACGGCCCAACGGCTGCTATCGAAGTCGGCGACACCGAGTTCATCCACATCCTCGAGAGAAACGCCGGGTGGAACCACCCACGTGTTCGGTACGTCGAAACCGTTGGCCAGCAGCCACTGGAGGTGGCCTGCCTTTCCGCCCCACCGAGCGGACGACGTTGACTTGTCCAAAGCGATGATCCTCACCGACTCTCCAGACGTTGTTGCCACTGTCAGAGAAATCATAAGTTGAGGCAATCCGCTACTGGGCATCGTGGTTTAGGGTTGCATTATGAAGCTGGGCGGGTACTCCCACGCAACCGAGGCATGAGCATGTGGAGAGCTCGCTCGCTTCCCTGTTCGAGGCGGGCGTCGTCGGCTACCTTGCCGGCTCGGTCTCGGGTGCACGGATAGTGGGCAACCGAACGCGAGCGGGCAAGCTCGACAACACCACAGTCATCATTGATGGCACGGAAACCTCTGTCGACCTGCACGGGGCAGACTTCAAGAAGTCTCCGGACTACGAGCCCCCGGTCACCCCGTGAACCTCTTCGTGGTCGCACTGCTGGGGTATGCGATCGGAACCATCAGTTTTGCGCGGATTATCGGACGCATTGTGGTCCCCGGCGTAGACCTGAGCGTGACGGAGTACCCGATGGACGGGTCCGATGAGACCTGGACGTATCGGGGAGTCAGCGCCTCGACCGTTACCGATCGTGCGAACTGGAAGTGGGGACTCGTGGTTGTCATGCTCGACGCTCTGAAGGCTCTCGTGCCTGTGTTACTGCTGCGAACCATGGAGCCGGATACCGGATCGTTCGCAGTCATGGCGGCGGCAGTCATGGTTGGACACGTCTGGCCGGTGTGGTGGCGGTTCAAAGGGGGTCGAGGTCAATCGGTCCTGCTCGGAGCGCTGGTAGTCATCGATGCCGTGTCGATTCTGGTTGGAGTTCTCGCGGGTCTGATCGTTGGCCTGATCGTCTTCACATCCAGCTATGTCGCCCGAGAATTCTGGCCCTTGCCGCTGGCACCTTGGTTCTGGTGGACGGAGGGGATCGGTCCCGAGTTCTGGTTCGCGGTGGTGGTCGCAGTGGTCTACTTGCTCGGGATTCGTGAGGACATCGCCGAGGAGCACCGGTCGAGACGCATAGAGGGAATCAGTGATCTCCACTACCCGGCCCGGCTCCGCGACGCCTGGAATCGTTTCTTCACCGAGGACTGACGATCAACGGGTTTGGTCGATTCACAAAGCACGAAGCTCGTCGATGAGGGGCGTCACCCACTGCGCCCCCATCGCCAGGAGGGCCGGATCATCGTTGAGTGTGGAGACGTGCACACACTCGACCTTGTCTTTGATCTTGTCGATCGTGTACCCGATATCGAGCTGTGTTTCGTGGTTTTCGGTCACGAAACCGACCGGAACGAAGACGATGGTCTTAGCTCCAAGTGTTATCAGGTTCTCGGCGGCCTGATCGACGTCTGGAGTAGTCCACTTGCCCGGCACAGGGTGGTTCATCCAACCTGGGGTGATCAGCGGGTACTTGTGGATCAGCTGTTCCTGCAGTGCGTAGTAGAGAGCCGTGCTCTCTCGAACGCCGGTCTCATACCCCTTACTCCCCAGAGGACAACCGTGCAGACATAGCATCACACCGACCTGAATTGGCGCCAGTCGTTCGAGCAGCGGCTCGATACTCTCATCGACGAGCTCCACCAGTCGCCCCTGGAAGTCCTCCCGCTCCCAGAACGACGGAAGGTAGCGCATGCCCTTGACCCAGGTTGGATCGGGCGCCAGCGCATCGTTGATTTGCTCGAGAGCCAGTCCACTGGTGAACACTGAATCTACGACCAGCCACGGATACACCAGCAGGCGTTCGTAGCCCGCAGCCTTGATCTGCGCCAGTACGTCCTCCGGCAGGAACGGGGGAACGAAGTTGAAGGCCTTGAAGACCGCGACATCGGCACCGTAGACCTTCTGGAGCTCCGTTTCGATCCCGGCTCGCTGTCGCTCGAAGATCGCGTTGTGGGGCGACTGGTAGTGATTGGCAGTGTGCCATTCCTTGCGCTGCTGGCGCTCCAAGCGGCGCGATAGGAACGGAATCGAAAAATCTGGGAACTTGATCGACTTCGAGACGAGCAGCCGAAACGAACGTTCGTTGTACTCGATGAACTCGTCGTAGTCATCCACTTCTCCGTAACCGCACAACAACACGGCGACTTTGCGGTTCTGGCTCATGTCCTCCCCATTCCCAGCTCCTGCTCGGAGCCAAGGAGCCCGGCGCTAGGGCGAATATACCCGAGGCTCACTCACAACGTTGATGCGCGCCATGGGCGGGTGCTCGCTTCTCGGCTGCGTCGAGCGCGGCGGAGTAAGGTCCTGGGAACGATGGTCACCCCGGCGCTATCGATCAACGAACTCCACCGCTACTACGACGGAGTCCACGCCATTGACGACTTATCCATCGAGGTCGGCGCGGGCGAGATCTATGGGTTTCTCGGCCCGAACGGGGCGGGAAAGACGACGCTCATCCGCATTCTGTGCACCCTGCTCGTGCCATCGTCGGGCTCGGCGCGCGTCGCGGGCTTCGACGTGGTCGCCGATCGCCGGCAGGTGAGACTTCGTACCGGAGTCGCCCTCCAGGAAGTCGCACTCGATCCCCGTCAGACTGGTATCGAACTACTCCGGCTGCAGGGGCGCTTGTATGGACTGCGGAGGAGCGAGGTCGACCGCCGACTGGCCGAGGTGCGAGACCTCATTGATATCGGGGCGGCACTCAGCAGGCGGATTTCGACCTACTCGAGCGGCATGCAACGCCGCCTGGACCTCGCTGCAGCGATGATTCACAACCCGGATGTGTTGTTCCTGGATGAGCCCACGGCCGGCCTCGATCCTCTGAGCAGGAGACGAGTTTGGGACGAGATCATCAGGCTCAATTCTGAGCTCGGCGTAACCATCTTCCTCACCACCCAATACCTCGAAGAAGCAGATCAGCTGGCCGGACGCGTCGGCATTATTCATGAGGGGGTACTGGTCGCAGAAGGCCCACCCGATCAGCTGAAGGCTTCGATAGGCAACGACGTCATTGTGGTACGAACGCCGGGGGCGTCAAGTCGCATCGTCGACCCGTTGCGGCACATCTCAGGCGTCGAATCGGTCGAGAGTTCGAGCGACGAGTTGCTCGTGACCGCAAGCGACGGAGCCGCAGTGGTCGGACCCATTGCGGTTGAGTTACACAGATTGGGTGTCGAAGTGGGTGACATAACCCTCCGGACTGCCACGCTCGACGACGTCTTCTTCGAGCTGACCGGTGGTCGTATCCCATCGGCCGGCGCCCGACCCGAGGGAACGGACGAAAGAGATGAATGAGATACGAGCGCGACAAGCCGGCTTCCTTCGTGACCTCGGCTCCATCGCCGGTCGGTCGATCCGCGCAATACCACGCGATCTGGAATCGGTGCTACCCGCGCTGCTGATCCCGGTCTTCTGGATGCTGGTGAGCGTCGGAGCCCTTGAATCAGTTGCCGAGGGGTTCTACCCGGGTCTCGATTTCCGGGCGTTTCAGGTGCCGGTCGCCGTCATCTTCGCAGTCACCGGCGTCAGCAGAGCCCATGATCTCGTCCTGGACATTCGAAGTGGCTACTTCGACCGCCTCAGCATCACGCCGGTCAGCCGACCGGCACTCGTTCTCGGGATGATGATGGCCGATCTCGTCCTGGTCATCGGTCTCACAGTGCCCGTACTCGGTTTGGGGTGGATCATCGGTGTTCGTTTCGCCACCGGACTCGCCGGTCTGGTTCTGTTTGTCCTTATTGCCGGTCTGTGGGGTCTCGCCTTCACCGCATTTCTGTACGCGATCGCGCTGAAGACGGCCAATTCGGCTGCCGTGACGGCGGGGGTTCTCTTGTTCTTTCCGTTCGCATTCCTGACGACAGCCTTCCTCCCCCAAGAAGCCCTCTCCGGATGGCTGGCCACCGCGGCGGATTACAACCCGATGACGTATCTGCTCGCAACGATGAGGACGTTGATACTCGAAGGATGGGAATGGGGGACGCTCATCACGGGCGTGGCCACGGTGGTGGCGCTCGGGACGGCAACGCTCGTGCTGGCGCTCGTGGCCCTGCGGAGCCGGCTCGAGCAAGGCTGAGACAACTCTCTTTCTCGGGGTGCTCCAGTCACTGGCCCCTGCCCGGCGAACCTGCCGAAATGGCAACACCGTCGGGTTCCAACGGGGCCAGGTTTCCAGTCATTGACCGACGGGAATCCGTAGGACGCGCCCTTCCTGCTCTCCATACTCCCCGCCGACGCTGCAGACGTTGTGTTGACTGAGCATGCAAAGCTTGCGATCGCGAAAATCAAAGCGCTCACGGATGGGCACTTGTTCAGGCGCGAGTGTTTGGACGTGAGGTGAGGTCCCGGACGAGGTGTCCGGGACCTCCCTTTCGGCTGTGGGTGGTTGGGTCAGGGTTGGGTGGGGGGTACCTGCTCGGGGGGTCCGTCCGGCAGGCCTTCGGGTGGTCCGGCGGGCAGTTCTTCGGGGGGTCCTTCACCGGTATGGGCTTCACCGGCTGCGTCATTTGCCGGGAGCTGTTCGGGTGGGCCGCCGAGTTCTTTGGCCATGCTGGAGACTTCTTCGCCAAAGGCCTGACCGTCGAGCTCTTCTAATTCGAGGAGTTCTGCCATGCGTTGGAGCATGGCTGCTACGGCATCGCGGATTTCCTGTGACTGTGCTTCGTCATTGCCAGTCTGGACCTCTTCGGCGGCGCTCCTGAGCGCTTCTGATGCGTTTGACGCATCCTCGACGTTCGTGTCTTGGGCGATTGCTTCGGCGGCATGTGCCAAGGCTTCGGCCGCTTTGCTTTCGGCGGCAAGGACACGGGCTTCGGCAACCCGTTCAGCGACTCCGCCGTTGCCGATCCCAATGCTCTCGAGGGCTTGGTCGATGCCATAGAGCGGATCGCCAGGAGCCGCTTGGTCGGATGCAACTGCCACGCCGGTCATCCCGGTCAGTAGGACAACGGCGGCGAGCACAGTTGCCATTTTCTTTCTCAGCGTCAAGGTCAACCTCCTGGGTGGGGGCAGCTCCTTCTTTGGGCTGGTCGACGCATACCCACTCGCCGAGCTGACGATGGTGGCCGCCTCGACGGCAAACCGGGTCACGGCCTCCTCCGCGGGGGTACGGTTCCTCTCGAGTCGTAACCGCTCGACCAGCGGAACAAGTTCTTGAAGTTCACTTGCTTCCGGCATACCGCCGGAAAGCAGCTGTTCGATGTCCTGTTCCGAGAAGGTGCTTTTGGGCATGTCACCCTTGTAATCGTCGACGGGCCTCATAGGGTTACTCCCTGCCGTTCGAAATATCCTCGGAGGGCTCGGAGGGCTCGCCGCTGGAGGGCCTTGACGGCTCCGACGTTCTTGTCCAGCACGCGGGCTGTTTCCTGCAAACTGAGATCGGCAATGATGCGGAGAGCTAGGACCTCCCGCTGGTCCTCGGTGAGCAGGTCGAGGACCCTGCTGAGCTCCGCACCGCCGAGCTTGTCGAGGGCTTCCTTCTCGACGTCCCCGCCGACCACATGCGGTGATGCGTCGGTTGGAAGCTCGGAACTGGGGGGCCGGCGGGCGTTGTAGCGCCGCCGGTCGATGAGACGGCGGTGGGCTATGACAAATACCCACGATCGAAAGGATTCCTCGTCTCCGCTGAACTTCTGGATCCCTCTTGCGATCTGAAGGAATACTTCACTGGTCAGATCGTCGGGATCTGAGACGCCACGGCTCGCCAGATACCCGGTGACCGGCCCCGCCAGGTTCCGATAGAGAGCGCTCCACGCCCACTCGGCTCCGTGTTTGGCGGCCTCGAGTACCGACTGGAATGCCGCTTCGCCCAGAGCCATCGCAGTTCTTTCCCTTCGTTCACCATTGACGAAGCAACGGAGGCGCCGGACCGCCGGCGCAGATCCCCTGGTCGTCAATGGACGGTCAGTGCTCACTATCGGTCGTCTATGCCTGCTGCCTGAGGACAGCAGGTGAGCGAGGCCAGGCGATCAATACCTACTGGGATCTCAGTGAGCCCGTAACCTCGGAGCATGGGGCGCTACGGCACGTCGATCATCTAGAACCGGCGGCTCGTGCAAGCCCCAGAAACCTTGACATAGGAGACTCTCAGTCTGGGCTAGCCGAGAGATATGACTCGAGCCGCGTCTTCGTCAAGTCCGGTGGCGAGGCGGTTCGTGTCCGCCTCGACCCAGCGCCCGCGACCACACCGCGGCCACATGACAACCAGCAATGACCGGTGATGACCGGTGATAACCGGTGGTGAGAAACCAGACAACCGTGGATATTCGGTGGTAACCGTTGATGACCGGTGGTATCGGTTTTGCGTTCACACGGCAGAGGTCACTAGTTCGATCCCAGTAGCGCCCACCAGGGAGACCCTGCACGGGGACTGATGGTTCTGGCTTCGAAATCGGGCG
>DHIO01000021.1 GCA_002403855.1 Acidimicrobiia bacterium UBA4744
CCGTCTGGTCACGCCCCCACCCAAACACCGGGGATTGTCACCCGGTGGTGCTGCGGGCAGGTCCCTGGCGGTTCTCACGTTCGCTGCACGAATAGAACGCTGCGAGAAGTCGCGGCGGTGCGGGTCGGTGATGGGAACGCCCGTCTGGAAGCCATCTGGTGGCGACGACAGCGAGGACCAAACCTGGCTGGCGGTGTGTGGCGTAGCTTTGGTGATCGGAGCGCTAACCGTCAATGAGCGCAGAAAGGAGGACCGATGACCGGCGATCACCTCGAAGCCGCCGCAGTAGCCCTGCAGGCCCTGGACGTCGAGACGCTGGTCGGTCTGTACCTCGACAGCTTCGTCTTCGAAGACACTGCCGCCGGGGAAACCATCACCACCAGCGACCGCCTGCGCGGCTACTTCGCAGCTCTCTTCTCGATGCCCGATGTGAGCTTTTCCGATGTGGTCTTCTTCCAGTGTGAGGACCGAGGGGCGGGGACGTGGGTGTGGTCGGGAACCAACCGGGAGGGCGACGCATTCTCGGTGAGGGGTGCATCGATCTTCGAACTCGCCGAGGGTGGGATCCGACGGGAGACCATCTTCTACGATCCCCGACCGGCCCTCGGATAGGCAACCAGATCTCGGAGTTCGCACCACACCCTGAAACAGAGAGGTTCGCTCCGCTCTGGCAGTGACCGGACCGCCGACCGCCGGGTCACGCCACCGCCCCAACACCGGGGATCGGCACCCGGTGCGACTCCGGGCGGCAGCGCCGCCGACCCCTATCCCCGCCGGGGTGCCGGGCGTACGATGTCGGTGGAGGGAGGGGGAAGGGAGGTTGCCATGGGGCTTGGCAGAGTCTTTGCGGTGCTCTCTGGGGTGTTCTGGATGCTGGTCGCGGCGGCGCTGATCGCTGGTGCGGTCACCATCCTCACCGCCGATCAGGACGCCGACGACTTCTTTGTTTCCGACACCTATCGCCTGGAGCAGGCCTCGTTTGCGATCACCGGTGATAGTGATGTCCTCGACAAAGCCCCTACCTGGTTTGTCGATTGGTTCGCTGATGTGGTGGACCTGCGGATCGCAGCCTCGTCCAGCACAGGCGGTGACTTGTTCGTGGGTATCGCCACCACTTCGGACGTGGAGGCGTACCTGGCAGATGTTGCTCACGACGAGGTCACCAGGTTGGATTTGGACCCCATTGACGTTGACTACCAATCCTCCGAGGGAATCTCCGCCCCGGCTATTCCCGGCGGGGAGGGGTTCTGGGTTGCCTCCGTGGAAGGACCTGGGACGCAAACGTTGGATTGGTCGGTTGAGTCGGGGACTTGGTCGGTGGTGATGATGAACGCCGACGCGGCCCGCTGGGTGAGCGCCGATGTGGTGTTGGGGGTGAGGGTGGAAAACATCAATACCTTCATCTGGATCGGGTTCGGCGCAGGTTTGGGACTGGCCCTGACCGGGCTGGCGCTCTTCTTCGGAGGGCTTCGCGGTCCCAGGGAACGGTATGCCCGGCCACCGGACCCAGAGCGTGGCGGTAGTAGAGAGGAGCATGTGGCCCGAACCTGAAGGGCATCTCGTACCTCTCTGCCTTCCAGCCCGGAGCGAGCGAAGCTGCCCGGCAACAACCTCAGTCCCGGCCGACCAACCCGCCTGCCACCGTCCAAGCGTGGCAGCGCCCCGCCCCTCTGACGAGTTTTTCTAATAGGGATGGGTATGGGGGTACTTAGTGAAACTCGGGCAGGTCGCAGAAATCCCCACGATCAATGCCGGTGGGCGGACGGCTGGCCGGTGCGACGGCCAGGCAAGAAACCGGGGTGTCTACCGGGTGACGGCCCGCTCGATATGTGCCGCTCGGCGCTATCCGGCGGCATGCTCGCTCTTGCGCCGTATTTGGTGCTCAGTGCGGGTTCGACCGGCCATTCATTGATCTGTCGGTGACCGGCGCACCGCCTAGGGAGCGAGTGGATAGACGTCGGATTGGGCGATGAACTCGTCGACGAGTTGCGACAGTTGGGCGACTCCCTCCGACGTGAACCAGTTTTCGTATTTCGGTGTCAGGAAATCTGGCACGTAGTAGGTCTCCAGAACCTCCGGGTGAGCCTCTTCCATCCAGGTGCCGAGAGCGGCTCCGAAGGCTTCCACGTCGTCCCAGTTCGAGTTGTAGCTTGTCCAGCCGGTGATCAGTCCTTCTTCGTTGAACGAATAGTCGGCTTCTCTGGTATAGCTCAGGCCGGCCTTGTCGCGGTAGATCGGATCGTCCAACGTTTCTACGCAATGCACTGTCCGGTCGATCAGTTCGCAGTCGGATAGCGTCATCTGAGCCCCCCATGCCTGGCGTTCGGTCATGGCCTGCTCCATCTCGGGGCTGCCGACGACAACGTAGACGACGCCCCAGGGCCCTTCCACTTTGGCACCCTCGGCCCAGTAGGTGGCGTAGGCGTCGACGTCGGAGGTGTTCCAAGCGTCGATCACCGCGTGGACTGTGGCGATCTCCGCGTTCCCCTCGGGGGCGATCGTTTCCTGGTTCGCATTGCCGACCAGCAGTGCGATCCCGGCTACGACACCCGCCACCAAGATGACCGCTGCGAACGTAACGGCCGCCACTCTTCGTTGCGGCGTTCGCTCCGGGCGTCGATCTTCGGTCCGTGTCTGAGTGTCCATGTCTTGGCTCCCTTCGATCCTGAGGAGCTCGTCTTTGTGCACGGCCAAGGGGAGGTGCGGTTCGGGGAGGGCTGGTTGCGGTTCCGTTGGAGTGTCCGTGACCCTTCCCTCGCTGATCAGGAGGGCTAGCGGTGGACGCAATTCGCCGAAACCGGCTGGCAGCGCCTGTTCCTTGGGATGCGGGTTCGCGGCCATTACCTTGTGCAGCAGATCGTCACGGTCGGTCAACTCGCCACCTCCCCGCTTCCGAAGAAACGGCCCCGAGCTCGCTCCTCCACCCCCAACTCGCCAGCCAGGCGATCAAGGGCCCGGTTGAGTCGCTTGGTGACCGCGTTAGGCGTGCACTGCAGAGCCATCGCGAGTTCGTCGCGCCCCAGTTCCTCCCACCCCGCTAAGCGGATCACCTCCTGGTCGGCCGGCTTGAGGCGAGCCAACGCCGCCACCAGGTGGCGGATCTCCTGATTCTGAACCACCTGTGGTTCCGGCTCATAGGTCGGATCGTTGTCCGCCACCCGCACACGGACCGATACGGTCTTCCAGCGGTTCACCGATCGCCGCTGATTAGCCACCACCCGGCGGGCCACCCCATACAACCAGGGCAACTCCCGGTCGGTAGGCATGTCAGCCCGTCGCCGCCACGCCACCGAGAACGTCTCCGCCGTCGCGTCCAACGCGTCCTCCCGGTTGGTTCTTCGGAGGCAATAGCGGAGCACGGCCTCGTAGTGGCTGGCGTAGACCCGTTCGAAGCGGCGCCGGTCACTCATCGTGCCTCCACCTCTCACCATGTGAGAATCTCCTCACTATGTCAATGTCCGCAAGCCCCCAGAAGTGCCAAGAAAAACGACCAAACCGGCACGTCCCCAATCGTATAGGCGGCAATCGGCGCAACTCTGCCGATATCGGGCCGAAGGGTCCTCCAGCTCGGGCAAGGCACGCACAATCACGGACACCCCACCCCCACGGCCAATGCCAAGACCGAGAGATAGCCGGCAGATCGAGCGCGCCAGCCGGAACAAGCCCACAACTGTCGGTGGTCAACTCCCAGCCGGCCGATAGCGCTGGAGGTGCCGCCATTCCCGAGCGCCCCGCAAGACAGGCCCGGTGAGGGTCGTGGACCTCGTGGACCTGAAAGCGACTCCCGGTCGCCCGCCGGGTTGACGTCCTGGTGGCGGAATCTATCCCGGTGTGATCAAACGTTCACGAAGTCCACGAGGTTCACAGAAATCGCCACCGTCGTGCGGCAAGCGGGCGGCCCGGCCGATGGCGGTAGGGGCAGGTACGGGAGGGTCGCTAGGTGGCGGCCCTGACCCCTATCCCCGCCACATCGCTGGGCGTACGATGACCGTGGAGGGAGGGGAAGGGGGCGATGATGCGACGCTCCGCCACGTTGGTGATTGCGCTTTTCCTGCTCGTTGCGACTGCTGCTTGCGAGGCAGATACCTCCGAACCGGTAACCACCACCGGCCAGGCTCAAACAACGACCACGACCGAGACCACCACGACCGCCGCAGGTGAGGGAACAACGTCCACCACGGCCAAGCCGCTCATCGATCCTGAGCTGGAGGCGACGTTTGTGGAGTTCGTCAGGGACGGTTGGGACCGCTCGGCTCGCGACCACGGGGGTGAGGTTCCCGGCCTCACCGATGGGGAGATCCTCGACATTGGGCGGGCGATCTGTGAGCACCTGGCGACCGACCCGACGGCAGTGTCGGGGCAGGCGAGCATGGAATCGTTCGCTGAGGTTGCCGCCGTGATCGCCGATCGGCTGGGATTCGTCTACGACCCGGCGTTGTTCGATGCCGGATTCGAGTCCCGGTATGACGCTTCGCTGGTGAAGGCGTTCAAGCACACCGGTAATCGGGGAGTGGCTTCGGGGGTGTTGTGCCCCCAATTCGATGTCGACCCGATGGCCGATCAGTACGTGGGGCGGATGTTCCTGAGTCCGTGGAGTGTCAACGCAGTGGAGGCAGCGGCGCCTAGCCCGGGGGAAGGCCAGCCGGTGACGGTGGTCGGCCCGGATGGCGTGGCTGGGGATGCGCTGGTAGCGGAGTTGTCAACGGTCTCGGCGGGAGAAGGGTTCGAAGTCATCTACAGCCGGTATCTCGACCTCGAGGATCTACTGAATCTGATCTCCAGTGACGACCCGCCGGATGTCATCATCGTTCCCTGGCCCGGGTTCCTCTTCGAGGTCGACGATCAACTGGTCGACCTGGTGGAGATGGTCGAACCCGCCGAGCTGCATGAGGCGTTCGGGGACTACCTGATCGATTCGGCGAAAGACCCAAACGGTGCGGTGTTGGGGGCGCCGATCCGGGTCGCGAGCCTGAAGTCGTTGGTCTGGTATAAGCCGGCCCAGTTCGACGACCGCGGATACGAAACCCCGACCACGTTCGCCGAGCTGACCGCGCTCAGCGACCAGATGGTGGCCGACGGGGAAACACCCTGGTGCAACTACATCGAATCCGAGGCAGCAACGGGCTGGATAGGAACCGACTGGGTCGAAGACCTGCTGTTGGGTACCGAAGGATCGACGGTCTACGACGGGTGGGTTGATCACAGTGTGCCCTTCACAGACGCCCGAGTGGAGGCCGCCTTCGAGCGGTNNGGGGCCGACCTGGACGATTTCTTGACGTTCAAGTTCCCGTCGGTTGACCCAGAATTGAGCGAGGCGGCGATCGGCGGCGCCGAGTACGTGGCCGCGTTGAACGACCTTCCCGAAACCGAGAATCTGATCGACTTCATGCTCAGCAGCCGGTTCGGTGAGGCGGTCTTGGCCCCCAGCGGGGATTGGCTGCTGCCGCACACCGGCTTCGACCGTTCGTTCTACCCGAATGAGCTGGTTGGTTCCTGGGCCGACATCCTCCGGGAGGCCATCCTGGCCGACCTGTTCCGTTTCGACGGCTCAGACCTGATGCCCTCCGAAGTAGGATCAGGCACTTTTTGGTCCGGGATCGTCGACCTGGTCGCCGGGTCAAAAACCATTCCCCAGGTGCTGGAGGGAATCGACTCATCCTGGCCCGGGTGAGGCGACCAAGCATCAGAAACGAGAGCGGTCCCGGGCTGATCGGTCGGCTGATAGGGCAACCAACCCACCGTCAAACGTCGAGCTTGGCCCCGCCTGTCGCTGGTCCAGCCGTCGGCGCTGAGCGCCTACCCCCAGCAGAGACCGTACGNNTGCTGGTGTAGGTGTTGTCGGTTCCGGCGGTGCCCGTCCCGCCGGTCGTTTCGTCTACGAGTCCGAAGTCAGAGTTGTCGAGGGCGATGTTGTCGCTGATGACGTTGCCAATGGACTCCCAAACCATTATCCCGTCTTGGCCGTTCGAGAAGACGTTGTTGGCCGTCACCGTGTTTGAACTGGACCCGCCCTCGAGCCGGATTCCGTGTTCTCCGTTTCCGGTCGCGTTGTTGCCGGTGAGGATGCTGTCGTGGGAGTTGTTGAGGGTGATCCCAGCCCATGTGTTGTCGTGCACTTCATTCGACTCGATTCGATTGTTCGAGGAGTTTCCGACCCAGATTCCACCGCCGCCGTTGTCTCGGCTTTCATTGTTGGCGACGGTGTTCGAGTCCGCGGATTCGATGAGGATGATCCCGGATTTTCCGTTGGCTCGTGTCAAGTTGCGAACCACCTGATTGCTGTCGGACTTGCCGAGGAAGATGCCATTTCTGCCGTTTCCGGTCGCCTCGTTGTCACGAACGGTGTTGCCGTTGGATTCCGACAGGTAGATGCCGATGGCGAAATCGTCAGACCCGCCCTTGTTGTTAAGGGCTTGGTTGCCCTCGATTGTGTTGCCGGTCGACTTCTCCAGGAAGATCCCAAACTGGAATCCCGACACATCACAGTTACGGACGGTGACTCCCGTTCGACCTTCCACCAGTATTCCGGTGCCTGATCCGTTTCCGGTGACCGTATGTCCGGCGCAGTCGAGGGTGACGTTATCGGCACCGATCACGATATTCCCGTTGTGGTTCTGGATCAGTTGAGTGTCGAGGGTGATGGTGAGGGTGCCGGTGGTAGCAGGGCCGGGTACCTGGGCTTCACATTCGGGGATAGCGGGATGGTTGGGGTCGACCGTGACCGGGGGTGATCCTTTGTAGCGGTAGAAGAACGCCGCTATCTGAGCCCGAGTCACCGTGTCATCGGGGGAGAAGGTGGTGGCGGTGGTGCCGGTAGTAATGCCCTGCTGGACCATCCACCCGACCGGGGTGATCTGCCACGCTTTCACCACATCCGGGAACTGAGTGGGAGGCGGAGCGTCCGGTTCGCCGGCCAGACGGTGCAGCAGAGCAGCTACCTCACCCCGGGTGACCGGATCATCGGGTGAGTAGGTGGTGGGGGTGGTGCCGGTGGTGATCCCCTGAGCGGCCATCCACGANNACCGGTTCGGTGTAGAACTTCCCGGCGTCCACATCTCCAAACCCGGCCACCCCACCGGCCGGCAGCGGCACCGCCATGACGGTTATCACGATGGCCGAAACCACGATAGAAGTCACTTTGCGTCGCATAGCAGTCCCCCCTGCTTGGTGGAGTGGACGGCGCATGATGCGCCGCCCTTCCCCGACCCCTTGCAGG
>DHIO01000033.1:0-249 GCA_002403855.1 Acidimicrobiia bacterium UBA4744
TGTACCGGATCGACAGGTATTGAACGCTCCTGTCGGAGTGATGGGTCAGCCCGTCGAGGTTGGCTCCGGCCCGGTTGCGATACCAGATGGCTTGTTCCAACGCGTCGAGGGCCAGGTCGGAGCGCAACGGACTTGAGGCCTGCCATCCGACGATGCGGCGGCTGGACACGTCGGTGATGAACGACACGTAGACGAACCCTGACCAGGTGCGCTCATAGGTGAGGTCGGCCACCCACAGCCGGTTCGGAG